>SIAR01000015.1 GCA_009691705.1 Phycisphaerales bacterium
TCCCACGCATGTCGTGCCACGCGTTGTCGATGCACCAATACCTCGCGCGCAATCATGAGGATCGCAACTGGAATCCACAGCAGCATCCATGGCAAGAATGCACGCCACGGTGGCGGTGCTGGTGCGACCTTGAGTGTGAATGAGCCGCGATCACTCGCATCGCTGCCAACTTGCACTGTGAAGTGCCAGGTCCCGGCCATCTCGAGCGCGAGTGAACCACTACGCAAGAGTCGATTGCCCGTTTCAGCCGCACCAAGTTGCACTTCTTCGACGATCCCAGACGGACCCACAGCGCGCACCCGCACTGGCAAATCAATCTGCGGCTCACCACCGCGCGAGAGCAACATCGAGAGGTCGACTTTTCCTGCAGTTGGCGGGATAGGCGTGAGAAAGACCGTCACATCGAATGCGCCGTAGCGGCCGCGGTCAACAACCGCGCCACCATCCGCAAAGGCGCGCGACGAAAGCGCGGCGATCGTGATCGAGAGCACGGCGAGCGCACGCTTCACAGTGATGCCGTCCCGCGCATTTGCATCGGCTGAATGATTATCCAACAACCGGCGAACCACAGGCAAAGACTCACGAACCACCATGGGAGTGCTGCGATCACTGATCGCCGAGCGCTACCGCCGACACCACGCCAGATCATCCAACCCGAAGTGAGTAGGCCGACTTGCAGAAGCAGCAACTCTGCGGGTTGCAGCCACAGTGGCACGACTCCGCAACACGACGCTGCCCACTGCGGCTCGCCGAACCATCCCAAACCAACATCATTTAGCGCGCGTTGAATCACTGGCACACCAGTCGAAGCACTCGTTGCAAGATGAAAGAACCAGTGGATGCACCACATTGCGGCCCCGATTGGCACGAGTGCGTGCGCACCGCGGCAGAGTGTCTCATGCCAGGGTTGCGCTGCAGCACGAGATGACACAAGTGCGGTGGCAGCGAGAACTGCGGCAGGAATGACCACGAGAGTCACGAAGGTGATGAGCGCTTCAACGAGGGTGGCATTGAGCAGTGTCGAGAGATTGCGCGCCTGAACTGCCAGGGCCGCGACCCAATTCAACCACGGGTCAGTCATTCCTGCCGCGTTGGCGAATGCGCCGAAGGTCAGCAGCGCGAGTAGTGCCGCAACGTCTGGTCGTGATGCAATGCGACCAATGGATGACCCGCGCGCGCTCGAGATGAGATTCAGCGATCGACTCGCCGTCAGCACTCCCACATTGCTGTGCGGACAGCTATCGACACAATCGAGACAGAATGTGCAGTCGAGGTTCCCGCGCTTCGTCGGTTGAAAGAGTTCGAGTTCGCACCCAGGCACTGCGATTCGGAGTGGAACACTTGACGATTTCGCAGCCTGAGGCGCTGACCCACGGATGCACTCGTGCCCAACACACGTGACGCAGGTCGTTGGATTTATCACCGACACCGACAAGGGGGCGACCAGGCTTTGCGCCATATGAAACTGCCCAATTGGACAGACCCACTTGCAGAAACTTCCGCCGCGAAAGAGCCCGTCAATTCCGAGAATTGCCGCGAAGTATCCAACGATGATGAGTGCGGTGGCGAATGGACTCGCCCACAAATCAAAGGTTTCGTAGCAGACGAGCCACGCGGCAACCAGTGCGACTGCGATCCATTTCGAGCGAAGTCGGGCCGGCCAGCGCAGTCGCGGTTGCCACCATCGCCGCAGCAGATTGCGCGGCGCGATGAGAGGGCACGTCATACAGAGAAAGTTTCCGCCAAAGAGCAGGGCGAGCACGATGACTCCACGCCAGTGCGTCCAGGGCAGAGTTCCCGCGAGATTCGCCGGACCTTCGGCCGGTCCCCATAATCCATCGATCACGATTAGGAGTGCCGCGCCGACCAGCAGCCAACGCAGCACGGTGCGAGTGCGACGACTACGCAACACGCTGCCGATTGCTTTGACCTGCAGCAGATCGAAACGCCCAGTGAGTTTCTGCGCCATGCGCGGGGCCGCGGCAGCCGCCATTCGATCGCCCCCGGCTGGCTTGCGCACCAGCGATAGTGCCCGCAGAATCAAGTAGATCGCGGCTGGAAGCATTACTAACTGACCCGCGGTCCACATGAATGCTCCCGCAATCTGCTGATCGCGCAGTGCATCAAGTCCGAGTAGAGGTGCGGTCGCCTGGTAGTTGGAATACCAAACACGATCTGAAAATGACATCACCGCCGAGAAGATCGTGTTCTGCACATCTGCGCTCAGCAGGTAGACCACGAGCGCCGCATCAGACCACCGGGCTCGCCACGGCCACGGCTGCACGATTTGCCACCAGAAGAGCAACGCCCCAGCGAGAAATGAGGCGTGCTCGATGCGGTGAATCACGGATGATTCGAGTGCCGATCCATAAAAGATCGGCGCATGCCATGTCCAGTTGATCACTGCGAATGCGATCCAACCAGTGATTGGATTGAGGACGAAATTGAAGCATCGGCGTAGCAGCGGGCTTGCCAAAAATGGTCCCAGCGCGTTGCGTCGCACGACTCGTGGCAGTCCGCGCAGCACTGGCACTGCAGGGGAGCCGAGCAAGAGCAGTGGCGCCACAACCATGATTAGCAACCAATGTTGCACCATGTGCACCCACAAGAGCATGTGCCCGAGTGCATCGATTGGCGATGCAAGCGCGAGAAACAAGACCAGCAATCCCGCGAAGAAACACTGCGCGCGCCACGGCGCAAATCCGCGCCCGCGACCGACGAGTCCGCGCGCCCCGCGCCAATAGAGCCATGCGACGCAGAAGATCGCAGCGATCAACCAGGGATCGAGATTCCAACTCGCGAAGATTGCGCTGGCCGCACTCAGCGGATGGTCGCAGCGCCTGACGGAAGTGGCAACTGTGCTCCAGGAGTCATCGCATCGGGCTCATTAAATGGATGCAAGGTCGACAAGAACCCCACCACCGCCGCAGTTTGCGCGCTGTCGAGGTTCTTTCCATACGCCGGCATATTGCCACCGCCCTGCTGCACCTGCCTCACAAGTTGGTCGTACGAGAGTCGCGTTGCAATGTCATCAAGGGCAGGACCGCGCTTGCCGCCGCGCCCATCGAGCGAATGACAGTTGCGACACTGCGCGAACTGAAAGACGACCGCGCCTTGCATCTCAAGCGGTGTTCGACCCTTCGTGAACTCACTCGGCGTTGGAAGCGACGACCATCCATCCATCACTGGGGACCAAGGACTAGTGGTGCCCTCCCACGTCAGCGCTGCGATCGCCGTCACGGTGACGAGTGCGAGCAGCACCATTGCCGGACGCTTGCTCGGAGCGCGCTCACCAGAATTCGACAAGAATGGAACAGCAACAAGCACGAGCACCACAATCGCAGGCGCAATCAACATGATTGCAGTTTCAGATGCCGGCGGCAAGAGACTGACCGCTCCAAAGAGCCACATGAATGGATAGTCGGGGCGAGGATTTGTGTTGATGAGGGTGGGGTCTGGTATTCCGCCAGGTCCAAATGGACCGTAGAACGCCGCGAGCGCGACGAGACCAATCAAGCAGACTCCGCAGAAGACCATGTCGCGCTGGGCAGCATCGGGCACAAACGGGACACCATCTTTGTGCATGCGTTCTTCAAACTCCTTGCGATAGGTCGAAGGCACCACCACCGCGCCAGGCTTTGGCATCTCGCTGATGCCGTTCTTGATGATGAGCACCATGTGCAATCCCACAAGTGCGATCGCCGCGCCCGGCAAGACAAACACGTGCAGTGCAAAGAACCGATTGAGCGTCTCGCCACCAATGATCGGTCCACCCAAGAGCAGCGCCCGCGCTTGATCACCAAAGACTGGGATGCGGTCCGCGATTGCTGCGCCGATGCCGAGTCCCCAGTACGCATCTTGATCCCAGCGCATGACCTGCCCCGTAAACGCGAGCGCGAGCGTCGTGAGCAAGAGAAATACCCCGGTGATCCAATTCAATTCGCGTGGATACTTGTACGAAGCATGCAGAAAGACCTGCAGCATGTGGATCGCCATCATCACAACCATCGCGTTGCTCGACCAACCGTGCAGGGCGCGCAGCATCCATCCCATCGGCACTTCAGTGTCGATGTAGTTGAGGCTCTGCCAGGCCTGCGCTGCGCTCGGTGCGTAGACCGTCGCGAGGCAGACTCCCGTCACGATCTGAATCGTGAAGAACATGAGCGTCGCACTTCCAAAGACATACCACCACTTCGCGTTGCGCGGCACATGATGAAACATCAGCGGAGCGACGAAGGCCATGGCGCCGGTGCGCTCTTCGATCCACGCGAGAGAACCTTTCAGAAAGTTCATACAGATTCTTCCAATCCTGGAAGTCGCCCCGCATCGATGAGCAAGGCGTCGCCTTCAACCTTCCACGCGTATTCAAAGAGTCCGCGGGGCGGAGGACCGGCCGCGCGCGATCCATCTTGGTAGTAAACACCGCCATGACACGGGCACATAAAAAGCTTGGACTGCTCGAACCAACGAACGGGACAACCAAGATGTGCGCAGTTGATCGCGAACACCTGAAACTGCCCCGCTTCGATACAGCGCACCCAACAGGCAGTCTTGGCACTGTCGCCATCGGTCGGTTGCCGAATCGGATTCAGAAACGTCGCGAAACGCGTTTGGCCCGCTGGAAAACTGGAAGTCGCTCCAAGATTGACCCAGATGTTTGAGAAACGTTTCGTCGCTGGTCCAATGAGGTAGCTGACTATCGGAAGAGCGGTGAGCAGGCCTCCAACACCAAGCAATCCTGCGCCAACCTTGAACATGAATCCCCGGCGCTGTTCGCTCTTTGATGCGGCAGCGGGCGCACTGCCACATCCGCAACCACCGCATCCGCAGGATTTCTCTTTGCTTTCACTCATGGTGCATCGCTCACTCTCTGCTGTTTAGGGCGCTGAGCTGAAATCCAACCCACGACATCGGCAACTTCTTGCGCAGTAAGACCAGTAGGACGATTTGGCATCGCTTGGTTCCACGCTGGCATACCAAGTTCGCTGCGACCGTAGACCGTTGCGCTCCAGAGTCCTTGGTTAGAGATCAATCGCAAGTAGAGCGGGTCAATCACGCTGCCAGCGCTGCCTTGCGGACCGTGGCATCCTGCGCATGCTTGTGAAAAGACCGCTGCGCCCGCCCCCGCATCGCCCGCGATCACCCGTGGAGAAATCGCGACGCTTTCACCGCCCGTCGCACCGTCCTTCGCACCCCAAAGTGAACGCATCCCCTGCACGAGCGAGACAATCTGTGCCGACGTGAATGGCCCACCCTCGTCGGCCAGATATGCGGGCATTGAACGACCTTGACCATGAGCGATCGCTTCGATCACAACTGCGTCAGTTGCGACAGCCCAGTAGTTCGCGTTCATGAGCGGCAGTGCCGCTCCTTCTGCTCCTTGCGAGTGGCAGCCCCGGCAGTTGGTGTTGAACGCACTCTGCGTCCAGGCGAGCGAGTCATGCGCAACGGGTTGAACGGCGTGTGGCCCTCCCGGACGTTCACATCCCGACAGCCATGTGATGAGAGAAGCCAACAAGAGTCTGCTGTTCATAGCTTCGATCCTCGTTCGATACTCAAACGCTCAGCGAGCGACTGACCCGCGCGCGTCGAGACCATCTCGCTGCGGCTCACAATCCATCCGCACACAAGTCCGAATGCGATTTGACTCGCGATGAACCATGGCCATGAGATGTAACGCTCAAGGGCAGGATTCACGATTCCAAGACTCGCCCAGACCATCCCAGTGACAATCACAGGAACCAGCACTCCCCCCGCTAGCAGCGGACGGCGCGGCATCATTGGAAGGGCAGTTGTGTACAGCAGTCCGACTGCGATCGACATTGCGGCGTGAATCGCCACCGCAATGATGAACCATCCAGAATGAAAGAGTTCGAGAGTTTGCAGATCTGATTCGCCGACACCGGGCACGACTGAACCGGTCAGCAAGTTGATCGGCAACCACACACTGCCGTGTCGTGAAATCCCCCAGAGAAATGCAACGATTGCCATTGCAATCCCGCCGATCAGCCCGCCGAGAACTCCCGAGCGAATCGGATGCATTTCTTCAGGAAACGACGGACGAGTCTTGCGCTCGCCCACTGCGCTCACCGCGTAGTTGGGAGCAGGTTGCCGCAAGAGTTCTTCTGGGATCCCCTCGATGCGCTCATCGGGGAAGATCGCCCTGAACCAGAGCACAGCGCCCCAGATTGCCAACAGCACGCCGAGCCCCAATACATAGAGGTTTGTCACAATCGCAGCGGCGATCAGCGCAATTCCAAGCGCGGTCACAAGCGGGCCAGCACTCGGCTTAGGGATCGCCCGACTGTATGGCACTTCGCTCTGCGACCCTGACGATGTTGAACTTGCTTCTCGTTTCATTTAGCGACCAATCACATAGACGGTGACGAAGACAACGATCCATACCGCATCAACGAAGTGCCAGTACCAACTCAAAAGGTCGAAGGCGGGCGCGTGGCGCGGTTTCACCCAGCCGAGCAGACCCATCGCAAGCACGGTGCTCAACAGGATAAGTCCGACGATGACGTGAAAGAGATGCAGTCCCACAAGTGAATAGAAAGTCGTTCCAAAGAGATTAGTCGTTGGATAGAGCGCGTGATCGCGCATCAATCCCGACCACTCGTAGATCGTGCCGCCCACAAAGAACGCGCCGAGTGCAATGGTGATGGCGAGCCACAACCAACACTTACCTTGATTGCCACCCTCCAGCAGGCGCACGGCGGCGACCGCAGTGAACGAACTTGAAATCAGTGCGATCGAGTTCAAAATCACAAGACCCAGTTCGAGCACCTGTGCTGGTTGGGGACCCGTCGCACTCTTGCCGATGTAAAACAAGTACGCCACGACGAAGGTCAGAAAGATGCAGCTCTCGGCAGTGATCAGACAGATCATGCCGATCTTGCCGCGCGATGGACGCCAGACATCGCACGCCGGCGCTGGCTTTGTCAGTGTGCTCATGAAATTCCCTCATGATTCGAGTCGGGATCGGTCGGGTTCTTGATATCCCAGAGGGGCCGCGCCGATCCAACCGTTGGCACCTGATCGAAATTCCATTCAGGTGGCGGACTCGTTGTCGCCCATTCGAGTGTCCAGGCGTTCCACGGGTCATTTCCCGCGACCTTGCCCTTGCGCAGAGAGATGAGCACGTTCAACACAAAGAGTGAGATCCCCATCGCCTGAATGATCACGCCGATCGAAGAGAGCATGTTCCACAACTCAAGCCCGCGATCGGGTTGATACATGTAGACGCGGCGCGGCATCCCGAGGATTCCTGAGACGTGCATTGGAAAGAAAGTGAGGTTGAAGCCGATGAAGAGCAGCCAAAAGAACCACTTTCCGAGTCGCTCTGACAGCATGCGTCCAGTGGCCTTGGGAAACCAGTAGAACAATCCACTAAAAATGCCAAAGATCGTGCCGCCGAAAAGCACATAGTGAAAGTGCCCCACAACGAAGTAACTGTCTGAGAGTTGCCAGGTGAATGGCACCACCGCAAGCATGATTCCCGTCAGACCTCCGAAGGTGAAAATGCCCAGAAACGCACTCGCAAAGAGCATTGGAGTCGCGAAGATGATTTGTCCGCCGATCATCGTCCCCATCCAATTGAAAATCTTGATGCCGGTTGGAATCGAAATCAGCAATGTGCTCGCGGCAAAGAACGCATTGAGCGCGGGCGACATTCCGATCGCGAACATGTGATGCGCCCACACTCCCAGCGAGATGAATCCGATGGCAACTGTCGCCGCGACCATTAGCGGATACCCAAAGATGACCTTGCGACTGAAAACGGGAATCACCTCCGAGAAGAATCCAAAGGCGGGTAGCACCAAGATGTAGACCTCCGGGTGGCCGAAGAACCAGAACAGATGCTGCCACAGCACCGACGATCCGCCATTCTGCGTATCGAAGAAGTGCATTCCCAGCGATCGATCCAGCAGCAACATAATCTGTGCACCCGTGAGCACTGGAATTGCGATAATCACAAGCACACTGACCACGAGCATCATCCATGCCATCAAAGGCAGGCGCATCAGAGTCATGCCTGGGCAGCGCATCACCAAGATAGTGGCGAGGAGATTGATGGCAGTTGTAATGCTGCCAAACCCGCTCACCATGATTCCAAGAATCCAGTAATCGGTTGAGTTTCCAGGTGAGAATGTTCTATTCGTCAGCGGTGCGTAGGCGAACCATCCCACATCTGGTGCGGCGGATGTTCCGTACAAACCTTGGGCGCCGATGTAGGAGTAATACAGCAGGATTGCGCCAAACACGAAGAGCCAGAGACCAAAGGCATTCAGCCGAGGAAAGGCCATGTCGCGCGCGCCGATCATCAGTGGGATGAGATAGTTCGCCATCCCAAGCAGCATGGGCATTCCAACGAGAAACACCATCGTCGTGCCGTGCATCGTGAAGAGTTGATTGAATGTTGCTGGGTCGACGACTTTGCCCGCCGCTTGCGCCAATTGCGCGCGCATCATCGCCCCTTCGATTCCTGCGATCACAAAGAAGATCAGTCCGAAACAGACATACATGATGCCCAACCGCTTGTGATCGACCGTCACGGCCCAACCGTGCAGACGTGCGCCGAGAGTCCGACTTACTTCGGCAGGAATGGTTGGATGGTGCTCGGCGAGTGTCATGGCGCTTTCATTTCAATGTCAAGAGATATGCGACCACCGCATCGAGTTGTGACGCCTCTAGTTTTAGACTGGGCATGTTGCAACCCTCTTTGATGGATTGTGGATCGTCAATCCATGCCCGAAGCGTTTGCGGGTTCAGAGGTGCGGCTCCCGCACCAATTGTCTCGCGACTCATGAGATGGGTGAGATTGGGTCCGAAAGCGCCTTTGCTCACGCCATCGATCGCGTGGCAGTTCATGCAAGCGAGTTCGAGAAAAAGAGCGCGCCCGTCGACCCCTGACGCGTCGGCAACCTGGGGGGCCAATTGCGCTGCGCACCACATCTCAAACGCCTCTACAGACACCACGCGCACACGTAAGAGCATGTTGGCGTGTTGATTTCCGCAATACTCGGCGCACTGGCCGAGATACGTCCCCTCGGCCTCAGCCTGAAACCAGGTGTGATTCAAGTGATTGGGAATGACATCGGTCTTTCCCGCAAGCCGCGGCACCCACCATGAGTGGATCACATCCGCCGAGCGCAAACTGAGCCAGATTGGGCGACCCACAGGCACAATGAGTTCATTCGCGGTCACGACAATCGCGCCTGATGGTGCAGGCAATCGATACTCCCACCACCATTGGTGTCCGATCACGTCGACTTCAAGCGCGCCAGCTGGAGCGCTTTCGAGTTCAACCTCGCGAATCGTTCGCACTGTTGCGAGCGTCAGAACTAGCACAATGATGCAGGGGATGATTGTCCACGCCAGTTCGACTGGGTTGCTTCCAAAGACCTGCAAAGGTTCGCCAGCGTCAACCTTGCGCTTGCGAAACCGGATGATCGACCAAATGAGCACCCCTTCAACAACGATGAAGATCCCCGCTGAAATGCCAAACACCAACCATGCCAACTCCCGAATCTCGTGGGCGGGCGGGCTCGCGGAATGGAAGATATTCAAATCGCCCGCATTCACATTGACCGCAGAATGCTGCCCTACAGGCGCACACACGATCGCGCTCCCTTCGGTTGCAGCGTGCCCCCCCTGAATTCCAACAAGACAGCACACCGAAAGAACAAACATGATGCACGAGCGTCGCATGAACGCCAACAAGAATAGCAAAGCACGTTTCCACGGGTGCTATGCAAATTGTTAGCATCAAATTTGTTCTAGCCGGCGTGGCGGAACTGGCAGACGCGATGGACTCAAAATCCATTGGGGCTCACACCTCGTGCAGGTTCGATTCCTGTCGCCGGTACTTTCAGTCTCGATTACTCGGCGAATGATCCGCTGGAATAGTTCGGAGACTCCTTGGTTATCTGAATGTCGTGGGGATGGTTCTCCACCACAGTTGCGGCGCTCACTCGTACGAATCGCGAGTCGCGTCGCAGCTCTTCAATGGTTGCACAACCGCAATAGCCCATCGCACTGCGAAGTCCACCTACCATTTGATAGACGAAGTCTCCGAGGTGACCGCGATACGGCACCCGACCCTCCACGCCCTCAGGCACAAACTTGCGTGATCCCGCCTGCGAGTACCGATCGGCACTTCCCGCGTTCATCGCACCTTCGCTGCCCATGCCTCGGTACACCTTGAATCGTCGATTGCTGTGCAACACAAGTTCACCTGGACTCTCGTCAAGCCCTGCAAAGAGCCCGCCAAGCATCACACTGTGCGCGCCAGCAGCGATCGCCTTGGCGATGTCACCTGAGAGTCGCACACCGCCATCAGCAATGACAGGAACACCAGCTTTTTCCGCCACCGATACTGCGTTCATGATTGCTGTGATTTGAGGCATTCCCACCCCAGTCACAACCCGCGTGGTGCAGATCGACCCCGGACCGATCCCAACCTTTACTGCATCGGCACCCGCATCGATTAGTGCTTTCGCGCCATCGGCAGTGGCGACATTGCCCGCAATCACTTCGATCGAGTACCGCTTCTTCATCTCACGCACGGTCTCGAGAACATTTTCACTATGGCCGTGCGCGGTGTCGACAACGATGACGTCGACCTCGGCGGCGATCAGTGCTTCGATGCGTTCGTACTGTCGCACTCCCACAGACGCACCCACCCGCAATCTGCCCCGTGAATCGCGACACGCTCTTGGATAGCGCCGCGTATTGTCGATATCGCGCATCGTGACGAGTCCCGTGAGGCAACCTTTCTCATCTGTCAGCGGCAACTTCTCAACGCGCGCCCGAATCATGATCGCCTCAGCCTCTTCAAGTGGGGTGTTGATTTTGCCGGTGACCAGCGCCGTGCTGGTCATCGCATCACCAACCGTCGTTGTTCCCGCAATCTTGGCGATGAACTTCATGTCGCGTCGCGTGAGTATTCCAACCAGTTTGCCATGGCTCGTGCCATCTTCTGTCACAGGAAACCCGCTCACCCCTTGCTCGTTCATCAGGGCGAGCGCTCGGGCGACTGACTCGGTGGGACTCAACACCACAGGATCAACGATGATGCCGTTTTCGCTGCGTTTAACCCGCGCAACTTCGCTGGCTTGCCGCTGCGGCGTCATATTCTTATGAATGATTCCGATTCCGCCCTCTTGTGCAAGCGCACGCGCTAGGGTCGATTCGGTAACGGTGTCCATTGGTGCTGAGACCAATGGCAATCCGATGGTGATGTTGCGGGTGAGGCGGGTCGAGATGTCTGCTGCTTGGGGGACAATCACACTGAACCGTGGGATCAGCAGGACATCATCAAAGGTAAACCCGTCTTGGGAAATCTTGTGTTCCATTGGGAGATGATCGGACGATTCTTGATTCCCGTCAAGCGACCCCACCCAGAGTGACGCTCCCCTTGCTACGCTTGGGAATTCTTGGGAAAGCCACCGAAGGAAACGCCTTGAGCCACGCAAGAAATGAACTTCTCACTCCCGTCGCGACTGACAATCGCGGAACCCAACCCGGCGAAGGCCGAAAGGCTTGGAATTCTTGGTTGAGCGCGATCATCAAGATCGAAGGCAGCGATCTCATCGTGAAGCCTGGACTTCCCCCGCGCATTCGCCACCGCGGAGCACTGCGCGATCTCGCCGCTCCTACCGTCACCGAAGAGTTGATGTTCCAGGTTGCCAAAGACATTTTGGATCCCAATCAGCTCGACCACTTTCGACGCAATGGATCGATGGACTTTGCATTCGACTTTGACCAGGGTCGCCGTTTTCGTGTGAACCTCTTCATGGCGCGCGGTAGACCGGCAGTCGCAGCGCGCCTCATCACGAGCAAAATCAAGACCTTCGAAGACCTCGGGCTTCGACCAACGCTGGGCGACATCGCGATGGCTGCTCAGGGATTGATCCTCTTCTCTGGAGTCACTGGATCGGGAAAGAGCACGTCGATCGCGGCAATGATTCAGTATGTGAACGAGCGCAAGAAGGTGCACATCGTCACGATTGAAGATCCCATTGAGTACATCTTTACCGACGTCAAGGCGACCATCAATCAACGCGAAATCGGCATCGACTGTACGAATTTCAACGATGCGCTTCGGGCACTCGTGCGTGAGAATCCAGACATCTGCCTCGTAGGTGAAATGCGCGACTACGAAACATTCGAAGCAGCCGTGCGAGCCGCCGAGACTGGCCACTTGGTCTTTGGAACCATTCATGCCTCGAGCGCCTGGCAGACATTCGGCCGTATTTACGACCTCTTTCCCGAGAACGAGCGTGACCAGATTCGAAAACTGCTTGCCTACAACTTGCGTGCCATCATCTACCAGAAGTTGCTCCCGACTCTCAAGCCAGAGATCGCCCGCATTCCTGCGCTAGAGATTCTGCTCAATACTCCCGCCGTGCAGAAGTACATCCTAGAGGGACGCGAAGGCGACCTTCTCGAAGTCATCAAGGGTGGACGCGATGAGGGGATGCTCGACTTCACCTCGGCGCTGGTCGAACTCGTTGAATCAGAAATGGTTCATCAACGCGTTGCCATCGAAGCTACTCCCCGCCCTGAAGAACTCAAGATGCGCCTGAAGGGCATCAGGTAGTTTCTTGACCACGGAAATGCTCGTGCCCACAGACTTTTCAACACCTCCGTTCTTCCTCGCAGGTTCGGCGACGGCTGTGCACTTGCTCTCGGTCTATAAACCACTGCTGATCATTGCTTTCACGCTTCCCTACGCATGGCTCATCTCAACGGTCATCGACAAAGACCTTCGCTACTTTCACCTGAACGTTTCGGCGTGGACAGCCGCATGCGTTGGCGGACTCGTTGCAGGACTTGCGTCTGCGCTACTGATCCCCTACTTCTGGGTTGGCTTTCCGCTCATGATCATGATTTATCTCGCGACTCCTTACGGATACTGGAAGTACCGCAATCCAAAGGTGCCCAAGCAGTTTCGCTTTGACCTTTTCGCAGGAAAGTGGTCGGCAATGCTCGCTGCACGAAAGACGCGAAAGGCATTCGGAGAAGTCACCGTCTCATACGCCGATGCCAAAGGCAATCGCCAAACTCCACCGGGCAAAGACGATCCACTTTTCGAAGTGCATCTAGCGACTGAACAGTTGCTGATTCCTGCCCTTCCCGCCCGGGCCAGCCGGATTGAACTGACTCCGGGAACCAATGGCTACGTCAATGCGCAGTTCATCGATTCGTTGCGCTATCGCAAGGGAAACATCACTACAGAACTTGCCGTAAAAGTGATCGACTATTTGAAGAGCGCGGCCGGTCTTGAAGTGAAGGATCGGCGCAAGCGTCTCTCGGCGCAGATGCGCATGGAGGTCGCAGGAAGCAAGATCAATCTCGTGCTCACCACGTGGGGTTCGATTGCTGGGCAGGCACTTCGCATCGATATTGAACGCGAGAAACAATTGAGTGTGCCCTTCGAAAAACTCGGACTCCTCGCGCCACAATCGCAGTTACTCAGCGAAGCCCTCAAGGACGTGCGCTCTGGGGTTGTCTTGATCACGACACCACCAGGTCAGGGACTCACAACCTTGGCGTACTCGTTGCTCACTAGGCACGATCCATACAACTCGAACATCAAGACGCTCGAACGGTTCGTTGAAAGACGCCTCGAAGGAATCGATCACAACGTCTGGGAGAGTTCAGACCCAAACATCGATTTCGCTACGGCAATGCAATCGCTCGTTCGGCGCGGACCCGACATCGTTTTGGCATCTGACCTTGGCGAACCTGGGGTTGGCAAGGTGTTGGTTAATGTCAACAATGCGGGCACCCTCTTCTATGTGTTGACTCCAAGTGACTCGATCGAGATGGCGATCACCGCGTACCTCAAGGCAGTCGGCGATCAAAGGCTTGCCAGTGCGAAGTTGTCGGTAGTTGTCAGCCAGATACTGATTCGCACATTGTGCCCAGAGTGTCGTCAGCCTTACCAGGCGTCGCTAGAGCAATCCAAGAAACTCGGCGGCGCGGCAGGCAAAACCTTGCAACTCTTCCGCTCCAGTGGCAAGGTTCAAGAGAAGAATCAGGTCATCGATTGCTCGGCGTGCCAGGGAACGGGATTCGTCGGAATCACCGGAATCCTCGAGGTCGTTCGACCCGATGACAAGAGTCGGGAGATTCTGGGCATTGGCGATGTTCGTAACGCATGCCAGCAGATGCGCCGCGCCTTCCGAAGCCCCAGCGCCCAGGAAGTCGCGCTCGTAAAGGCGCGCGCTGGCGAAACGAGCCTCGACGAAGTTGCGCGGGTCTTCGCGCCGCCGAAATCCGCTGCGCCAGCAAAACCTGCCACCGGGGCCGTAGCACCACCAGCGAACCAGAAAACGCCCGCACCGAGGAAGTCCCAATGATTCTGAATGTCGCAGTCATTGTGCTTGTGCTTTTCATCGCCTACTGGTGGGCGAATCAAGGTCTATTCAGCGCGATCTTGCACTGCCTCTGTGTCATCGCAGCAGGGGCACTCGCGCTCGCTTTCTGGGAACCAATCGTTGTTGGGTTTTTTCTCAATGGCAACGACTTCGATAACTACGCATGGGGGATGACGCTCGGAGGTCTCTTCATTGCCTTCTTGTTCATCCTGCGATTGGTTTGCGACCACTTTGCTCCGAGCAATGTTCGATTTACACCAGCCGTGAACCTATTCGGCGGTGGCATCTTCGGACTGCTCGCAGGTGTGCTAACGGCAGGAATCACCTGCATCTCGTGTGGTCTCATTCAAGCCCCTGTTGAAATCATGGGATACGTTGGATGGGCGCGCGCTGCCGATGCTGGCGGGGCGCCGATGCAACTGAACAAGATGATGCTTCCGGCCGCTGATTTCACTGAGAAGTTTTACGCAACGCTCTCACGCGGGTCGCTCTCGCCATTTCGAGCGACGCCCCTCGCCGACTATTACCCACGTCTTGCCGACACAGCGCTGAGTTTGCACCGCGATAGTTTCTCCGATGGTGAGGGGCGCGTCGCGCTTGCGCCAGATTCGGTCACGCTGGGAGATGTCTTGTTCGATCCGAGCTATTCGGCAGCCGATGGTTCGTCGTCGGGAACGTATGCCGTTGCTTTCACAATTGACTCAGGTGCGTTTGACGCTGGTGAGCAGTTCATCATCTCGAGCGCGCAAGTGCGAATCACATCCGACGAGAAAACCCCAAAGCTTGCCTTCCCAACAAAGTTCTATCAACCGATGAGCGATGGAACGAGCAAGCTCTATCCATTCGATGACATAAGCAACTTCGCCACCAGCGTGCCAGGCGAGCAAGATGTCAAGCTCATGTTCCTCTTTCCTGCGGATGGTTTTCCTGCGGGCAAGCAGCCAAAGTTCGTCTTTGTAAAGGGGTTGCGCTTTGTTCTTCCCGCAACAACCGAGGTCAGCGATCTCGAGCAGCGACTCAATGGCGAAGAAGAGGATGCCGTCGAGCAAGATGATTCGGCTCCCGACGGAGGCTTCGTCGACGACATCTCAAACTTGATCGCGGTGAAGAACTCGATACTGCCGGTGCAGATGAACACCAACATGGCGTCACCGATGACGCATGTGATAGGCAGGAGTGGCAATTTTCTCAGTGGTGGTAAGGGCATCTATCGCAAGGGTGCAGCGATGTCGATATCACGATCCCAACGCATCGGCGGATTCAGCCACGCCGAGGGAACAGAAGTCATTTTGCTCGACGTTTCGCGCCGCAAAGGCGGTCTAGACCTCTACGGCGATGGATCGGCAGCGATAAAGGCACTTGGCCGCGATATCCCGCTCGAACTTGTCGACTCGCGCAGCAAGGGTTACAAACCCACGGGCTATATCTGGGAGCGCCAGAATGACGTCGAAATCAACTATGAGCCCGGCAAGCCGATTCAGAAGTTGTCGCAATTGCCGAGCCAGCCTTCGTCTGGCGAGAACAAATTGAAACTCATCTTTGTCGTCCCGGTTGGCACGAACATCACTGGCGTTCGCCTCGGGAAGACGATGATCGGCAGATGCAATGTCACCGCTAAAGATGGCGGAGTCGACTGACTCGAACCGCCGGCGGCCGCTCAGGCCGTTGCCACCGCCGCCTCAAGCGCCGCGAAATCGATCTGTTGGCCTGGGTTCTCGGTCACCCAGCGGTAGGTCACGATGCCAGAACGATCGATGACGAACACTGACCGCTTGGCGATCCCCTTCATCCCCTTTAAGTCCTCGTGAAGCACACCAAACTGTGTAGCGACAACTTTGTTAAAGTCGGAGAGAATTGGAAACGGAACATTCTCGAGCTGGCGAAATTTTTCGGTGACGAATGGGCTGTCAACAGTGATTCCAAAGACCGCAGCACCAAGTGTTTGCCACTTCGTCCACTGATCACGCATCAAGCAGACTTCGAGTGTGCAGACTGGACTGAAAGCCAGTGGCATGAACAGAAGTACGACCGTCTTGGATCCGATAACCGTTTCAAGATCGACTTCCTCTCCAGGTTTGCAGGCAAGCTTGAACGCGGGGCAACGATCGTGAAGTTGAATTGTCATTTCAGCAGACTACGGCGAAATACCCCGCTCAGCAATCCACGGCCAGTGTTTCCGCCGCCGTAGCGTGGTTTTTCCTGCAAAAATCCGTTGTTGATTTGTATTTGTTTGATTTGTGATTATCTTCATATGGTGTGGTTGCACTGTTTGCATCCACATCGGCTTGGTTTTTTATCGTTCTGTTAAGCATGATGCTGATCTGACCGAATTGAGAAACCATGCTTCAACGCGTTTGGTTCCGAATCTCAAAGAAACTACTGGAGAAATGATGCGTAACGAAAAGCTTCTATTTGCGGCGAGCGCACTGCTTGCCTCATGCACCACACTTGGCGCCTACGCCCAAGGTGGTCTCACGTGTGCCACTGCGGTCACAGCACTCAATGGGGACAATGCATACAACAACACTGCTGGCACGCTCGACATGGACTACACGGGTCTGTGCGACATGGGGCCTTTCGGAACCGATTTCAATTACAACACAGTCTGGTTTTCGTGGGTTGCGGGCACGACCGATACGTACACGGTCTCGAACTGCAATCTCGCAAATGGAGTCGACACCAGATTCTCTGCTCAGACAAGTTGCGCCCCCGCTTCGGTCGTTGGTTGCAACGACGACGGCGCAGGTTGCGCAAATTTCTCGAGCATCATGACCTTCCCAGCGACTGCTGGAACGACCTACTACATCGCTGTCGGCGTCTATAGCACCACAACAGCTGGTGGACCTGGCACGATGAACATCGCTGTCGGCGACGGCGGCGGCGGTGGTGGTGGTGGTGGCTGCGGTACTGGCGGCAGTTGCTGTGTTGCGAATCCTGGAATGATGGGATGCATCGATCCCGATTGCTGCAACACCGTGTGCGCTGGTGATGCATACTGCTGCGCCACCGAATGGGATCAGATCTGCGCCAATCAAGCGGCTTCCATGTGCACCGATTGCGGAGCGGGCGGATGCACACTCCCAGCATTCGGACAAGCCGAAGTCGAACCCTGCAGCGCAGACACCAATGGTGGCTGCAATGGTGGCGGTGTGAACGAACCAATCAGTTTCCCCGTTTCCATCGGCGGAACCTACTGGTCAAGCGCTTCGATTCGCGACACTGACTGGTATTCGTTTACCACAACTGGAGGCACCCAGATTTCTGCGACGCTCTACAGCAACATTCCTGCGTTTTGCGCAGTTGTGGATGCAACCGCCTGCACGATCGTTGGGGCCGTTAGCACGGGCTCATGCCCATCGACGCTGCTGACGGCGTGCGTCGGACCAGGCTCGTATTACATCGTTGCGCTTCCAAGTGGATTCCTCGAGTTTCCATGCGGTGGATCGATCTCCAATAACTACGTGCTCGAACTCACTTCAGTGACCTGCACGTTCACGCCACCTGCTGGCGACAATTGCGCGAACGCCGTGGTTGCGGTTGTGGGATCGAATTCGTTCGACAACAGCAACGCCAATACGAGTTTCCCAGATGTCACCTGCGGATTCGGTGGAGCACCATTCACCAAGGACCTGTTCTTCACGTTCGTTGCGCCTGCAACTGATGGGTACACACTGCAAACTTGCAGTTCGTCCGCGCCATTCGACACAGGCATCGAACTCTGGGATTCATGCCCGGATAGTGGTGGCCAAATGTTGGCGTGTAACGACGACGGTCCTGGTTGCGCCTTCTACTCGTCCTTCCTCGGGGCTGACCTGGTTCAAGGTGTCACCTACACGATTCGTGTTGGTGGATGGAACGGCGCAGTTGGAGCAACGGAACTCAACATCAGCCAGGGAGCCCCCGTGGGTCCACCTAATGATGATTGCGCCGATGCTCAAGTTGCCATCGTCGGATCGAATGCGTTCGACACGAACGGTTCGACCACCGACGGCCCAAATCCGACCGATCCCACCTGCGGTGCCTTTGCGGCGAGTTTCTACAACGATGTCTGGTTCTCATTCACTGCGCCAACAACCCAGGCTTACCTTGTTTCGGCCTGCTCAGCGACATGGGACACCCGCATCGATGTGTACAGCGCATGCGGTGGATCGCTCGTAGTTTGCAACGATGATTCCTGCGGAACGCTTGCGTCCGAAGTGACCATTGCCGCGACTTCGGGCGCCATGTACAAGATCCGAATCGGTGGCTACGGAGCCGGAAACTTCGGAACGGGCACTTTAAACATCTCGGCGGCAGGCGGCGGCGGCGGCGGCGGCCCCGGACTCTCCTGTGCAGAGCCAGTGATGCTCGCGATGGGTGACACACCCTTCAGTCGTGCTGGTGCAACAGTTGATTTGAACTTCACCGGATTCTGCGACATGGGTGCATTCGGAACCGAGATTAATTACAACTGCATCTTCTACACCTTCACCCCAGCCGAGTCGGGTTTGTACACCTTCTCGACCTGCAACCTTGCCACGCACGACACACGACTCTCGGCATCGACAACATGCGATAACGTGTCAACTGTGGTCGGTTGCAATGATGACGGCACTGGCTGCGCCGCCTTCACCTCCATTATGGATGTGCAACTGGATTGCGATATCGAGTACAGCATTGCGCTCGGCGGTTACTCCGCAACGACACCACTCGGAACGGGAACGCTCAGCGTGACCGTTGCGAGCCCAGTGGCTTGCGGCACACCATGCCCAGGTGATTACAACGGCGACGGCATCCGCAATGGAGCCGATCTTGCCACGCTGCTCTCAGCGTGGGGATCTCCCGCTGGCGACATCACAGGCGACGGCACCACGAACGGCGCCGATCTCACCACGCTGCTCAGTGGTTGGGGCGCCTGCCCATAAGTTTGGTTTCACAGTCAGTTCTTTGAGATAGCAACCCCCTCGGTCATTAGGCCGAGGGGGTTTTCTTTTTGTTGAATTTGCCGAGTTTCTGATGACAATTCAGGACTATCCCGTATGGTCACTGTGATGTTCAACGCGCGGCTCCTTCAAACCGGTTCGATCGTTGGTGGTGCGTGTGCCTTCTGGGCGATAACTTGCGCCAGCGCGCAGGTCTGCCCTCCGGGTGCAACCGGGTCCTGCACGAGCGCGCACTCAACTCCCGGGTGTAGCGACTCGACTTGCTGCGAGCTCATCTGCGCGAGCGACATCGCCTGCTGCACTGCCAGTTGGGATGACTACTGTGCCTTCGTCGCTTCTCTCTTGTGCGATGCCCCCCCGCCTGTGCCCTGCGGCTCGCCATCCGCTGGTGCGTGCGATCAACCCCATGCAACGCCTTCCTGTTCAGACGCGGCGTGCTGCAACACAGTCTGCGCGTTTGTGCCCGCGTGCTGTTCGGTCGCATGGGACACTCTTTGCGTCACCATCGCCGATGGAAACTGCGCGACCCAGTGCACTCCCTCATGCCCCACTGGTTCAATCGTCGAAGGTGAAATCTGTGGCACACAAAGCAACGGAGCGTGCGTTGGAGGTGCGCAGAATGCAACACTGCTCGCAGTGGGAAATGGCCAAGCAGTTTGCGGTCGGCTGCAACAGATCAATGATGGCTCGCCCGATCTTGATGGCTATCGAATCAACCTTCCCGATCCCAATGGGGATGGAATCGCGCGACTGACCGTGCAGTACACCGCGGAGTATGCCACCGATTCGAAGAGTTTCGTGGCGCTCTTGCCCACAGCGTGCACGCCGCTCGCGTCGGCGATACATGTGCTTCAGATGAATTCCTGCGGGGTGCAGGCGTTCAGCGCGTGCGTCCCAGCAGGAACGTGGATCGCAGTTGTCGGACGCGGAACGTTTCCAAATCCGCAGGTCTATCCATATGGTTGCGGAGGTTTGCAGTCGTATTCACTGGGCGTCAGTTGGAACGATCAATGCACAAATCCTTGCGGAACCGCGGGCAGTTGCTACGAGCCGCACGCATCTGCCGGTTGCGAGATCGCCGCGTGTTGCTCGAGCGTCTGTGCCGTCGACCCTGTCTGCTGCGAGAAGAGTTGGGATCAACTCTGCGCCGACCGCGCTCTCATGCTCTGTCCACCGCCGACTCCTGCGAATGATTTGTGCCAGAACGCGCGCATCGTGCATCTTGGCAACACTCCCTTCACACTCGTGGGCGCCACCGCGACCTCATACCCCGCGCCATCGGGTTGCCTGGCAGGTGGAGGGACGCTGCTGGGCGCCGATGTCTGGTTTCGACTTACCGACGTCGAAGGCACTGTCGCACTCAGCACCTGCGGAGTTGGCGTGCTCGATAGTGTGATCGTCGTCTACGACCAGCAATGCGCAACGACTGTGGTTGCCTGCAATGACGACGCAGCGACATGCCCAACAAACCAACTGAGTTCACAGGTCGAGTTCGCTGCCACTTGTGGCGGCGAATACTTCATTCGAATGGCGGCGATCCCAGGCCACACCGGATCGGGAACTCTGCGAGTCACAGCATCACTTCCACCCTGCGCACCCTGCCCCGATGTCAATGACGACAATCAAGTCGACGGAGTTGATCTCTCGGCAGTGCTTGCAGGATGGGGAACTGGCGGCGGCGGCGGCGGCGGAGATATCGATGGCGACGGCAGCGTGAACGGAACAGATCTCACGGCGATTCTGGCTGGCTGGGGTCCGTGTCCGAACTGAGCAGTGCCAGCAACGCGCGACGCTGAATCTTGCCTGTTGGATTGCGTGGCAGTGCATCGAGTTGTTTGATCTCGCGTGGAACTTTGAATTGGGCAAGGTGTTCACGGCACCACGCCCGCAATTGCCCCTCATCAAGATTCGCTCCGTCGCGAAGTTCAACAAACGCAATCGGTAACTCGCCTCGTGAGTCGTCGGGTCGCCCTACGACTGCGCTTGCCTTCACGGTGGGATGGCGATCAAGCACCTCTTCGATCTCGCGCGGAAAGACATTTTCTCCAGCGATGATCAGCATCTCCTTGATGCGTCCCGTGATGAAGAGGTGACCATCGGCGTCGAATCGTCCCATGTCTCCCGTGCGAAAATACCCCCGCTCGTCGAATGCGGCTTGCGTCTCGGCGGGAAGTTTCCAATACCCCGCCATCACATTTGGACCTGCAACCCGAATCTCGCCCTCTTCTCCGAGTGCGACATCCTTGCCCGCACTGTCGACAATTCGCTGATCAATGCGCGCGAGTGGACGACCAACACTGCGCCAGCGCCACTCTTGCGGAAGACACCAATTTGTCACAGGAGCGGTCTCGGTGAGCCCATACCCCTCGCTGATGCGAATTCCAAAGCGATCGAGAAAACTGTCGGAGACCGCCTGGGGAAGTGGCTCTCCTCCACTCACGACGTAGCGCAGGCTCTGGAGATCATCGCGCGTGGCATCCTTCACGAGCCGCAGCGCACCGTACATCGATGGGATCGCCACAAGCGCCGTTGGTCGGTGCTTGCGGGTGAGGTCGATCAGTTTGCGTGGAATAAATCGGGCGGTGTAGATCGCGCGGCAACCGATCGCGAGCGGGAGCAGGGTCAGCACAGTGATTCCAAAGGTGTGAAACTGTGGCAGAACTCCCAGCATCGTGTCTGTACGGTTGAACTTTGCGCGATCAACAATCTGCTCGATGTTTGCCATCAGGTTGCCCGCGGTCAGCATGACTCCCTTGGGCCGTCCACTCGTGCCCGATGTGTAGAGCAACAAAGCAAGTTCGTCTGCTTTGCGCCCGCGACTGAAGCGAACTGGTGGGAATCCGGTGAACTTCATCTGATCCATGCGAATCGCCTGCACCCCCTTAGGCAACCCCCCTACGAGGTCAATCATTGGCGACACAGCGACGCAGGCGTCGAGTCCCGCATCCGCGCAGACGTACTCGAGGTCGGTCTTTGAGAGCAGGTAGTTCAGCGGAACGACGGTTCTTCCCAGAATCCACCCTGCCATGACTGCGGCTGGAAAGAGCCCCGAAGTCGGTAAGAGTATTCCAACCCGCTCACTTGACGAGACTCGTTCAATCTCGCGCGCCAAGTGCCAGGCGACGACCTGCAATTCAAATGCGCGCCACGAACGTTGGTCGTCGACGACTGCAACTCGCCATGGTCGCATGAGAATCTGACGTTGAATGGTGCGCAGAAGCTTCATTGACTTGCATGGCCGAGCGGAGCCGCCGTACGATACGCGGGTGCAAGGAAGCAACAAGCGCACGCGATGCGCGCAGAAACTTTTTTCGTGTTGTGCGCTCGTGGGAGTGGTGGTCGCATGCGATGCCCCGCCACAGGCAAGTTCATTTTCATCGGCCGTATCGCGCTTTGAGGAGGGTCGCTACGAAGCGGCCCTTTCTCAAGGTAGTTCGCTCTCACAATCGAGTGATCCACCCACCGCCGCACAGGGATCGTTGCTCGCCGCCATGAGCGCTTTCAAATTGGGACAAATCGACGAGGCCGAACGCTTCGCAATGCGTGCGCGCAGTTCACACAACGCCGAAGTCGCTGGCGGAGCTCTGGTGCTGCTTGGAGACATCCGACTCACCCAACACAGAGCGCGTGATGCCGCCGCTTTCTTTCTGCTCGCCGCAGATTCGCTACCACCGGCGGATGCCGCCAAGGCGCGCGAATGCGCGGCGCAGGCCGCGGCGGCCGCTCCAGTAGGCGCTCGTCAAGTTGAGCGTGAGAGTGTCACGGTCGATCCCTATGAATCAGCGGATGCGCCGCTGCCGGTCGTCACTGCCAAGAAAGTTGCAGCACCAGTGGCGGTAGCCAAGAAGTCAGCATCACCCAGTGCTGCGATCGATGTGCCGGCCGTGAGTGCGGCTCGCCCGCAGAGATCATTCACAATTCGCGCCGGGAGTTACAGCACGCAGATCGCCGCGAACAAACGCGCAAAGGACCTCACGAAAGATCTTCAACGCGCCAAAATGCCGGCAGCACGCGTGGATGTGATTCACTCGGTGAAGGGTGAAGAACTCTTTGCGGTGCGCATCGGTACCTGGCCGACCCGCGCCGCTGCTGAGCAGGTCCTCACCACGCTCGCCAGGCGCGATCTGGTGGTTGGCGCAGTCGATCCCGACTAGATCGGTTCGTCGCGGTTCATCAAGAACGTTGCAGTTGTTGCGAAGTACTTTTTCATCACGGTGCGATCTGGATCGGGAATCTCGGCATCGGCGAGCGCGCCGTCCATTGCTGCAACCCAAGCGTTTCGTTCCGCAACGCCAATAGAAAACGGATGATGGCGCATCCGCAGGCGCGGATGACCCTTGCGCGCGCTATAGGTTTCTGGACCGCCGAAGTACTGCATAAGAAACTCCGCCTGATTTCTAATCGGCTCTTCAAGGTCGGCCGGAAACATGCCTCGCAGTTGTGCGTCGCGGTCAATTCGTGCGTAAAACGCCCGCGCAATCTTCCAGAAGGCTTCGCTGCCAATGCGCCCGTAAATCGATCGAACATCGAGTTGCGCACCGCCATCATGGTCTGTTGTGTTCATCGACATCATCGCTATCCTAATCATCATGCCAACGTCACTGCTGATCTTGTGGCTCGTTTGTGCGACGCAGAGTTCGTCGCCACACCCAACGCCGCCAGCGCTCCTGCGCGAGATTCCCGCGACGGGCGGGATCCCACCGGCGGTCGATCCCTCGATCTTGATTCCCAATAATGGCAGTGGCTCAGCGCAGTCGTACGAGCAATCGGCGAAGGACTTCGTGCGAATGAACTTTGGCATACGCCGCGGAGCAGTGCGCGAAGAGGGAATCGCCCAGTTCAAGCGCTGGAAGGATCCCGCATCATGGCAGGTCTTGTGGGACGCAATGAAGCGCGAAAAAGATGACGTGCGCTTGGCATACCTCGATCACCTCGCCTCGCAAGGTGGCCTCGGGCAAGCAATGCTTGCGAAGATCGCGATTCGAAGTGACGAAGCTGAGATGCGCCACGAGGCCTCGCGGCGCATTCACCGACCAGCCTGCGACGAAGTCGTTGCAATGATTGAACTCGGACTACGCGATGATCGCCATGCCGTCGCAAATCAAGCTGGATTGCTAGCCGGCAAGGTCGACGCATTCGCTGTGATCCCTTCACTCATTTTCGCACAGGTCGCGGCAGACGAGAAGAAGACCGACGGTGATCTCGCCTGGATCGCCATCGGCACGCGCACGAATTACATCGCAAACGTCGTGCCCGTCGTCGGTGATCGAACGGGCGCATTTCAGCCAATCGTTGGATCGCTGCAGACGGGCGTGCTGATGCGCGTGCAAGATGCGATGGTCTACACCTACCGTTCAGATGCACACCACTCCCTCGTGGCGTTGACGACGCGTGACTTTGGTCAGAGCACCGTTGACAATGGTTGGGACATGAAACGTTGGTGGACGTGGTTCAACACCGAATATGTGCCATACAAGCAAGCGCAGGCTGGATTGCCCGCAGCGCAGCCACCCGCCTCACCAGTTTCGCCCCGCTCGCCAGTGCCTCAGCCTCCTGACTCAACCGCGACGGCACCCGAAAGTCCAACGTAATCCTGCGCGGTGTTGTAGGCCTGCGCAGAGACGCGCACATACCAGCGACCACCCCAATCGATGATCGGCACTTCAATGTGGTGCCGTTCGTAGAGCGCCGCCTGAAACAACTGCGCGCTCTTGAACCGTTGCGCAATCGCGAGGGGCAATTCGACCGCGGCCATCGATCCGATCATTGATCCATCGAGCGGCGAGAGCGGTTCAACTTTGAATGCGGCACACAGAGATCGGTGCGCCCAAGCAGCGAGCGCATGATTGTGTTGCATCAATCCACCAGAGAAACTCGCTGTAACGAAGTCGATCGCAGCAGGAATTGCGAGCAGTCCCGCGAAGTCTCGTGTGCCCTGCCAGTCAAACTCGGCGGCGAAACCGTGACCGTGAAAGTGACTCGTTGTTTCGGGATGGGTGAACGAGGCGGTCTCTGGCGAGGGCACGAGAATCGCGCATCCCTTCGCAGCGCAAACCCACTTATGAAGGTTGCCGGTGTACCAGTCTGCGCCTATGGCATCGATTGCGAGTGGAATCATTCCTGGCGCATGGGCGCCATCGACGAGGCAACGCACTGCGCGTTCCCGGCAAGCGCGCGCGATGGCAGCGACAGGAAGCACAATCGCAGTCGGACTCGTGATGTGATCGACGATAACGAGTCGCGTGCGGGCATCGACCGCACTCATGAACCGGTCGACAATGACCGCTTCATCGCCCAGCGGCAATGGAAGGTCAACCACCACAACCTCGCAGCCGAACCGCTCGCAGTAGGCGTGCGCAGCTTGCCTCACAGCGTTGTAACACTGATTCGAAATCACAATGCGGTCTCCGGGTTTCCAATGGATACTGCGAAGCACCGCGCCGATTCCACTCGTGGCGTTGGTCACGAAACCGATCCGCGCTGGGTCGGCTCCGAGATACTCCCCCACCCGCACTTTGACGTGAGCGAGTTCCTCCGTCATGCGGCGCGCGATGGTCTCGATAGGACGCGCCTCGATCTTCACCCGCCACGCTTCCGCCGCGCGTGCTACTGGCGCGGGAACGGCTCCAAACGACCCATGGTTGAGAAAGACCACCTCAGGATCGATCCCAAATGCCCCACGCACGCTCGCCGAACACTCTGGGGGTGGAGAATCACTGAATTCGGTCGCACGGCTCATGTAACGAATCCTAGTAACAAGAAAAGACGGCTTGATACCGACCGTCCGTCAGGCTAACATATACCGTACAAAATCTACCGTGATGGATCGAATCAATCCGATGAATGCACCAGCATGAAACACAACCACAAACTTGCGCACGCTCCTGCCCACTCTTCTGCGCACTCTGAATGTTTGCAAGAACCACTGGTTTCATGGGGACCCGGAGGAGATTTCGTTCGCCACCTCACGGTCGATTCGTTCGGAACGCTCCTCGTCATCGAAGCGCAGCGAGTCGTCGCTTCAGTTAGTGAATCGCTGAACTGGATCGACCAACTCTGTGCGTTTCTCGGAATCAGTTCCACACTTGTTGATCACACGGCACAAGAAGAACCACGCCCCATTCCCCCCGTCAAACGAACCACCGCAGGTCGCGCACTGGCACTCTCTCGTGAGAGTCGCATTGCCAAACGTCTCGCAAGAATTCCATCCCCTGTGTACGTCTATCGGCGCACACCATCAGCCGGCGATTCTGAACACGATTTCAGCGAACAGAAAGAGAGCCCCGAAACACATGAACAACATGAACAGCATGAATCTCACCCCCAAGCAGTTGCGAATCTTCAATTTCGTCCGACAGTTTCGACGTGCGAACAGCTACTCGCCGACTCTTCAGGAGATCGCGGACGAACTCGACGTGAGCAAGGTCACCGTCTTCGAACATGTCGAGGCGCTCGTCGAGAAGGGAGCACTCAAACGCAATGCCAACAAGGCTCGCTCTTTGTCGGAGTGTGAGGGAGCTGTACCCGCAGACGAAGAGGCTGGGCTCTCCTTTCCACTGCTCGGTCGCATCGCGGCAGGAATGCCGATCGAACGCTGCGCACAGGATGAGAAGTTGCGCCTTGAAGAGATCTTTGGTCGCACCACAGCACGGCGCGGTGAGATGTTCGCGTTGCAGGTCGAGGGAGAATCGATGCGCGATGAGGGAATTCTTGATGGGGACTACGTCATCGTCGAGCGTCGTTCAACTGCGCGCAGCGGCGAGCGGGTTGTCGCTCTTCTCCCCAATGGTGAGACAACGCTCAAGTCGTACTACCGGGAGAGGAATGGGATGATTCGCTTGCAGCCGGCAAACCCTGAGTTTGAGCCGATCCTCGTGCAGGACTGCACTATTCAGGGGGTTGTCATCGGTGTACTGCGGCGGTACTAGTCAACGGGCGCACTGCGGGGCGCACTGCGGGGCGCACTGCGGGGCGCACTGCGGGGGCGCACTGCGGGGCGTGCGGCAGTCACACTTCCCACCACGGCATCGCAGTCGCCATGCTCTCAGTAAACACTCTTGGGGAAGTAGTACCGCTTGGCATTCTCTGGCGTGACGAGGTCGACATCAATCACGAGATGCTGCGGCATGAACTGCAACTTCTGTGCGCGGTTGCCGCCGGCAAGAACGCTCGAGGCGAGTTCCATTCCAGTCGCGATCATCGAGGGGGGATAGGTGATATCCGCTGGAAACATTGGATCACGATCCATAACGCGCTTGATGATGTCCTTCATTCCGGCACCGCCGAGTATCCAGACTCCTTCGATGCCCTTCTCGGCCAGCGCTTGCTCGGCACCGAGTGCCATGTCATCGTCGGATGCCCAAATGGCTGTGACCTTGGGTGACTTCGTAAGCAATGTCTCGGTGACTTCGAGCGCCTTCTGACGATTCCAATTTGCTGCCTGCTGCGCCACGATCTTGATGCCAGGTTCGTCATGAAAGATCTCAAGCGCGGCGGTGACGCGCGCAGTATTGACGGTGCATGGAATCCCCTCAAGGATGATGATTTCACCCTTCGCCTTGCCTTTGCCCCCGAGCTTCTCGACCATGAATTGCGCGCCTTTGCGGCCAAATGCGGCGTTGTCGCCCTCAATGAAAATGTCTGCAACCGGCTTGAGAAAGCCACGATCAACGCTCACGATCAAGATTCCACGATCATGCGCCTCTTGCGCGATGGGAGTGATCGGGGCAGACTCAGTCGCGAGAATGACCAGCGCATCGACCTTCTTCGCCATCAATGCTTCGATGTCGGCGATTTGCTTTTCAGGAGTCTCTGCCGTCGCGATTGTCCAATCAATCTCGGGATGCAAATCTGCACATTCGCGGGCCCACCAGACGACACCAGCCGTCCAACCATGATCGGCGGCAGGAATTGAGACTCCGATTCGGTAGGGTGCCGCCTTTGCAACCAGCGCGACGGTCGCTTGCGAGGGTGTTGTGGGCTCTGACGAGAGACCCATCAAGAGGGACGCGGTGACGACCAATCCAGCGCCCGAGAGAGATGCGATATGTGAGAGCATGAACGCCACGCTACATCGAATCGCGCGAGCCGCGTTGCACGAGCACTGCGAGCACGATCACTCCGCCCTTGACTGCCCCCTGCCAATACGGGCTAACACCAGAGATTGTCAGAATGTTGGTGATCATTCCAAGGATGAGTACCCCAATCACCGTGCCCCAAACGCGACCGAATCCGCCACGAAGAGTTGTTCCTCCAATGACGACTGCTGCGATCGCGTCAAGTTCGCTTCCAAGCCCAAGTTGCGCGGTCGAGACTGAGTTCATCCGCGAACTTTGCACGAGTGCGGCGATCCCAGCACAGAGCCCCATTATTGCGTAGACGCGAAAGCGCACCCACGCGATGGGAAGTCCGGCGTAGCACGCGGCGGTTTCATTCGCCCCAACTGCGATGAGGTGGCGTCCAAATCGCGCGCGTGAGAGCATCCACTGAGCGATCGCGGCGAGCGCGAAAAAGATGACCGTGCTATACGAGAGTGTGAGCGGTTTGCCTGCGGCATTCTCGAGCCCAGGCAGTGGGATTCCTCCGCGGCCCAGCGCGCAAAAGAGAGTCGCGCTCTGCGAACGAATCTCCCCCGCATCGGCGACCGCGAGTGACATTGACCGAAATGCCGCGAGACCGCCGAGCGTTGCGATGAATGGTGCGATTCGTCCAAAGACGATCAGCACGCCGTTGATCGATCCCGCACCGACTCCGCACAAGACAGTGACGGCACCGCCGATCAGCACGGCGTTCAATTCTGACGTTGAACCATCGATGAGCGCATTCATCGACGTGACCCCCAGGGCAGCGGCGAGCACAACCATGCTGCCCACCGAGAGGTCGATTCCCCCCGAGATGATGACGAGTGTCATGCCAACCGCCAATATTCCAACGGGGGCGTTCGAATTCAGGAGTGCTCGAAAATTCTCAGCGTTGAAGAAGTCGAATCCTTGCTTCGCTGTACTCACCGCAAAGAGGATCGCAAAGGCAACGACGACACCCCACTGTTGAAGAAACGCTTGCGCTGCCCGCAGACGGTCGACGAGTCGCCTGTTCATCACGCGGATTCCTTGAGTTGCATGACACCCGATGCCAAACGCATGATGCGCTCTTCGCAGTCGGTTGCGGCAAGTTGTTCGCGCGAGAGTTCGCCGGCGATGGTTCCACCGCGCATGACAATCACTCGATGAGCGATCCCGATTAGTTCTGGTAACTCTGAACTGATCACGATGCATGCGAGACCCTCGCCTGCGAGCCGCGCGATAATCGCATAGATCTCGGCTTTCGCGCCGACATCAACGCCACGTGTGGGCTCATCGATGATGAGAACTTTCGGCTTCGTTTCGAGCCAGCGTGCCAGGGCGACTTTCTGTTGATTGCCGCCCGAGAGCGCTGCGATTGGTTGCTCTGGCTTCGCGCAGCGAATCTCGAGAGCGCGAATCCACCGCGCGGTCACGGCACGCTGCGCCTTGTCATCAACCCACAAGCCGCCGAAGTGCGTCGTCGCATCGAGTGATGGCAGCGTCATATTCACGCGCGACGAGAGTGATGTGTGTAGTCCCTTGCTCTTTCGATCTTCACTGACATAGACGACCGACCCGCGCATGGCCGCCCGCACACTTGCGAATCGCACTGCGTGACCACCGATGCGCACGACCCCATCGCGATCGCGCAGTCCAACAATCGCCTCTGCCGATTCGGTGCGACCGCTGCCAATGAGCCCCGCGACGCCAACGATTTCGCCCGCGCGGACCGCCAGCGAAAGATCGCGCGAGCGACCGCGCGCGCCGAAGTTGACGAGCTCGATGGCGACACCAGCGTTCGTTGCGTGACCCTTGCAGGGATAGATCGACCCGAGCTCGCGCCCCACCATCGCGCGTGCTAGCGTTCCCTCATCGGCTTGCGATCGATCACTCCCCCGCAGAACTCCGTTGTGGTCGCGTTCGAACGCATTCACAAGCCGACCGTCACGCAACACGCTGACTCGGTCTGCGACGGCAATCACCTCGTCGAGGTGGTGAGAGACAAAGAGAATCGCCCGTCCCTCACCGCGCAGTTGCCGCAGAAGAGCAAGCAGTCGCGCGCTTTCACTGGCCCCAAGGGCTGCCGTGGGCTCATCGAATATCAAGACGCGGGCATCGGTCGCAATGCACTTTGCGATCTCGACACATTGCGCCTGCGCGATCGAGAGTTTCGAGATCTTCTGCGTGGGATTGACCTCTGATCCGAGTGCTGCGAGCAGATCGCGGGCGCGGTTGTGTTGGCGCGCTCGGTCGATGAGCAATCCACAACAGCGGGTCGGCTCGCGCCCGAGCGAGATGTTTTGGGCGACGCTGAGCGTCTCAACGAGATTGAGTTCTTGATGCACCATCGCAATGCCGTGCCGAATTGCATCGGACGGACGGCTGAATCGAACCGCGACTCCATCGCGCACCACGTTGCCTTCCGTTGGCTCGCGCGCTCCGCTCAGAACCTGCATGAGGGTGCTCTTACCCGCGCCGTTCTCACCGACGATGGCATGAATCTCGCTGGCACGAAAGTCGAGCGAGACGCGTTCGAGCGCACGCACTCCGGGATAATCGACGGTGACTGCGGCTGCGCGAAGCAGAACGTTGCACTGCGTACTCAAGGTCACTGCACTCGCCGGGGCCACGTGCAAACGGCTACCCGGCGGACGCGCGGGTTCCGAGTCCCGCTGCAAGAAGTTGGGTGAATTCTGCGGCGGCTTCGACTGGACGGGTCGATCCCATGCGCCGAATCAGTGCGCTGCCGACGATTGCCGCATCGGCATACTGAGTGACGGCGGCGACGTGGGCAGGAGTTGAGATGCCGAATCCTGCTGCGATGGGAAGTGAGCTCGCTGCCCGAATTGCTGCCACCGATGCGGCGATTTCTGGACTCGCCTCACGCGCCCCGGTCACACCAGCCCGTGTTAAGAGATAGATGAATCCACGACAGAGCGCGGTGACCTCTGCGACCCGCCGCGCGCAACTCGTTGGAGCAACCAACAGCGAGAGTGACATTTCGCGCGCATCGCAGAGTTGTGCCAGCGCATCGGCGCATGCGAAGTCGAGGTCGGGCACGATCAATCCATCGAAGCCTGCATCGGATGCGGCGGCAACGAACTCTTTCATGCCGATCTTGGTGACAATCGACGCGCTCACCATCGCGACTAGCCCAACATCACTTTTTGCACGCGCCGCTGCGACTGCCTGAAAAACTCCCGCGACGGTTGCCCCCGCCGCGAGTGCTTCGTGCATGCTTGCAGAGATCACGGGACCGTCGGCGATGGGATCGCTGAATGGAATCCCGATTTCAAGAATGGATGCCCCCGCTGCTGCAACCGCGCCAATGGCGTCGGTTGTGACAGCTAGCGAAGGGTAGCCGCCAGTCAGAAACGGCATCAATCCAGTGCGATTTGAGCCTTTGAGCCGCTGAAAAATGCCATCAATGCGATTCGTCACGATGCGAAGGGTAGCGCCGAGGCTCTACCAAATGGGGCGGCCGGGATTCGAACCCGGGTCTCACCGATTATGAGTCAGGGGCTCTGGACCGCTGAGCTACCACCCCAATTGAAACAAGAAGATGCAAGAGTACAGAGTTGCACTTGCTAGGAGGCAGTTTCGGTGCCACAATAGACTCGTGGCTTTTTCGGTTTTCCATCCCACTCTCTTTGCACTTCTACTGACGCTCGCCGCCATTGGAGCGCCCCTCGCGTGCACCGCTGGATCGTTCGCCTTCGCTGGCACTTGCATCGTCGACTGCGAGAGCAGCGGCGCTGCGAAGCCGGTAACCAATGGGCCGCAATCTTTGGCGCAGTGCTCGCACGCTCGCGGGTGCGCCACGAGACAGCCAACCAACGTTCGTGAAGTTTCAGTTTCGGCCGCCTGGGTCGCCCGCGCAACGCCTGCCGGACTCGCGGCAGTTCCACCACCCTACCGCTGAGTATCGGGGCGCGAAAGCGCCCGCGGCGCTTTGGATTCTGTTCACGCTAGAGGAACGGGGTCCATTGAATAACCGCACGCGTAGGGTTCTTCGACTTTTAATTCAAATCAATTCATCGCGCGGAGACTTCCGCCCGATATCCGAGCAACACAATGCCAATTCCAGTCCTCGACTTCTTCATTCGTAAAACTTTCGGGACCCACAACCAGCGCATGGTGCGCCGCTATCTGCGAATCGTCGACAAGGTCAACGATCTTGAATCGACCTTTTCGGTGATGACCGATCCGCAACTGCGCGAGATGACCGATGTGTTTCGCGCCCGGGTGAGTAAGGGAGAGCGCCCCTACGACATGATTCCCGAAATCTTTGGCTGTGCCCGTGAGGCAATGGACCGCGCTGTTGGATTGCGAAACACTTTCAATCCACTGCTCGGATTTGATCCATCGCAGTTGCCGGAACCGGCGCGACAACTCTTTCTAGAGACGCAGGCACTGATGCAGGCAACTGCCCCCCGTCAACCCACCGCAGAGTTGCGTGGTTGCCACAGCGAGCTTGCTGGATGGCAACTGATCGACATTCCCCCGGCGGTCTATCAGGCGATTCGAGATGTGTTGCCCGAGAGTCGTCCACCATTTCGCGCCCGTCCATTCGATGTGCAAATCATTGGTGGAATCGTTCTGAGCGAAGGGCGCATTGCCGAAATGAAAACGGGTGAGGGCAAGACAATCGTCGGTCCGCTCGCCTGCTACTTGGCCGCCTGCGAAGAGAAGCAAGTGCACGTGGTCACGGTGAATGATTACCTCGTGCAGCGCGATCGCGATTGGACATTCCCGTTCTTTCGCGCCATTGGGCTCACTGTCGGTGCGATCCATCCCATGCATATGCAGCGGCCGAGTGACAAGATCGTCGCCTATTCGTGCGATGTCGTCTATGGAACGACCAGCGAGTTCGGATTCGACTACCTGCGCGACAACATGAAACTGCGCAGTGCCGATCAGGTGCAACGCCGCCGCGAGTTTGCGATTGTCGACGAAGTCGACTCAACGCTGATTGACGAGGCACGCACGCCACTGATCATTTCGGGACCGGCCTACACGCAGCAACCCCGCTACGACCTCGCCAAACGATTGGCGATTCATCTCGTGGCACGTCAGACCGAGTGGCAGAGCAGTGAAGACAGAGTGCAGCACTGCCGGGCAGCAGCCGCTGGCGCCGAGGGTGACATTCGAAACGCACGCGACAAGTCTGCGATTCCAGCGATGAAGCGGCGACTCGACGAGGCGCGCAAACAGCTTCCACAACTCGAACGTGAACGGGATCGATTCACTCAGTACTACGAACTCGAAATGGACAAAAAGCGCGCGACGCTCACCCACGAGGGAGTCGAAGAGGCGCAACGCGAGGCGAAAATTGGCTCGTTCTACGTCGGCGAGAACATGGACATGCCCCACTTGCTCGAGCAATCAGTCCGCGCGCATACGGTTTATCAACTCGATCGCGATTACGTGATCGCTCCCGATGAGGATGGTCAGATGGGCGTCGTCATCGTCGACCAGAACACAGGTCGCAAGATGGTGGGACGACAGTGGTCTGATGGATTGCATCAAGCGGTCGAGGCGAAAGAGAACGTGCGCATTAAGGAAGAGACGCAGACGATGGCGACGATCACCATCCAAAACTATTTCAAGCTCTACCAGCGCCTCTCTGGCATGACTGGTACAGCCGATACAGAAGCGACTGAGTTTTTCGAGATTTACAGACTTCCGGTCGTGTCGATTCCAACCAACGTGGCCGCAGTGCGCATTGATAGCCAGGATCTGGTCTTTCTTTCGCAGAAGGACAAATGGGAGCGCATCGTTGATGAGATCAAGCGCGTGCATGACACGGGGGCACCGGTGCTCGTGGGCACCACGAGTGTTGAGAAGAGCGAAATGCTCAGCCGCATGTTGACTGAGAAGCACATGATTCGTCACGAAGTGCTAAACGCCAAACAGCATGAGCGTGAAGCGGAGATCATCGCTGGCGCGGGACGACTCGGCGCAGTGATGATCGCCACCAACATGGCAGGCCGCGGAACGGACATCAAACTCGCGCCGATCGATCCAACGCTGCTGCTCGAGCACTGGAAGCGGCGCGACCTCGCACCGCGCGAAGTCGATGCATCGATGGGAGAATCAAAGTGTCTCGAGCTCATTCACCGCCATTTGGCAGGGCGTTTTCTTGGGCAAAGTCGCAAAGAACTGGACGCACTCGACGCCCCGGCCGTGCGCCGCGCGCTGCTCGAGCACTGGGTGACCGAAGCTCGGGAACTGCCAGCGAAGAAGATCGCCTCGCTGTCGAATGAAGCGCTTGAGCGTGAACTCGACAATGCTGGCTGGAACGTTCATCGCCTGCAATTCTTCACAAATGTCGAAGAACTCGGTGGTCTGCATATCGTTGGAACCGAACGCCACGAAAGTCGTCGTATCGACAATCAGTTGCGCGGCCGCTCAGGTCGCCAAGGCGATCAAGGTCGGTCGCGGTTCTTTCTCGCCCTAGACGATGAACTGATGAAGATGTTTGCCGGAAAGGCCACACTCAACGTGCTCAGCCGCTTCGGCATGAAGGAAGGCGATGCCATCGAAGCTCCGATGCTGAGTCGCGCAGTCGAGGGAGCGCAACGAAAGATTGAAGAGCGCAATTTTCAGATGCGCAAGACGATCCTCGATTACGACGAACCGATGGAAGTTCAGCGGCGCGATTTTTATGGACGGCGCCAACCCATTCTTGAAGGACGCGGAATCAAGAGTGTGATCTTCAACTACATAGACGAAGCCGTTGCGGATGCCGCCGCGACCTACCTCTCGCCACTGCACGTTCCTGGAGCGATTTCGCAGTGGGTGTGGGAAGCCTTCGGCGTGATGATCGAACCAGAACGGTTTGCTGGCAAAGACCGAGAGCAAGTGCTCAAGACTGTTTCAGTCGATGCACTTGAAGAGGCCATCGAGCACATCACAGTCACCATGGGCGAGTACATCCCCCAAGATTCAGATCCATCTGAGTGGGATCGCCCCGGGGTGATTGAGTGGGCAATGAAGGCCTACGGACTCGAGATCACCCAGGAGATTGTCGATGCAGAGGGACGGGCCGGAGTTGTGCAGCGCCTTGAAAAGGCGGCACAAACACGCTTCGCCGCAATCGACTTGAGTCCACTCGAACCCTATCTCTTGCCCGGATACGGGGCGCGCGATCTCTTGCATTGGGCGAACCGAATGCTCGGCACGCAGTTGCACGATGATCTGCTCGCAGGGGTGCGCGATCCACTCGATGCAACCAATCGACTGCAGGAAGAGGTGCGCAAAGCCTATCGATTGCGCGAAGTCGCATATCCGATTGACTTTGCGATCGAGTTCGTGAACATCAACATTCAGACATTTCCAGAAGCGGCGCTCACCCAGTTTTGTGGTTGGGCGCGCGGTCGCTTTGAACTCGATTGGAACCCTCAGGCCCTGCCATCGGCCGATCCAGCAGAGTTGCGCAAGTTGCTCATGGCGGAAGCGCAGACTTGGGATGCCGCGCGCATCGCCACGCGCGTCGAACGCATTCTCGCATCATTAACCCTAGACGACGCGACGGCGGGTGACGCTGCCCATCGCCGTACCGCCGCCGTCGAGGAGTGGCTTGCGAAGACAGTGTTCATTCGCTTGAGCGACGACGAACGCTCAGAGGTGCAACGCGATGCAAGCGCCTTTCTCAACCAGCGGCTCACCCGGCTTCTGCGCGAAGAGATCGAGCAGTTCGAACGATTCGTGCTCTTGCAGATTCTCGATCAATCGTGGAAGGATCACTTGCACGCCATGGATCAAATGCGCGACTCGATTTCGTTCCGTTCGTTTAGCCAGAAGGATCCGCGCATTGAGTTCAAGAAAGAGTCGTCGCGACTCTTTGGCGAAATGATTTCGAACGTGCGCGAGCGCGTCATTGACCTTGTCTTCAAGGGCAAACTCTCGCCGCAAGCGATGCGTCCGCCGACTCCACCGCCCGCGGCACCCACGCCACCGGTGGGTGATGAATCTGGCGCCGGTGATGACACCGCTGTTCTGCCAGCGAGTGCAGCCTCACGAACGGCCCAGATTTCGGCAGTCGTTCCTACGCAATCGCAAGAGCGAGACATTGCCATCGCTGCGCACGCTGGGGCACCGAGTGCCCGCTCAGCATCATCCATTGCTGGATCGCCTTCAGGAATGCCGCGACCCGCGCGCGTCGTGGTGCCCGTCGGCGCGCCCACCGCCGTTGGCCGCAATGAACCGTGCCCCTGCGGCTCTGACAAAAAGTACAAGCAGTGTTGCGGTAAGAAGTAAACGCACCCACGAAAGACCGCTATACTTCGCCCCCCGAAAGCGCCTTCTTAGCTCAGTTGGTAGAGCAGCTGACTCTTAATCAGCGGGTCGAAGGTTCGAATCCTTCAGGAGGCATTGTTTCTTCGCGTTAGGTCATCGCAACACGATTGCGATGAGACCCGTGAGCGAGAGAATCACCAGCAAAATCAGCGCAATGGCGACGAATCGAACGCCGCGGCGTGGCGCGCTCTCGCGCGGCGCAGGACCATCCCAAAGAAATGCGTGACACTTCGGACAGATCTCTGCCTCTTCGATGACTGCCGCTCCGCAGTCAGGGCACCTCGCCACAACAGGCGCAGAGAATCTCCGGACGTCCTCGTCGGTTGGATCATTATCCTTTAGTTCGTCGTCGGGATAGCCCATTGCGCTCACTAATATGACATCCTTGGCACCCGACTGCAAGAGCGCACCACTATGGCATTGACTCCCTCAACAATGATTCCGCTCGGCACGCACTGCCCAGACTTTGCACTCATCGATGTCACAGCGAGGCGCACAGTTCAGGCAAGTGATTTCAGCGCACGCCCCATCTTGGTGATATTCCTCTGCAATCACTGCCCGTACGTCGTGCATATCCAGCACGCCCTCGCGACCATCACTGATGACTATCCAAGTTCGCGCCTTGGCATCGTTGGAATCTGCTCGAACGATGTGACGACCCATCCTGAGGATGGCCCACAACAGATGGCTGAGATGGCGCGCGAACAGGGCTGGGCTTTTCCATACCTGCATGATCCATCGCAGGATGTTGCGCGCGCATTCGGCGCCGCGTGCACCCCCGACTTTTTTCTCTTCGATCGCTCGCACGCGCTCGTTTACCGCGGACAGCTTGATGAGAGCCGTCCTGGAAATCACATTGCAGTTACTGGCAGAGATCTGCGGATGGCGCTCGATGCGGTGCTGAGTGGCGCAGAAGTATCGGCGCAACAGCGGCCTTCGATGGGGTGCAATATCAAGTGGAAGCAGTAGTGGCGGCACCGCGGCACCGCCAATGAGCAGAGTTGGACGACAAAAGAAAAACCCTCGGCGTGCAGGGCACGCGAGGGTTTGATCAACGAGGCGGACGGGAATCGAACCCGCAACCACCGGCGTGACAAGCCGGTACTCTAACCAATTGAGCTACCGCCCCAACACTGGCGAAATGCCAAGAGGGGAATAATAGCGCGACATCGTCGCGCGTCAACCATGTCAACCATGTCAACCATGTGCGGAAGATTGCGACTGCTCAAGCGTCAAACCAGTTCCTCCCATGACTCGATTCAACGCGCACGGGAATGCGCAGTGGCACCGCAGTTTCCATCCTCTGCACAACCCATGGAGCGACTTGCGCCATCTGCGCAGATGGCACTTCAAAGACGAGTTCGTCGTGAATCTGCAAGAGCATTCGCACGTCTGGAAATGTCTGCGCAAGCGCCTGGTGAATGCCCACCATCGCGACCTTGATGATGTCGGCGGCCGTCCCCTGCACGACTGTATTGATTGCCACACGCTCACCGAGTGCGCGCTCGACGCCGTTTGGGGAGAGCACTTGCGGCACTGCCCGGCGGCGACCGAGCATCGTCTCAACATATCCCTGTCGCTTCGCTTGCGCGACACACTTCGCCAAGAATGCGTCGATGCTCGAAAAGCGCTTGCGGTATTCATCAATGATTTCGCGCGCCCTCGCGGGTGATGTGTTGCCACCGAGGCGGCGCGCCAGACCGTAGGGAGTGATTCCGTAGATAATGCCGAAGTTCACCATCTTTGCGCCGCTGCGCTGCGCGGGGGTGACTTGGGCGGGGCTGATGCCATTGACTTCGGCTGCAACGGCGGTGTGAATGTCGATATCGCTCAGAAACGCGGCGATCATCGCTTCGTCATTGGCTAGGTGCGCCAGCACGCGCAGTTCGATCTGTGAATAGTCGCACGAGAGCAATTCGTATCCAGGAGCCGCAACGAATGCCCGCCGAATCTCCCGCCCCATCTCTGAGCGAATCGGAATGTTCTGCATATTGGGATCGCTCGACGAGAGCCGTCCCGTAGCCGTGCCGGTCTGATGGAAGGATGCGTGGATGCGTCCGGTCGTTGGTTGAATCGCCTTGCGCAATGCGACGAGATAAGTGCCAACCAGTTTGCGCAGCGTGCGATACTCGATCATTTTCGCTGGCAGTTCACTCTCAACCGAGGGATCTGCGGCGAGTTTCTCGAGCACTTCGACGTCGGTGCTCTGCCCACCCTGTGTCTTACGCACAGGTCTCAACCCAAGTCCTGGAGGTGAGTCGGTTGTGGAGTTAAAGAGAACAACTGCCAGTTGCTTGGGGCTATCTGGATTGAAGGGGTGCGGTGCGAGCAACGCAATCGATTCACGAAAGGTGTCGGTCTGCACGGAGAGTCGATCGCACTGCCGCTGTAACTCAGCGGCATCAACGATGATGCCATTGAATTCTAGTTCTGCCAAGACTCCAACCAGCGGCATCTCGACCTCTGCGTAAAGTTTTCCAAGTCCCTGCTCTTCAACGCGGTCACGAAGCAGTCGATCGAGTCGACCGGCAATATCGGCATCCTCGGCCGCGTAGGGGCCTGCGAATGCAAGATCAACCTGATCGAATGTGCGCTGAAAATCTCCGCTGCCAATGAGGTCTTTTATCGGAACGCAGTTGTAGTCAAGATGCGTTCGCGCAAGCGCATCAAGCGAATGGCTCATTCGGCTCGCGTCGAGCACGTACGACGCGACCATCGAGTCTCCGACCACGCCGCGCACGATGATGCCGTGGCGCCGCAGCACTTGCAGATCAAACTTCGCATTGTGGGCGACCTTGGCGAGTGACGGATCCTCAAGAAACGGACGCACAATCTGCACCACCTCATCGATTGAGCAATGGCTAGCGAGATCGGGAGATCGCGTGGGAATGTATACCCCCTGTCCCGTGCGCCAGGAGAAGCTGATGCCACACAACTTTGCCGCCACGACATTTAGCGAGTCAGTCTCGGTGTCGAAGGCAATACGTACTCCGCTGCGCGATGCAACCCGCGCCTCGGCGAGTGCTGCCTCAATCTCGGAAGTTGTGCGCAGAACCGAATACTGGGCACAGTGCACTGGATGCTCAAGCGGTATCACTGCCGAACGGTCATTGCCACTCGAAGCAGGTTGCTCATCGCGCGCGAGTTGCTCCGCGAACAGCGGCGCAAAGAGTGGCGCATCGAGTGCATCTTGCGCGGCACTGCGCTGACGCGGGGGCGTTGGCAGCTGTCGCGCAACGACCATCGGGGCCGATGCGGCCGGTTCCTGCGCACTGCCTTTGCCAGTCAGCATCGCTTCGACCTCGCTGCGCAGTCGTCCGAATCCAAGAATCTTCATCAGGTCGAGCACCGCGGCAAGGTCGGCGCGCTTGGGGTCGACTTTCGCGCTCTCGTACGAAAAGTCGATCTCGCAATCTTCTTTGAGCGCCACAAGTTTTCGGGCGAGGGCAAGTTTGTCTTGCGCGGCAATGATTGCATCGCGCCTCTTTGGCGTGAGCGCCGCGAGATTTGAGAGCACCCCATCGAGGCTTCCATAGGTCGTGATCAGTTGCGCGGCTGTCTTGGGGCCGATGCCATCCACCCCTGGAATGTTGTCTGATGTGTCGCCCATTAGCGCAAGCATGTCTGCGACTTGATCGGCGCGAACACCCTTGGTCTCGAAGAGTTCTTCAGGTCCGAGGTCGCGCGTCGTCTGTGGATCGAAAAGCGACGTCTTCGAATCGACCAATTGCGCGAGGTCTTTGTCGCGCGAGACAATCCGCATGCGCAACTCTGGCCGTTCTCTGCGCACCCGCCGCGCGATGGTTGCGATGACGTCGTCCGCTTCAACCCCGGCTATTGCGAAGATCGGAATGCCAAGCAGGCGCGTGAACTCGAGACATCGCCCTACCTGCCCTGAGAAATCGCTCGGTGGAGGTGGGCGATTTGCTTTATACGCAGGGTAAAGCAGCGAGCGAAACGTCTCTTGATCGCCTGCCGCGTCGATGACTAAGACCAAGTGTGATGGTTGCTGCTCTCGCATCAACTTCATCAGCATCGAGACGTAACCAAAGACCATTTGCGTCGACTCATTGGTCGTTGGACTGGTCATCCCACCGCGAATTGCAAAGTAGGCACGAAAAAACTGCGCGTGCCCGTCGACAACATAGATCATGTCATTGGCAACGGTCACGCGCAGTTTCGATTCATGCGAGTTCGCGCGGGATCAACCCTTCGTGCCGATGGCCTTGAGAATCTCCGCTTTTAGATCGCCGGTGAGGTCGCCCTTGGGATCGAAACCCTGATGGACGTTGATGACCTTTCCATCGGTCCCGATGACGACAGTCGCTGGAATACCGTTGAAACCGTACTGTTTCACAACATTGCCTTCGAGGTCAAGCAGAGCTGGAAAGATGAACCCTTGCTTTGTCCAGTAGTCCGCGGACTTCTTCGCCGCGTCATCGCCACGCTCCCAAACATTGATTCCCAAGACCTGCACTGGTTGCTTGGTCTCCTCAACCCACTTCGCAAGGTCATTGATCGCTGGCAGTCCCTTTCGGCATGGTCCGCACCAGGTCGCCCAGAAGTCGATGACCACGATCTTGCCCTTGAGGTCGGCGAGAGTGACGGTCTTGCCGTTGAGGTCCTGCAACGAGAATCCAGGAGCTTCTGCGCCAACAGCGATCGCCTCTGGTTCGGTTGGGGCAAGTTCTGCGGGTGACGCAACCGCCTTGCGGCTGCCTGCATCGAATGCGATGGGCGTGGCAAGTTTGTCCATGACCTTTGGATCCATCTTGAAGTTCACCATGAACCGGATGCCTTCTGGCGCACCTGGAGGGCTCATCACGAGTGACATGGTCGAGACCAACTTCGTTGTTGGATTGACGCTGATCATGAGATCACTCTGCGCACCTGTGAGCAAGATCTGGTCGACGCCATCCTTAGTCTGAAATCCAGCGACCGTCTCAAATGCGCTGCCACCGAAGCTGAATGCCTCCAGCACTTTGCTAGTTGTGGTGCCGCGAAGGGCTGGGTGCGGGCATGGAAACTCGAGCCCTTCTAACTTGGTCTTAAGCGTATTGCTCACGCTTCCATCAAGCGGCACTTCGATGTACTTGTCGGCTGATCCTTCGTCGACGTAGTAGACCTTTCCACCGACAGAGATAAGTTGGCTCGCGCCAGCCTTGATCAACATGTCTTGTCCCGCACCGAGTTCAATCGACATCGAATCTTTTTGTTCGCCGCCAGGAATCTTGACCGACCATTCGATCGTGTCTGTCATCGCAGGAGCAGCGCGGTAAGCAGCGGCAACGGCATCCAAGCATGCTGTTCCCTTGGCGATCGCCTCGGGAGTCTTAGCGGCGGCATCGAACGACTGGGCGTTCATGTCAACCTTCGGGAACAGTGCGGCGAGTTGGGCGGGATCGATCTGCCCGTCCTGCGGACTCTCATCGGCTTCGGATGGAACTCCCGCTGGAGCAGGTGGCGTTGGAGTCTCTTGCGCGCAGGCGGCTGCGCAGATCAAGAGTGCTGGGATGGCAAAGAGGCGTGAATGTGACTTCATTGTGAGATCCAATCATTGGCGCGATGGGAGATGCGTGATACGGGTGCGCCACATGACGACACCATCGTTTTTTCCATCTGCGCAGAGAAGTGATAGTAGCAATTCACCCGTTGCAGGATGGGTGAGTGCTGCGTCGAGTTCAAGCAGCGGGCGCAGCACAAAAGGGCGCGTTGAAAGCCTTGGATGGGGGATTTCGAGGTCGCAGTCAGCGATCACGCACTCGCCAAAGAGCAGGATGTCGAGGTCGATTGTGCGCGGCGCGTTGCGCTGCGCGGGATCGCGCACGCGACCGAGCAGTTGCTCAATCGAGAGCAGCGCTCGCAAGAGCGCATGTGGCGAGAGTGTTGTGTGAATCTCGGCAACTGCGTTGAGATAGTGCGGCTGGGGGGGACCAATGGGGGCAGTCTCGTAGAGCGAACTGACCGCCGCGAGTTCGATTTCGTCGTGCGCCGCAAGCCGTGCGACCGCGTGGTCGATCGTGGCGGTGCGATCACCAAGATTTGAACCAAGTGCGATGAAGGCACGCCCGTTCATGGCGAATTCTTCGGGAGTGAGCAAACCTCGCCGAGCAGTTGCAATTCGCTCTGCTCGAGCAAAGCGAGGCGAAGAACTTGCAGAGCGATGGTCGCCGCGCGCAGCCGAATTGTTGCTCGATCTCCAGTGAAGCGAAACTCGCGTGCAAGTGCGCCCCCATCTGCAGCGCGATCGGCAACGGCGATGAAGACCGTTCCAACTGGTTTCTCGTTCGTCGCCCCCGTTGGACCGGCGATGCCAGTGGCACTAAGACCCCAGCGCACACCGGCCTGATGCGCCGCCGCCACTGCCATCGCGCGCGCGACCGGCGCGCTGACCGCCCCGTGCTGCTGCAACAGTTGCGGCGCAACGCCGAGGAACTCACGCTTGAATTGGTTTGAATAGGAGATCCATCCACCTGCAAACCATTCGCTCGATCCTGAAGCGCTTGTGATGAGATGCCCGATGCCACCGCCGGTGCAACTCTCAGCGAGCGCGACGCTTTCGCGGCGGATACGCAAGAGTTCTCCTAGCGCCTGCGAAAGTGATGTTTCGTCTCGACCAAACACGTAAGCCCCCCAGGCCTGTTCGACGTCGCATGCTGCTCGCTGGGCTCCACCACTGCGCGCGACACTGCCAGAGGCGCGAATGCGCGCGGTGACAGTCGCTCCGCTCGCCGTTGTGCCCACGAGTGGATTCGATCCACGCCCCATCAATGCGCGAATCTTCTCTGCGGCGGTGCTCTCTGGAAGTCCGCAGGAATGCACCGCGCAGAGTGCCACGCTGTCGCCGCCACTTGCCGCAACCAGTGCGTGCGCCGCTGGGATGACGTGCGCAATGAACATCGGTTGCATTTCGTGTGGGGGTCCTGGCAAACAGAAGAGTTGCGCACTGCCCACGCGCGCGGTGATTCCAGGAGCGGTGCCGTTTGGATTCGCCAGAAATGCTGCGCCCGCCGGGCAACACGCTTGCCGAAGGTTTGAAAGGGGCATCGTCACACCGCGCCGCGCAAATCGCTCTTCGAGCACGCGACGCTCGTAAGCGCTTTCGACGAGGTCGACGCAATCCATCGCATCCGCGAGCGCTTCGCGTGTCAGATCATCTTCGGTTGGACCGAGCCCGCCAGTCGCAACGACCAGCGCAACTTGACTCGCAAGTTCTTTCATGGCGCGCGCAATCGCAGTGCGGTCGTCGGCAACGGTGCGGTGCTCGACCACCGTCACGCCCGCACCCAGCAACTCTTGTGCGATCCACCCACTGTTGCTCTGGGCAATCTGCCCGAGCGTCAACTCATCTCCAATTGAAAGGATTGCCGCACGCGAAGTCATCGCACTCAGCGTAGCGCCACGCGAGTTACTATCTCTTCATGACCCAGCCCGCAGTGCATCCCGCCGATCGCCTCATGCAGGCGATCGATTCGATCGGTTCACCGGTCTGCGTCGGGCTCGATCCCGTTGCCGAGAAAATGCCCGCCGCACTCGCAGGAAAGCCAATCGCCACGGCGCTCGCCGAGTTTGGAATGGGGATCATTCGGGCCGTCTCGGGAATCGTTCCATGCGTCAAGATTCAATCGGCGTGCTACGAGCGGTTTGGTCCTGATGGAATGAAAGCGCTTGCGCAGACACTTGAGGTGGCGCGCGAATGCGGTCTCGTAACAATTCTGGATGGCAAACGCGGCGACATCGGCATTTCTGCCGAGCACTATGCCGCGGCGATATACGGCCAATACCGCGCCGACTGGGCAACTGTGAACTCATACCTCGGTATGGATGGAATAGTCCCATTTCTTGGCCACGGTGGAGCGTTCGCTCTAGTTAGAACGTCGAATCCAGGTTCGGATGCGCTGCAATCCCTTCGCACCGCCGCGGGACCGACCGTTTCAGAGACGGTTGCCGATCTCGTGGCGCACGCTGGACGATCGACTATCGGCGCGTGCGGCTACAGCGCACTCGGCGCAGTCGTTGGAGCCACAAAGAGCCACGAAGCGGCCGCGCTTCGCGCGCGTATGCCGCAGCAGATCTTCTTGGTTCCAGGATTCGGCGCGCAAGGTGGAACTGTCGCAGACATCCTGCCGTGCTTTCACCAAGATGGGCGCGGAGCGCTCGTCACCGCAAGCCGCAGTGTGATCTTCGCGGCGGCAAGCGATCCATGTGATTGGACTTCTCCTATCCAGCGCGCCGCGACAGCATTCGCACACGAGGTGCGCCTCGGCATCCAACGCGCCGCACCTTCGCCCGCCCGTCAAGCATGAATCGACTAACGCTCTACATCGCACTCTTGGCGGTCTTGGTGTTGACGATAACGCCAGTGCTGCTTTATCGCGGCGCACCGCGCGCAAGCGGCGTGCGAACACTTGTCATCGTGACTCCCCACAATGAGCAGATTCGCTCGGAATTCTCGAATGCATTCATGCGCTGGCATCAGAAGAACTTTGGCGAGCTGGTCGACGTCGCATGGAATGCTCCAGGTGGCACGACTGAGATTCGCCGAATGCTTGTGGCGCAGTACGAAGCGGCCCTGCGCCACGATGTTTCGCCGGGCGGCGATGCCGATCTGCTCTTCGGAGGTGGCTCGTACGAATTCGAATTGCTCAGCCGTCCACTGACGGTTGGATCCGGCGCAGACGTGCGAACAACAACAATCTTGCAGCCCTGCACTTGGCTGACCGCGAACGAACTCGCCGATCTCTACGGAACAAACACCGTCGATGGTCGACCACTTTATGATGCAAAGTTGCACTGGTTTGGCGTCGCATTGAGCACATTTGGAATCGTCTCCAACGTTACGCAGTGCGAAGCGCGCGGCATTGATCCGCCCAAGTACTGGGCAGAACTCGCCAACCCAGCGCTCTTTGAAGCGATCGCACTTTCGAATCCTGCCCAGAGCGGATCGGTTGCGACGGCATTCGAAACGATTTTGCAACGCCTTGGATGGGAACGCGGATGGCAAGTGCTGCGAAGAGCCGCCGCAAACTCAAACCAGATTCTTGCCTCGAGTTCGGTCATCCCAACGACTGTTGGAAGCGGCGAATCGTGCGCTGGAATCGCCATCGACTTTTACGGTCGATACCAAGTGCAAGTGCTCCAAGATCACGCCCGCAAGACCCAACTGCCCTCGATCAATCGCCTCACATTTTGCACCCCCATTGGCGAGAGCGTGGTTGATGCAGATCCAATCGCGATCTTGCGCGGCGCTCCCAACCTCGAACTCGCCAAACGATTCGTGCAGTTTTGCCTCTCGCTTGAGGGGCAATTGCTCTGGCAGCTGCCGCATGGGTCAGCGCCGCTCTGCGGATACCAACCCCCTGAGCACTATTCGCTGCGCCGCATGCCCGCCCGCCGCGCTGCGTATGAATGCTGCGAATCCTGCTTCGTTGACGCGGTTGATCCATTCGCCGAGCAATCACCGCTGGTAAGCGACCCAAACTTTCGCGACTTTGTTGCACCGATCTTCGTGTCGATGGCGATGGATGACGCAACGCATCTGCGCGCGGCGTGGAGGGCTATCTTCTCCCACCCCGCCTATCCCCGAGGCGGTGGCATTATCACGGCCGCAGACGTGAGTGATCCAACGCTCAAGGAATGGCTCACGGCGTTCGATTCGATGCCGACCGTCGCGGGCCCCGACAACGTTCTCTTTCATCTAAGGTCGGTTGCAGATCTCGCAGCCGTGCGCCAAGGATGGATCAAAGGAAAGTTTGCGGGCAAGGGGCTTTGGGATGAACGTGATCAACCCCGCACGCTGCTTCGCCAGCAATTCAGCGCATTTTTCTCAACGCAGTACCGACAGATCACGCAAGGCGCAGCCCGCGCCAATTTGACGCACTGAGTTTCTACACTTTCGCCGTGACTGACCCGTGACTGACACTAGTGCGCCACAACATCTTGAACTGCGCAGAAACGCAGGGCTCGTCGTGCGCTGGAATAGCACCGACTCTTCGTTCTTTCCGCTCGCGTTCTTGCGGCGGATGAGTCCCTCTGCCGATGCGCGAGCCCTGCGCGAAAGCCTGGCGTCAAATCCGCTGACTGTGATTCCAACGCCGGCAAACAATGCGCCACTTGCGGCGACGAGTGCGAATCTGGTGGGCAACTACGCGGTACGAATTCTGTTCAATGATGGCCATGACACTGGGTTGTACTCATGGAAGTATCTGCGCGAGATCGATCCACACTTGAGCATCCCGCCGCTCGCTGAGCCGACATCGTGATCGAGGCGAGTGAGTTTCGAATCGAGTCGATTGCAGTGCCTGCGGCGATTGCGCCAGTGGCCGCATCGCCCTTCACGCTTTCTCTGCGCGTCTCAAACGTGAGTAACAGCGCATCGATCGCGCACGTCAGCAACGTCGAGTACTTGCGTTGGATCGACCGCATCTGCGAATTGCACGGCGAATCATTCGGACTCTCCCGCGCTACGCTCTTGGCCGCAGGGCGAATGTGGTTCGTCTCGCGGCACGAGATCGACTATCAACGTGAATCATTTGCCGGCGATCACCTCGCCTGCGCCACGTGGATTTCAGCCGCAGGAAAAACGACGATTCAGCGCGAGACAGCGATCTGGAACCACGACTCACAACTCTCGATCTGCCGAGCTACCAGTCGGTGGGTGTTGATCGAACTGGCCACACGAAAACCGCTGCGAATTTGCGAGTCAGAACTTCAGCTACTCCAACCACTTACGCGCCGCTGAGCCGCGCACCTGCCTGCGACTATTGCTGCGTGCGGCTGTCAGCGTGGTGATTGCGCGGATGCATCCCCCATTTACACAAGAAATGCCCATCTTTTTTGTTGCGGAGCGCCATGGTTGTCCGAAAACAATGCAATCCCAATTGCGCGTGAGCAGTTCGGGCAGCAAGCATCTTTCTCCCCTCCGCCCCGCCGACTTCTTCAATGACGTCGGCTGGGGTTTTTTTCTCACGACACTTGACCGATGCGCTCGGCGTGCGTTCAATAGAGGCATATGAAGAAACTCACATATCTGTTTGCTACGAGCATCATTCTTGGTCTTGCTGCTTGCGGCGATTCTGGTTCGTCCAAGATCACAAAGGTTCAGCCAAAGCCCCCAGTCGCAGAAGCAGACAAGGTCGTTGGTCCTGACGATGCATTCAATGCGAATCGCAAGTTGCAATCGACCAGCGAGGCGCCCCCAACGGCTCCTAAGAAGAAAAAGAAAACAGACTGATCGCTGCGCGCGTCTGCGCGATCAAACAGGTCAACTCATCATTCGCCGAAGGACACTCAGTCCTTCGGCGAGTTTTTGTTCGGGAGTAGCGAAGCTGATTCGGATGTGTGTGTCACGCGAACTAAAGACTCCCCCAGGGACAACGATGAGCCGTTCTGCCACGGCGCGCTCGGCAAACTGTGTTCCTGTGAGCCCGAGTCGCTTTGGAATCTCGATGAATGCATAAAACGCACCCTGTGAAACAGTGACATTTGTGACGTCGCACAGGGCGTTGACCACCTTGTCACGGCGCAACACATACCGCGCAATGATTGGCGATAGATCGACCTCGAAGCACTCGATCGCCGCCGCTTGCAATGGCGTCGGAGCGCATACAAACATGTACTGCTGCAACTTCGCCATCTGTTGAATGAGTGACTTGGGTCCAGCGCCATATCCGAGGCGCCATCCTGTGCAACCGTAACTCTTTCCAAATCCCCGCACGAGTAGCAACTGCGACGAAAATCGCGTGGGGCTTGGACAGCGCCCACCATCGAGTGCTTCGGGGAAGGTGAATGAGTCGTAGATCTCGTCAGAGATGAGCAGGATTCCACGCGCGTCACAGAGGTCGACGATCGCCTTGAGTTCGTTGCTCGTAAGCACGACTCCGCATGGATTGCTCGGGCTGTCGATGATGACCATTTTGGTACGCGGGGTGATGAGCGGTGCAATGCGCTCGGCTGTCATGCGAAAATCTGGATATGTATCGCAGAGCACGGCCAGACCCCCTGCCATCTTTACGAATTGCGGATACGCCACGAAATATGGGTCGGGAAGAATCACCTCATCGCCGTTTTCGATGAGTGCCAGCACCGCCAACACCAGAGCGCCCGTCGTGCCAGATGTCACGATTAGATCATTCTGATCGCTCGGCACCCATCCGATATCTTTGGTCAGATGTGACCAAATCGCGCTACGCAATTCGGGCAATCCCTGCGTGAGCGAGTAGCCGTTGCGGTCCCCTTCGATTGCCTTGATCGCTGCTTGCTTGATGCGATCATCGACGGGAAAGTCAGGCTGCCCAATCGAAAGATTGATCGGATCTTGAATCGACGCACCCAAATCGAATGCGCGCCGAATGCCAGAAGCATCGATCGACTTCACGCGAGGCGTAAACAGTCGTTCGAAGTCCAACTTCCCAGCAGTCTGGGAGGATGTCATCTTTACTTTTTCTTGTCGCCGCCGGCCTTGGCACCAGCCGCAGGCTTCGCACTAGCCGCAGGCTTCGCACTAGCCGCAGGCTTCGCGCCAGCCTTGGCATCCGCCGGTTTGGCGCCATCAGCAGCAGCAGCGGCTTCTTTCTTGGGCTTCTTGGCAACAGCGGCCTTGATCGACCGCACCTTTGGCAAGCAAAGCACAGAGTTCTTGGAGTTGTCGAAGAGCGCAAGCTCTGTCAACTTGGCTATGCGCTCTGTTCGTGTCAGAACATTGCGATGTTGATTTAGACCGCCGGATTTTGATTTCAGACTCGGATGAATGCTCATTACTGACCTTTGAAAAGTTTCGGATAAAAATCGCGGAAGTCACCATTACCACGACCAAGCGCCTTCCACTTTGCGCCGACCGCTCTGATCTTTGCCTCCAGCGCCTTCACTGGATCTCCTTCGCGATCCTCCCACCCGTAGCCGGGCAGGACAATCACTTGGGACCGAGCATTATGACTCGGAATCGTGATCGCATCAAGCCCTTGACCGCGACAAAACCCCACTAACTCGTTCGCACGATCAGGAGCCAGCACATCTGCGATGATCAAGTAGTTCAATCCAGCCTGCCTGGGATCGCCAATTGGGGGTGGTCCAAGCGGTGTGTCACCCACGGCGGGTGCGATTCTGCGCGGCTGAGGTGCGATTTCTGGGGGATTCGCCGCCCGCGGCGTGCCGGTGCCACCCCCATCGCGGGCCGATTGCGAAAGCAGTGGATCGATCGTGCGCGTCGCCCCCTGCTGCGCTTCATTGTGCGTCAAGTCAGCCGATGCGACCCCGGCGCGAAATCCAAGGTAATAGACTCCCATCCCGAGCGCGATGACGATTGTGCAGAGCACAAGCACAAAGCCAAATGGCACGCGCATCGCGCGCGATCCAGTGGAGTTTGGAAGCACAGAAATCCCATCTTTCGCGCGGCGTGCTTCATAGAGAGTGGTCGCACCCTTGGCCATGGCTGCAGACTATCACGCGGGCGCGTGCGTTGAGAGTCCCATCACGCTCGCCATGGCGAAACCGCCAGTGTGGGTGAGTGAGATCATCCAATGTGAGATTCCGATGGCGTGTGCCGCCGCTGCGGCTCCACCAGTCAGAACTAAGGACGGCGCACCCGTCGCCAACGTAAAGACTTCGATGTCGGTCCAAGCCATCCCGGTGGTCATGCCAGTGCCGAGCGCCTTGAGCACCGCTTCTTTGGCGGCGAATCGCGCACTCAAGCGCTGCGTGCTCTGCGCTCCGCCTGCTATGGCATAGGCGCGTTCATTCGCGGTGAAGACGCGCTCAAGAAAGCGATCACCATGATCTTCGCGCATGCGTTCGATGCGCGTGATGTCGACCAAGTCAATGCCATGAGCGATGAGAGTCATCAGTGTGGATCCGCCGTCCATCGTTGCAGTGTCTGCGCTAGGCCAAGTAGCGGATCGGTCCACTGCCGAGCATCTGCCACGGGCGAAAACCGCAGTGGCAGCACCGCGAGTGAGGCGGCGTAGGCAAGCAAGTCGAGGCGCGATTCGTGCGGCTCTTCTGGTGGACCGCGCATCCCAGATCGCAGCAGATCGACGATGCGTGCGGTCACGACTTGACTGCCGCATCGCGCGACCACTTCGCAAAGCTCCTTCCCAGCCGCGAGAATCGTGGGTGGATCGATGCCGATTCCAAGGGCGCTCGCGCTGCTCATTGGCGCTGCGCCCATCACAGCATCGAGTCCGTGGTCGGCGACCCACACTCCTTCGCGCTGCGCGCAGGCGCTGATTGCTTCGCGCACTTCGCGCAATCTGCTCTCGTTTTCCGCAGTTTTCTCTGGCAGGGCAATGCTCACTGGACAGCGGCCAACCGCTGCGGCAAGCGTCGCGCACTGCGAGACAGCGTCGACAGCGCGATCGACAAAGGCAGAATCGATGAAATGCGCTGGCGGCACAAAGAGGTCGAATCCAGCACAGGAGAGACCGAGTCGTCGCAGGTGAGACGCGAGCCCCCTGCGTCCACTTCCATCGAGATCGCGGGGACGAGTTCCAACATGTGTGGCTGAGAGTTGTGCGGCGCGATATCCCATCTGCGCGATTGTCGCGAGCGCTTCGGCGACTTCTCCCGCAAGCGGCGCGACGGTCGCTGCGAGGGGCGGCAATTGTGTTGCGATGGGGTTCGGCACGGTGTGAGGCTATCGTGAGACCATGGATGCCCTCGAGATGCGCGCGCGAGCGATTTTCAAAGCACTTGCGAAGCGCTACCCAGGTGCGCGCTGCGCACTGCACTGGTCGCAACCCCATGAATTGCTGATCGCCACCATTCTCTCGGCACAAGCCACAGATGTTGGAGTGAACAAGGCTACTCCCGCACTCTTTGCTGCGTTTCCAACGGTGAAATCGTTTGCGCAGTCGAGCGCGGCTGACATCGAGCCCTTTGTTAAGCAGATCAATTTTTGGCGGATGAAGGCGCGGGCGGTCTTCGAATCGATGCTGATGATTGAGCGTGAACATGGTGGCGAGGTTCCCCGCACGATGGAGTCACTCGTGCAACTTCGCGGTGTCGCTCGCAAGACTGCGAATGTGGTGCTCGGCAATGCCTTTGCCATCAACGATGGCGTGGTCGTCGACACCCACGTCATGCGACTCGCCCAACGCTTCGCACTCACGAAGCACGCAGACCCACTCAAGATCGAGCGCGACTTGATGCGCATCGTTGCGCGCAAACATTGGTGTCAATTCTCGCACCTGCTGATCGCGCATGGTCGCGCAGTCTGCAAGGCGCGCGGCAATACGTGCGCGACCGACACGATCTGTCAGAAATTCTGCTGTGAGGGCCAACGACCCCCACCCGCGCGCGTCACGGCGCGCCAGCCTTCGAAGGTTGCGGCGAAGGGGCAGCAACCGACGGAGCGTTTGGGTCGGCGTCGACCGACTGCCACATCGCCACGCCCATCCCGCCGAAGAGGCTGACCCATGTTGCTCCATCAAATGTTCGGCGGGGATAGATGTTTGTCACGGGTCCTTGCAATCGCACCCGACCAACGCGCTTCATTGCCGAGCCAGTGAGTCGCCACACATCGATTCCATCGTCGTGGCCGATCCAAAGATCATCACCAACCAGCGCGAGCGTTCGCGCATGCGCACCTTGCGGCATCTGGATGCTCTGCCGCATTCCCTTTCCTTCAACCACGACGCGCGAGCCACTCTCGATTGTGTATTCGTCGCGGTCTGCTCCCTCGATCGACGCTGTGCCGAATGAGCCAATGACGGTCGAGCTCGGTGGATTCACCGGTTGAATGGGGTTTGCGCTGAGTTCGCAGGTGCCTCCAGACATATAGAGCCAATTGCCTTCATCACTGCCAGCAACAACGCGTCTTCCATCAGAGAGCGCACGTTGCAGTCGGCCAGGCTCGCGCGTTGCAGCGAAGAACTCGTCGGCGGGTCCTCGGCGATCTGCTTCGAAGCGGTAAAGCGACCGACCAAATGTGCCTGCGATTGCGAAAGTGTTTTCATCAGCGAGATCAATGTCAATCGCTCCGCGCACGCGAATCTCGCGCATGTCGCTGAGCGCGCTGTTCGAGATCTTCCAAGTCGTGGCACCGTTTGGCGTCACTGCCCAGAGTCGTCCATCGAGTTCGCGCAGGTGGCTCACGTTTCCGGCGACGACTTCGGCGGCCACCTCTTGCAAGTCTGCATCGAGTATTCCAACGCGGGCCTTGTCTTTACCTTGATAGATAAAGCCGATCCAGTTGCTCGATCCCACATTCGAAGTCAAAGGTTGCAAGTCGGTGGCGCGACCGAGCGTTGATCCATCTGAAAGCACCACAATTTCTCGATTGCGCGTCGTCACCAATCCGTGGGCGGTCAACACCACGCGACCGCAAACGTCGCTTCCCGCGAGAAACCGCTCGCCAGTATCTAGTCGCACCACGCCACCCAGTCCACTTACGTAGAGTTCATCGCCGACCACCGAAACACTCTCGGGGCGAATTCCCAGGGCTTTTTCTGAGATCGATTCGATGACCATCAGCGCGCGGGGATTCTCTTTGTCGATTCGAACAACAGCGGTTCGATCGAGCACGCCGATCAGATCGCCACGGAACAGTGTGAGGTCAACGAGCGCACCAGACTTGCCAACGGGCATGCAGGCAATCTCATCGAGCTTGACTCCCGTGGATGGCACTAGCGACAACAGCGACCCGCCAAAGGGAGCAAACCACGTTCCATCGATGACAAGCGTTCGCCAATGCGTTCCACCCACCGCGTGGCTGATTTGTAACTCCTTGGGACGGGCGTCCGCGCGCTCGACCGGGGTGTAGTCCGACATGCATCCACTCACAACCAACACTCCCAGCGCACTCATCACCTTCCCAGCTCGCGACAAAAACGATCTCATCGGCAAAAGGTTAGCGCAGAGTGGTAGCCTGCGCAGATGAGCCAAGGACGGATCGAACTGCTCCAAAAAATGCTAGAAGAAGATCCCAGCGATGCCTTTTGTCGGTACGGGATGGCACAGGAGTATCTAAAGGCGGGTGACACAGTTGCGGCGGTCGCGTGGTTTGACAAGACCATCGAAGTCGATATCGATTACTGCTACGCCTACTACCACAAGGCGCGCGCCCTTCAACTTGCCCAACGGCTTGACGAGGCTTGCCAGTGCTTGCGGGTCGGGCTCGAGCGCGCCCGCACAGCGGGCGATTCCCATGCGATAAGCGAAATCAGCTCTTTTCTGGATGAGTTGACGTGAGCCGGTCTACGACACCCACTCGCAATGTTTCAAAGCGCGTTGCAGCGTCTGCAGTGGGTGCAGTCAAGACGATCGACCGCATTGAGAGTGATGCGAAAGATCCGCGCTGGGCAAAGGTTTTTCTTGAAGGGGTCACGCGGGCGATTGCCCGATTGCCCCGCGAATCACTGACCGAACTTCGCATCACAGAAGGTGCTTCGTGGACGGCGACACTCGCCAAGCGCGTAAACCTCTTTGTGATTCACCGCGCCGCGCGCGAGTTTGCCATGGGATTGCTCGCACGCAGCACTCAGAACGCGACAACGATTACAGCGCGCATGACTCGCAAGGGATTCGAGAGCAGCGTTGTCGCCAAGACCATCGTCGATCTGAAGGCTGATGGATGGCTCAACGACGACACGCATGCGGCGCTGCGCGCTGAGAGTCTGACTCGCCAACGCCGAGGACTTTCACAAGAATCAGTTGCGGGGTTACTCGAAGCGGAAGGGGTTGACGCGCCACGAGCGTCGCGCGAATCGAAACGCGTTGCCGGAAGTGCGCAGGCCAACCGCGCCGCACTCGCCATCGCACGCACGGCCATTGCGAAGCGCAGAAAGAAGAGCGTCTTCGCCGTCGCGGCCGCGCTTGCCCGCCGCGGCATGGACACCGAGATCATTACT
>SIAR01000037.1 GCA_009691705.1 Phycisphaerales bacterium
CGGCTCGAGATTGCTTTGGATATCACGGGGGAGCCGTGGGGAATCGGTGTGAATGAGAATTGCGCGGTGGTCATCGATCGTGCGACGGGTCGGGTTGAATCTGTGGGTGCAACGGACGAGGTTGCGACCCTTGTTCGGCGCGATCCTGCCGGGAGCTGGCCACTTGTTGGGGGCAGTCACTTTGAGATTGGTGATGTGCCAGCAATCGTGCCAACGAAAATGGATTTGTATTACTCTTCCCAGTTATGGGATTTATGAATGGAAAGCGTGGTTTGATTGTCGGAATCGCAAACGAACACTCCATTGCAACGGCGATTGCGCAGAGTCTGCTGCGCGAGGGCGCGCAGTGTCTCTTCACACATTTGCCGGGCGAAAAGAACGAGCGGCGGACGCGCAAGGCTATTGAGTCGATCGGGATCGCCGATCCCTGGCTTGCAGCGATGGATGCAGGAAGCGATCAAGAACTCGATGCCGTCTTCGCAAAGATCGGCGCAGAGTTTGGCTCGATCGACTTCCTCGTGCACTGCATCGCATACGCAGACAAGGATTGGCTGAAGCCTGAGAAGTTCGCCGGAACGCCACGCGCGGTGTTCAACACCGCACTCGATCTCTCTGCCTACACATACATCGCGATGGCGAACCGCGCCGCGCCACTCATGACCAACGGTGGATCGATGATCGCGCTGAGTTACCTCGGTGCCGAGCGGGCGGTGCCTGGATACAACGCGATGGGAGTCGCTAAAGCGGCACTTGAAGCCTCGACGCGGTATCTCGCCATGGAACTCGGCGCGAAAAACATCCGCGTGAATGCGGTATCGGCTGGACCCGTGCGCACGATGAGTGCGATGGCCGTTGGTGGATTCTCGGAAATCCTCGACTGGGTTGTGAAGAAGGCGCCGCTCAAACGAAACATCACGGCGACCGAAGTCGGTGACGCGAGCGCGTTCCTGCTCTCCTCACTTTCGTCGGGCATCACCGGCCAGGTGGTCTATGTCGACAGCGGCTACAGCATCATGGGACTCTAATCTGCGGGCAGATTTCGACCGCGCGAGGGCGCTATTTGCCCGCAGCACGGGGGGGGTCACAGCGCCGCCGAATGAAAAATCCACGGCTCGGTTGAGGCGAGGTCTTCATCGAACACGAGCCTTCTGCGGATCGCACCCGCCAGTTCATTGAGCCCAATTCGCTCTGTCGCGCTCACCTGCACCGCGGCAGTGCGCGCTTGCACCGACTGACAACGGCGATCGAGGTCGATGCGAGTGCAGACTCTCAGCCGCGCAACGTCACTGACGATTTCGGGTGACGGCACGCCAGGAGCGCATATTTCGATTAGCAGAGCAGCTCCGACGCGCAAGGTTTCTGCCAGCGCCTGCGCGGCGCGTTCGACTTCATCGGCAGAGCAGCGAATGCCCGGAGTGTCGAACCAGTCGACCACGAGTCCATCAAGTTCAACCCGTGCTGCAACGGCATCGCGCGTTGTGCCGGCGAAGTCCATCGCTATGGCAACAGTTCTTCCAGCAAGCGCGTTGAGAAGAGATGACTTTCCAACATTCGCCGCACCAACGGCGACCACGCGCGGCGGGTGCAAGAGTCGCGCGAGCCGTTGTGATCGCTCGACAGAGCGAGCGTCGTGGGAGAAGCCCCCCGCAAGCGCAGTCGAAATGCGCGCCGGTTGCGCCAGAAGTAACGGGATCGCGCGCGCGCTCGCCGCCGTGGATGCCGTGGCAAGCGCAAGTGCCTCACGAAAACACTGCGCCTCTGGATAGGTGCGCAGTGCATCGGATGCATCGTCAGCGGGCGAAGGCTCGCCGTGATTCTTGCCAGTGACCCCGTGCGCGCGCATCCATGAGTCGAGTTGTGCCACGATGCGGGGACCGCCGTGTGGCATGATCAGCGCACTTTCGCTCGTAAGACGCACGACGAGTCCATCGTCAATGGCTGTCAAGTTCACCGATCCCAAGTTTGCGTGTGAAAACTGACCGATGCGCGGTGAGTGCTGGCCAGTAAGTGTGTGCAAGAGCGCATCAAGCGCCGCGCCGTCGGGCGCGCGAAGTCGTGCAATTGCCACCGCGCCAGGAGCACGCGCGGTCTCCCAAGCAATTTCGATAACGGAGTTACTGGTCGTCAGCGGACTCATCCACGAATCCTGTCACAACGGAAATGGCGATACCCATCAGGATCAAGTCAGGCACCACGCGGTCGACGAAATCTTCGTTCTCGAGAATGAGCGCGGCATCGCCACCGGTGGCGACCACAATCGGAAAAGTGCCAAGCGTGTCGGCGTAGCGTTCGATCATTCGCTGCACCAGTCCGCGAATTCCAAAGAAAACTCCTTGCAACATTGCCTGTTCAGTGTTTTTTCCGAACGGCTCGTTCTCGGGCAAGGCAAACTTCAATGCGGGCAGCGCGTCGGTGTGCGCATGTAGGGCGTTGAGTTGCATCTGCGCTCCGGGAGCGATCACGCCACCGTGAAATGTTCCTTCGCCATCCACAAAGTCGACGGTGATGGCCGTTCCTGCATCGATCACCACACACGCTTGTTTCAACGTTGAAAAGGCAGCCGCCCCACAAAGCAATCGGTCGATTCCAGTCTTCGAAGTGGGATCGAGCCGCGTCGAAATCGCCGGCAGAATGTCGCGGCCAATGCGCGAGATTTCGACGCCGAGCCGTCCGCCGATGCGCGCTTCAAGCACGCGCGCAAACGTGTCGTTCACACTCGCGAGTGCGACAACCCCTTCTGCGTCGGCGAGCTGCTCCCAGTGGTGGGCGACCCGCTCGACAATCGTGTCGCGTTGATCGTTGGCGATGTGTTCGCTCGCATCGAGTTCTTGGATGCCATCACTGAATCGTCCGATGTGCGTGCGGGTGTTTCCAACAGAAATGGCGAGGATTGCAGTCACGAAGCGAGTATAGGGTTTGGTGCCGCTGCGCCGACATGCGCGGCCGAACACTCTGCGCGTAGTCGTGCGACAAGCGCGGCGTTGGCGCGCAACGCAATGGGACCGATCGTCCCAGTCCCGACCGCACGGTCGTCGAGTGATGTCACTGCCGAGAACATGCGCCGACTCGCTGTGAGAACAATCTCGCTTGCCTCGCGCAACTCAGCCTCACATACTGGTCGCACGCTGCAAGAAATGCCCGCCTGCGCGCACGCTTCGAGCAGTCGCACGCGCATTACTCCATTGAGAATCGTAGGAGTAGTTTCAACAGGCGGAGTGACAAGTTGCCCCTGCACTACCGCAAAGACGTTGGTTGAGGTGCCTTCGCTCACGAATCCATCGCGAACGAGAATCGCTTCTTCAGCGCCACGCTCTGCAACCTCAAACATCGGCAACAGGTTGCCCAAAAGCGCCGTCGATTTAATGTCGCAGTGTTGCCAACGCCGGTCGGGCAGGACTGCGCACGCGGCGGTGGTGGGGTGTTCTAGTTCGTCGAGTCCTCCACACGAAGATGCGCAGGCGAAGACGGTGGGCGCCATCCCGGGCGTTGGCATATGCGTGCGGGTCGCCGCGGCACCGCGCGAAATCTGCAGATAGACGGCAGCATTCGTCAGACTGTTCGCAGTCAGCAGCGCCTGACAGATTTCGGCGATGTTGGCGGCGTCAAAGCCGCTGATGTGGGTGAGGGCGAGACTGCGCGCGAGTCGTGCGGTGTGCAATCCCATGCCGACCGGCATCCCGTCAAAGAATCGGATGACCTCGTAGACCCCATCGCCAAAGAGAAAACCGCGATCGAAGACACTGATCGTTGCCTCGTGCGAAGGGACGAGTCGTCCGTTGAGCCACACAATCATGGGCGAATTCATGGAAGTCAAGTGTAGAGATGAAGCGAGCGTGCGAAGGGTCAGCGCGCGCCCATCGCATCACGCGCCTGCACGACCGCCCGCACCCTTGCGGCGTCGAGCTCATTCATCCATGCGCCGTTCACTTTGAGAGCGCTTCCAACGATGATTCCATCGGCGTGTGCAAAGATGCGCGCGAGATTTGCAGGTGTTGCGCCGCTGCCCGCCAGCACCGGAAGACTGGTTGTCGCGCGCGCCGCGGCTAGTTCTGTGAGGTCGGGTTCGACCGCAGTCTCGGTGCCTGTCACGATCATGCCGTCCGCGCTAAAAAACTCTGCAGCGCGCACCCATGCTGCCATGTCGAGGTCTGCGGTGAGGGCGTGTGAAGCGTGTTTCTTGCGCAAATCTGCAAAGATGCGAATGTGCTCTGCGCCTAGTCGCTTGCGTTCGCGCAGCAGTTCGCCCGCAGAGGCGCGCGCGAGCAACCCCTCATCGGCCACTGCGGCAAAGACAAATCCCTCGACGCGAATGAACGAGGCACCCGCGGCGTGCGCCACGGCCAACGCAGCAAGGTTTGCGCCAGAAAGAATCTGAATTCCAACGGGAATCTTCACGGCGGCCACGACTGCCGCCGCAGCGACTGCGAACGTTGCGACCGTGTGCGCACCAGAAGCATCCGCCAGATAGGGACGGTCATGCATGTTCTCAACGATGAGCGCGTCGAACCCAGCCTTTGCTAGTTGCTGCGCTTCGGCGACGGCCTTGGCAACAATCTGCTCGGGAGTGAACGCGCTCGCAGGAGAGCCGGGAAGTGCGCGCAGATGCACCATTCCTACGAGTTCGTGGCGGCGACCGAAGAGTGGTGTTCGAGAGTCTTGCATCGAGCGAGTTCCTTCGCGACTGACGATACGTTCAATGGTCCATCGAGTGGTATGGTTTAATCATGGACGCACCGTGCGTGTTGCTCGACGAACGGTCACAAAGCCGACTAACCATCGAGCCGCACTTTGGATGCGTTGCCACTAGTTGGATCGTCGCTGGCAACGAGCGGCTCGCGCTTCCCGCGCCGCGCGAACAGTTTCTCGCCTCAGTGCGCACTGGTGGGATTCCGCTGCTCTATCCATATGCCAATCGACTTAGAAGCGATCGATGTGAAGTTGCAGGAAAACAAGTCGATCTCACCGAGTCGCACGCTCTCAAGCGCGACTCCAATCAACTTCCGATTCATGGATTGCTGCTGCGCTGGCCGCACTGGAAGCTCTCGCAAGCGGGGGAGAATTGCTTTGAGGCAGCGATGAACTGGCACGATTTTCCAGAACTCATGCGCGTCTATCCCTTCGCCCACACGCTGCGCCTGCGCTGGATTCTCGGCGGCGATCGCCCGACGGCAACACTGGCAGTGACGACAATCATCGAAGCGAACGCAGGCTGCGCCGTCCCAATTGCATTTGGATGGCACCCCTATCTGGCAGTTGATCTCGCGACGACTGCAACCATCGCGCTACCGAGACGCGTTCCGATCGCGCTCGACGAGCAGGGGTTGCCTCAGCGCGGCGCACGTCGCGGCGCAGTTGTCGCGCGATCGTCTGAGAATGTCGGAGCAAACCAGGACACCCTCTCGCAGCTCGAACTGTCCGCCGGCGAGGGAGAGTTCAATGGTGCAACACTTGCCAATGGAACGGCGCGAACTCAAATCGCGTTTTCGACTGGGTATCGATTCATGCAGGTCTACTCGCCCGCTGGCGCACCATTCGTGTGCATCGAGCCGATGGCGGCGGCGACCTCGGCCCTATGCGATGGATGCCAAACGGTTGCGGCGGGGGAGTCATTCGCGGCGACCTTTACCTTGCATTCGGGTGGGGTGGGCAGTGCTCTGCTAGCGTGATCGCATGCGGTGCATTCTGAAGGACAAAGTTGCGATTATCACGGGGGCTTCGAGTGGCATCGGTGCAGCAACTGCGCGGGCGATGGCGCAAGCGGGAATCGATGTAGTGCTCGTTGCGCGTCGGCGCGACAAACTCGAAGCCGTCGCTCAGAGTGTGCGCGCCCTCGGCCGGCGCGCGCATGTGATTGTGGACGATGTCTCTGACTCGACCCATGTGCCGCGGGTGATTGACGAGACTGTCCGCGTCTTTGGCCACTTCGACATCGTCTTTGCGAATGCTGGCTACGGAATGGAGCGCCCGATGCACGAGACAAGCGACGCCGAGGTGCGTCGTATGTTCGAAGTGAACTTCTTCGCAGCGGTTGCGCTGCTGCGCGCTGCGGCACATCAGTTGCAGAACGCTCGACGCGGCGGTCATTTGCTAATGTGCTCGAGTTGTGTTTCGAAGTTTTCGTTGCCAGGTCATGGGCTTTATGCGGCCACAAAGGCCGCGCAGGAATCAGTGTGCCGGGCAATGCGATTCGAACTTGCGCACAGTGGTATTGAAGTGGCGAGCGTCCATCCAGTTACGACGACCTCAGAGTTTTTCGAGGCGAGCGCCGCCCGAAGCAATCTTCCTGCAGGTGATGTGCCAGCCCATGCTCCGCGCTGGCTGGTGCAGTCTCCCGAGCGCGTTGCCCGAGCGGTCGTGGCGTGTTTGCGCCATCCGAAATCTGAGGTCTGGACGAGTTTCACGGTGCGTTTCTCGGCGGCGCTTTTCACCCTCTTTCCGAGCATTCTTGACACGGTCATGCGCCGCGAGGCGAGCCGGCAGCGCGCCGAAAAAGCGGCGAGAGCGCAGTTGACCTCGGCCGCAGTGCAAGGCGAGTCGAGTCGCTATTATTGGTGATCACCCAATACATAAGGAGTCGGAAAGTGGCAGTGCGCGTCGCAATCAATGGCTTTGGCAGAATAGGTCGGTTGGTCTATCGAATCGCCGCTGGGCGATCAGATATTGACATCGTTGCAGTCAACGACCTCGTTCCTGCCGACAACTTGGCATATCTGCTGCGCTATGACACGACGCACGGGCGCTTCGGCACCGACATTCGCGCGGAAGGTGAAGAGATCGTGCACGGAGCACACCGCACCACGTGCACTGCGATCAAAGATCCCGCCCAACTTCCGTGGAAGGCTATGGGAATCGACTACGTCATCGAGTCGACCGGGCTCTTCACAACCGCCGAGGATGCCAAGAAGCACATCGATGCGGGATGCCGCCGCGTGCTGATTTCGGCGCCAACAAAGAGCGAGAAGGAAGTTCCAACGCTAGTTTTCAAGGTGAATCACACCGCCTACAACCCGGCGAGCGATCGCATCGTGAGCAACGCATCGTGCACAACGAATTGCTTGGCACCGATTGTGAAAGTATTGCTCGATTCATGCGGAATTGACGAGGGTCTTATGACCACCGTTCATGCAGTCACAGCCACGCAGCCGACGCAGGATGGCCCGAGCAAGAAGGATTGGCGCGGCGGTCGCAATGGCTACATGAACATCATTCCAAGTTCGACTGGCGCGGCCAAGGCAGTCGCGCTCTGCCTGCCCGAAGTGAAGGGCAAGCTGACCGGTGTTGCGTTCCGCGTTCCCACTGCGAATGTCTCGTGCGTCGATCTGACTTTCCGAAGCACTCGGGCGAGTTCACTGGCAGAGATCACCGCGGCGATGCAAGCAGCGGCGGATGGACCGATGAGCGGCGTCCTTGGAGTCACGCGCGATGAAGTTGTTTCGAGCGATTTCATCGGCGATCAACGCTCGTCGATTTTCGATGTCGGAGCATCGGTGCAACTCAACGACCGATTCTTCAAACTCGTTTCGTGGTACGACAATGAGTGTGGCTATGCCAACCGCTGCGTTGACATGGTGCACATGATGGCATCCCGTGATGGGATTCTCTGACCGACGCACATTTTGCCCGCATAAAGGAGCGTTATGAACGCCGCAACTCTCTGGTCTGCTCTCGTGATTCTCGCGTCCGCATCTGCCTTTGCCGATGATTCGCCGACCGCGGCGGTTGTGAAGCCACAACCGACGCTCGCGACGGTTGAGAAGGGCGAGCTAACGCTCACCGTCGACCAGGCGGGTCGCATCGGCTCGACGCGCAAGACGATCATTCGTTTCGAACCCGAAGCATTTGATGGTCAGGTGACGGTCGTGAAGGTCGTCGCAAAGCCCGGCATCGTGCGCGCCGGTGATGTCATCGCGCAACTCAAGGGCAAGGATTTCGACAAGAAACTCGCCGATCTCAAGACCCAACTCGCCGAGGCAACCGACCGTCTCGCAGCGCAGGTCGAAGAGCAGATTGTCACCCGCTTGGACGAAGCGACGACTCTCGAACGGTCTGAGCGAGCAGCAACGCTTGCCGCACAGCGTCTCAAACTGCGGCGCGAGTATTACGACACGCGCGATCTTGAACTGGAAGCGCTTAGAACCAAGGGGCAGGTCGACAACTTGAAGGAGCAGGGCGAAGAACTCTCGCAACTTGAGCGCATGTACAACGACGCCACACTCGAAACGGAAACCAAAGACATCGTGCTTGGTCGGGCAAAGCGCGCATTCGATCGTTCGCAGATCCACAACCGGTATGCCATAAAAGATCACGACTTCTTTCTGGCGATTGACCATCCCAATTCTGTGCGAGAGATCGAAGACAACACGCGATACGCCCAGCAGTCGCTCGATCACTTGCGCATTCGTCAGCGTTTGCAGTCGATGCAAATGCGACTTGCTCTCGCCGGGGCAGAGCGTTCACTTGAAGAACTCAAACTTCGCCTAGCGCGGTTCGAGAGCGATGGCGCGAACTTCACCGTGAAGGCTCCAGTCGATGGAGTGATCGTGATCGCGCTTCCAGAAGTTGGCGAACCAGTTGGCGAACCAGTTGGAGCACGCATGGTGATGGCGACGATCGTCGATCCATCAACTCTTGAAGTCACAGGATCATTCGACCTCGATGCACTGCGGATCATCGAAGTTGGTTCGGTGGTTGCGGCGTGGATTCCTAACCGCCCTGAATCGACCGGCACGGTTGTTGTCGATGAGATATCACCCATCGGAACGGCCGCCGGAACAGGCGCAACATTCGCATACACGGCAAGTGTTAGAACCTGCGATGGCGCGTGGCCAATCGGGGCAGAGGCGCATCTCGTGGCGCGAAAGGCGATCGCAGATTGCATACTGGTCGACTCGAAAGCGATCAAGGCCGAGAAGGGCAAGTGGACGGTCAATCTCTGGATCGACGGCAAGAAGGTTGAGCGCGATATTCGCATTGGCGCGAGCGACGGCACGAAGACGCAGGTCATCTCTGGGCTCTGTGTTGGCGATCAGGCGGTGCTCGGGGATGGTTGAACGGCTCAGGCTGTTCACAAAGTGCGCGAGCACACTGTTGGTGTGTCTGGCGGGATGCACCTCAGTTTCTCCACCGCGAGCAACCGCACCCGTCGCTGAAATCACGCCGAATTCCCAGCCTGACGCTAGGAGTAATGCCGTCACAGCGCCGAGTGAAAGGGCGCCGATCGCCGCGACAGAAATCGCCGCCGCCGCGGGCAAGGCATTTGATCGCGGTATCGAGTGGGCACTGGCAAACCAGCGCCCAAATGGGGCATGGGGATCATTCGAAACTGCACGCGTGTCAGAGATCTATCTCGACACTCAGGCGAGCCACCGCGCCTTTCAAACTGCAACCACGGCACTCGTCGCATGGGCAATGATCGATCCGGCGCACACCGATGCGCGGTGCCTCGGCGCGTTTGAGCGCGCCGGGAACTTTCTTTCGAGTCGTGATCCCCCAGGGCGCGCATCGGGCAAGACCTTCTACAGCGTCTGGGCGCACACCTACTTTCTTGAACTGGCCGCTGCGATTCTGCGCGATGAATCGCTCGCCTCGTATCACGAGAGGTGGCGCGCGATTATGTCGAAAGAACTGCTGCTCGTGCGGCGCGAGCAGGGAACTGAAGGTGGATGGGGCTACTACGACTTCGAGTTTCAGGGGACAAACCCCAGCGGAAACGAGTCGACAAGTTTCAACACAGCCGCGATGATCCTGGCGATGAAAGCGTGCGAAGCACAGGGGGGCAGTGTTTCAGCGGGCGCTCTTGAAGATGCAACGCGCGCACTTCTTCGCATGCAACTTCCAAGCGGCACCTTCGCCTACGGCACCTACGCACAACTCGCGCCGCGTGCTGATTACAACAAGGTGAGTGGTTCGAATGGTCGCTTGCAATCGTGCAATCTCGCTCTCTTTGCGATGAAGGCAGGAGGAGTGACGGCAGAGACTCTTCAGCGGGGAGTCAAGCATCTGCGCGATACCCACCATTACATCGAGATTGGGCGGGGCCGCACTCGTCCCCACGAAGCGTTTTATCGAACGAGCGGTTACTACTACTACTTCGGTCACTATTACGCCGCGTGTGTTCTCGAACTTCTGCCACGATCACCGGAACGCGCAGAGTTAGTGCGTTGGCTTGCGCAAGTGATGGTGCAGGATCAAAACCCTGATGGCAGTTGGTTTGACTATCCGCTCTACGGATACGGGCGCGCATACGGCACCGGTTTCGCCTTGCTCACCCTTGAGAAGCTCGAACCGCTCATCAAAGAGTCGTTTGGCAAGTGACGTGCCAAACGTGGTCGATCAATTCAATCAGTTGATGACGCAGGGTCGATTCGGTGCGGCGTTGCAGTTGGCGGTGCAGTCGAGCGCGCGCGAACCGAAGGATGTTCAGTGGCAGATGGGTGCCGCTCGTGCCGCCCTCGCGCTTGGTCGTTTGCGCCAGGCGGCAGAGCACCTCTCCCGCGCAGAGAGAGGGCTTCCACGCGACGCAGAGTGCCAACTCCAGATCGCGATTGTTGAACATCGGCTCGGTCAGAGTGCGGCTGCTGAGGCGCGACTGCGAAAGCTGATCGCAACCCGTCCGTCCAACACGGTCGATGCCAATCTCGTTCTTGCAGAGGTGCTCCACCGCTCCAATCAGATTGATGCGCTAAGAACGCACTTCAAGAATGGGGAGTGGCGCAGTGACGCTCGCGCCACGCTCTTCACGGCCCGACTCGAGGCGAGCGACGATCCTGCCGCGGCAATTGCGCGACTCGACGCGCTCGCCCGTGGTGGCGCGGCGGCATTTCTGCGACGAATTGCCGGCTTCGAAGCAGTCAAACTCTTGGACCGCACCGCCCGTTACCGCGAGGCATTCGACCTCGCCCGATTCATGCATACAACGACCAGTGGGCGATTTGACATCGGCGGACTTGAGGCAGAGATCGCTTCGCAGAAGCAGTTTCTCGACTCTGCTGGCAGGATCACACCACGCGCATCGACCGTCACAGGTACTGCGATGATCGTTGCTTTGCCGCGCAGTGGAACCACACTTCTTGAACAGATGCTCGACCGCCATCCTGCGATCACGGGAATAGGCGAGTACGAGGGAGTGCAAGCGATCGGTGAAATCGCAACGGCCTCTGGGCTCTGGCCAAACGATCTATCACTGCTCACCACGAGCGATGCGGCAGAGTGGCAACAGATCTATCGCAAAGGCGCAGACTTTCTGCGCCGACCATCAGCGCAGTTCACGCTCGATAAGAGTTTGCACACTTGGCGATGGCTACCACTCATTGCAACGCTGCTCCCAGGCACTGTGATGATCGCAATCGAGCGTGACGCACGCGACACTGCCATTAGCACGTTCCTAGGCAACTTCCATCCCGCGAGCTTTGGCTGGACCGCGTCACTCGACTCGATTCGTCGAGTCATTACAGCGCACCGATCAATCTTGCCCGCAGCAATCGAACGGCTTGGGTTCAAGCACGAGTCGATCAGATACGAGGCACTGGTCGACGACCCCGCAGGTCATGCGTCGCGCTGCCTCACAAAGATGGGCCTCGCGATGGATGCCGCCACAATCACCCCGGAAGCCAATACGCGTACGGTGCTTACGCTCAGCCATGAGCAAGTGCGCAAGCCGATCAACCGATCATCGATCGGCCGTTGGCACAACTATGCCTGGGCGTTCGATCAAGCCTGGGACGCGCTCTATTCGTGAGTACAAACGAAAAAGGGAGACGCCTTGAAGGCGTCTCCCAGATGAAGACAATGTCAAATCCGTCAGTAAGTTCAGGAGCGACGACGACGGCTGATCAGACCAGCGAGTCCCAGCAAGACAACTGCGCCTGGGGCTGGAACACCGTTGGTGCTCATTTCGAAGCGGTGGGTGTATGCGCCAGTAACAGGAACTTGGGTTCCGATGGTTGGAAGTGTGGTTGACAGGAACCACTTGCCAGTTGCTCCGCCGACGCCGAGCACTTCGAGCCATCCAGTATTGTTCGCCAGAACGGTGTCGCCAGTTGGATCGATTGTGATCGTCCAAATGAAGTTGCCAGCCTGCGCGAAGGTGGTCGTGAACGATGAAACGGCTGTATCACCCGCTGCGTTCCAGAATGTGAATTCGAGCGCTGTGTTTGCAACCGTGACTCAGCCGACAAACTTGAAGCTGGTGACTTGCTCAGAATCGAGCGCCATGGTCGAACCGTAGTTCGCGGCTCCAAGTGTGTTCGATGCTGCGAATGCTGCGTATGGTCCACCCATGCTTGAGTAGACGACAGAGTCGGCAATGCCGCCTTCATAGCCATCGAGAGCAACGGAGCTGCTAGTTGTGATGATCGCGGCATTCGCAGACATCGCAAACGCGATCGCAGCGAGTGAGGAAACGAGAGTCTTCATAAGTGTTTTTCCAAAAGGTAGGGACGCAACAGGCACATCGTCGGAATCAATTGTCCAACGGTCAATCCCATTTCCCCCGAACTCGTGCCCAGAAGACACACCACAAAACAGCCTTGTCAAGAAAGTGGCGGTCTTTTCAAAAAAAACGATTGACTCTAAACTAGTGGCGGCTACGGCGCTCAACGCGGTAACAAAAAAGAGGGAGACGCCGTGAAGGCGTCTCCCTTTGGAGACCAATTGAAAACTTGAGCTAGCCGAAACCGACTCGTTTTGTCGTGCCTTAGCGGCGACGACGACCAACGAGACCTGCGAGCCCAAGCAGAGCGATTGCGCCTGGCGCTGGAACCGCGCTCACACCGTGAAGTGTGATCGATCCCGTAAACGTTCCGCTGGTACCAGCCGCGCCGTAGCCGTTGCCAA
>SIAR01000038.1 GCA_009691705.1 Phycisphaerales bacterium
AGTCGGCGATGGTGGCTTCATCCAGTTCAAAGACATCTGTCGTCGTTGATTCTGTGGTGGTTGTCGTTGTCGTGGTGACTGTCGTGGCAACGCTCTGGGAGGCTTTCGGTGGCGCAATGCATCCTTCAAATGTGGAAAGAGCAAGCAGACAAAGAAAAAAGCGTCCCATCGTTGGGACGCTCAATTTCATTAGAATTATGGGCATTACCGACCGCAAATCACTTCGCTGTCGTTGCGGGAGCAGCTGGTTTAGCCGGCGCGGTTGGTGCAGACTTGGTCGTTCCTGCATCCAATTTCGCATAGATCGCCCCAGGATTCTGCTTCGCCTTGTCGGCGCATCCGCCGCAGCACAATCGCACCAGCCGTTCTCCGATGACGACCTCGGTGGCATCTGGTTCGAGCGCTTCACCTGAGACGGGGCATGTCGTGAGCGCGTAGTTCTTCTTCTGGGCAGCGATTGCGGCTGCGTCGATGATCGCGACGAACTTGGCTGGGTCTTTCTTTATCTTCTTGATGCAACCAGGGCAGCAGACGCGCACGAGATCATTGAGCACCACTAACTCTCTGAGTTTGCCAGCATCTTCAGACCCCGGCAGTGGCAGATCATCTTCAGTCATCACGATGCACTTGATGAGCGGATAAAAGGGACGCTGTTGTTCGATAATCGCCGCGTCGATTGCTGGTAGAAACTTCTGTGGTTCAGCTGTGAAAGAGGCAACGCACTTGGGGCAGCAGAAGCGAATCTCCCGTCCATCGTTGAGTGGGTTGGTGGAGTCCTCGATCACGAATGCAACCGAATCTTTGTCGAGCGGCTTGCCTGATACTGGGCACGTGGCAAGCGGATAGCAGGCGCCCTTGGCAGTCGCGGCACTCTTGGCGGCTCCGATGCTGAGCGTTGCGCAGAGGGTTGCCAATGCGATGGTGGCGACGAGGATTCGTGGAGTTGTGTTGTTCATGGTGTTCATGTTGGTTTCTTGAGGAAGAGCGATCCTATAGCGATCTGAGTGGACATTAGGATTCAATTCGTTATGATTCGTTCATCCGGATAAACGGATACTTGAACACACCCATCCTAGGAAAGAATCAAATGACCACCACGACCACGGCACCATCCAAGAGTTCAAATTTCATGGATACGAATCTCTCCCTGAGTGCGAATCCTCCATTTTCGGTGAAGGACCTTTCGCTCGAGAGCGTGCGCTTCGGGCGCAAAGAGATCGAACTCGCAGAAATCGAGATGCCAGGACTGATGGCTCTTCGCAACGAATACAAGGGCAAGTTTCCACTGAAGGGGGCGCGCGTTTCTGGATCGCTGCACATGACGATTCAGACTGCAGTGCTCATCGAGACACTCGTCGACCTCGGCGCCGAAGTGCGCTGGGCATCCTGCAACATCTTCTCAACACAAGATCACGCCGCCGCCGCAGTCGCAGTTGGTCCAACTGGCACAGTGAACAATCCCAAGGGCATCCCAATCTTTGCTTGGAAGGGGGAGACGCTCGCTGAGTATTGGTGGTGCACCTATCAGGCGATGAACTGGCCCAACGGCAGTGCGCCGACTCTCCTTCTCGACGATGGTGGCGATCTCACCCTGCTTGTTCACAAAGGTCTCGAGTACGAAGGAGTTGGCGCAGTGCCCGCGACTAAGGCCGATGACAGAGAGGAATACCGCGTCATTCTGCAACTTCTGCGCGACCTCGCGACGAGTCACAAGGGTCTCTTCACGCGAGTCGCGCCGCAGATTCGCGGGGTGAGCGAAGAGACGACGACTGGGGTGCACCGCCTCTATCAGATGCAAGAACTGAAGCAACTGCTCTTTCCCGCGATCAATGTGAACGACTCGGTGACCAAGAGCAAGTTCGACAACCTTTATGGATGCCGCCACTCATGCGTCGACGGAATCATGCGCGCGACCGATGTGATGCTCGCCGGCAAGGTTGCCGTGGTTCTAGGCTTCGGCGATGTCGGCAAGGGATCCGCGCAGAGTCTGCGTGGTCAAGGATGTCGCGTCAAGATCACCGAGATCGATCCAATTTGTGCCTTGCAAGCTTGCATGGAAGGGTATGAAGTCGTGACAGTCGAAGATGCGGTCGATACGGCTGACCTCTTCGTCACTGCGACGGGAAACTGCAACGTGCTCACTGCCGACCTCATGAAACGGATGAAGGACAAGGCGATTGTCGGCAACATCGGTCACTTCGACAATGAGATCGATATGGCTGGATTGGCGGCAATTCCTGGAATCAAGAAGGTCACGGTAAAGGCGCAGGTCGATGAGTGGGTGTTCGCCAGTGGAAAGTCGATCATCGTGCTTGCCGAGGGACGACTGCTCAATCTTGGTTGTGCGACTGGCCATCCATCATTCGTGATGAGTAGCAGTTTCACCAATCAAGTCATTGCCCAGATCGAGTTGCACAACAATGCCCAGTCCTATGAGAAGAAGGTCTACACCCTTCCGAAGTTGCTTGATGAGAAAGTTGCGCGCCTGCACTTGGGCAAGTTGGGAGCACGCTTGAGCAGGCTAACCCAGAAGCAGTCTGATTACATTGGTATTCCAGTGGACGGTCCATACAAGGCCGCGCAGTACCGCTATTAGGATGCGGTGATGAAGCGAACGATAGGGCTCGGCCTCTTTGCTGCTTGTCTCGCTGGGTTTCACGCTGGGTGCGCGAGCGCGCCGATTCTTGCGACCGATGTGCTCGAGGGCACGCAGGCGGTGTCGGCAGTCGCGGTGGTCGAACCGACTGCGAGCACAGACGCTTTTGAAGTCGTGCCGGCCGAACTCGATTGTGGAACCGTCTCGCAGTGCGATCCGCCCAATCCGCTTCAAGTACGACTTCGCAACGGCAGTGCAGAGCCCGTCGGCATACGCGGTTTTGTTGCGACGTGCGGCTGCACGATCCCAGACCTCAAACCCAATATCACTATCGCCCCAGGTGGTGAGGTCGTCGTCAACATTCGACTTGAACTCTGGGGGCAGGGTCGCAAGCAGCAGTTCATCCGATTCGTGGGAGATGCGGGGCAGCCGATCGGTCGGGTGCGCATTCAATACGAAGTGAGTTCGGCACTTCGCACGACCCCCAGCGGGATATCGCGCGACCTCAATCCCGACGGCACGTTTCAGATTGATTCGATGGAAAACTCAGCGTTCGTGGTCACGCAGGCTGAACCTGCCGTGATTGTGGCTCGTTCGAACGAGCGCGCAAATGAGCAGGCGGTGGCAATCAACTGGGAGGCGGTCGATGCGCTCGCTGCAACGACTCCGCCACCGGCCGCATTCACCATCGACGAGAGCGGAAAATGGTCGACACTGCTCGTGCGCATCACCACCGATTGCCCAGGTTGCTCAGAACTCTTTCTCTGGGTGAAGAACTCGGCTCCTGTTCGCACTGTAACCCATTAGACTTCGCCCCCCAATGGCGACGCGCAAGAAAAGAACCAAGCGGACGTGGCGAACTGCCGCGAACTCTGATCGACACGAACTCTACGAATTGGCGGTGCAGGGCACCGAATCTGATTGCACGTTCATTGACCGGGTCTATCGCCAGTTGCGCCACACCACGCCGCACACGCTGCGCGAAGATTTTTGCGGAACAGGATTGATGGCGCGCGAGTGGGTCAAGTGGCGTCCAACAAATCAGGCAGTCGGCATCGACCTCGACGATAAAGTCTTGCGTCGAGGTCGCGAGAAGATATCGCATCTCGCGGCGGCATCCCGCAAGCGAGTCCTGTTGAAGAAGGGCGACGTGAATCGCGTGAAGACTGCGCCGAGCGATGTGGTCGTCGCGCTGAACTTCAGTTACTTTCTCTTTCGCACACGCGAGCAGTTGCGCGAGTATTTCATCAATGCCCGCAATAACGTACGCACTGGTGGAATCATGGTGGTCGATGCATATGGGGGTTCTGGCTCGTGGTCACTGGGCGAAGAAGATCGATCACTCGACGGATTCACCTACGTCTGGCATCAAGCAAAGGTGAGTCCAATCACCCACGACGTCACGAATCACATTCACTTTCGCTTTCCGGATGGAAGCGAGATGCGACGCGCCTTCACGTACGTCTGGCGACTCTGGACTCTTCCTGAGATCAAAGAACTGCTCATTGAGGCTGGGTTCAAGCGTCCCGTCGTCTACTGGGAGGGCACCGAACGCAAGACGGGCAAGGGCAATGGCGTCTTCAAGCCCTCGCGACTTGGCGAAGCATGCACGGGATGGATCGTTTACATCGTCGCCGAAAACTGAGGTGAATTGTGCGGCTACCCTCGAGGTGAACAAACATGAGCGCGGCGCCAGAGACAGATGAAATTGCAGCGATCCTCACCACTCGGCTTGGCGAAGTCGCAACCCGCTTTGAGCAGGCGCTTGTCAATGACCTCGCCCCTGTGAACGCACTCATCCGGCACGTCGAACGCTATCGGGGCAAGATGCTGCGTCCAACGCTGGTGCTGACAACGGGCATCGCTGTGCGCGAGGGGATGATGGCCAGCCCAACGATCGATCAACAACTCAATGCGCTCGCAGCGGTTGTTGAGATGATTCACATGTCGACGCTCGTGCACGATGATGTGCTCGACGAGGCAGATTTGCGCAGAGGCGGAGCGACAATCAACAGCTTGCGTGGCAATGAGACGGCGGTGATGCTGGGCGATTTTCTGATCTCCAGTTCGTTTCACTTGTGTTCGAGTGTTGGCGAGCCCTGGTTGAATGTTGCGCTTGGCGAGATGACGACGCAACTGTGTGCGGGCGAAATTATGCAACTCTCGCACCGCGGAAACCTCACCATGACCGACACGACATACTTTGAGATCGTGCGGCGCAAGACTGGCGTACTCGCCGGCGCTTGCTGCGGACTCGCGGCGCGGCTCGCGGGCGCGTCGAACGAAGTCGCAGAATCTCTGCGGCTTTATGGCGAAGAACTCGGCATCGCATTTCAGATTCAAGACGATGTGCTTGACTTGGTTGGCGAAGAACAGATCGTCGGCAAGACGCTTGGGATCGATTTGCGCAAAGGAAAATACACCCTTCCAATCGTCGTGCATCTGACGCGCTGTTCACCACTAGAACGGGTCAAGACCATCGCGGTGATCGAAGCATGCGATGTCGAAGCGCTCATCACGCTCGTTGAATCGACTGGATCGCTGACCGCCGCACGCGAACGTGCCCGTCAACTCGTCGCCCACGCCAAGGGTCGTCTCGCAGTGCTGCCAGAGAGCGGCGCACGCCAGATGCTCGTTGTGATTGCAGACGCGGCGATTGAGCGCGCCTTCTAGTCAACCGTTGCGAATCATTTCGACCAGCCGCGGCCGTTGTTGCCGCTCCGCCCTGCATCGGCGAGCTTCGCATTCGCCGCGATGAGCGGATCGAGAACAGCAGGGGTGAGCCCTTGTGGAGAGCCCTGCCAGCGCACGATCTGATCACTCGAGACAATCGCGATGCACGGGATTCCCCTCACCCCGAAACCGGTCTGCATGCGAGACGCCGGATCGAGTGCGATGGAGTATGAAAAGTCATTCTCTTTCAGTTTCAATCGCTTGAGCCCATCGGTGAACTTATTGTTTGTTTCACTCGAGAGTCCAACGATGACGATGTCCTTGGCGTAGGCGCGTGCGATTTCATTCATGTGCGGCCGGACGGCCATACAAGGGCTGCACCAGGTGGCGAAGAAGTCAATAATGACCAGTTTGCCGAGCATATTTGGCTGCTTTGTGATCCACCGTTCAACTGACAGATCTGGACTCTTCTGCCCACGCAAGTCAGTGCAGTGGGTCAGAGGCTCGGTAAATGACGGAAACTGCCCGCCGTCAGTGACCACCACTGGCGCCTTAGGCTTCTGTTCAACATTCACGGCGACCACCGGTTCGCTCAGTAACACCTTCGACGCCAGCGCCGCACCCTTTTCCGAGAGCCCGGCATAACGAATCGCACCATTGCGGTCGACGATCAGATTGATCGGTTTCTTGAATGCGCCAATCGCATCGCAGAATGCGCCGCGCTCGTCGACGCAAATGTTCGCCTTGCACTTCGATTTCTCGAGTCGCTTGGTGGCCGCTTCAACTTTGCTTGGAACCTGTACGCCAACGACGATGACACTTCCGTCGGTTGCCAGCGTGCCTAGAGCGGTCACGAGTTTGTCGAGTACAGCGGTGCCTCCCGATGCGACATCGAAACTCTGAATGATGACCACCTTGCCGGTGAAGGTCGGTGCGCCATCCTTCACAGTCGCTCCGACCCACTTCACGTCGGCGCCCATCGCAGGAAGTGCGTAGCCAAGCCCACCCTCGATGGCGTCACGATCGGCACTTTCGAGTTTTGCGATCCATGCGCTCTCGGGAGCAGTGCATGTCACGCGCTCGGCGGGTTGGTCTTTCGTTTCTGGCGGGGCAGCGGGAGTTCTCGGGCGCGCAGGTGGCGCATCTGGATCCTCTTCATCATCGACAACGGCGGGAACCTGCGCGGGTGGTGGCGTTGGTGCGGCCGGCGGCGCAACCGCAGGAGGAGTTGGATCGGATTTAGGCGGACTAAACCCTCCGCCGAATTGCCCGTGGGCAGTTGAAGCCAATCCGCTCAACACAATGACGATTGTTGTCGTTGCAATCTCGCGCATCGAAAAAGTCTATCACTCGTCCCCGTCAAGCGAAATCGCAACATTGTCGATCAGCCGAACAGCGCCGAGCATGGCCGCGATCACTGCCCGCGCGTGCGTGGTGTGCACGGTGATAGGCATGAGTGTCTGCGCATCGCGAATGGCCGCGTACTGCGTTTTCAGCCCGGCTTCAGCCAAAGTCTGGCGCATGCGCACTTCGGCGGCCGCGCCGCCGCTGCGCGCGACGGTGTCAATCGCCGCAGCGTTTAGTGCGCGCGAGATCGCTAGAGCAGACGATCGTTGACTCGCATCGAGGTATCGGTTGCGGCTACTCAACGCCAGTCCATCGGAGTCGCGCACGGTCGGGCAAGGGATGATCCTGAGATGTGACCACCGCCCTCGACACTGTTCAACCATCTCGCTGATGACGCGAAGTTGCTGAAAGTCTTTCTCGCCAAAGCAGGCAAGGGATGGCCGACAGAGGTCAAAGAGTCGCGCGACAACCTGACATACCCCACCGAAATGACCGGGTCGAAATGCATCTTCGAGCTGGGGGGCAGTTGCAACGTTGGGAAGGTCCCACGCCGCCGCTTCTGCCGCTGCGGCAGCGACTCCGTGTGGATAAATCGCCTCGACAGTGGGAACAAAGAGCGCCGTCGCGCCGGCTGCCTGGGCTAGCTTGAAATCGCTATCGAAGGTGCGGGGGTACCTCGAGAAGTCTTCGGTCGGTCCAAACTGCGTTGGATTCACAAAAACCGTGACTAAGACGGGTAATCCCCGAGACTTCGCATCATGAATCAAAGCGGCATGCCCCTGATGCAGGGCGCCCATCGTCGCGACAAGCGTTGCGCCGAAAAACGGCTCGAGGTGCTCTGGTTGATCGATAATTTCCATGAAGGTTGCCTGAATTGGGAGGCGGACGTTACTACACTCTGGAGTTGAGAATGAGTCTCAATTTACGAGAAGGAAGTCCGTGATTTCATCAAACAAAACGCCAATCTACCTCGACAACGCCGCCACGACCCGATGCGACCCGCGCGTGGTCGAGGCGATGCTTCCATACTTTAGCGAACGGTTCGGCAACGCCGGATCGCGCAACCATCAATTCGGTTGGGAGGCCGAAGATGGCATCGAGATCGCCCGCGAGCAAGCTGCCAAACTAATCGGGGCGCAGTCCAAAGAAGTGATCTTCACATCTGGATCGACCGAATCTAACAACCTTGCCATCAAGGGTGCCGCCGAGATATATGCGCGGGCAGCAGCGGGGCAGACCGGCCGTGGACACATCGTCACCGCCGCGCACGAACATAAGGCGGTTCTCGATCCCATTCGCCGTCTGATGCGCGAAGGGTTCGAGGCGACATTCATTCAGCCACCAGCCGATGGTGTGATCACGGCAGAAATGGTCGCCGCGGCGCTGCGCCCCGACACGATTCTGGTCTCGATCATGTGGGTCAACAATGAGCTTGGCACGATCAATGAGGTTCCGCAGATCGGTCGACTCTGCCATGAGCGCGAAGTCATTTTTCACACCGACGCGACGCAGTGGGTTGGCAAGATGCCGACCAATGTTGAAACAGATCAGATCGATCTGCTGTCGTGGAGCGGTCACAAGATCTACGGTCCCAAGGGTGTCGGCGCGCTCTATGTGCGTCGTCGCAAGCCACGCGTTCGGCTCGAAGCATTGCAGGATGGCGGCGGCCAAGAGCGTGGGATGCGTTCAGGCACCCAAAACGTGTCGGGAATCGTCGGATTCGGCAAGGCGTGCGAACTCTGCACCCAGACGATGGACGCTGAAGCAATCCGCCTGCTGGCCATGCGAACGCGCCTCGAAACTGAACTCGTCAAGCGCATCGAAGTGACCGTGGTCAATGGTCACGCCACGAGACGCGTCGCGAACATTTCGAACATCTCGTTTGGCTTCGTTGAAGGCGAGAGCCTCATGATGGGGGTGCGCGAGATCGCCTGCTCATCTGGATCGGCATGCACGAGCGCAAGCCTCGAACCTTCGTATGTTCTTAAGAGCCTCGGCATTGGCGATGATCTCGCCCATTCGTCGTTGCGCCTCTCGCTGGGGCGCTGGACAACGGATGCTGATGTCGACGCCGCAATCGAGATGATCGAGCACGCGGTGAGTCATCTGCGTCGTCTCAGTCCGCTCTACGACTTGCACAAAGAGGGAATCGACCTCTCGAAAATTGTCTGGCAGTCCCACTAAAGATAGGAACAGCGAAAACACCATGGCATACAGTCCAAAAGTCATCGACCATTACGAAAACCCACGAAATGTGGGATCATTTGGCACTTCAAAGGATGTCGCCGCGCGTCGCGACATTGGCATTGGAATTGTCGGCGCACCCGAGTGCGGCGATGTCATGCAGTTGCAGATTCGCGTGAGCGATCAAGGAATCATCGAGGACGCCAAGTTCAAGTGCTTTGGTTGCGGATCGGCAATCGCAAGTTCATCACTTGCCACAGAATGGATCAAGGGTAAATCGGTCGATGAGGCGTTGACGATTCGCAACACGCAGATCGTCGAAGAACTCAGTCTGCCACCAGTGAAAATTCACTGTAGTGTGCTGGCTGAAGATTCGATTCGCAGTGCAATCGAGGACTGGAAGAAGAAGGCCGCCGCGACCGCGGTCAGTTCAAGTTGTTCATCAATCTAAGGAATTACGAATGCCACTCATCGTGACTGAAACCGCTGGCCGTGAAATCGACACCATCATTCAACAACAGGGGCTCGATGCAAACAAGATTTGCTTGCGCGTCGGCGTGAAGGGTGGCGGATGCTCAGGATTCTCATACATCCTCGATCTCACTGAAGTCCAGAAAGATTCAGACGAGTGTTGGTCGTACTCGTTCAACCGTCGCGGCGCAAAGAATGTGGCGAGTGCGAGTGCGAGTGCGAGCGAAGGCGGGGCGGCCGCGACCTTGGTGGCTGATCAAGCGGGCGAACCATTCACCGTGCGGGTCGTGTGCGATCCAAAGTCATATCTCTATCTCAACGGCACCACCGTCGACTTCAAAGATGAGATCATGGGACGCGGCTTCGTGTTCAACAACCCAAACGCAAATTCATCTTGCGGATGCGGTTCTAGCTTCAGCGCGTAAGCAGTGTCAGCGCCTCGCGCGTGTCGCGGGCGAGTGAATCAATTGAGACCCCCGAGCCCACGGCCCGTTGCATCCAGAGTTCTGGCGTGACTTGTCCTATTGAAGTGATTCGCTTTGTCTCAGCGGCGATGTCTTTGTCGCGCATGAACGAGCGAATCTGATGGCTCATCACATGTCCGAGCGTGTAGTCGGCCAAGTAAAGAGGATGGGCAATCATGTGCTGATAGGCCGCGAGCAAACGAGAGGGATCGTTCCCGAAGTCGCGCGCATAAAAACGCCCCCAAATGCGATCGGCGATCGCAAGCACCTCGGTGCGTAGTGCTGCCGCACTCGCCGCCGGATTCGCATACAGCCACCGCCAAACATACAACTCGAGCAAACTAGGACCAGCGATCTGCGCCGCGGCCAGCATGGTCTGCACCGTGTCAATTGCGAAGGCGCGTTGCGATCCACCATCGGGTTCGATGCCAAGCACGCGCTTGCCGAGCGACTGATAGAGAAACGCAAATGCTTCGGTGCAGGCGGTGTTGGGAACTCCGCGCAGTGATGGTCGGGGGGCGAAGAATGTCGAACAGAGTTGTTCGAGGTTGTGCCCGAGTTCATGCATCGCCGTGTCGAAGCCATCCCATCCAAGTTCGTCTTTGAGTCTGCCTGTGCGCAACCACGCGCTGTATTCGGTGAGGTAGGGGCGCATCGCGTGCCCCGAACCCTTGGCAATCTCGACTCGAATGCGCGATCCAAGAAAATCTGCGTCGGCAGCAGAAAATCCCAGTCCGCGCAGTACCTGCGGCAGAGCGCGCTCAAACGCCTTCTCGTCTGGAAACATGGCGTGCACCGCCGCGTTGAGTTCCGATGCTGGGCGCGACTCGGCGATGTCATCAAAGTAGATATCGAATGGCTCAAGGTCGCGTCCGAGGCGTTTGCGCAGAAATGCCGCAAGCTCTTCGCGCACTGGATGGTCGAGCAACGCGACGAGCAAGGCCTCGACGCTCGACTCAGACATCTCTCGAGCGAGCTCAAACTTGCGCGCGATGGCGGTGGGATACTCGGGGTAGTGCCCGTCGTACTTGCGGGCGAGCGCGAACTGTTCAAGCCAACGCTCGTACCGCGCAAGCCCCATCGTTTCGTCGCGCACAGCAGCGCCACCGAGCGTGTTTGCCGCTGCGTTCCAGTCGCTAGTGTTCGTCCGATCCATCACGTTCTTTGGAATGCCACCGTCGATTGCGCGGGCGAGCACGCCGGCAAGAGCTCGTTGACGGGTGACACCAGTTGGGTTGTTGTATTGCCCCTTGATCTCTTCGCGCACAATCCAGTGAGTGAGTAGGGCACGGTCCTGTTCAAACCAGCGCGATCCAGTTGAATCAACGAGCGTGCCAACTGGAATGTGAAATGCGGCGACCCATTGTTGGCAGGCGTGACTCACGCGGCGTGATTCATCGGCGAGTTCTTTGGGCAGTCGCGCCGTGAAAGTCTGCGCGATGCGAATCCGCGCCCAACTCTCATCGTTCCAAGTTGCGCCGTGGGCGAGCATCGCGGCGAGCGTCTCACGCGGAAAATTCAGCAGCGCGACGAAGCCGAGTTTCTGGCGATACATCTGCTCTGACAAATCGGGGGCAGGATCAAACGTCGCGAGCATGTCGTCGATGTCCGCGAACTCATCGCCCGCAAGGTCACTGTGCCGGCGAAGTGTTCGGCGCATTTCGTAGAGATGACCCTCGATCTGTTCAAGTGCCCCCTCGAGCCGAGCGAGCAGTCGGGTGAGTTGCGATCCCTCTGCAACAAAACGTTCAGTGCAAAATTGTGCCAGCTCCGCTGTTGTGCCATCGTCGTCGCGCCAGCACGCTGCGACCTGTGCCACGCCGCGCTCGATTCGCCCTCGTTCACCTGCGCCATGAATCGCCACAAGCCCCTGAATCAGAGCTGTTTTTGCGTCAGAAGTTTGGATCGATGCGGTAGAGAGTGTCATCGCCACCCATTGTGTGCGATTGAGCAGTTATTCTCAAGCGATGAAGCGCTGCCCCAAATTGATCGCGGTTGGCAAGAGTTGTCTCGCACTCATCGCGGCTGCAATCGCGGCTGCAATCGTGGTCGCCTGCCGAACTCCTGCGGGGGGGACTTTCGAACAATTGCACAAGGGGATGGACGAGGCAAAGGTCATCGCGCTCGTTGGCGAACCTTCGTCGCGCTATCCAGCACAACTCAATAAGAATGGATCGATCGACGTGCCTGCGCGCTGGCAGTACGGTGACAACCTCTCATCACTCGCCTCAAGCGCGATGTTTCAAGATCAGCCGCCATCGGACCGCGTCTGGGTGATTTACTTCGACGCAGCAGGTACGGTGACGGGATGGCAGAAGCCAGAGTGGGAGCGGTAGCGACACGACACGATCCCCCTCGCTGCGGTGAGATTGTGCGGTTCAACGGTCGTTTTTCACCGCAGTGGGGGTGGAATGTGGGTGAAATGGGGGGGGGGGACGAGTGGAACTCGACCAATCTCGAAGTATGTTTGAAGCAGCGTTTGGGGTTTCTGGTTTCGGTTTCTGGTTCGGGTTGTGCACTTTTCAAGGAGTCATCAAATGAAGTTCAGTTACCGGCATGTGTTCTCGCTTGTCGCCGCAGTCACTATGACTTTCGGTCTGTCAACTTCCACGGTGCAGGGGCAGGCTGATCAAAGTGGGCTCGTGCGCGCGTGGGGATACAACGGCCATGGGCAGATCAACATCCCAAGCGACCTTGGGGTTTGCACGCACATCGCGGGAGGTTACTACCACACCATCGCACTCCAGCAAAGTGGGCTCGTGAACGCGTGGGGACGCAACTCTGAGAGCCAATGCAACATCCCAAGCGACCTTGGGGTGTGCACGCAAATCGCGGG
>SIAR01000016.1 GCA_009691705.1 Phycisphaerales bacterium
GGAGACCAGAGCTTCTCGAGCCAGCTCTCGACCGATCGACTCGCGCACACGCTTGTGCAGACAGACTTCATGCTGACCCCAGGAGTCGAACCCACAATCGCCACGACTGCGCTGGTGGCTGGAGATCAGAGTGAACGCAATACGCTTCTCAAAGGGATCGCCAACCTCGTGACCACGCGCAGCGATGTGTTTACGGTTTACTTGAAGGTTCGATCTGTCGCACAAGATCCTGCCACGGGCGTATGGGACGCCACGAATCCTGCGACGCTCGTCGAAGAATCGCGCTATCTTATGGTGGTCGACCGTTCGAAGGTCGAGCGTCCTGGCGATCAGCCAAAGATCTTGATGTTCGAGAAGATTGTCGAGTGAGTGCGCCGTGACAACAGCCGAAACACCTCAACACATCGCCATCATTATGGATGGCAACGGACGCTGGGCGCAGTCGCGTGGATTGCCGCGCGTTGTCGGTCACCGCGCAGGGGCGGCGGCAATTCGCCCCGTGCTTGAGCGGGCTGAGCAGCTGGGGGTGAAAGTACTCACGCTCTATTCGTTCTCGAGCGAGAATTGGAACCGTCCCACAGCTGAAGTCGATGCGCTGATGGCGCTCTGCTGCGAAAAACTTGCCCAGGAACGGGCAGGACTTATTGAATCCGGCATTCGACTGCGGCGTATCGGCAGCCGCACAGGACTTCCAGCAGAGGTATTGCGCGAACTAGATATCACGGAAGCGGCGACGGCAGGGGGCCGCAACATCACTCTTGCCCTAGCCCTGAACTATGGATCGCGCGGCGAGATCACTGATGCGCTGCGAGCCATCGCAACGCGCGTCGCGGCTGGTGAGATCACTGCGGCGCAAGTCACCGAAGATCTTGTGTCAAGTTCGCTGTACACGAGTGACCTGCCAGACCCCGACCTGCTGATTCGCACGGGAGGGCAGATGCGGCTCTCGAACTATCTCTTGTGGCAACTCAGTTACGCAGAAATCCTCTTTTCGAACACGCTGTGGCCAGACTTCTCGCCCGACGATCTTTGCGCTGCCGTCGACGACTTTGCACATCGCAAGCGCACCTTTGGAGGGATCGCCACAGAAACATCAGCGCAGAGCATCCCGGTGGGAAGCCACTGCGTAGAGCAAGGTGGTCTGTCATGAGGTCACTTTGTCTGCAATTTCTCGCACTCTGTTGCGTCGTGGCAACGGTCGCGACGCGCGCGAGCGGTCAGTACTGCGCCCCTGCAGTTTTCTTGGGTGACCTGAACGCAGATAATTTGGTCAATGACACCGACCGATTCTTCTGGCAGAACCTCTTTGACACGAATCAGTATTTGCCCTGCGCAGATCTGAATCGCAACGGAGTTCTCGACTACGAAGACAAGGTGATGTTGACGCGCGCTGCGAAGTTCGCCCAAGTCGGCGGGGGTGGTCTCGGCTTGCAAGGTCGACTGCCGACATTCACGATTTCTGAGTTGCGCTGGGCGCGGGTGAATCCCGCCGACCTTCAGCAGCGGTACGTCGAGTTTCGTGTGCCAGCGAATCTTCCGGCGAACTACAACTTCTCTCGTCAGTTCGACGCGGGCTATTACTTGGTGCTCGTCTCGCGCAATAACGGAACTAGTATGGCAAACGGGGTGATTCGTCGCGTGATCAACCTGCAGGGGCTGCCATTCGCAGGTGGTACGGGGACCTCGTCGGGTCTCGGCTTGCTCATCGATTCGAGTTTCTTACTCCCGCTGCCAGCAGGATTCGTTGATTTCCAAACGCCAGACGATCAGCCGATCACCTTCACAAGCCAGACTGATTTGAATACGACGTGGTTGCTTGTCTATCGCAGACCGAGTGGTCCTGGGTACAACGCTTCGGCCGCACTGCCAGTTGTCGGGCAGATCATCGATCGCGATCAAGATTGCATGATCGACAATCGATTCTTGCCGACCTTTCCGAGCCCGCCTCCGCCGTATGCACTGCCGCCGTGGGATCTGATCCTCGATGCGATTGCCGTCGATCGCTCGCTCGTGACGACCGCGCCCGGTGGGCGTGGCTGCATCTATGCGCATGGTCCACTCTTTGAAGTCGCACCCGTTGAGTCGGCACTGGGCACGCTCGAAGCTGCGTATCACGTCTATCGAAACGCGGACAACAAGCTGTTGAGCGCGATCTTTCAAGAAGTCACCAGCGGAATCGACACGCCAGGAAAGACCAACGCAACGAGCGCCGATAGCGCGTTCTGCGGCTCTGAATCTGCAGGACTCTGCACAGTCGCACGAACGACTCCCTTCTGCAGTGATCGCGATTGTTGTCAATATGTCTGCACCATTCTGCCGTCCTGCTGCGATATCGCGTGGGACCTAGTTTGCGTTACAGCAGCAGGAAACGGTTGCGGGGCCTGCGGCTTACCAGGCACGGGGGGATGCTTTGTACCGCACGGATTGCCCAACTGTTCATCGCCAACCTGTTGCGACAATGTCTGCGCAGTCATGCCTTTGTGCTGCGTCGTGACGTGGGATGCCGCATGCGCTCTCAAGGCGCGTGACGTCTGTCTGAAATGCGGTGAAGATGCTCTTGATGGTTGTTTTCAAGTGGCTCTAACACCATGCTGTAATGATGCTGCGTGCTGCACGACAGTCTGTCAGTTCGACCCGGCATGCTGTAGCGAGCGCTGGGATGCATCTTGCGTCTCACAAGCATCGCTCATGTGTCAAGAACTCGCGTGCGGAAGTCTGAGCACTGGTCCCTGTTGCCTTTCGCATGGGACTCCATTCTGCACCGATCTGGCCTGCTGCACTATGGTTTGCCAACTCGATCCATATTGCTGCGCATCTGTATGGGATGTTCAGTGCGTCACCGAAACGCTGCAGTTATGCACGACGGTTTCGTGCTCGTGCGGAGGCGGCGGCGCAGCCGCGAATTGCTTCGCCGTGCATGAGTTGCCGGGATGCGCCTCAGTAACTTGCTGCAATTCGGTCTGCAACAGCGATCCGTTCTGCTGCGGAATTGGGTGGGATGCATCGTGCGTTGCGGCAGCCGAGGCACTCTGCGCGGCTAATCCACTCTGCGAGGGAGCGCTGGGAGGTTGCTTCGTCGAGCACATAACGCCGGGGTGCTCCGACCCTGCCTGCTGCACAAATGTCTGCGCGAAAGATCCCAATTGCTGCACCATCGAATGGGATGCCGCCTGCGTCGCACTCGTCTCGGACGTCTGCCAAGGATGCGGCGATGTGTTTGCGGGAAGTTGCACGGTGCCACACAAGACGCCAGCGTGTGACAACCGAGTTTGTTGCGTCTTGGTGTGCAAGACCGATCCGTTCTGCTGCGAAGTGGGCTGGGACGGCGCGTGTGCAGATCAGGCCACCGCAGATTGCTTGCTTAAGCGCAGTGGTTGCGGCGACGACGATGGACGCAGTTGCTTCGTGGCGAGTTTTCTCCAAGGATGTTCGGATCCACTCTGTTGCGCTGCGATCTGCGGAACCGAAGTGCGTGGATACGCAGTCGACGATTACTGCTGCACCGTGCAGTGGGATGCAATCTGCGTCGGCGAGGCATTGACCTTCGCGCGCCTTGGACTCGGATGTCAACTCCCAACCGGATCGGCCGGACGGGGAGATTGTCTCGTGGCCCATCCTGAGAAGGGCTGTTCAGATATTGAGTGTTCGGCTGCAGTATGCAGCATCGATCCCGATTGCTGCCTGGTGATTTGGGATACTGGTTGCGCAGGGATCGCCCCCTACGTCTGCATCACAACCGGAGGATGTCCTGGAACGGGATCATCGTTCGCGGTGCATGCGACGCCAGGGTCGATCGATCCGTCGTGCTGTCAGGGAGTTTGTGTTGTGAGCCCAGATTGCTGCACGATTTCGTGGGATTCTAATTGTGTTTTGATTGCCAATCAGCAGTGCCGACCCGATGCGGATTGGAATCTGCCTTGCACTGGATCATGCATCGAGGCGCACGACAATCCAGGGTGTGAAGATGTCTCATGTGGAAGCTTGGTCTGCTTTGTCAATGCACAGTGTTGCACAACCGCATGGGATATCGGCTGCGCATCACTCGCACGCGGATTGTGCTGTGGATTCCCCGGATGCGGCAACTCGTGCAACGGCGGATGTCTCGTGCCACACGAAAGCCCATACTGCAGCGATCCGTATTGTTGCGCCGCGGTCTGCGCAGAAGATCCATATTGCTGCCAGACCGTCTGGGACTCGAGTTGCGTCAAGTTTGCCTTTCAACGCTGCGCGCGCGGATGTGGCAACAGCGAGGCGGGAAATTGTCTCATTGGCCACAGAACTCCCGGTTGCGCGGATGCCATCTGCTGCAGCAAGATCTGTACTACCGATCCATTCTGCTGCGACACTGGGTGGGATACGGTGTGTGGTCAAGCGGCTCAAGCCGAAGCACTGTGCGGCACCATTCTTGAGTGCGGCAGTGAACTCTCGCAAGACTGTTGCTCAGAACACATGGATTCGCCGACCTGCCGTGTGCCGGCCTGCTGCGACGCCGTTTGCGCCGCCGACGCCATCTGCTGCGAATTTGGATGGGATAGCGCCTGTGTGAGTGCAGCACTCGCGCTCGAGGCTTGCGATTGCGCTCGTCCGTGCGGAGACCTCTGCGCTGGAGATTGCTGCTCCGCTCATCTAACTCCAAACTGTCGCGACCTCACCTGCTGCACACTCGTGTGCGCATCCGATTCATATTGTTGCAATACGGCTTGGGATGTGACGTGCGCGAGTATGGCTCGGTCGATGTGCGCCACGGGGCCAGCCAGCGCCTGTCCAGCTCCTGTCTGCGGCGGCGCCGACGCTGGTGATTGTTGCTATCAACATCTCACGCCAGCCTGCCGCACTCTCGTGTGCTGTGAGAGTGTCTGTGCTATCGAACCGCTCTGCTGCACCGTCATCTGGGACAGCACCTGCGCGCAAACTGCGGGCAAGACCTGTGATGTCTGTGATGGTGCAACTTGCGGTTCACCAGATACAGGTTCGTGTTTTTCGGCGCACGTCACTCCGTTTTGTAGTCAGGCCGCATGCTGCGGATTCATCTGCGGAAAGATTCAGCCTGAGTGTTGCACAACCGCATGGGATGAGTCGTGCGTTGCGATCGCGCAGATCTTCTGCAATCAGTAAGTCGCACCCAGCAAACGCGGTTCAGGCATTCACGAGTGTTTGATTGCGGTCTGGACCAACGCCAACCATTTCGATCGGAATGCCGAGATGCTCCTCGATAAACGCGAGGTATGTTTCTGCGTTGATCGGAAGCGACTTGCGGTCGGTCACCTCGCGCAATTCTTCGGTCCAGCCTCGAAATGTTTTGTAGACCGGAGTCGCCTGAGCGAGCAGTCGGGCATCGGGAAAGAAGCGGTCGACGACAGATCCATCGGCTAGCCGATAGGCGGTGCAGATCTTGAGTTCTTCAAATCCTGCGAGCACGTCGAAGAGGGTGCAGGCGATGCCAGTCGCGCCGCAGACCATCACGCTGTACTTCACGGCGACAAGGTCGAGCCATCCCGTGCGGCGGGGACGCCCAGTCGTGGTGCCGTACTCCCGACCTCGTTCGCGAATGAGGTTGCCGGTCTCATTGAGTTGCTCGGTGGGGAATGGACCCGCCCCAACGCGCGAGCTATACGCCTTCATGATGCCCAGGATGCGTCCTAGGTGATGCCCCGGAACTCCAGTTCCTGATGGGATTCCAAGCGTCGAGCAGTTGCTACTAGTGACATATGGATAGGTGCCGTGATCGATATCGAGCAGGCACGCGTTGGCGCCTTCAAAGAGAATCGACTGGTCAGCCTTGATCGCATCATGCAGCGCGTACACCGTATCGGTGATATGCGGGCGCAGTGTCTGTCCAAGCTCAAAGAATCGCGCTGCAAGGGCATCGGGATCGAGTGGCGGTGCTGCAACTCCGAGTGCCTTTAGCTCCGCACTGCGCAATCGACAGATCACGCGCAATCGGTCGCGCAGGTAGTCATGATCGAGCAGGTCACCCATTCGGATCGCAGTCGAGCGATTGACCTTGTCGGCGTACGCGGGACCGATGCCACGACGCGTCGTGCCGATCGCAAAACTTCCCCGTTCGTTGCTCGCGACACCCAAGAGAAACTCTTCGAGCGCCGCATCTTGTTCCTTGTGATATGGCATCACGACGTGGGCCCGGTCAGAGACTTGCAAATTCGTCTCAACATGCACGCCACGCGCGCGCAACTTGTCGATCTCTTCTAGCAGTTTCTCGGGATCAACGACCACTCCGTTGCCGATGATGTTGCGCTTCTTTGGATTGAGAATGCCAGACGGAATCAGATGCAGCGCATAGCGCTCGCCTTCGACGACGACGGTGTGACCTGCGTTCGCGCCGCCGTTGTATCGCACGATCACATCGTGCTGGGCGGTGAGAAGGTCGACGACTTTTCCTTTGCCTTCGTCGCCCCACTGCAGTCCGACAACTGCGGTGTGTCGACGCGAATCATTTCGTGTTGAGTTCGTCACACGATCAAGTCTAGCGAGCCCCTCAGCGCGCGCAGTGCTGCCTGCTAGCCTCGAGCCGTGCAACCTTCGGTTCATGTTCCTCTGACGATTTCGCCGCCGATTGGGGGGCAATTTCTGGGCGACTCAGTGGCGGAAATCACGACCGCGGTCGAGGCTGCGAAACTCGCACCGGCGGCTCGGTATCGCGGGGCCTACGTGCATGTGCCATTCTGCCGGCACAAGTGTCATTACTGTGATTTCTATTCATTCGTCGACACCGAGAATCGCGCCCACGCCTATGTCGTTCGCCTCGAAGAAGAACTCGAGAGTGCGCGGCCCTATCTCACCCATCCAATCGAGACACTTTTCGTTGGCGGTGGCACTCCAACGATGCTCGGGGCAGACTTGCTTGCACGAATGCTCGCATCGGTGCGTCGACTCTTGCCATTCACAACAGATGCCGAGTGGACGGTAGAGGCGAATCCAGAGACGGTCGACGAGTCGATCGCTTCCGCGCTGGCAGAGTCTGGGGTGCGGCGAGTCAGCCTCGGAGCGCAGTCGTTCAATCCCAAACTCTTAAGGGCGCTCGAGCGCGATCACGACCCCGCCTCCGTCGAGCGTGCAGTCAAGCTCTTGCGCAGTGCGGGAATTCCACAGGTCAATCTCGATCTCATCTTTGCGGTGCCAGGCAGCACCCTTGCAGAGTGGCAAGAGGATGTCGCGGCACTGGTGGCGCTCGCTCCCGACCATGTGAGCGCCTATGGGCTCGTCTACGAACCCAATACCCCTCTGGCGGTCAAGCTGCGCAAGGGAATCGTGACGCGCATTGCTGAAGACGATGAGGCGGCGCAGTACGAATACGTCGCTCATGCGCTCGCTGCGGCGGGATACGAGAGGTACGAAATCAGTAACTGGTCGCGCCCTGGACTTGCTTGCAAACACAACATTCTCTACTGGCAGAATGCGGATTGGTGGGCATTTGGTCCCAGTGGCGCCTCGCACGGATCTGGAGTTCGTTGGCGAAATGTTCCTCGGCTAGCCTCGTGGCTTGAGAGCGGTCCCTCGCCGATGGTCGATGAAGTCGAACACCTCGGCGAGGATGGTCGGGTCGGCGAATGCTTCATGCTCGGACTGCGGCTGATTCACGGGATGGCTGTGACACGCGTCGACGAACTGTTGCGTGAAGGTCCAGGCTCGCAGCGGCGCCGAAACGTCATTGCAACCGCGGTCAAGGATGGCCGACTCGAATACCGCGACGAACATCTTGCACTCACCACGCGCGGGTTGATGGTCGCCGATTCGGTGCTGAGTGCACTGATCTGAAAAGTGTCGTTAGAGAGCGCTCTTGACCGATAAACAGCCCATGCCAGCCCATTTACGCCTGCTGAGACCAGGCGACTGGATCAAGAACATCTTTGTGCTTGTGCCTTTGGTTTTCTGGTTGCCCGGTGCGGGGCGGGGGATCGACGCGGCGACCATGACAGCGAAGGTCACCATTGCCATTCTCGCCTTTTGCGCATTCTGTCTGGCGTCGAGTGGTTGGTATGCGATCAACGACACTCTCGATGCCAGCGAAGATCGCCTGCATCCGGTGAAGAAGAGCCGTCCCGTTGCGGCGGGACAAGTTGCCGCCATCACTGGAGTCACCATTGGAATTGTGTGCATGGTTGCAGCACTCGTGACCGCCCGATCTGTCAACCAGGCGACGATGTGGATTGTGGTGGCCTATCTCGTTCTGCAGGGTTTCTACAACCTTGGACTCAAGCGTTTGATCTTCATCGACACCGCAACAATCGCCAGTGGATTCTGCTTGCGGGCAATCTGCGGCGCGATGGCGATCGCAGTTCCTGTTTCGATCTGGCTCGTGCTTTGCGTTTTCTTCTTGACTCTTTATCTCGCATTCGTCAAACGGGCCTGCGATCTCTCGTCGGCAAGTCGAAACGCGGCAACAGCGTGGAAGCAACGGGCGCGTTATGGCGATTGGGCTGAACTAAATTGGCTCTTGAGTGTGAGTGGCGGACTGACGGTGCTGATGTATCTCATGTACACGCTTAGCCCACACGCCCAAGGAATCTTTGGAGGGCGCGCGGTCGGGCTCGCACTTCTCACTCCACTCGTACTCATTGTCGTGCATCGGTTCTACCGCCGTGCGATGCACGGGCTGAGCGATTCGCCGCTCGATGCGATCCGAACTGATCCGATTGTGGCAGCCTCGCTGGCTCTCTTCGCGCTGGGGGTCTATCTCATCTTGTACGTTCCTGGATTTGAAGCAGTCCTTCGCCAGGCGATCTTGATCTGATGGATTCATCGATGAAACAAGTCGATTGTGAGCGGGGGAGGGGCGCTTGGATTGCGTTGCTCTGCGCATTCATTGTGCTGGTAATGCCAGTCATTCTGCTGGGTAGTGACAACACTAGCGAAGCGCATGATCAGAATCGCCACCACCTGGTGGTGATTCGCCAGGCAACTGCGTCGATTACTGGTGCAGGCGATGCACCTGCGCTTGGCAGCTTTGTGAAGGACTATCCATCGGCAACGAGTCCGGGATACCACATCGTGCTGGCTCTCTTTGATGCCTGTGGCAGTGGCAGCACGACCGCACTGCGATTGATCTCGAGTTTGTTCGGGCTCGCACTCGTGCTCTCGCTCTGGAAGATCCTTGCTAGGCGCGTCGATGGATGGCTGGCAGTCTCTCTGACGCTTCCGCTGCTCTGCTCGGCGTACTTTCTATCCGGATGCATGTGGCTCACAACAGATGTTGCGGCGGTGTGGTTCATAGTGTTAGCACTCGGCTCACTGCTCACGGTCGAGCGGTCGCAGGTGCAACTCGCGCGGGCCGGGTTCTTTGCAGCGCTGGCAGTCTTGGTACGGCAGCCAACGATCTGGCTCATCGCTCCGGTGTATCTCTCGGCTTGGTTCGCACGCAAGTGCAAGCCAGTTTCGCCAGTGCGGCGTGTCGCGACAATCTGTGCGCTCGCCCTTCCGTTGTTGGTGATTGGATGGCTAATCGTGCTTTGGGGTGGAATCATGCCTCCGGCATATCGATCGATTCACGACACTGGCCCCAACGGAGCGACAGTCGCATTCGCGCTGAGCTTGCTGGGTGTCTGGGGCTTGCCCTGGGCGATCGCGCTGTGTGGCAGGCAATGCGCAGAGTTGAGGCAGCACTGGATGGGCTGTTCGCTGCTGCTCGTGATGGCGATTGTGGCTCTCGCTCTGCAAGAGACTAGTTACGACCAAGCTGCGGGTCGCTGGGGAGGACCGCTCTGGAGCGCAGTGCAGATCGCCCCAGTTGTAATGAACCGAAGTCTCTTACTAATCGCACTCGCCGTGGTGGGAATTGCGGTGATGGTGGTAATCGTTCGCGCTGCGAAATGCGCTTCGGCCGCAGGCAGCCCCGACCGCGGATGGATCATCTTTGCAATCGCCTGCGTCGCCATCATCAGCGCGCTGACTGTGAACTCGCAGTGTTGGGAGCGCTACGTCGACCTGCCGCTGCTCGCGCTGTTACCCCTTGGCGTCGTGCTTGGGGTCGATCGATCCAATCAGGCTCAACGGCGCCGACTCATCATCGCTTCCACTCTGCTTGCTATCGTGCAACTTGGTCTGAGCCTGTGGATGGTCTACCGACCCACGTTTCTTGAAGCCCCACTCTCATAGGAAAATCCGAAAGTCATGTTCGCTTCAACAATCGGAGTCGTGATGCGGGCATTACACGCGCCCATCTACGCGAAGCGTCAACGCATTCTCGCGGAGATCATCGCGCAGTACGTTCCCGCCGAGGGTCGCTTGCTCGACGTTGGGTGTGGAGTCGGGACTCTCGCTGGAGCGGTTCTGGGCCATCCCAGGTGCGGTCGGGCAGCGCGGGCGACCGGACTCGAGAGTGCCGTGCGTGGTGGAGAGCCCTTCGAAGTTGTCGCATATTCGGGCGGAAAGTTTCCATTTGCAGACAAAACGTTCGACGTCGTCATGATCGCTGATGTCTTGCATCACGAACTGCATGAAAATCAACTCCTGCGCGAATGTGCGCGCGTCTCGCGATCAGTTGTCATCGTGAAAGACCACGCCCGCGAGGGTTTCGCAGCGCAGTGGCGCATTTCACTCATGGACTGGGCGGCGAATCGCCCGTATGGAATCCCATGTCTCTACCGATATCACTCGCTGAGCGAATGGCGCGAACTTGTGCGGGCAGGTGGGCTCGAGCTAGTGAGTGAGATCCACCCCATGACGCTGTATCCAATCTTCTGGCAGCAACTCTTTGGAGGTCGCCTGCAGTATCTCGCTGTCTTGCGACCTACCCAGGGAAAATGATCTTCGACTTCGGGGCGGCATCGGTGCGGGAAGGCGCTTTAGGTTGCCCCGTCAATGCCGATGGACCGCCCTGCGCTGCTTGAGCCGCGACCAACTGCGCGAAGTGCACGAACCGAGCCCGAAGTTCTGCAAGAATCGAGCTGAGCTCTTTGTCTTCTTCAGCGGAGAGGTTGCCCTTGGTCTTGTCGGAGAGCACGCCGAGCAGATCGATTGCGAATTGCGCAGCAGGAAGGTCAACAACGATGCGGCGAGTGCCGGGATCGCCGTACGCACCGAGTCCACCGAGTGCCTGCGTTGCGAGCAACCCAACAATGCTGCGAAAGTCCGCGGGAGGAAGTTTGTCGGGGTTCTCGCCCGCGGCGCTTGTATCGCGTTCGCTATCGATCTTGCGCATTTTTTCGCGCTCCGCCTCAGCTTGCGCCTTCCAGTCGCTGTCAACATGCAACTTTGATTGACTGGATTGATCGGACTGGATCGATGTGTTTGGCGCATCAGGCATTTGATTCATGAGTGGCTCCTTGCCCAAGTATAGGAGCGAGACCATAGACTCGAATGATGGTTACTTGGCGCAGACTCTGCAGTGCCAGTTCGATCTTGGTGCTGTCCATTCAAGGATGCATCTCGCTCGTTGATCGACCAGAGACTGCCGCTGAAATCACCCCGCGTGACTTCACAACCGTTGCGCCGCAAGATCGAAATCTTGACATTGTTCAGGTGCCATCCGATGTGTTTGCCCCCCAAGAGGTAAAGAGTGATGTCACTACCACGACGAGTGGTGGCGTCGAAACAGTCACAACACAGAAGTCGTTGGTCGAGAAAAATGCAGATGGGTCGACACGAACGGTTGCCATTGGCGGCGCGGTCGAAGAGATCAGATTGCGCCCTGGCGAAAGGTGGACGATTGACAGTCTGGTGGGGCAGATCAACGGGCGACCGGTCTATGCAAGCCAATTCATGCAGTCGATCGAAGACCGCATTCTGCGCATTGTCGCGGAGAATCCTAGGCTACGCGCTAGCGAATGGATCGCAGAACTAGTTAAGGAACGATTTGAACAGTACATCAACAATGAATTGATCCTTGCCGAGGCGCAAGGGATGCTCTCTCCCGAAATGCAGGCTGGAATCTTTTCGTGGCTGCAAGGTTTGCAAGAGAAAACGGTCGCTGGATACGGAGGCAACAGAGCTTCGGCGAGTCAATCATTGCAAGACAAGTTCGGCATGACGATGGATCAGTATCTGCGGGAGAAGCATGATGAGGCGCTCGCCCAAGATCTCTTGCAACGACGGGTCAAGCCACGAGCGATCGTGAGTTGGCGCGATGTCGAGCGCAAATATGGACTTCTCGAGAAGGATTACAACCCACAGCCGCGCATCACCATTGGACGCATCCGGCTCACACCATCCGACGAAGCTTTGATCGCCGATGTTGAAGCGCGCCTTGCGCGCGCCGAGACCTTTGCGCAGATCGCAGCGGCACTTGCCCTGCCCGATGGCGGTGCATGGCAGCAGTATCACCTTCCGCCCAACGGCATGGATGGACTCGAACTCGCCCAAGACATCCGCAACGCACTCGCAGCCGTCCCACAGGGAAGTGTGACCGCGGCAGTTAGAAAGTCGAGCAGTGTGACGTGGTATTGCGTGATCAACCTCGCGCAGCAGACAAAGCGCTCGATTTTCGATCCGAGTCTGCAGCGGAAAATTCGACTGGATCTTGAAGATAAACGCTTGAGCGATGAGCAGAAGCGATATCTGAGTTCGCTGCAAGCTCGCTGGGTCACCAATGACATCAAGCAGATGACATGGCGACTGACCATAATCGCATGGAATCGCTACTTGCCACGCCAGTGAGTCGCGCGGGCTAGCCGCCCACCGCGTTCTGAAACCAACGAAAACTCGGCGGGCAGTTGTCTGGAATTGACACTGCAATCACGTCGATTCGCAGCGGACAGGTGAGCCGTCCGCGCTGGGCAAGCGTGCGCGCGAGCCGTACTAAACTTCGTTCTTTGGAGGCATCGACACGCTCTTCGGGCCACGCGCGCGGATCCGAACGGGTCTTCACCTCGACGATTACCAGCGTCTCGCCGCCCGGAGTTCGCATGACTAGATCTGCCTCGTCACTGCCGACCCGCAGGTTCTGGGCGCATAACTCATACCCGCGGCTCTCGAGATAGGTGCGCGCAGCATCTTCACCCATCCGGGCCAATTGAGTCTGTCGAGCATCGCGGGAACGTGCGGCCATCACTGCCGACAGTAGCAGCGCGCCAGACGAAAGCGCTAAACACTCCCGTTTGGGATGGTCGCGCTTGAAAGGGGTGTAAGAGCCAGAGTTACGAGACGGAGACCGCGGCTGGCGATGCTTCGCACAGGGGTGATCCTTCTACAACAGCCCGAACGGTTCGAGCGATTGCCGCCCCGTCGATTCCAGCCTCTGCCAGCTGCTCCTTGCGTTCGCCCTGGTAGATCCACCGATCGGGAAGTGCCATGCGAGTGATTAGTCGCGTATCGAGTGAGAGTGCGTGGCAACTCTCGAGCACGGCAGCTCCAAATCCGCCGCGAATCGAGTGGTCTTCGACTGTGATGACTGGGATCCCGGCGCCGAGCAATCTACGCAAAAGTTCGCCGTCGACTGGTTTGGCGAAACGACCGTCGTAAAGCTCGACCGCGTACTCGCCGTTCAACTTGTCGAGCGCTTCAGCCGCGTCAATCGCACAGACTCCAAAGGTGAGGATCGCAACATCCGGATTAGCGCATCCAACAAGTTGTCGGGCCTTTCCAAGTTCATATGGTGGGCAAGAGTTCTCGGTGAAGCGTGTGCTCACATTCTCGCGCGGATAGCGCACCGACGAAACACCATCGCTGTAGTTGTTCATGAATTCGACGCACGCTGCCAAACTTGGTTCGTCCATCGCAGCCATGATGCACGCCTTGGGAAGCACACTGAGCAACGCGATGTCGCAGAAGCCGTGGTGCACCGCCCCATCTCCACCGACGAGTCCGGCGCGATCAAGGCAGAGTCGCACTGGCAAACCCTGCAACGCCGCCTCTTGAAATGCTTGATCAAATGCGCGCTGCAAGAAGGTCGAATAGACGGCAAAGAATGGCTTCCAGCCAGTCTTGGCGAGTCCTGCGAGCATGTCGAAGGCGTGACTCTCGCAGATGCCACTGTCCCACACCCGATCGGGAAACTGATCGATGACCTTGCTGATTCCGGTGCCGTCTGGCATCGCCGCGGTGCATGCAACAACCTTTGGATCGCGCGCCATGAGCGACGAAAGAATCTCTCCGAATGCGGCGGTGAACGAACGGCCTCCCTTCTTCACCTCGACGCGGCATCCTTCATTCTCAAGCGTTTCGATCTTGAAAGCGCTGGGAGAATGGAATGCAGTCGCATCGTTTTCGGCAAAGCTGTAGCCCTTGCCCTTGATCGTCTTGACGTGCAAGACCATCGGCCGATCGAAGTGCTTCGCTTCGTTGAGAAAGTCAATGAGCGTTGGAAGATCGTGCCCGTCGATGGGGCCCACGGTGACGAGACCAAAGTGCTCGAACCAATGATTCTCTGCAACGAAGGCTTTCGATGACTCACCCATGCGGTGGTAGAGGTCGCGCAGAGCTTCGCCGCCAGGCATGTGCGAAGCAACTTCTTTCGCGCGCTTCTTGAACTCACCATAGGTGTGCGAGAGTCGCAACCGATCGAAGTAGGCAGAGACAGCTCCCTGCGGCTTGGCGATACTCATCCCGTTGTCGTTGAGCACGACAAGAAACTGTCGTTTGAGCGTGCCGGCGTTGTTTAGCCCTTCCATCGCCACACCGTTGACGATCGAGGCGTCGCCAATGAGAGAGACGGTGCGGCGTCCGCTTTGTCTTTCAGTGGACCATCCCTCGCCGTTCAGCGTGTCGCCGCGGGCCATCCCAACAGCGGTTGAAATCGCTGTGCCAGCGTGACCGACTGTAAAAAGGTCGTAGGCCGACTCGCGTGGTTCTGGAAAGCCAGACATGCCGCCGCGTTGGCGAAGGCGCGGCAAGAGGTGTTGCCGTCCTGTGAGCAACTTATGGGTGTAGCACTGATGACCAACGTCGAAGAGCAGTCGATCGAAAGAAAAGTCAAAGACGTAGTGCATTGCCACCGTCAGTTCGACAACGCCGAGATTCGGTGCAAGGTGGCCGCCGTTCTTTGAGACCTGATCGCAGATCGCGTGGCGAATCTCGGCGCAGACTTGTGCGAGGTCGCCTGGTGGGAGCGCTTTGAGGTCTGAGGGAGAGTGGATCGATGCGAGCAAATTCATAAAAAATCCTTCCAAATGCAGTATAGACACTCCGCCTACGACGCTCGAGTTCAGCGGGTGCGTGCGGCGAGATACTCGGTGATCGCGATGAGGTGCTCAGCCCTCTCTCCAAGCGAATCCAGCGTCGCCAGTGCCTCTTTGCGAAGTCGGCAGACCTCGTGGCGGGTCGCTTCGATTCCGTACACCGATGGATAGGTCAGTTTGCCAGCATTCTCGTCTTTGCCTACTGCTTTGCCGACATGTACGGCCGACTGTGTGACGTCGAGCAGGTCGTCGACTGCTTGAAACATGAGTCCGATGAGATTGCCCCAGTGGTCGATGGCAGCGAAGTTTTCAGCGCGGGCATCCCCGCAAATCGCACCGATTCGGCAGGCGCAGCGGATGAGTGCGCCCGTCTTGTGATTGTGCACAAGGTGCAATCGTTCGCGCGGCGCCATCGATTCGGGGAATCCACCGAGTGTGTCGTAGACCTGCCCGGTGATCATTGCCGAGGTTGCGTTGGTCAATTCGTGTGCAATTCGTGCTGGATTTCGCGGCGTCGAGCAGGCGGCGTGCATCGCGAGCGCGAGCAGGGCGTCTCCTGAAAGGATGGCCATCGCCTCGCCGAATGCGACGTGCACGGTGGGCTTTCCGCGCCGCATCTGATCATTGTCGAGCGCTGGCAAATCGTCGTGCACGAGACTGAATGCGTGCACCATCTCGACTGCCGCTGCCGCTTCAAGCGCATCCTTTGTCGAAGCTCCACTCGCCTCGCAGCAGCGCAGTGCAAGCATGGGTCGAAGGCGCTTTCCCCCGCCAAGCAGCGCGTATCCGACCGCAGTGCGCAGGGCGGGGGTGTACGGAGCATCGTGCACGAATCGCGCGAGGCACACTTCGATCTCTCCCAAGAGTGAAGGGCACAAGACATCGTTTTCAAGGGCTGGAGGCGCGCGCATCATTGCAAGTGTAGTGGCTGACTTCGCGAGAGCATCGCACTATGATCACTCTCCTATGGAATTTCTTTGGAATAGTTTGTTCTTGTTGATGGAGCGCGGCGGTCCAGTGATGTGGCCACTCCTGGTGTTGAGCATTCTCTCGGTCACGCTCACTGTTGAGCGTGTCTGGTTCTGGCACAAGATGGCGTCGCGCGGTTCGCGCGTTCGTCTTCGGGCGATGATCAATGCGCTGCGCATGAATGATGCAGAGACGGTGACTGCACTGGCGCAAGAAGATGACAGTCCTTATGGAGACGTCGCCGCAGATCTCGCCTGTGATGGTCCATCGGATGCCATCGCCATCGCATCGGTCGAGCGACAGAGACCCCGACTCGAGCGGTTTTTGAATATTCAGTCGACGATTGTGACTGCCGCCCCGATGTTAGGAATTCTCGGCACCGTGTCTGGAATCATCCGTAGTTTTGAATTGCTCGGCGGAAAAGACACGCTGAGCGATCCACGGCTTGTCTCTTCGGGAATCGCTGAGGCGCTCGTGGCCACCGCCAGCGGGCTCGTCGTTGCGCTCGTCTCTCTCTTTCCATACATGTACTTTCGTTCGCACTCAGACAAGGCGATCGGGGTGATGGAAGGACTCGTCGCGAGCGCGAAACTCGGTGTCGAACGGCATGGTGGGGATCCTGACTCATCACTTCGAACGCCCGCCACTTCGAGCCGCGGTTCGCAATGACCGCGCTCCCCCGCGACAACTGCCGACTCGTGCCGATGGGCGAGTGCCCCACAAAAGCGGTGGAGATTCGGGCCGATGGCAAGGGTTGCATCATCGGAAGGTCGGCCGGTGCGACTTTGCATCTCGAGCATCCATCCATTTCACGGCAACATGCGTCGGTTCACTTTCAGAACGAGCGTTGGACCGTGACCGACCTTGGAAGTCGTCATGGAACGCTTCTCAATGGCGTTGCTCTTGCCGCGCGCAATCCGATGCCTCTTCGCAATGGCGATCGCATTTCTCTCGCTCCGTGGACACTGCGCTTTGAGGTCGGGGCCGCGCATGAAGAGACGGTGATTGGTTCGTCGGATGATGGTGGATTCAACGCGATTCAGGTGGTCGCAGAGTCGCGCGTCAAGAACGAGGCGCAGCGGCAACTCAACTTGCTCATCAACGCCTCGGTGGCGATTTGTGCTGCGGCGAACGAGGCTGAACTTGCCGTCGAGTTGACCCGCGCCTGCGTCGAAGGGACGCGCTGCGAACGGGCACTTCTGGTGCGTCTGCTAGCGGGGGACAATCGGGTTGAGGTGGTGGGATGTTGGCCAGCAGATGCGCTCAAGTCACGACCCGTCAGCCGCACCCTTGTGCGCGCCGCGTCGCAAGGCAAACCAGTGCGTCTCACAGAAGATTCGTCGTTCGTCTCGGCCCAGAGCATCGCCGGAACTGGCGTGAATGGTGCGCTGTGCATTCCGATCATGATCGACGAGCAGGTCACCTCGTTCCTGTACATCGATCAACTCGACCTCGGCAAAGCATTCGAAGATGTCTCGGCGTTCAGTCAAGCACTTGGCCGCCTGACAGGATTCGCACTGATGAAGGTGCAGCGCGCAGAGCTCGAGTCACGCCAGCGTGATCTTCTTGAAGAACTCGCCGGTGCGCGGCGGGTGCAGGAGCGCATGATGGGATCGTCCAACGGCGCCGCGGGCGGTGTGCACTGGCGGATGCTTTCAATTCCTGGGCAGGTGGTTGCAGGCGACATCTTTGGCATTCACACATCCAAGTCAACCGCTGAGAAGGTCACTGTGTTTCTGGGCGATGTAACCGGAAAAGGACTTGGTCCAGGGCTTCTGATGGCAGCGATTACGGCCCATCTTGAGGCGCAACTCTCGGGCGGGGTCGATGCGAGCAAAGCAATCTTTGATCTATCAAACTTCGTGAATTCCCGTGCAGCGGCGGGGCAGTTCGCGACGTTTGCGTTGGCCGAGTTTCACCCGGCCTCGCGCCGGGTCGACCTCTTTGACGCTGGACATGGGTACTTCACCGTCGTGCAATCGTCGGGAAGGGCAAAGGCAATCGAAGTCGATGGTGGCGTGCCCATCGGAGTCGTCGAAGACTTCGAATACGTTCGCAACGGCGTCAAGCTGGACGTTGGCGATCGATTGGTTTTCTTCAGCGACGGCTTGGCAGAGCAGCACAATCGCGATGGGATCATGCTCGGCAGCGATCGAGTTGCGTCAGCGCTGCTCGGAAGTCGATCGTGCGGCGAAGATGTTTCGCGGCTAGAAGACCTCCTCAAAAAGTTTGCTGATGGACTCGCCTACACCGATGACGTCACTATCGCGAGTGTGATGCTTGCGAGCGACGTCACTGATGTCACTGTCAGTACGTAAGTCGCGAAGCAATCACGGCGCAATCACGGCGCAATCACGGCGCAATCACGGCGTGTGCGTGAAATCTGGCGCGTTCGCGCAGGGAATCCAAAGCCGAATGTCACTCAGCTCGGCCATGCTTGATGACTTCACGCTCCCGTCACCCATCCCAACAGCAACCGTGCCGCCGTGTCTCGCGAATGGCACCGCTTGGTCAGTGCTAATGACGAGTTTTCCGGCATCGCCATTTGGATTGGGATTGAGAGGAGAAGCGAGCGCTGCGACATCGACTCCCTCGAGCACGGCGCCACCAAAGCCCCAGACCGCGGTGGCTGCAAGTCGGTTGGGAACGCTCCACGCCGCTCCGGGTTGAAAGTCATCAAAACTGCCATAGGTACCCGCATTCAGAAAGGTGCTCGCCGTGAAAACGACGAAATCACTCGGCTTTGAGATGCCGCCGATGGTGCGCGCGACGAGTCGCCCCCGCACGGTGGCGCCGTTCTGCAAAAATGTCCCATCGCCAAACGTCAATGTGGTCGCACCAGCCGCAGATTTCCACCATCCCCCACAGTAGAACGCGTTGTAGCCGAACGCTGGCTGCAGACTCGCCCCAGCGCCGGGCATTCCCGCGGCAGCGAGCAACTGGGTTGGAAGAGTGACTGGAATCGCCGCAGGAAAGTAGATCGATTCATCGAGTGAGTCTTCATCGCTCTCGCGGTATCCAAGGACTGGCTCGTAGTTGTAGTCAAGAAATGGCAGCAATCGCCACGTGTAGGTCTGGCAGAGTTCTGGGGCGAGTTCTGTTCCCTGCCGATTCTTGTAGCGCACTCCCCAAGTGCTCTGCACGCCAGTCTCGAGATATCCGGGAAGAAGTTGATCTTCGTACTGCCCCGAATACATCGTCCAGGCGGTCATGACTCCCTTGAGTCGGTTGAGTTCTTTGGTTCGCTTTCCGCCAGTGATCGCGCCGCCGATTCCAGAAGCAAGCAAGCCAAGCAGAATCGTGATGATCGCAATGACGACGAGCAGTTCAACAATAGTGAATGCGCTTCGTGGTAAGTTCTTTATGGGAATCTCTTTCATTTCAGGTGCGTCCAACCGTGATCTGTTCAACGTGACCTGCCGCAATCTTGGCGTGGCCACTTCCGAGTTCGCCAATTGGATCGGGGGGAACGATGTCAACCTTCTTTTCGCCGAGTTTCGCTGCGCCGCTGCGAACGCGGGCTTCAAATGTCTTGCATTCGAGCAGCAATCGCGCCAGAATCTCTTCTTCGGGCACATTGGCTACCCGCTGACCTTGCACGTAGATGATGCCGCGGCGATCGCCGGCAAAGACTGCAACATCTGCCCCTTCGGCTTCGCCCGGACCGTTCACAATGCAACCCATCACAGCAACTTTGATCGGCAGTTGCAATTCAGGCATCAGAGTCTTCTCAACTTCTTTTACGAGTGTGAAGAGATCGACCTGAATGCGCCCGCATGTTGGGCAGGCGATCAGTTCGACCCCCTTGCGCTCGCGCTTTCCCAAGCAATAAAGCATCTCAAGGGCATCCTTCACTTCATCGATGTGATCGCTCGCGTACGAAATGCGGACGGTGTCACCGATGCCATTTGCGATGAGTGATCCGAGTGCGACGACACTGCGAATCGCTCCCGAGTCTTTCGTTCCCGCGTGCGTCACTCCCAAGTGCAGTGGATAGTCGAAACGACTTGCGATCTCGGTGTAGATGTCGATCACGAGAGCGGCATCCATGCTCTTGGCACTAAGAACAACCTGATGAAAATCGCGCGCTGCGAAGATCTCGAGGTACTCCTCAATTTTGGTGATCATCAAGGCGAGCAGATGCCCCGCCCGATGGTCGGCGAAGTACTTTCCGAGTTCTTCCATCCGCCGCTGCTTGTCTTTTCGCTCGATGATCGACCCTTCGTTCACGCCGACGCGGATCGGGATTCCGCGCTCCTTGCAGGCGTCGATGACCGAATTGACTTGATCGCGGTCGTTGATGTTGCCCGGATTGAGACGAATCTTGTGAACGCCCGCCTCGATCGACTCGAGGGCGCGTTGATAGTGAAAGTGCACGTCTGCGACGATGGGAACTTCTACTTGATTGATGATCTCCTTGAGCGCAAGGGTGTCTTTGCGCTCGGGAACCGCCACGCGGACAAGGTCTGCCCCAGCCTTGTGGTAGCGACGAATCTCAGCGACGCAAGCGTCGATGTCCCAGGTGTAACCGGCGCACATTGTCTGCACCGCGATGGGAGCGCCACCGCCGATGGCGACCCGTCCGGTGCGATCGTCGCCTACCCAAATCTTTCGTGTCTCGCGCCGTGGTTGCATCGCCGAAGTGTACGGAACTTGCGCGCAGAAATGCTCTGAATCGTTACTCTTTGTTGCATGTCGCAGAACTTCACAGCATCGTCGGTCGTCGCTTGGGTTCGAACACGTCTCTCGGTGATGATGCTGCTGCAATACGCGATTTGGGGGGCGTGGCTTCCGTTGCTCTGGCCATACCTCTTCAACGTGCGCAAATTCACCCCAGTCGAGATTGGATATGCCTTCGCGGTTGGCGCGCTTGGCGCGATCATCGCACCGTTTTTGGCTGGGCAGATTGCTGACCGCTACTTCAATACCGAAAAAGTGCTTGGAATCAGCCACATTTTGGGAGGAATTCTCGTCTTTCAACTCGCGTCGATCGAGAGTCTCAACGCGTTCCTGATATTCAGCTTTGTCTACAGTTTGGTCTATTCACCAACACTTTCGTTGACGAACTCGATCAGTTTTCACCACATCGATCGGGACCGAGACTTCGGGAAGGTGCGACTCTGGGGAACGGTGGGATGGATCGCGGTTGGGCTCGCCATCGGACAGTGGTTGCTGCACTCTCACACGCCAACGACTGGCACACAAAGCGAGATTGCGATGGCGCAGTTTGTTGGAATGGCCGACGCATTTCGCCTTTCTGGCATCTTGGGAATTGTGATGGGCGTCTACTGCTTCACACTTCCTGCGACCCCTCCAGTCCAGGGAAAGCGCAAGAATGCCACGTTTGAGGCACTCGGCGAAGTGCGCACCCAACCGCTGCTCGTGCTCTTTCTGCTCGCGGTGCCGCTGTCGTGCATCCATCAGTTCTATTTCATGCACGCCGCTAGTTTTCTAGGCGCGTACCAAGCCAACGCGGGCGAGGATGGCTTTACAAAGTTCGTGAACTCAGTTGTGGGTGTTGGGGGTGGTGGACTCATGACCATCGGACAAATGAGCGAAATTGTCGTACTCGCACTCATTCCGGTTGCGGCTGGCCTCTTCTCGCGCAAGAGCCTTCTGGCCATCGGAGTCGCTGCATACGCGCTTCGCATGCTGCTCTTCGCAGTTGCTCCCCAGATTGCAGCGTCAATTGGACTCTCGGAACTCGCCGTGCTCATTCCGGCGATCGCTCTGCACGGGCTTTGCTTTGGATGCTTCATCTTTGTGAGTTTCATGATCGTCGATGAAGAGACGAGTAATGATGTGCGGGCGAGCGCGCAGAGTCTCTACAACCTCGTCATCATCGGCATTGGGATCATTGTGGGAAGTTTCGTCGCGGGCGAAGTCGCCTCGTGGGCGACGGTGGACGGCAAAATGGACTACGAACGGCTCTTTGGCGTGCCGATGTACGGTGCGCTTGGGTGTCTTGTGGCGCTCGCGCTGTTCTACAACGGTCGGGTCGGAAAGCGGGCGACGTTGAATCAACCCGCCTGAGAAGCCAGTGCGAGTTCGCGCAGATAGTCCTCGTGAAAGTTCAACGTTTGCACACCGCCTGGCTTGACGAGAAGTTCGACTGGAGTGCCTTCCGGGATGGGATCGCCATTCTCGCGCGTGACGACCACGCGCACGAATGATTTCATGTGCGCGTCGAGAGCCGTCTGAAGCTCTTTCTGCGTTTCCTCGGCGAGTTTCGCAAAGCTCTCACGGCCGCGACACTTCGGAAAGCCACTGCAACCGAGCCACGCGCCGCGCTTGCCATCCCGCAAATTCAGTGGCGAATTGCATTTGGGGCAAAGGAGCGTGGTGAGATAGGCAGGGGGTGAAGGGAGACGAAGTCCACCCTTGCGGTCGATGTTCAAGATGAATGGACCGCGCTTCGCGGCGGGTGCTTCGGCATCGCCCGCTGGCAATTGCTTTTTCGACTTCGTCTTCTTCAGCTTCTTTGGCTTCTCAGGACGCGGCAGATCTTCGACAAGAAAGTCGCCGAACCGTCCATGACGCTGCACCATTGCAACGCCGTTGGGCGAAAGCAGATCGAGTTTGGTTGGAAGCAGCGGTCGACCTTCGCGGTCGACTGGATTGGCATACTTGCATGCGGGATAACTGCCGCACGAAAGAAAACGACCATGACGTCCGAGCCGATACTCGGTGCGCGATCCGCAAGCCGGGCAGGCGTATGGGGCCGCAATGGTCGTCGACTTCACGTGCGGCATGTCGTTGCCCCGTTCGAGGCATGGCCAGAGCACCTTTACAAATCCGCGCAGCATCGCCTTGAAATGCTCCTTGCCTTGTGCAATCTCGTCGAACTCTTCTTCGATGCGCCTTGTGTAGTCGAGCTCAATGAAATTCTCTGAGAAGGCTTCGGCGAGAAAGTCATTCACTGCCATTCCCAGATCGGTCGCATGAAAACGGCGGTCGACTTGCTCGACATATTCGCGCTCTTGTATGACGCGGATAATGCTTGCGTAGGTGGATGGCCGCCCGATGCCGGCAGTTTCGAGCGCTTTGACAAGCGTTGCTTCGCTGTAACGCGGTGGGGGGTTCGAGAACTTTTGCTCTGGATCGATGGCGATCGGCGCGCAAGATTGTCCCTTCGTCACCGCGGGAAGATTCTGCTCGCTATCTGAAGTTGGCACCCTACTCGCGCGGTAGAACCCATCGAAAGCGAGCACTCGTCCATTGGCTTTGAACGTGGCGCCAGTGGCTTGGTCATCGCGCACGAGGCGAACAGCAGTTGCGTCCCACTCGGCTTCAACCATTTGGCACGCCACGAAACTGCGCCAAATGAGCGTGTATAGCTTGAGTTGTTCTTCGCTGAGCGCGCGCGCGATCGACTCAGGCGTGAGCGCAGGATTCGTTGGTCGAATCGCCTCGTGCGCCTCTTGTGCGGACTTATTGCTACTTGAATATGTGCGCGGCGAACCAGGGAGATACTCCGGTCCATAGTGCGACTGAATGAATGCGCGCGCGCGTGAGATTGCCTCGTTCGAGAGATGCGTGCTATCGGTACGCATGTAGGTGATGAGTCCCACCAGCCCCTCGCCCGGAATATCGATGCCTTCGTAGAGTTGCTGAGCGATACGCATCGTGCGGTCTGTTGCCATCCCGAGTCTGCCCGATGCCGCCTGTTGCAAAGTGCTGGTGATGAATGGGGGGTAGGGCTTCGACTTCGTGCGCGTCGTCTCAATTGAATCGATGCGGTAACGCGCCTTCGGATCAAGCTGGCCTGAAATGGCGACCAGGTTTTTCGCCCGTCCCCGGCCATCACTGGCGGTGGTGCGCGTGATGGCGACGTCGATCAGTCCAGCGGCTTGCGCTGCTTTGACCGCCGCTGGAGCCAAGTCGTCTTTCGAGTCATTGCTCGCCGAAACAGAGAATGGCTTGCCGCCATACGAAACGAAATCACACTCGAGCGCTCCATGCTGGGCGAGCCACGTCATGCGCTCTCGAACTAGCGGACCCTTACCGCGGGCATCACGCTGCGCCAGAAAGGTCGTCCAGAGGGGGATGTTTTCGCAGGCACTCTTGGCGTCAAGTGACATGATCGCGCTCATCGCCCACGACTCTTCCGGAGTGAACGCGCCAATCTCGCGCTCGCGGTCGACGATAATGCGCGTCGCAGGGCTCTGCACCCGTCCGGCGCTGAGACCACCAGCAACCTTCTTCCAGAGAATCGGCGAGACGAGGTAGCCCACGATGCGATCAAGAATTCGCCGCGCCTGCTGCGCGTCGACACGGTCCATATTGATCGGCCGCGGATGAGCAAAGGCATCCTGGACATCCGCCTTGGTGACTGCATCAAAGGTCACGCGCTTTGCCTTCGCTGGATCGACTGCAAGAATGACCGCAAGATGCCAGGCAATCGCCTCGCCTTCGCGGTCGAGATCGGTTGCGAACCAGATTTCGCTCGCAGATTTGGCGAGCTTTCGCAGTTCGTTCACCGTCTTTGCCTTTGCCTCATCAACGACGTACGTCGGCTCAAAGGTGTCGAGATCAACCCCAGGCGCAGCCTGTTTGACACCCTTGGGAGCGCGCTTGGGAAGGTCGCGAATGTGACCGATGCTCGCTCGAACTTTGTACCCACTTCCGAGGTACTTCTCGATCGTTTTTGCCTTTGCGGGGCTCTCGACGATCACCAGTTGATAGTTGCCTGCCGCGGTCGTCGGGGTGGACTCAGCGCGCTTGATTCGCGTACCAGTCGCAGCCTTCGCGGTGGTTTGTTTGGATGCCTTCTTTGCCATCTGCGGGGGAGATCATGCGCCGAGATTTCAACTTGTCAAGCCAAGCAGCCTCGGCGAGAGCGGTCGGCGGGCAGAAATCGAATTGCAATAATCGCACGCCCGCCGCTGATAATGCGGTTATCTGGCTCCCAAAGCCTGCAAGAAAAAATTGTGAGAAGTTTTTTCTCCGCAGGGTTCGGTGAACCACGTTGAGCGCTCGATGTGCGCAAAGCGCCTCAGCCAGGTGCGCTGTTGGCGGGCGAGCTTGCGCGTGCGAATCTTGATCGCCTCGAATGCATCATCGAGCGAGCAGTGTTGGTCAAGATGGGCGGCGAGTTCGCGGTATCCAACAGCTTGTGCCGCTTGGCTGGCGAGGGGAGCAACGGCCCGCAATTGCCGCACCTCTTCGAGAAATCCAAGTTCCATCATGAGTTTCGCCCGCCTGTTGATCGAACGGCCATTCGACTCTGGGTCGGGAAGCAATCCCAAGCACTGCCATCCCATGGGCAGTTTCGGGGCAGCGGCACTCCACTGCGACTGATGGGTACTCATTGGGATTCCCGTCAGACGGGTGACCTCGATCGCGCGAATCATCCGCCGCAGATCATTGGGATGGATGCGCTGCGCAGATGGTGCGTCAACTGCCGCGAGTTGGGCGCGCAATTCGGCGAGTGGGAGGGCGCGAAGTTCTATGCGCAGCGCCTCATCCGCGGCTGGGCCGTCGAAAAGCCCAGCGAGGAGTGACTGCACATAGAGGTTTGTGCCACCGACCACGATTGCACATTTCTGCGCAGCATTGATCGCGGCGATCGATTCGTGCGCCCGCTCGAGCCAGCGGTCGACTGTGAATCCATCGCTGTAGGGGGTCGTGATGTCGATGAGATGGTGGGGGATGGATTGGCGCTCGTGAATCGAGGGCTTTGCCGTACCGATATCCATCCCTTGGTAGATCTGCATCGAATCGGCCGTCACGATCTCACACCTGCCTGCCCGAGCCTCGCACAATGCGAGGGCAAGCGCGCTTTTGCCACTTGCGGTTGGACCAAGAATGAGGATTGCACTCGGGTCTTTCATCGCAATGCCGAGTTGTACCCTCTGAAACATGACTCCTCGAACTATTGAGCAGATCGATGTCTTGAACAAGCGTGTCTTCTTGCGAGCTGACTTCAATGTTCCGCAGGCCCCCGACGGTCGAATCACCGACGACCGTCGAATTCGCCTGACCCTGGCAACGATCGAGTCAATTCTCACACGCGGCGGAAGCGTGGTGATGGCGAGCCATCTCGGCCGGCCACAAGGCACGGGTTATGAAGCGCAATATTCGATCGCGCCAATCGCGCCGCGTCTGCGCGAACTCTCGCCCCTCTTGAAGCATCTAGCGCTCGTGGGCCAACGGTGCACAGACGCTTCGGTTGCGAAAGCCACGGCGGCGCTCACCGCGGGGCAGTCGGTGCTGATCGAAAACTTACGATTCGAAAAGGGTGAGAAGAAGGGTGATGCGGTCCTAGCGACCACGCTTTCTTCTTACGCGGATATCTACTGCAACGACGCATTCGGCGCCTCGCACCGCGCCGACGCCTCGATGTTGGCACTGCCCCAAGCGATGCACGCCCAAGGAAAGCCCTGCGTTTCTGGGCTGCTTCTCGCACGCGAGATTCGCTACCTCAGCGGAGTTCTCGCGGCGCCTGAGAAGCCATTTGTTGCGATCGTTGGGGGAGCGAAAGTCTCCGACAAGATCCTTGCCTTGCGAAATCTCTGTGGACGGGTTGACACAATTCTGGTCGGTGGCGCAATGGCGTACACATTCTTGAAAGCACTCGCAACGCCGGTCGGCCGAAGCCTCGTTCAAGAACAGATGCTCGATGAGGCGCGCGCGATTCTGAAACTTGCTGACGAGAGTGGCACCAGGATCGTGCTGCCAATCGATCATGTCTGCGGCGAAGCTCTGGTTGCGGGAACCACCGTGCAGACTGCCACGGGTGCGATTCCAGATGCGCTCATGGGTCTCGACATCGGTCCCGTGACTGCGCAGAAGTTTTGTGCGATCGCCCGTGATGCCAAGACCATCGTTTGGAACGGTCCACTTGGTGCATTCGAGACTGCGCCATTCGAGCGAGGCACCTTTGCAGTGATTGGCGCGGTCGTTGCTGCGACCGCAGCGGGTGCAACGAGCATCGCAGGAGGAGGGGACACCGCCGCCGCGGTCGATGCCGCAGGAGCGAACGGAGGGTTCAGTCACATCTCAACGGGAGGCGGAGCCTCGCTCGAAATGCTCGAAGGCAAAGAGTTCGAATCGCTCAACGCGCTCGATTCCGCGGCGATTGTCGGTTATAGTGCGGTCAGAAAGTAGAGGAGTCTCCATGCGAATTCTTGCCGCTCTTTGTGTCGTTCTCGCCGTTGCTGGGTTTTCACCGCTGTTGCAGGATGGACCAGCCCTCAAGGTTGGCTCGACCGCGCCGGCGATCGAAGGGCTTGAGTTCGTGCAGGGCGAACTGGCAGCATCGCCGAAAGTCCGCGTCGTTGAGTTCTGGGCGACGTGGTGCGGTCCATGCTTGCAGTCGATTCCCCACATCAACGAGCTCTATCAAGCACAGCGAAGCAAGGGTCTCGAAGTTCTGGGCGTAAGCGACGAGAAACGCGAGAAGGTTGAGCCATTTGTTCGCAAGCGCGCTGGTCAAATGTCGTACACCGTTGCCATTGATACAGAGAAGAAGATGAACCAAGCGTTCATGCAGGCCGCTGGAAAGAATGGCATTCCCTGTGCGTTTGTGATTGGAACCAACAACAAGATCGTCTACATCGGTCATCCGATGGAGGAAGAGTTTGCGCGCGCCGTAAAGCTCTCTCTTGATGGACGGTACGACCCCGTGCTTTCAAAGAAGGCAGAGCCACTCCTCGAAGCTGCACGCCGTGCGGTGAAGACCAAGAACTTCAAGGATGCCTACACCCGCTTTGACGAGGTCATCGCGCTTGATCCGACGATCTTTACCGACGCAGCCATTGAGAAGTATCGGGTTATGGTGAACGACGAGAAGAACAGGTCTGGCGCGAAGGTGTATGCGCAGGAACTCACGGCGACTTTCTCCGCGGCGTCGGATGCGCCAGCTCTGCGCGATCTTGCGGTGACGCTCTCGTCCGATGCGCGCGTGACGGTGTACGACAACGACCTCGCTCTCGCCGCAGCTCAGGCGATGGTGAAGGCTGCGCCGAGTTCTGATCCGTTAGCGCAGTCGACAATCGCATCGGTCTACTACGCGATGGGCGATTTCGCCAAGGCGGTGGAGGCGCAGAAGAAGGCAGTCAGACTCGCCGATCCATCTATCAAGGCCTCGCTGAAGCCGACGCTCGACGCTTATGAATTGGCGCAGAAGCGGGGAGTCAAGGTCACTGTGCCTGCCACCACTGCTGCGCCCACAACACCCGCAACCGTGCCAACGACTGTCCCCGCAGGAACGCCGTAAGTTTGGCTCAGCCAGCGCTTCCATTGTTTCGTCGAGCGGTGAAGCATCCGCTGATCGGTCCGTCGATTCTCTCGGCAGACTTCGCCTGTCTTGGTCGCGAGGTGAGAGCGGTATTGCGAGGCGGCGCCGATTACATCCATGTCGATGTGATGGATGGTCACTTCGTGCCAAACCTCTCGATGGGACCGGCGATTTGTGCCGCGGTTCGTCGGGCAGCGCCCCGCGCATGGATTGACGTGCACCTGATGGTGACTCAACCTGCTGAGTTCGTCGATTCATTCATCGATTCTGGGGCGAATCACATCTCAGTGCACATCGAAACGGTTTCTAAACCTGCGGCGCTTCTTCGCAAGATTCAATCGCGCGGTGCGACCGCCGGAATCGCAATCAAGCCTGAAACACCGTGGAATTCGGTCGCGTCGCTCTTCAACCTAGCCGACCTCTTCCTTGTGATGAGCGTGCACCCTGGTTTCAGCGGACAGAAGTTTCTGGCGAGCGCCCTGCCAAAGGTGCGGGCGATTCGCTCGCGCATTTCTGCTGCACAGCGCGTCGAACTTGATGGTGGAGTGAATCCGAGCAATGCTGCGGCGTGCATCGCGGCAGGCTGTGATGCGCTCGTCTCAGCGTCGGCGATCTTCGCCTCTGACAATTACGCACGGGTGATCACCCAACTTCGGGGTGGGAGAGCGCGTTAGGATGGGTGCCATGGCCGAGCCGACATGGGAAGTGGCACAGAATGCAACGACAAAGAGAGCCGTCCCAGATGGTCTGTGGATGCAATGCCCTTCGTGCGGCGAGACACTCTTCAAGAAGGCAGTTGCGCAGAATCTCAACGTCTGCCCGCGCTGTGATCATCACATGCGAGTATCTGGGCGGGAGCGCATCGAACAGTTGCTCGATCCCGACACGTTTGAACCGATGAACGCGCACATGGCTCCTTGCGATCCACTTGATTTTTCTGATCTCAAGAGTTATCGCGATCGCATCGCCCAAGCGCAAAAACAGACGGGCGAGAATGACGGAGTGCAGACTGGAACAGGATTCATCAAGGGTCGAAAAGTTGTCGCAGCCGCGATGGATTTCACCTTTCTTGCTGGGTCAATGGGATCGGTCGTGGGAGAGAAGCTCACCTGTGCCATTGAGCACGCCACCGATCACTCTCTGGCGCTGATCATTGTCTGCTGTTCGGGTGGAGCACGCATGCAAGAGTCTGGGTTTTCGCTGATGCAGATGGCAAAGACCAGTGCCGCACTCGCGCGCCACGACGAGGCCAAAGGAGTCTTCATCTCAGTGCTGACCGATCCAACGACTGGTGGCGTCACGGCGAGCTTTGCGATGTTGGGAGATGTGATATTCGCCGAACCCAAGGCACTCATCGGCTTTGCTGGTCCACGCGTGATTCGGCAGACCATTCGTCAAGAACTCCCTGAAGATTTTCAGACGAGCGAATTCTTGCTCGCGTGCGGATTCGTTGACCGAATCGTGCATCGCTCTAACTTGCGAAGCGAGATCAGTCGCGTCATTGATTACTCGGGCAACTAGCGCGTGGATTCGAATTCACCCGCGCGCTCGTGGCTTCTGGCACTCGCCTGTGCACTCTGCACCGCCCTTGCTTTCCCGCCGTTCGGTGGTTGGTGGTTGAGTTTCGTCGCCATCACAGGATGGGTGTTACTCGCTTCGGGTGCCACACTCACGCGCAGTGCGTGGATCGCCGTGTTTCTCAGTGCCCTGCTGATGTGGCTCTGGTTTCAACTCTGGGTAATCGACGTCGCACTGCTGGGTTATCCATTCATGTGCATCTATCTCGCGCTCTATGCACCGCTCTTTGTGTGGACTTTGCGCCGGGTTGGCCATGGCAGCCTCGGCAAGCATCTTCCCTGGGCGCTCTTGGCTCCCATCGTCGTGGTTGCGCTCGAGTGGATCCGAGGAGTCGTGGTATTCAATGGCTACCCGTGGTACGCGCTGGGTCATCCACTGATTGATTGTGCGCCGCTTGCACAAATCGCAGACATCACTGGGACTCCCGCGGCCTCGTTTCTCGTCGCCGCTGTTGGCGGAGCGGTGGTTGATTTCGTCGCGTGGCGAACTGCGCGCGCGAAGGCTGATGACGCTCCGCGCGCAACTGGCGCCGGCGTGCTCTTCGCACTGGTGCTGCTCGCAGGCGCGCTAGGCTATGGATGGTTTCGAATCGCGCAGACTGGGCACTCTCTCTCGAGTGGTCCGCGAATCCTCGCCGTACAGACGAATCTCACGACCGACAACAAGGTTGGATGGCCCCGCGACCGGCAGGAAACTGATGTCGCGGTGTTCGGAGCGCTCACGCTTTCACTCGCTGAAACTGCCCGACTTAGTGGCGGTGCAATCGATCTGGTTGTCTGGCCAGAAACGATGTTGCCAGGTTTTGGACTCGAACCCGAAACCATCGCAATGATGTCTCAAGGAGGATGGTGGCCTGGGGATCGATTCGCTTCATTTGCTAAGTCGATTGCCACCGACGTTGGCGCTCCGTTTCTTGTGGGCAGTCCCGCGTTCCTCGGTCTCCGGGCGCACAATGAACGGTGGGTGTGGAATCAGCAGTTCAATAGCGCCTATCTGCTCGATCCAACTGGCCCCCAGCAGCGATACGACAAAGTTTTCTTGACGCCGTTTGGCGAGACGATGCCCTACATTTCAAATTGGGAGTGGCTCGAGCAGCAATTGCTTGCGCTCGGTGCGCGCGGCATGACTTTCGACCTCGATGCATCGAGCGACCTGCGCACACTTGCGTTGAGCTGGAGAATTGCTGGTCGAGTACCAACGCAGATCGAACTCGCGACTCCCATCTGTTTTGAAGACTCCATCGCTCCAGTTGTACGGGGGCTCGTCTACAACCGTGATGGCTCAAAGCGTGCGCAACTCATCGTGAATCTCTCGAACGATGGATGGTTTGGATTCAGCGACGCGGGTCGAGCTCAGCACGCGCTGATGGCGCGTTGGCGGTGCATCGAGAATCGTGTGCCAATGGTGCGGGTGGCGAACACTGGCATCTCTGCAGCATTCACCAGCGAAGGAGCACCCGTCGCGGGAGCATCCGTCGCTCCCCGCACCGCGGGAGGATTTGCAACAACCACGCAACTCGACGCGCGCGAAACGTTCTTCGGCCGATGGGGCGATGTAGGATCGCCCATCATGTTGTTGACCACGATTGTCTTGATGGGGAAGTGGAGGCGCTGCACTCTCATTTCGCTCCTGCTGCTTGCAGGATGTACCGCGAATCCAGCGGGCGATGGGGCACCAGGTGGGGCTTTGCGTACCTCGTGGAGTTCGCGTCCTCCCAAGATTGATCCAACCATGTCGATGCGTGATGTTGAGCCAGTCGATGCGAGGGTCGATGTTGTAGTGGAGCCATCGCAAGAAGTTGAAGTCGCCACGGTTGAAGTCGCCACGGTTGAAGTCGCCACGGTTGAAGTCGCCGCGGTTGAAGTCGCCGCGGTTGAAGTCGCCGCAGTCGAAGTCGCTGCAGTCGAAGTCGCTGCGGTCGTACCAGCGACGGTTGAAGTCAGACAACCCGCCGAATTGGCCCTCGACATTCTTGTCGCGGCATCTTCTAGTCAAGAGGCGATCTACCGCGCCCACGCTCTCGAGGGATTGCAGCCAGATCTCACGGCCCTTGAGCCTGCAGCCTTTCGGCTCTTGGCCGATCCGAATCCTGGAGTTCGGTTTGCTGCGGCGGTGACCGTTGGTCGAAATAAATTCGTGCAATGCGCACAAGCGGTCGAGCCGCTGACGCTCGATCCAAATCTTTCAGTTCGCGCAGCGGCGCTCTTTGCGCTAGTTCGACTCGGACGGGTCGTTGATCTCAGTCCGCTGGCACAACTCATGATGAGCGACGATCCAGACGTTCGATCCAATGCTTTCTTTGTGCTCGGAGAACTTCGCAATCCGTCGGCGATTCCACTCGTCGAGAGCGCGGTTGGGCGACCTCTCAACGGGGTTGATCGCACCCGAGCGCGCATCGTCGATCTGCAGGCCGCCGAGGCCATGGCAAAGATGGGGGATTACCGTCAGTTCGACCCAATCCGCGCAGCGCTTTTCGCCCCAAGCGATCAGTCAGAAATCGTTGCCCTCGCCTGCCAAATGGTCGGAGAGATCAACGATCGCGGGGCACGCGGTCATCTCATCGGTATCTGGAATGGCAAGGAGCAGTTGCAGAAACCGCTCGAAATCCGGCTCATTGTTGGGACGGCGCTGATTCGCATCGGCGAACAAAATGTTGAGCCCATCCTTGTGCTTTGCGAAACGGCGATCAAAGATCCGTCGCCGTCAGTTCGCGCGCAAGCCTCGGCAACTCTTGGATGGGTCGGCGGTCCACGAGCACTCGCGCTGCTCACACCCGTCCTCGCCGATCCAGTGCCAATTGTGCGGCTGACCGCGGCTGCGGGGTACATGCGAGCAAAGCCAAAAACCGTTTCGGCCCCCAGCGGTGGGTGATCGGATGCGACTCGTTGACATCACCAGCCACTACATGTAAAATACAAGGTCTGTTGGAAGTGTGGCGATTGCGCCCACATTCCGAGTCTGCGTCCTGAGTGATCTCCAAACCCAATTAGGTCCACACGTGCATATTCTGACGAAAGTATTTGTTGTTCTAGTTTCCTTGCTTGCGGTCGCGTTGGTTCCGCTCACCGCGGTTCAAAGCATGAATCAAGCGGCGCTCAAGCAGCAAGTCAAAGACAAGGAAGGCGCTGTTGGAACAGCTCGCCGCGAACTCGATTCTGAACGCGCATTGCGGGCGAAGTCAGAGAACGACACTGCGCTGCAAGTGAAAGACCTTGACTCTGAGAAGAATCGCTTGCAGTCTCTCGTTGAAGAGGGATCGTCGCGAGTGCAGACGCTCGAATCAGATTTGGCGCAGACCAAGATCTCACTTACGACTTCGCAGCAGACACTCTCGGTGATGACCGAGACTGACCGAGCCAAGACCGAATTGACTCGCACTCTGACCGAAGAATTGGATACCCAACGCAGTCTCGTGACCGACTGCGAAAAGGTGCGCATCGACATCGAGCAGAAGCTCGGCAAGACCGATAGCGATCTGCGCGTTGCGCAAGAAGCTGTGGGAGATCTCAAGGAGCAAGTTGCATCTTTGAGTTCTGAGAAGACAAAGACTGACCAAGTGGTTCGCGATTACTCTGCGCGCTACGGAACGACCGGGGCAGACACAGCCGCGGCTGGCGGAAGTTCAGTGGTCGCAGATCGCGATCTCACCGCCCGCATCGTGAACGTGAGAAGAACTGATGACGCTGTCTATGCAGAGATCGATGCGGGGAGCCGCGATGGTGTGAAGCAGGGTTGGGTGCTGACCATTGGCGATGGTTCACGATTCATCGGCAAATTGCGGATTACGTCAGTCGATGTCAACAAGGCTGTTGGAACTGTTGACCTCGAGGATGCCGCTGGACGGGGTCCCGTTCGAGTTGGCCAGCGCGTAACAGTGCACCGCGGACAGCAATGATTTCGAAACGACCATAAGGATTACACAATGGCATTCCTCGGAATCGGAAACAAGTCTCCCAAGCCCGCGCCCCCTCCCGTTCCAGCGGCTAGCGACAGTGACGGAAGTTCCTTCGCAGAAGCAATGGATGGCAGCGGGGCAGGTGCGGCCGTTGCCGCTGCAGCAAAACCGCCCAAGAAGGGTCTCTTTGGATCAAAGGCAAGCGCGTCTGCGGCAAAGAAAGCCCCAGCAAAGGCGGCAAAGTCTCGTTCATCGGGTGGCGATCTCGATATCTACACCGCGGTACTCGTTGCTGCGGTTATAGCGCTCGCCGTTGGATGCGTTCTGGTTGCTTTGGACAACCTCGCCGGGGTCGAAGGCACCTCCGACGAGGGGAATCCATTCGTGGTTGTCTCCTCGCGCTGAGGGAGAACCGATTTCACTGGCCAAGGAGGTGGCCGCATATGGGTCTAGAGAAGATGATGAGTTGGTTTAGCGTGGATATGGGAATCGATCTGGGGACGTGCAACACATTGGTCTGTGTGCGAGGCGAGGGAATTGTGCTCAACGAGCCATCCGTGGTCGCCGTGCGCAAAGGCACAAATCAAGTCTTGATGAATGGCACGGCCGTTGGCTTCGCAGCTAAGGAGATGCTTGGTCGCACGCCAGGATCTATTCAGGCGATCCGTCCTTTGAAGGATGGTGTCATCTCTGACTTTGAAATCACCGAGGCGATGTTGAAGTACTTCATCCAAAAGGTGATGGGAAGAAGCAGAATCTTTGGACCGCGCGTCGTGATCTCGATCCCGTCGGGCATCACGGCCGTTGAAAAACGCGCGGTGCTCGATAGCGCGGAGCGCGCTGGGGCACGAAAGGTGTTTTTGCTCGAAGAGCCGATGGCTGCCGCGATGGGTGCGAACCTGCCCTTCGACGAGGCAACCGCGAGCATGGTGGTCGATATCGGCGGCGGAACGAGCGAGATTGCAATTCTCAGCCTCGCAGACATCGCCAAGGCCTCGAGTCTGCGCGTCGCTGGCGATGACTTTGATGAGTCGATCATTCGCTACCTCGAAGAGAAGCGTGGGCTTCGCGTTGGAGAGCAGACCGCAGAACAAATCAAGATTCGTATCGGAAGCGCATGGCCGCTCCAGGAAGAACTGGCGATGAAGGTGCGTGGTCGCGACATCGCAACTGGGTTGCCCCGTCAGATCGAGGTAAATTCGGTCGAGATTCGCGAGGCACTCGGTGAACCACTGCGCAAGATCGCGGACGAGGTCGTCAAGACTTTGCGTGAAGCCGAACCAGAACTTGCCGCTGATCTTTGCAACCCCGATCTTCCACACAATGGAATCACCGTGGCTGGTGGTGGCGCGCTGCTGCGAGGAATCGACATGATGTTCGCCGATCGCACTGGTCTCACCGTCAAGATCGCAGATGACCCATTGACCTGTGTTGCCCGCGGCACGGCCCTGTATCTCGAGAATCTCGAGCAGTACAAGTCGATTCTCGAATCCAACGTCGAGGAACTCTGAGCACGCGACATGGTTGACATGGTTGACATGGTTGACATGGTTGACATGAAACACCGCGCATGCGCCGCATTCCTCCCCTTGCTCTGGTCATAACTTTCATTGTGCTGTTGGGTCTCTGCCCGACGCGCTGGATAGCGCCAATGACGGGCGATCTCTCATCTGTGCTGTGGGTACCGCTTTCGCCACTCTCCCATGGGGCGACTGCGATGCGACTCTGGCTGCGTCCGCGACCCGTGACCCCATCGACCGATGAAGCGACTGCGGTTGCTGAGCGCGACTACTACCGCGGACTCTGGCACGCCGACCGCATTCGAATCGAACAGCTCGAGAAAACTTTGCGCAGGTATGAGGTGACGGTCGGGCTTTCCTCAAATGTTGGAACAATTCGCTTGGCGAGTGCCAATGTCATCGCCCGCACTCCAGGTTCTGGTGGCGTCGCGCTCAAGGTGAATGCAGGAGCGCAACACGGAATCTCGGCCGGTGATGTTGCCGTTGTGGACGGAGATGCGCTTGTTGGACGGATCGCTCCAGAAGTCGGCGCGGTGACAAGCGTGATCTTGTCGATCTCTGATCGCTCGGTGGGCCGGTTTGATGCGTACATCGTTCCTGCCGCGCAAGAGCGCTCAAATCGACCCGCGGTCATCTCTGTGCAACTGCTCCCAGATGGAAGTGGAAACCTGCGAGGAGACATCGATCTTGCTAGTGAAGTTCGTCCGGGAGATCTGGTGCGACTCAAAGATTCAATGTGGCCCGCGGGAGCTCAGGGGATGCGCGTCGGAGTCGTGAGCGAAGTCAAACGAAAGGATTCACAGCCACTGCGTGGTGAAGTATCGGTTCGACCAGCGATCGATCCAGCGGTGGTTGGCGAGATCGTGATCAAACTCGCGGGAGCGCCCCAGCAATGAGATGGATCACCGCGCTGCCCTTCCTCATCATCGCCCTTGTTGCAGATGTTTCGTTCATGCCGGTGTTCGAGATCGGTGGCGTTACGCCACATCTCGTGATTGTTGTCGTGGCCTTCGCTGCGATGCACGCCGATGGGGCGACAGTCAATTGGTTCGCGCTTCTCGCCGGATTCTGCATGGATCTATCAGAGCCGTCGCTCACCGGTCCGCGCGCTCCGCTCTATCTCGTGGGCCCTTCGACACTCGGCATGTTCTTTGGAGCGCAGGCACTCCTTTCGATGCGCGGGTTGTTGATTCGTCGCAATCCACTGGCGGTCGGCGTCATGTCGCTTGTACTGGGAGTCACGAGCGGTCTCTTTTGGACCGCATGGTGGGCGCTTCGATCGTGGTATCCCGACTCTCCACCACCTTGGGGTGATGGATCTGCGTTGAGCGAACTCGGCTGTCAAACGCTGGAAGCGCTTTCGATCGGCGTGATTGGGCTGCCCTTCGGATGGTTGCTGCTGCGCTTCTCAGCGCTGTGGGTCTTTCCATCAGTTCTCGAGCGATCACGTCGTCAAGGTGGCTCAGCGCGAATCATTCGGCAGTAGAGTGCGCACATGCGTTCCTCTGGCACGATCGTTGCCCTCTTTGACGATGGTCAATCGCGATTTGGTCCTCTGGGAGATTTGCGCGCATCATTCGAGCAGCGTCTTGGAGTGCTCACCTGCATCGAGCGCACCAAACTGGTGCTTGGACGAGTCGACGCACTCCTTCCTCCCGAGTATCTGGCGGCAGTTGTCACAGAGCGTCAGGCCGGAGGTCAGGTCCTGGTGGGTCGTTTGCCAGCAGGTGCACAAGAGGTCATCCTCATCAACGGCGCGCTTGATTGTCTCGAGGATGCGGCCGATCTCTCGTCCGGCGAGACGATCCTCTCAAGCAATGGGCGGGTTGCAATGGGACGCTGGCCGTTGTCAATGGCCCAGTCATTCATCGATCGACTCGCAACAAATGATCGCCACCCTCCAAAGACTCCGATTCGTGCGATGGCGCATGGCCAGATCATCGCCGAGCCTTGGGGTCTGCTAGAGCGCCTGGCGCAGAGTATTCCTGCGGATATCACGTTGCTGAGCCGAAGCGGCGAGATGACCGATCGCGTGGCGGTTGGCGTGCAGCGTTTTGGAAACCATCCACTGTTGATGGATCCCACAGCGCGCGTCTTCCCTGGTGCGATCATCGATACGACCGAGGGTCCAGTGCTTTTGGCGCATGGGGCGACGGTGAGCCCAGGGGCGGTGGTGTGCGGTCCTGTAGCAGTTCTTGAAAACTCTTCGGTCATGGTCCGCGCTCACATCAAGGCCCGAACGGTGATTGGTCCCGAATGCAAAGTCGGCGGCGAAGTTGGATCGACCGTCTTTCAAGGCTGCTCGAACAAGGCGCATGAAGGACATCTCGCCGATGCGCTGGTGGGAGAGTGGGTCAATCTCGGTGCTGGAACTTGCAATTCTAATTTGATGAACACCTACGGCGAAGTCACCACGCGGCTTGATGCCTCTGGCAGCATCGAGCGCACGAACCGAGTGTTTTACGGGTGCATCATCGCTGATCACGCCAAGTGTGCGATTCTCGTGGCAATCAATACTGGATCGACCATCGGCACTGGCGCGATGATCGCCGTTGCGCGACCTGCAACGTTTGTGGATCGCTTCGCGTGGCTCACTTCTGAGCGCGCGCAGTTCTACCGATTTGACCGCTTTGAGACGGCGCTCGCCGCGGTGATGGCGCGACGGGGAAAAGTTCCGGGCGAGGCATACACCGCGCGACTTCGCGCCCTGCACGAGGCGCATGCGAATCGTGGCATTCGCGGCTGAGTTCATCGCGAACGCGCATTCGACATTCCGATGACAGCAACTAATCCAGTGCCTCTGCCCCTCTTTGACGCGACGAACGCGCGCAATATTCGAGAGTCGATCGCGCAGGAGATAGCCGCGGCAATTCAGGGAGAGGTTCGGTTCGGTCAGCATGACCGAATGCTGTATGCAACCGACGCGAGTCTCTATCAAGTTGAACCAATTGGAGTCGTCATCCCAACGAGTGTGCAAGACGGCATCGCGGCGATCAAAGTCTGTGCCCGCCTTGGGGTGCCGCTGCTCGCCCGGGGCGGCGGAACGGCACTAGCAGGACAAACTGTCAATCGTGCTGTCGTCATTGATTTCAGCGCCAACTGTCGAACCATTATGCAGATCGATCCAGTCAACCGTCGCGCGCGCGTCGAGCCTGGCGTCGTACTCGATCAACTCAACGAGGCAGCCGCTGCGCACGGGTTGATGTTCGGAGCAGATGTCGCAACGAGTTCGCATGCCACCATTGGGGGGATGGTCGGCAACAACTCCGCTGGCGCGAATTCGATTCTGTACGGACGGACGGTCGAAAACCTCATCGCGCTTGATGTCGCGCTCGCCGATGGAACACGCCTGCGGCTCGAAGAGGGTTCCTGCGACAGCGATCCCCGACTCAACGAGATGACTCGGCGACTTGCCGCCATTGTTCTTCCCATTGCCGCTGAAATTGACCGACGCATTCCCAAGATTCGTCGCCATGTTGATGGTTACAACCTAGACATCTTGCTAGCCCAACTGCGCAGTTGCACGGCCGGAACATTTGACAGAGTCAATCTAGCCCACCTCGTGTGTGGATCAGAGGGGACGCTCGCGATCACGCTCGCAGCCGATCTCACGCTCGTTGCGCGACCGAAAGTTCGCGGGCTTGTGATCATCGGCTTCGATGGAGTTCCTGCGGCGCTCCGGCATCTGAGCGCGATGATTGCCACCGCGCCTAGTGCCGTCGAACTGATCGACGACATGGTGATCGAGATGGCAAAGCGCAATACGAGTTACCGCGCCGATGTTGCCGTGATGCCAACGCCAGTGTCCGGAACCCTCGGGGCAGTGATGTATGTGCAGTACTTCGGTGACTCGCGCCAAGAAATAACCGCCAAAATGGACCGACTCGAAGCGGCACTCGCGGGAGCGCCGCTGGTGCGGCACTTCGAACAGGCGGCGATGGATGCCGCTTGGCGATTGCGCAAAGCAGGGGAGCCTCTTCTGCACGGCGTTCCTGGCGATCGCAAACCAATCACCTTCGTCGAGGACACGGCAGTCGATCCACAACGACTCAGCGAGTTTGTCGAGGCATTCCGGGCGATCGTCGCGCGCCACGGAAGCGTTGCGGCGTACTACGCGCATGCCTCGGTGGGATGCCTGCACATTCGCCCACTCGTCGCGCTCTCAAACGAGCAGGGACTCGAAACGATGCGGTCGATCGCCAGCGATGTTGCAGACCTCGTGGTCGAGTATGGCGGGGCACTCAGTGGCGAGCATGGCGACGGACGGGTGCGAAGTCCGCTCTTGACGCGCGTGCTCGGGCCAACCATCGCGCAGGCAATTCGCGATGTGAAGCAAGTTTTCGATCCTACGGGACGACTCAATCCAGGCATTCTCGTTGACAACAACGCCCCGCACCAGATCACATCTAGATTGCGGGTTCGTCCTGATGATCGGCACTTCGTGCACGCGCCATCCGTAGCAACGTTTTTCAGTTACGAGCGTGAAGAAGGATTCTCGTCCGCGCTTGAGCAGTGCAACGGCGCTGGACTCTGTCGCCGCCTCACGCCGGGCGGAACGATGTGCCCCTCGTATCGCGTACTGAAAGATGAGCGGCACGCCACACGCGGGCGGGCGAACGCCCTGCGATTAGCAGTCACGGGACAGTTAGCCGTGCGAAAAGAGCGCGCCCCATCAGCGCCAGCGTGGAGCGATGAAGAAACCAAGGCGACACTTGCGCTGTGCCTTTCGTGCAAGGCGTGCAAGAGTGAGTGTCCTAGCAACGTCGACATTTCAAAGTTGAAAGCAGAGTTCACAGCACAAGAGTTTCTGAGCCGCGGTCGCGTTCCGTGGCGCGTTCGCATGCTCAGTGGCGTCGGGCGAATCAACTCGATCGGAGCGGCGCTCTGGCCAGTGTCAAACTTGGTCGTTCGCACCAAGCCCATTCGCCTGCTGATTGCGGCCCTCATGGGTTTCTCTGCGAAGCGATCGCTGCCACAGTTTGGTCCATCCCTTCGCGCCTGGATGGTGCGGCGCAGCGCCGCGCGCGTACGAGACCTTGGACCCGATTCGATCACCCCCAAACCCACCGTCTTGCTTCTTCCAGACTGTTTTACACAGTGGTCTGAACCAGAGATTGGACGCGCGGCGATTGAGGTGCTCGAGCGGCTGGGATACCGCGTCGTGCTGCCAAGGGTCGGGTGTTGTGGTCGCGCCGCGATCTCGACCGGAATGCTGGCAGCCGCCGCGCGATCGTGCCGAGAAAGCGCGATCGCTCTGGTCGACGCCTTTCGCCGCGAGAACGCCATCGCACTCGTTGGTCTCGAGCCATCGTGCCTCTCTGCGATCAAAGATGATTGGCTCGAACTCAACATGGCACTCGACCCGTCCGTGCTGCGCCAGCTCGCCAGCAAGACGTGGATGATCGAAGAGTGGATCGACGCGCAGTGGGATTCGCATCCGCTCAAACCGAAGATGTCGACGACGACCGAAGCGATTCTCCTGCATGCGCACTGTCATCAGAAGGCACTCTGGGGAGCGGGGAGTTCATCGCGATTGTTGCAGCGCCTCTTTGGATCGCGCGCTCAGGCACTTGCCACTGGCTGCTGCGGGATGGCAGGAGGGTTTGGCTTTCAGAGCGCAAACTACGAACTCTCGATGCAGATCGGGGCGAGTGATTTGTTTCCCAAACTCGAGGCGAACCCAGACGCAATTGTCTGTGCGCCAGGCGCGAGTTGCCGCCATCAAGTTGCAGATGGACTCTCCCGACGGGCGATCCATCCCATTGAATTGATCGCGCGTGCGCTCGCCGATGAGTGAGTGGGATCGCTCCGCTTGGGGCAAGTTTCGTATCATCCCCTTCAATGAGTGCAACTGTGCCAACCTCATCGTCGATCGACCTTCGCGAGGGAAGTGTGCTGATCGTCGACGACAACACCCAGAATCTCGAGCTCATTCAGGCGTTTATGGAGTCGTTGCCTTGCCAACTTCTTGTGGCGCGCGATGGAGTCGAAGCGATCGCCCAGATCGAGAAAGAGCATCCCGATCTGGTTCTACTCGACGTGATGATGCCCAAGATGTCAGGGTTCGAAGTCTGTCAGCGGGTGAAGGCGAATCCAGCGACCCGCGACACGATCATCATCATGGTGACTGCGCTGCACGAGCTCGGCGATATGGAACGCGCGGTCGAATCGGGCTGCGACGACTTCGTTTCGAAGCCGGTGAACAAGGTTGAACTGTTGACCCGCGTGCGGGGGCTTTTGGCGCTGCGTCTACTCAAGAAGAAGATGGCTTCGTACCTCGCCGACCGCGGCGCGGGTTGAGTCTGTCGCAGCGATTACGCAGCAGTTCGTGAGACGATGGCGGGTGTGTCTCCCAGACGCCGCCAAGGCGCTGCCGAGTGGCGCGGTTCACCGGCGCACTCAAGGTGTTGCAGATATCGACTCAGGTCATAGGCGTCAAACGTGACGAGCCATGAACGATCCGCTCCTGGATTGAGCGCGACGATTGATTCGACGAGATGGTCGACGGTTCCTGAAGCGAGATCGTGGGTCATGGTGTTCATTCATCGGACTTCACGCACTCCTCGCTGTTGTCAAATCTGCCGCGGGCGCCCCTGCCAAACCGCGTCACCTTGCGCCACCACGAGCAATGGTGGTGGTGTCACCGGTGAGGTACGAGGGCTTGGGTCCAACGGTCGCGACTCACCATAGACGGGCGAAAAATATTTACTCTCGTACACTCGCGCGACCATGGCGACCAAATATCGAACCGTCCCAGAAGTCACTGACAAGATGCCACGCGGGATCGGTTACATCGTCGGCAACGAAGCTGCCGAGCGCTTCTCGTTCTATGGGATGAAGACGATTCTGGCAGTCTTTATGACGCAGTATCTGCTCACGGTCGCTGGCGAGCCTGCCTATCTCACCAAGACCGAAGCAACCGAGTGGGTCAGCCTCTTCGTCGCAAGCGCCTACTTCTTTCCAGTCATCGGAGCGTTGATCGCCGACGCGATCTTGGGCAAGTACATGACGATCATGCTGCTCTCGATCATCTATTGCCTCGGTCACATCTGTCTTGCATTCATCGACTTGCCGACCGCAGTGCTCGAATCAACACTTGATCCACGGGGTTGGCTCATCGCAGGGCTGGTGCTCGTTGCGATGGGGTCAGGTGGAATCAAGCCCTGCGTCTCAGCCAACGTCGGCGATCAGTTCGGCGCCAAAAACGCCCACCTACTCGAGCGTGTCTACGGTTGGTTTTACTTCGCAATCAACGTTGGGTCACTCTTCTCGACGCTGCTCACGCCGTGGATGTTGAAGAATTACGGGGCGGGTTGGGCATTTGGGATCCCGGGGATTCTCATGGCGATGGCAACCATCATCTTCTGGATGGGTCGCAATAAGTTCGTGCATGTGCAACCGCGGGGGTGGGCTTACCTGCACGAGTCGTTTGGTCGCACGGGACTGCGCGCAATTCTCAAGCTGATACCGGTCTATCTCTTTGTTGCCGTCTTCTGGTCGCTCTACGACCAAAGTGGATCGAGTTGGGTGCTTCAAGCGCAGCAAATGAATTGCTCATTCCTTGGAATCACCTGGCTCGAGAGTCAGGTTCAAGCGATCAATCCATTGTTGATTTTGGTCTTCATTCCGCTATTTGCATACGTGATCTACCCACTGGCATCGAAGGTCATCACTTTGACCGCAACCCGCAAACTCTTCTGCGGTTTTCTTCTAACCGTCGCCGCGTTCTCGATCTCTTCCTATGCGCAAGAACTCATCGACAAAGAAGAGGTGCGATTCGCGGCGGTCGCGCGCCCGATCGTTGAGAGCGGTCAACTCAATGTCGAGGCGACGATAGTTGCGATGGAGCACCTTGAAATGAATGCGTCCATGGCGAAATTGAGTGCTGCGGTCAAGAACAATGGCGCATTGGCAGCGATGGTTACGCCGCTTGTCAACGCAGGCGTCGTCGTTTCTATGGATGGAACGGTTACGCGCGCGCAGTGGCCATCTATTGGATGGCAATTGCTCGCGTACATCGTGCTCACTGCGGGCGAGGTACTCGTCTCGATCACTTGTCTCGAATTCAGTTACAGCCAGTCGCCTAAGCAGATGAAGTCGTTCATCATGAGTCTCTTTCTGCTCTCTGTTTCGGCAGGAAACCTTTTTACCGCGCTAGTCAATCGGCTTACGATGGATGCCAACGGCAACTCGACGCTTGTTGGCGCGAGTTACTTCTGGTTCTTCACTTACACCATGGCAGTTTCAACGCTGCTCTTCATTGTGGTGATGGTGCTCTACAAGCCACGCAACTATGTCACCGAAGATGCAGGAGTCGTCTCCAATCCATGACGTCCCTGATCTTGACGATCGGCTGATCTGGTTGCGGCGACCGGCCCGGGTGATCGCAAGCGGGCTTGCTTTTACGCCAGCCCGTCCCGCGCATGAGATCGACTCGGCGTGGGATGCGCTGGTGGCCGCGAATAGTCGCATGACCGATGGACCATGTTGGCACGTCACTGGAGTGCACCGAGATGGACATGGCGGCGCAACAATTCACGTCACGCGCACGACATACCGAATGGGAGCGGTGCGGGGCTGCGGAGTCTCCACAGGCTTTGTCGGACTGGGAACGAAGGCAATTGCCCACTGGAACAGGAAGGTGCTCATTGGACGGCGCGCGCACCTCTGCGCGACGTACCCCGATCACTGGGAGTTTGCTCCGGGCGGAGCGGTCGAACCCGGTGAAGATCCGGCGGCAGGAATCGAACGAGAACTGCTGGAAGAGTGTGCCGCGAAGTGTTGCGCTCCGGCGCGCGCGGTGGCGATCTTCTTCGATCCCCACGCGCGCAACTGGGAAATCGTGCACGAACTCAGAATCGACTCGCCACCAGACTCACCACCCAACTGGGAGTACTCGCAACTGCAACTTAGCGCTGAGATCGCACTACCAGAACCAGCAGCCCAGTCGTCAAGAGTGATGTTGCAAATCGCCCGTCGAGTGCTCAGCGAACCATGAGTGCGTCAATCGCGTCAATCGCGTCGGTCGCAGCTGTCGATGATCTAACCCACTGCACGCGCTTGAGAGCGTTGCTCGTGTATTGACTCGCTGCGCGACGCAATTGGCGCGTTGCGGCTTCGTCATGTTTGGTACGAAGCCGTCCACTCAATTGGCACGGACTCAAGAGATCGACGAATCCGGGGGTCGAGGCGAGAAGCGACAGATTCGATCCGACAATGTCGACCCCGAACTCACCGTGGCCATCCTGCCCAGCGGTTCCACTTGGCCATCCAAACCCGCCGCCGCCGTAGAGGCCCATCTCGTGCCCTGAAAAAATCGATAGGCGGATGCTCAGGTTTGTCGCCTCAGGATCGATCGCTGTCTTTCCGGCCAGTGGTTCCCACATCAACTCAACATGTAAAAGTTGGCCGAAGAGTCCTGCGGCATCGGCAAGTTGAGTTGTCGTGACGTCACTCAACACCATCGAAACATTGGCTTGCTCGACGGCGTATGTGCCACTGCCAAGGTCGGCGCGAAAAGTACGGGGAGTGTCGCCAACGCTTGTGACTTCGAGCCGTTCTGGGGCAGAGACGCCGCATGCCCAGAGCACAGTTGCCGCGAAACACGCTGCGATGCTAGGAATCAGGCCAGTTTGTCGACTACTTCGATTGGATCGCGCCCGAACAATCATCGCCTAACAGACGATGATTGTGTGGAGAATTCAACGCGGTCGTTCACCACGGTTGATTGCGATGAACTGCCAATGAGCAGCGGTGCGTTCATTCCCAAAGTTGAAATCGGATTGCGTTCAACGATGAGGCGAAGTGCAGCGCGGGGGATCGCCGAGAGATTCGTGCCAAGCGCATAAGAGTTCAGCGAGTAAATCGCCTCAACGGCCGCCGCTGGCGACGCGAATGGGAATCCAGATGCAAGGAAGATCTTGTCGAGCACTCCAGCTTCGTGCGCATGCAAGAGAGTCGTATAGAGACGCCAAGATTGCGAAGCGATGCCACTTGTGTCTGCGTAGATGCCAGGGTGCTTTGCAAGCAGGGCGATTGTCTCGTCGATCCACGGCGAGCCGATTTCACTCAAGACGATCTTGAGCGTTGGAAATGTGCGGGCGACTTCATCCCATGGAGTTGGTCTGTCAAACTCCATGATCATCGATGGAGTCATTAGTCCAGGACGAGTGACGAAGAGGGGGAGACGTTCTTTCGCACATCGATCAAACAGGCGCATCGCTGTCGAGTGGGTCGGGTGGAATCCCTGCGCACTTGGCGAGATGTTGACTCCAACGAGTCCGAGTGACTTGGCGTGGTCGAGATCGTCAAACCAAGAGGGGCACATTGGATCGATTCCAGCAATGCCGGCAAGCCGGTGTGGCTGCCGACCAACGACTCCAGCAATGAACTCTGGTGGAACGACGGCGCTGAGGGCCTGCGACTTGAATCCATGAACGAGTGCACAACCGATGCACTCAAGAGCTTGCGTGTGGGCGCCGGTGGTGCCGTCGAGACCTCCGGGGCGACGCGCGGCGGCGCGAACGCCCTCAGCAAGCTCGAAGCCGAGTTGTTCGGGGGAGTGCCAAACCCGTGTCAGTACGTCGAAAATCATGGTTCGTTTCGAGTGTAGCGAAATGTGGCTCAAGGCGCCACGAAACCGACCGAAATCACACATGTTCCCATCGTCAATGGATGTTGTGAGACTTTGGAGAATCCAGCGCAAATCAGTTGTTCGCTGAGCTGCGTCGGATCGAGAAATGTCTGCACGGACCTCGGCAAATAGCGATATGCCCCCGATTTGTCTCTCGCCAAAATGGTTGCGGTCCAGGGCATGATGTGGTTTGTGTAGATGCTGTGAAAGAAGCGCACGACTGGCGACGAGGGCTCGGAGAACTCAAGGACGACAAGACGACCACCCGGGCGCAGCACCCGTCTAAACTCACGAATCGCCCGCTGTGGATCTGCGACATTTCGAATTCCAAAGGCGATCGAGACGACGTCGAACGAACCATCGGGGTATGGCAGCTGCTGCGCATCGCCTTCGATGTACTGAATCCCCGCGATGCGACCGCGGCCACGAGCGGCTTTCGCACGAGCGTGATCCAACATCGCCGGTGTGTAATCAAGACCAATGACATGCGCCGCACCGCCGCGCACGAATGCAATCGTTAAATCACCAGTGCCGCAGGCGACATCGAGTACTGCTGCACCACTCAGCGGAGCGGCTAACCGCACGGCCGCTCTGCGCCAATACTGATCAAGTCCAAATGAGTGGATTCGGTTGTTCAAGTCGTACGCATGCGCGATGGCAGTGAACATCTCGCGCACGCGATCAGATTTGTCGGCGCGCTCGTGAGGATTTCCGGTTAGTGAGGCGGGGTCCCAGCTTGACTCGGGGTGCTGCGGCTCGCGCGAAGGGCTCATTTCTCGATCCTAGACGCGTTTGTGTGCCCTATAAACCCGTCCGAGCGCGTGGATAACGCTCGGCGCGGCCGTTTTCAATCGACCAGACGCGGGTTGGGGTGCGGCGGTCGATGAACTCTGCATGACCTCCTCAACGACCTCCTCAACCATGAACGCTGAACTTGCTCTTGAACGACTCCTGCAACTCTGCGTCAGCGGTGATCGCCCCGCGACTCGCACCTTCATCGAGCAAGCGCAGCGTCACGGACTCACGGCATTGCAACTCTCTCAGGAGCTCTACTGGCCGGCGATGCAGACGATCTTTCGCATGTGGCGTCAAGATCAACTCACGATGCTTGCCTATCAGTACTCGACCAGAATTCTTCGCATGCTCGTCGATCAGGCGCAAGCGGGATACGCGCAGGCGCCCCGCAACGGGCGGCGATTGCTCTGTGTGTGTGGTCAAAACGAATCTGAAGATCTCGCAGGACAACTCTGCAGCGACTTGCTTGAAGCGAGTGGATACGAAGTCTTCTTCGCGGCCGGTGGAGTCGCCAACGACGAGATTCTTGCAGAGGCAGGGCAGCGCCGTCCTGATGCGGTCGTCGTCTTCGCCGCCGCCGCGTCAGACGCACCAAAGATTCGCTGTCTCATTGACCTCATTCGCTCGACCGATTCGAACCCCGGAATGCCCGTGATTTGCGGGGGAGGAGTCTTCGCACGCGCTCCTGGTCTTGCTGAAGAAATCGGAGCAGACGCAACCGCCGACGATGTCTTCGCAGTCGAAAGAATGGTGCGCTGCGCGCTCGCGGCTCCCAAGATCGCACCAAAGACCGCCCCAACATTTGCGACTTCGAACCGTCGCCGCGCAGCCGTAGCATGAGTTCGTGAAGTCACTTCCCACAGACGAATTGTTGCGTCGCGCGGGTCGCCATCCGCTCGCGGCACAATTCAGCGACAATCTCCAGCTGCGCTGTGGCCGAACGGTGAGTGATTCAATGCTGGTTGGATTGAGTGGGGGGGTCGACTCAACCGCACTCCTATTGCTCGCGGCAGTGGCGGCAGAGCGCGAGTCATGTGTCGGATCGCTGCACGCGGTCTATGTTCACCATCACCTGCGCGCGCAAGCCGATGAAGAGGTGGTTCACTGTGAAGAGCTCTGCAAACAGTTGGGGGTGAAGTTCACTGCGACCGATGTGCATCCAATCGCTGGCGGACAGGGACTCGCCGCCGAGGCGCGCCGCCTGCGGCATGCCGCGTTGGTTGCCTGCGCCGCGCAAGTAGGGACGAAGTGGATCTTGCTTGCCCATCAGAGCGATGACGTGCTCGAGACACTGCTCATGCGCATCGGTCGGGGGATTGCGGTGCGTGGATTGTCGACCATTCCGTGGCGGCGACGCGCAGCGCACCAGAGCGAGATTGCGATTGTCCGTCCACTGCTGAACGTGAGTCGCGCCCAACTCGTGCAGTTGTGTAGCGAGTGCGGTCTGGCGTGGAAAGAAGATTCAAGTAACGCCAACCCCAATTCTGCGCGAGGGTTTTTGCGGGCAACGGTGCTCGATCCGCTGCGAAGTCGGTGGTCACGCATTGCATCTCATGCTGTGGATGCGTGCGATGCAGCGCGCAGTGGCGAGTGGGCGTTGTCGCAAATCGCCGTGCGCGATGGCTGGTGTGCGAATGAGATTGCGCGGGCGCAGATTCGCGGGCGCGGTCCGCTGCTCGCATCGGCGCTTCTGGCGAGTGCCTGTCGCGCTCGACACATTGAGATCTCGCCGCGCACGATTCGAGCCGCGGTGGACGCCGCGTGCGGTGACGAATTGCGCCCACGAACATTCCAAGAGGCAACCGCATCAATCCTGGTGAACGCGCGCGTGCTTCGCGTGACAGCAGCCGAAATCCGCGAGTCAGAGGCGCGCTAAGGAGTTGGAGCAGAGAGAGTCGCCGCCGCACCCAAGCAGGCTTTCCAGTCAGAATCAGTCGCGCACACCACGCGACCATCTTCGATCACGACGACGGTCGGCGGCTTGAGGATGTACGTCTTTCCCGCCGGCAGAGAGAGTCGTTCACATCCTGCGCAGTGGATCGGTCCAAGATTGTCACCAGCGAGTTGAACCGTGCCAGGCGCTGGCGGAATCTCAACGGCGATCACTTTGACATTCTCGCGCGCGCTCGCGAAGTACTCCTCGAAAACCTCGCGGCAGTGACCGCACTCGGGGCTGTACAGCACGATGATGCTGCGACCTTCGAGCGTGAGTGCGGTCAACGACGGCAGCAATCGCGAGAGTCCGGTGTCTGGAAGGGTGCGACCTTGCCACTGCACATAGTCGAGCAGCACTGTCTCGCCATTCATCGCGCTGCCCGCGCGCGCTGGGGCATTGTTCTGGATTGGAATACGCACGGCGATCCCAATGGACAGAACCCACAGAGCGAGCACAGCGGCGCCAAGCCAGACTCCGCCGCGGCGCGCTGGTGCGACTTCCGTCGTGGGTCGATTCACAACCGAATAGGACCACACGCAGAGCACCAACCCTGCGGCTGGATATGCGAGTGGCCAAAGTTGCGATCCTGCGCTGGTGGGTGCGGCGACAAGTGATGCGATCGTCGCCACGCAGCAGAAGGCGAAGGACAGCAGCGCGGTTCGCGCTATGAATCGTCCGATCCCTGGCCGACCTCCAAAGAAGAGCAGGGAAAGGGCTGCGGCACAGAGAATCCCCACTGTGAGTTGCGCGGTTACGCTTGCATCGAGCGAGTTGCGTCCCCCAACATTGATGAGCCATGAGGGAGCCCACTGCGTCCCTCCGCGAACCCAAGCGATCGCGGTGGAGAGAAGCAGGAGTGGAGTGAGAAAACGAGTGATGAAACTTCGCATATGTGGTGTGAATTGCTATCGCGCGATGCAGCGTTCGATAGCCGCGTGATCCTCAGAGTCGGTGACGATGTCTGTGATAACACCATCGTCGAGACGCATGAGTACTGGTGTCGTGAGCACGTAGTCTGGGCCCTTGAGGAGTTTGCGAATCTGACACTCCGAGCAGGGCATTTCC
>SIAR01000039.1 GCA_009691705.1 Phycisphaerales bacterium
CCTTCGGTGTGAAAGGCAATGTGCTTGCCATCAAGATCGAGCACTTGAATGCGGCGATTTCCGCGATCTGCGACGACAAGCGTTGGAGTGCCCGCGCGAGAATCGATCCAAAGTCCGTGCGGACAAGAAGTCTCGCCGGCTGCGCTGCCTGGACGCGAAATCACTTTCTTCCAGGATCCATCACGACCAAACAAGTGGATGAAAGAACCGCCATATCCATCACCGACAAAAATGTTTCCGTCTGGAGAGAACGCGACATTTGTTGGACACCACGATTCTGGCTTTTCGTACACACCGCTTTCAATTGGACAGGTTGCTGTCCAAATGACTTTGCCATCGAGATCTGTTTTCTCGACACATCGTCGTCGTGTATCGCAGTGATACAAACATTCCTTGCCGTCTTCGACTCGCAGATCAAGTCCGTGTGCGCCACCGGCAAATTGTCCCCCCCATGATTTTAGAAAGACGCCATTCGCGTCATAGACGCAGACACCATCCGCGGGAGTGCTGCCTGCGCCAACAGTTTGTGCGATATAGATTCGACCAGCTTTGTCTTGCGTCACACCATGCGTGTCGCCGAACGTCATCCCTGCTGGCGGTTTGATCCAATCATTGATGCACTCAAATCGATTTGATCCACTGCCGCAGATTATTTTGGCAGGGTCGGCCGTCTTCGCATCTTGCGCCAACACGTGCGATGCGACCGACGGAAGAATTGCCGCAGCAGCAGAAACGCGCAAGAACGATCGTCGATCAATGTTCATAGATCGAAGCCTATCGCAGCCTGTTTGGGGATTCACTCAGGATTATGCGGAAAAATCCACTGCGCTCCAGGGGTGTAACTCAAGAGCGCATAGAGGTCCTTTCGTGTCTGCATCTTGGGCAGCATTGATTCGAGCGACCCCTGCTTCTTGAGGCAATCAAGACCTGCTTCGACTGCGTTCATCGCGAGGCGCATCACCGATAGCGGATAGATGACGATCGAATATCCCAGCGCAGAAAACTCTGCGGCGGTGAGATGCTGCGTCTTTCCAAACTCTGTCATGTTGGCAAGTGCGTGACCAGGGGATCCCGCAGCGAATGCCTTGAATTCACCGGTGTTTGCGAGCCCTTCCGGAAAGATGACGTCTGCCCCCGCTTCGCGGTAAAGATTCGCACGGCGAATAGTGCCAGCCATCCCTTCGATCGCCATCGCATCCGTGCGCGCGATGATGACAAAATCTTTCGATAGGCGAGCCTTCGACATTGCAGCGACCTTGTCAGCCATCGATTGCGCCGAGACGATCTCCTTGCCATCCAAGTGGCCACAGCGCTTTGGAAAGACCTGATCTTCAACGTGCAGCGCGGCAGCTCCCGCCCGTTCATACTCAACAACGGTGCGCATCGCACACTCGATCTCGCCAAATCCAGTATCGGCATCGGCAATCACGGGCAACCCCGACGCATCGCAGATCTCGCGAATTGTTCGCACCATCTCGGCCAGCGTGATCAATCCAATATCTGGATAACCCGCCGCATTCGCCGTCGCCCCTCCTGAGATGTAGCACGAAGAGAAACCTGCCCGAGCGACTGCCCGAGCGACGAGGGCGTTGAAAGCTCCAGGCACGACGACGGTGCCCGCGCTCATGAGAGTGCGAAGTTGTGCACCAGGATGAACTCGCGCTGCTTGATCGACCATGGTGCACACTCTAGTTGGCGCGGCCAACATCCCATACCCACGGCGCCTCTGCTTGCGGGCGTGTCTTGAACCAAGTCAGTTTTAGCCGAAGGGTCTGTGACTCTGCAACGAGGATGCTCGGGGGCGACTTCTCTGATTCGCGCGCACCAAAGATGAATCGCGCCGATCTACCGGTTGGCTTTGCAGATGCCTTTCGATTCTTCGAGCCTGCCCCTGAATCGTCGTTCGCCGCGCAGCCTTCGCTGGGGGTGAAGACACTCGCGCACTCTGCACTCAACTGTGAAAACCCAGGACGCCATGATTTCGGCGCAACGAAGGCGCGATCGGTCAACTCGACAACGAGCGCATCGAAATCTGCGGGAGGTGCCCCTTCGCTCTCGAGTACTTGCAACCCCGCACCGAAGAAGGCGAGTCGCTCGCGAAGCGTCTCGGTGGGAGTGGGCTTCTCTCGCTGGGCGAACGCGCGCCACTGTGCGTCGAATTCGCTCCAAGCGGCATCGGTGCTCAGGCCATATGCCGAGGCAAACGCGTCGCTGCTTGGGGTTCCCTCAGCGACCAGTCGCAGATAGGCCTGAAATGCGGCTACCCCGCGCGGTGAATTTGGACGGGTGAGAAAACGAACGATCGATGCGCTCGCTTCGCAGAGCGATCCTGTTGAATCGCTCGCGACGGCACTCGCCAACTGTGGCGCATTCATCGCCAGAATGGTTTGCACCGATGGCGCTCCCTTCTTTGCAATGGCCGCGCGAACACGCGCTGCGCCTGCATCGCCGATTCCACCTCCGCCGCCAGCGCCATCCCACCGCGCGACGAGGTCGAGCAATCCGCACTGCACAGCCGCAGGAAGATCTGCACCACACGAGAGTCGCACATACTCGCCGCAGAGCGCAGCGAGAAGTCCGCGTGATGCGAAGGGCGCGGGAGTGTCTTCGGTGCAGAGTGCGATCCCTTGACCGAGCGGCGAACGAAACGCGAATGCTGCACTCGGCGGATCGATCGCAAAGTGAGAGCGCATCGTCTCTGAAAGATCTTCTTGCGATTGAAAGAGCAGCGCCTGTTGTAGTCCGCGCGTTCGAGGCCGAAGCGAGCCAAGGGCCGCGTCGATCATCGCCCAGGTGCGATCGATCCCAAGCGCGGCTGATTGCGACGCATTAGTAGAGATGTCGCTGCGAACGCGATGTGATTCTGTCGAGAACTCTGACTTTGCGGTGCGTTCCCACCAACTGGCCCGCGCAACCGCCGATTGCTGTGGTGCCACGCCCATACAAAGCGCTGTGAGCGATCCAATAGTGAGCGAAATCAGAAGCCAGTTGGCGGTTGGCGAAGAAAATCTCGGCGTGTTATAGGACTCACACATCGGTCTAGCGCAAAAAAAACGATTCGAATGGGTCACGAATATTTTTCTTGGGATTATAGATCAATCACGCAACCTGAACGCAGAAAGAAACGGATACTACTCGTGTCAGTATCGGAGTAGGGACCTTTGCTGACAGATTGCGGATCGGGATGGTGATGGGAGTTCGCAGTAATTAAAGGGACTTGCGAACAAACGGAACCAGAATTGCTTGAGGGAACTCAAGGGAAAAGGGACTTTCGATATAAGAAAGTTGTTTCAAGAGATGTGTTTGAAACCAAACCCGATCTAGTTAAGGATAGGGAAATGGAAAAGGGAGGCCGGCCGCGACTCTGAAAAGGGCGCGGCCGAGCCTGTTTTTGGGATGTGCTCGAGTCGTATACTCCGCCCCCCAATGCGCACAATCAACTTTGTTTCGACCATCGCACTCGTCTGTGGAACAACCCTCGCTTGCGCCACATCGGCGGCGCTCGCACAGACGCCACCCACCGCCGAACAACTCGACGCGATCTTTCTCGCGGGTCCTTCGGCGGTTGACTCCCTTGGAATGCGCACCGTCTGGCAGACGAAGATCACACTTCCACCGCAGGCTTCAGCGAGTCGGGTTTTCTCAACGAATGGTGACAGTGTCTTTGTGGCCGACAACGGGGCACACCTCGTGCGGGTCTTGAGTCAGACCGGACTCACCGTCTGGCAGAATGCGTGCGGACGCGGTAACGACCGCGTGCACGATGTCGATCGCGCCCAGCTCCGATCATCTGACGAAATCTTGGTGACTCTCGACACAGCGATCGCAGTGCTCGATACCGGAAACGGCACACTCAGTCGTCCCGAGAAACTTGAGCGAATTCCGACCACTGAGTCGGTGCTCTTTAGTAAGTTTCTGATCTTTGGATCCAAGGGTGGATTCATCTCATGGCAGCAATACCTCGCCGGTTGTTCCTGGAAGTCGAATGAACTAGGCGGAGTAATCCAGAGCCCTCCGATTCTCGTTGGAAACATGGTTGCCGCTGCAAGCACTTCGGGACAATTGGTCTTGCTCGATGCTGAAACGACACGCCAAGTCTGGCGAAAGAAACTCGGCGGAGCGATCGAAGGACGCGTCGCGGCAGGTAGTGGAGCAATCTTCGCGGCGTGCAGCGATCATGCCGTGCACGCCTACGAGATTGCAACGGGTGCGCTGCGCTGGCGCTACCTAACCGAGGCTCCCCTTTCGAGCGACGTCTTTTGCGATGGCGAATTGGTCTACACGCAGGTTCCTGGGCAAGGCCTCATCGCTCTCACCGCGGCGGCGACAAGCATGGATGCTCAGGGAAAACAAGAGATGCTTGGGCGCGATGGCAGACTCTGCTGGAAGAGCACCGCACGAGGAAATGTGGTCTGCCGAGTGGCTCAACAGATTCTCGTTTGGGACGCTCCCTCGAAAACATTGACTGCTGTGCACACTAGCGATGGCAGTACGACTGCAACTGTTGCGCTGCCTCGGGTCGTTTCTCTCGCGGTGAGCGGTCCACTCGATCCTGATCTGTATCTGCTTAGCGCCGATGGGACGCTGCAACGTTGCGAAGCCCGCGACCGCGCAACGGCGCAGGCGAAAGAAGTTGCATCGCAAGCGACTGCGCCATGAGTGATCTCGTTGCAGTTCGCCGCGCGCTCCTCTCAGTGAGCGACAAGACAGATCTTGTGCCCTTTGCCCGAACGCTCATCGAGCATGGGGTCGAAATCATTTCGACCGGCGGCACAGCAGCGACTCTCGTCGCGCAGGGAATCCCGGTCATTTTGATTGAGCAACTCACGGGGTTTCCAGAAATCATGGATGGCCGCCTCAAGACACTGCACCCGCGCGTGCACGGCGGATTGCTGGCGAGACGTGACTCAGCGACGCACCTCGCCGCAATGGCGCAACACGAGATTCTTCCTATCGATCTGGTCTGTGTGAATCTCTATCCGTTCGAGGCGACGATTCGCCGCGATGGAGTGACCGATGAAGAGGCGATCGAGAAGATCGACATTGGCGGTCCAAGCATGATTCGGTCTGCGGCGAAGAATTTTTCGCACGTCTGCGTCGTGACGAATCCAGATCAGTACGACCGCGTTTGTGGCGAAATGCAGCAGCATCACGGGGCGACCAGCGGAACATTGCGCCGCGCATTAGCGGCGGCGGCATTCACCCGCACTGCGGCCTATGACAGCGCGATCAGCGAATGGTTCGATTCGTCAACCGAACACGACTTCGCGAATGTCTTGAAGGTAAATCTTGTGAAGGTCGAAGAGTTGCGCTACGGAGAGAATCCCCACCAGCGCGCAGCTGTCTATATACGCCCAGGATCGCGCGAGCCCTCAGTTGTGGGCGCGCCACTCTTGCACGGCAAATCACTCTCGTACAACAATCTGCTCGACGCGAGTGCCGCGCTAGAACTCGTGCAAGATCTGACTGAACACGCGAGTGACTCGTTTGCATGCGCGATCATCAAGCACACAAACGCCTGTGGAGCAGCTCTTGCCTCTTCTGTGCGCGCTGCATTTGTGCGCGCCTATGAGGGCGACCCCCGAGCCGCGTACGGAAGCATCGTTGCATTCAACTGCGCGATCGATGGGGCAGCGGCGGCCGATATGGTCGCGGGCGATCGGTTCTTAGAGGTTGTGATCGCAGAGAGTTTCACTCCCGAAGCGTTTGCAGCTCTCTCATCACGCTGGAAAAACGTGCGACTCATAGCCCTTGGACCGATTCGCCACCGTGAAGATCGCCCAGTTTCGATGCGGTCAGTTCCTGGTGGAGTGCTTGTGCAAGGACGCGACACGCTTCCCCTGCGAACCGAGGCATTCACGCATGTAGCTGGACCGGCAGCGAGCGCCGCCCTGCTCGAGGATGCTCTCTTCGCATTCACGGTTGTGAAGCACCTCAAGTCAAACGCGATTTGCATCGCGAGCGACAAGACTCTTTGGGGGGCTGGCGCGGGGCAAATGGATCGGGTTGCGAGTTGCGCGATCGCCATCGAGAAGTCGAAGGATCGCCTCGGGACCGCCAAGAGTGCGACCGCTGTTGCAGCCAGCGACGCATTCTTTCCTTTCGCGGATGGTCCAGCGTTACTCATTCGCGCGGGAGTGAAGTGCATCGTGCATCCTGGAGGGTCCAAGCGGGACGGCGAAACGATCGACCTGTGTACCAAGCACGCCGTCACCTGCCTTATCACAGGATCGCGCCACTTTCGCCACTGAGCCGCGATCGTTAGGATCTCGCCAATGACTTCAGCAACGACCGACCACCCATCACTCGCAGCTATCAAGGGAGCATTCGGCGATGTGTCGATGCAAGTTGCGGAGTTTCGCGCACAAACGACAGTGATTGTGCCTGCAGTGAATTGCCACGAGGTACTGCGATTTTTGCGCGACGATGCTCGATGTGACTACAACGTGCTCATCGATCTTGGTGGCGTCGACTATTTGGGATATCCAGCGGCGCAGCCGGCACGATTCTCTGTCGTCTATCACCTGCTGAGCCACAAGTTCAATGTGCGCCTGCGCGTGAAGGTGAATCTCGACCCCTCGATTGACACGACCGGCATCGAAGTTGATCCCGCGCTCTACCTCGATAGCGTGACTGACCTCTGGCCCGCAGCCGAATGGGCAGAACGCGAGGTGTTCGACATGTTTGGCATTCGCTTTCGAGGCCATCCTGATTTGCGACGCATTCTGATGTGGAAGGACTTTCCAGCGCACCCCCTGCGCAAGGACTATCCGCTGCGTGGTAGGGGCGAACGCGAGCATTATCAAGAGATATCACGGGTCTGAACTGCGCTAAAACGTTGGACGGCGGTGGGCGAAAAGACGCTTTTTTTTGGCGCCAGTGGCGATTCAGCGCGTCTGCAGCTACGCGGTCGCGATTGCTGCAGAAAAATCTGTCACAAAACTTGACCGCATGCAGAATCGGTGGCATATTCACAGCGTCGTCGGGCCCCATCGCAATGTGTGTTGGGTCAACCAGGCGAGTATTGGGAGTTTGAAAAAGGGCATCTAAAAACACCTGTTTTCAAGCGATTCACGTGTTGGAGTTTCTCTCGAAGTTTCTTCTAGAGATTCTCGCCAACTCAACGCAAAGGGAGATTTGTAAAAAATGAAGTCTTACGCACTACTGGGAGCCACCGCGCTCATCACCTCGACCGCTTCGGCAGCCTTTACTAGCTTGACTATTGAGACTGCCTTCCACGCCGCGACTGGACGCAATGTCTATTCGATCTTCGCGAACTTCAGCCTCTCAAACGATCGCCTCTTGAATGTCTTCGACACGATGAACATCTCTGGAACGATGAACGCGCTTCACACCGACAACGCCTTTGGCGATATCGACACTGACGGCGACGGCTACGCCGATGTCTTCGGCGCAACCGGCGCCTGGTCACAGACATGGAACAATGCCGCAGGCATCCCATCCGACTCATTCGTTGCGATCGGCACACCAGGTCCAGTTGCGCTCGACCCCGGATTCACCGAGCCATACGGCCACAACGTGGGCGGCAGCATGGTCAACACCGGCATCATCAACCTCTCGGGTTGGTATGACAGCACCCCATCTTCACAAAACCTCGCGGGCACGACCCTGAAGATCAAGGTCTTGCAGATTGCTCGTCTCGCTGCGGGTGAGACGGCTTACACGGGTCGGTTCAACGTCGGCTACGCGGCGTTCGGTACGACAAGCCCGCTCTTCTCGGGCAACGTGACGTACACGATTGGAGCAGTACCAGCCCCTGGCGCGCTTGCGCTGCTCGGATTCGCTGGTCTCGCGACTCGCCGTCGCCGCGCCTAACTCAGTCAGACGAACGTCAAGAAATTTCTTGATCGTGCCGGTCGCCGTCCTTGGTCTCCCCGAGGACGGCGACCCTTTTCTTTTTTTGTGCGAATCGATCGGTCGCGAACCTGTCGCGAACTGCGCAACAACCGGCGGCAACTCTGGCGCGCGAAATTGCGCTGAAAATGCACGCTTAAAATTGACATCGGGCCGGCTTGGGTTACTCTGTTTGTGCATTCATCGCGCTGGGAGGCGCCTGAATGGACGAGCCCGCGAGGGCGAGGTTGAGACGAAAAGGGTCTTGAATCTCTTGAATAGTCGTTTGATGTTTCGTTGGTGGCCTTCACAACTTGTGTTGCGCAGCGAACGAGACATCCCAGGACGATTGCGCTTGTATGCATCGCGCCTGCGTCTGAATTTTCCTTCCCATCCATCCCGCGACAACCCCCTCACAAGGGGGGTTGTTGTTTTTGGTGAGTCTTTGTCTTTGAATTCAGTTCACCGGCGCATCAGCAAGCACCGAGTAGCGCAGGTACTGCAAGCCAACAGAAGCGCCCGCCATCATCCCCTTCTGTGCCGTGACATAGACCGCAACACCGTTGCTGTATGCGGCAGTTGCCGAGGCACCACTCTCGCCACCCACGGCGGTTCCGCCGGTGCTTCCGGTGAGAACATTGGTCTTGAATTCGTCAAAGACCGCCTTGGTCTGAAAGACGATGAGCATTTGCAACCCCTGCCCACCCAGTTGCAGGCCGATGCTCGGATTCGAAATCGCAGCCCAACCCTCCTGCACTCCGGCAGGGTTATAGACAACGGCGCGACCAAACTGGCTGCCCCCAAAGAGAATCCCCCACTGGCCGACGCCTGGAAAAACCGCATATCCGGCACTCTCGCCGAGTTGCTTTTCAAGTCCTGGCGTCTCGCGCATAAACAACGCTCGGCTCTCGTGCGCGTCTTTGATGAATGAGGTTCGATCTTGAGCGCTCGGTGCTGTGTTGCACGAAGCAATCGAGGTGAACGTCGCGGTTGCGATGGCCAAGAACGACGCGCGAACAACTGCCCGAGCGATACAAGAGGTGAGGTGCTTCATGCGACCGAGGGTATCACCCTTCGCCGACCTGATCAGAAAGCCACGAATCAACGGCATCGATCGACATGCGCTCTTGCTGCTGGGTGTCGCGGTGGCGAATGGTCACAGCCTGTGAGGTAAGCGTGTCGGTGTCGACGGTGATGCAAAACGGCGTGCCCGCCTCGTCCATGCGGGCGTAGCGCTTGCCGATGGTCTGCTTGGGGTCGTATTCGCAGTTGTGCCGCTTGCGAAGTTGCTTGAAAAGTTTTTCAGCGATCTCGGGAAGGCCGTCCTTGTTCACTAGTGGAAAGACACCGGCTTTGACTGGTGCCATGCGCGGGTGAAACTTCATGTAAACGCCGCTTGGTCGCGATTCATCTTTGGTGTACGCCTCGCAGAGCAGCGCGAGCGTGCCACGATCCGCGCCAGCTGAGGGTTCGATGACGTGTGGAAAGTAGCGCTCGTTCTTTTCGGCGTCGAAATACTTCATCTTGTCGCGGCGTCCTGAGTGTTCAGCATGCTGCTGCAAGTCGTAGTCGCCTCGGTGGGCGACCCCCTCGAGCTCGCCGAATCCAGGGGCAGAGAACGGAAAGCGATACTCGATGTCGCTCGTGCCAGCGCCGGCCTTGGCATAGTGGGCGAGTTCGTCGCGGTCGTGCTCACGCAGCTGCAGATTGGCGCCAGAAAGTCCGATCGATTGCCACCATGCGAAGCGTTGATCGCGCCACCACGAATACCACTCGGTTGCTTCGCTGGGATGAATGAAGAACTCAACTTCCATCTGTTCAAACTCACGACTGCGAAAGGTGAAGTTGCGCGGTGTCACCTCGTTGCGAAAGGCCTTGCCGATTTGGGCGATCCCAAATGGCACCCGCACTCGCGTGCTATTGGTGACATTCTCGAAGTTTGCAAAGATTCCCTGCGCTGTTTCGGGGCGCAGATAGGCCATGTTGGATGGATCCTCAATCGCTCCGACATTGGTCTTGAACATCAGGTTGAACTGACGCGGTTCCGTAAGCGTGCCCGCATCTTTGGCATCTGGACCGATGCACCGGGCGCGGTCGGCGGCAGTGAGTTGCGTGAATGGACGCACGATGTGGCGGGCGGGGTCGAGCGCCTCGCACTTTTCATACTTCAAGAGTGCCTTGACCGCTCGTTCGCGCTGGTCGGTGTCGTTCTCGATGAATGCATACAAGCGCGCGCTGGCGTCACTTGCCCCGAGCACGGTGAGATGATCCGCTCGGTAACGGGCCTTGCTCTCTCTGCAATCAACCATGGGATCGTTGAATCCACCGACGTGGCCGGATGCTTCCCACACCTTGGGATTCATGATGATTGTGCAATCGACTCCAACCACATGCACTGATTCGCCGTGTGGACCAGTATTTTCGCCGCGCACCACATCGCGCCACCACGCAGCCTTCAAATTGCGCTTGAGTTCGGTTCCCATAGGACCGTAGTCCCAGAATCCATTGATTCCGCCGTAAATCTCAGAACTTTGAAAGATGAAACCGCGGCGGCGGCAGAGAGCAACGATTTCGTCCATCGATTTGGTGGGTGTCTCAGGCATGGGGTCAGGAGTGTAGAAACCTCACGGCGTGAGTGTTGCTCGCATGAATTCTGGAATCACACCGAGTCGGATGTAGCGCGCAATGAGCGCAGTGGGAAGCAAGTGAAAACCACTCACTTTGCCTCGGCATTCTGCCTCGCCACAGTTGCAAGGCATCGTCCAGATGTCATCGCGGCCAAGAAGCGTGGAGTAGTCATGCGTGACTTCGGTGTTTGGGGTGATTGGCTTGATCGCCTTCAGGTAGAGCCGCCCGCGCACCTTGATGACACCAGCGTTTGGATGACAGGAGTGATTCGCGAATGCCCCGATCTCGCCGGCGGGACTTAGGTAGCGCTCTGCGTCGTAGCGAAAACAGTTTTCGGCGAGCTTGGGATCGCGCTTCCAATACTTCCAGACTTGGTCGCTTGTGACGATTTTTCCCTTGATCTCGCCGACAACCTCACCGCGTGCGAATCGCCTCAACGCGACGATGCCACGACCATTGCGAACGACGCGCACTTCGAGTTGAGATCGCGCGGTCATCGGGCCAACTTTGCGACTGCTTGGTGCCGCGGGCAAGTGACGAGGTGATCGTTCGTCATCCCGACGGCCTGCATGAATGCGTAGCAAATCGTTGGTCCGCAGAATGAAAAGCCAGCTTCCTTGAGTGTGCGCGCCATCAACTCGCTCTCGCCAGTCGCGGCGGGCATCGTGTCGTGGGCGCGAAATGAGTTCTGAATCGTCTCGTGGTCGAC
>SIAR01000017.1 GCA_009691705.1 Phycisphaerales bacterium
CCGCCGCGCAACAAACGGGACGTGCCAGTCGCGGGTCCTGTGGGGTTTGCGGCTGGGCTCGAGGCGTAGTACGTACTGCCATACCAATCCTGGCACCACTCCCAAACATTGCCTGACATATCGTGAAGGCCTAACGCGTTGGCAAGCTTGCCGCCCACGGCGTGGGTTTGGCTGCCTGAGTTACTGCCGTACCACGCAATGTTCACAAGAAGAGTGTCGGCGTTGAAACCATTTGGCTGTGCTGGATAACTGTGAAACGCCGTAGTCGTGCCTGCGCGATACGCATATTCCCACTCCGCTTCGGTGGGTAAGCGCAAGCCTGTGAGAGACATAAAAGAACTAGACCCTGATGCAATCATGTTCCAAGAGACGCGTTCGACAGGCTTGGTGGTATCTGATGAGTAACCGTTCGCCGGCACGAAAAAACTCGGATTGCTCCCCATCTTCGCCGTCCACTGAGCCTGGGTCACTTCATAACGACCCATATAAAAAGCCTGTGTCAGAGTCACTTGATGCGTCGGGCTCTCGTCGGAATTGCACCCATACTGCGTCGACGCGCTGCAGCCCATCGTGAATGTTCCGGCTGGCACCAACAACATTTCGATGTTCGTTCCGTTGTCTCGAACTCTCCACGGCAAGCCTGATGCAGTGATCGCGTTGCGCAAGGTCACATTCGTTACCACTGACGCATCTGGCGCTGGTTCCAGCACCGTGTACCAACCAGTTGTCACCACATATGTAAACGCATTCGTCGCAGTCGCTGTTCCTTTCGCACCTGTTACCTCAACCGACGCAGCACCAACTGATCCAGCCGGTGTCACGGCAGTCACCGTGGTTGAATTCACTGCAACAACATCAGTCGCAGATACTCCACCAACCTTGACGCTCGTTGCACCATTCAGAAACGATCCTGTGATCGTGATTGCAGTGCCACCAAAATAAATCCCTTGATTTGGAGAGACTGATGAAATCGAAAGTTGAACATAGGTAAATAGAGTGGGAGAGACAAGTGTTCCTGCTGCCGTGATGACTGAAATCGATACTTCGCCGGCAACACCTGCAGGTGTGACCGCCATGACAAGAGTTGGTGAAAAGACCTGCAGATTGGTGCAAGCAACTCCGCCAATTTTCACGGCAGTTGTTCCCGCAAGGTTGGTTCCATTGATCGTGATTTGAGTTCCGCCCAAGATCGACCCTTGCAGCGGAGTCACGGATGTGATCGTGCCTGAACAAACCCCCCAAGCATTCAGAACGATGGCAAGATCAACGCCGTTGACCAATCCATCCCCGTTGTTGTCGCCGCTACAACTTCCCTGCGCATACACCGAAGAAGTTGACAGACCGAAAGTCAGAGCGACTGCGGCGACGATTGAGAACACATGCCGGTGATTGAACTTCATTTGATAACTCCTTAATAAAGTGCACAATCCGAATCAGAACCAGAAACCAGAAACCCCAAACGCTGCTTCAAACATACTTCGAGATTGGTCGAGTTCCACTCGTCCCCCCCCCCATTTCACCCACATTCCACCCCCACTGCGGTGAAAAACGACCGTTGAACCGCACAATCTCACCGCAGCGAGGGGGTTCGTGTCGCGGCGCGCAATTGGATCGCCGCAGGACAAGTTCGCCCGCGGCGAGTTCCGGAGACGAGCAAGTCTGCGCAGCTCGGCGACGGCTGTCTGAGCCGCGGGCAATTTGGACTGCGGCACTCACTTCCATCGGCGTTCGCGCCAATTCCGACACTCCGTCGTCGCTTGCGCCATCGCCGCCGGCCAAGTCCGCCCGCTCGGCGCAGCTTGTCTGAGCCCGCAGCAATATGGACTGCGCACAAGACAGCATTCGACAGGCGCTGCACAGAGGCTGCACCGACCCACCGCACACCGATTTCGAGACAAGTGCCGTTGCCAACAGCGGGTTAGGAGATTTTCACCTGTGTCTAATAATAATCTAGATATTGTGGTGGCTCGCCTGTTGCCACCACAAGATGTTGGGTAACGTGATTGCCGTGGTGGTTTGAGTCGGTTCTCGGTTTCAAGTATTTGGCGATTTTTCAGGAGTTCAAAGATGGGCATACTTTGCGACACACAAATTCGGGAGCTAGTGGGAATCGAACCATTTGAAGAGAGCCGAAAGCGTCAAGGCGTGATTTCCTACGGCGTTTCTAGTTACGGATACGACGTCCGAGTTGGAACAAAGTTCAAGATTTTCACAAACGCAAATTCGGGTGGAGTTGCGGTGGTCGATCCAAAAAACTTCTCGAGCGACTTGTTCATCTCGATCGACACTGAACTGACCAAGCGCGATCATGTGGTGATTCCGCCAAACTCGTTCGCACTCGCCGAGACCGTAGAAGTTTTCTTCGTGCCCCGCGATGTGCTTGCGATCTGTGTTGGAAAGTCAACTTACGCCCGCTGCGGAATCATCGTCAATGTCACTCCGCTTGAACCTGAGTGGCGCGGCAAGGTGACGATCGAGATCTCCAACACGACGCCCCTGCCCGCCAAGATCTACGCCAACGAAGGCATCGCCCAGATGCTCTTTCTCAAAGCCGATCGAATCTGCGCCACGAGCTACGCAGACAAGGGCGGCAAGTATCAGAATCAAACTGGACTCACCCTTCCCAAAGTCGACGGCCACAGCGATGGCCACGCTGGTCCAACTGGTGACCAGAGTGACCACCACAGACACGCACAGTAAGAACAGCATTGGATGGACGCGCCGTCGTTCGGCGTCGCCCTGAGTTTCGTTTCTTTCGTATTTCCCATCACGCATCCCTTTCACGACTCCCCAGGAATCATCCATGAAGATCTCTCGACGTTTCACCATCAAAGACAAGGACGTCTACACCTCAACCGAATGGGCGACGCGCTCAAGCAAGATCAAGAACCCCGATGGTTCAGTGGTCTTCGCAATGCACGATGCGCAGATTCCAAAGGAGTGGAGCCAACTCGCAACCGACATCGTCGTGAGCAAATATTTTCGTAAGGCGGGAGTGCCGCAAGTAACAACCGATGGCTCGGTCACAACCGGTCCTGAACGCTCGGTGCGGCAGGTTGTGCATCGCCTCGCCGGTTGCTGGCGCCACTGGGGAGAGAGTCAGGGATACTTCGATGGCGCAGAGGATGCCCAAGCGTTCTACGACGAAATCGCCTACATGCTGCTGCACCAGATGGCGGCACCCAATAGTCCGCAGTGGTTCAACACCGGCTTGGCGTGGGCCTATGGCATCAATGGTCCAGCGCAGGGGCACTGGATCGCAGATCACCACACCGGTGCGCTCGAACTCGCCCCCGATTCTTACACCCATCCGCAACCACACGCCTGCTTCATTCAATCGGTCGGCGACGACTTGGTGAACGAAGGTGGAATCATGGATCTGTGGGTGCGCGAGGCACGGCTCTTCAAGTATGGATCTGGAACCGGCACGAATTTCTCGAGCCTGCGCGGCGATGATGAGAACCTCTCGGGTGGCGGCAAGAGTTCTGGGCTGATGAGCTTCCTTCGTATTGGTGATCGCGCCGCAGGAGCAATCAAGTCGGGTGGAACAACCCGCCGCGCTGCCAAGATGTGCTGTCTCAACGTTGATCATCCCGACATCGAAGCATTCGTGAACTGGAAAGTGCGCGAAGAGATCAAGGTCGCCGCACTCGTTGAAGGGATGAAGGCTCTCAACGAAAAACAGAAGGGCGTCGCGCAGCGCTTGGGACTGAAGTTGGATTACGACTTCAACGGCGAGTCGTACTACACCGTCAGTGGACAGAACTCGAACAACTCGGTGCGACTGAGCGACGAGTTCATGGACGCAGTCAACACCGAATCTTCGTGGACGCTCATCCGTCGCGTCGATGGTCAGCCATCCAAAACGATTCAAGCAACAGACCTCTGGGGACAGATCAACGAAGCGGCATGGCACTGCGCAGATCCCGGCGTGCAGTTCGATTCGACGATCAATGCCTGGCACACCTGCCCCGCCGGTGGTCGGATCAATGCGAGCAATCCCTGCAGCGAGTACATGTTTCTCGACAACACCGCGTGCAATCTCGCGTCGATCAACTTGCTCAAGTTTTACGACTCGACAACCCGTGAATTCGATCTCGAGGGATACGAACATGCGATTCGCCTCTGGACGGTGGTGCTTGAAATCTCAGTTTTGATGGCATCCTTTCCATCGAAAGAGATTGCCGAACTCTCGTGGCGATACCGAACCCTTGGATTGGGATACGCCAACCTCGGCGCAATGCTCATGCAAGCCGGCACTCCCTACGACAGCGCTGAGGGACGAGCGATCTGCGGCGCGCTGAGTGCGATTCTCACTGGACGCTCCTACGCGACGAGCGCCCTGCTCGCCGCAGAACATGGCGCATTCGAGGGCTTCGACGAAAACCGCCAGCACATGCTGCGGGTCATCCGAAACCACCGCCGCGCGGCGCAAGGAGTCGGCCGCGAGAGCGACGAGTATGAGGCACTGCGCGCGCGACCTGTTGCGATCGATCACGGTCTATTCAAGAACCAACGCATCGCGCTGGCCAACGCCGATGCATTGCTCGAGTTTGCAACCACCGCTTGGGATGATGCCCTCGCACTCGGCGAACAGTTTGGTTTCCGCAATGCGCAGGTCACTGTGATTGCGCCAACTGGCACAATTGGATTGCTCATGGACTGCGACACCACCGGTGTCGAACCAGACTTTGCCCTCACCAAGTTCAAGAAGCTTGCGGGTGGTGGACACTTCAAGATCGCCAACCAGTCGTTGCGCCCCGCGCTTACGGCACTGGGCTATGACCAGGCTGAGACTGATGCGATGGTTGACTACGTGATGGGCACGCTCAATCTCGATGCGAAGTTGACGGCGAGTGACGGCTCAGCGTCGAGCGCCGCTCCAACATTGCGCGCGTTCCTGCTGACCAATGGATTCACCAGCGACGACCTCGTGCGCGTCGAGAACTCCTTACCGACGGTCTTCGAGATTTCCTTCGCATTCAACGTCTGGTCGATGCCGGCGCAAGTCATCGCATCTCTGGGCATTGATTTGGAAAGTGCCAAACAAGACACCCGTTTCAACGGACTGCGCGCACTGGGACTCTCGCCGCGACAGATCGAGGCCCTCAACACCACGATCTGCGGAACACAGACCATTGAGGGAGCGCCGCACCTGCGCGCAGAACATTTGCCAGTCTTCGATTGTGCGAATCGCTGCGGAACGCTGGGAGTGCGATTCATCCAACCGAGCGGACACATCCACATGATGGCCGCCGCCCAGCCCTTCATCTCAGGTGCGATCTCTAAGACGATCAATCTTCCAAGCGAAGCGACAGTAGAGGAGATCGGCGCCTGCTATCAACTCTCGTGGGAACTCGGTCTCAAAGCCAACGCGCTCTACCGCGACGGCTGTAAGTTGAGCCAGCCTCTCTCGACCAAAGTTGAAGCTGCCGATAACGCCGAAGAAGAAGATCTCGAAGGGATCGCCGACGCAGATGCCAAGACCTCGCGCGCGACTGCGTTGCTTGAGCCGCGCATCGTCGAAGTCGAGCGCATTGTCGAAGTCGAACGCATTGTCGAGCGCGTGGTTGAACGGCCAATGCGCCGTCGACTGCACGACACACGCCAATCGATCACTCATAAGTTCAACGTTGGCGGACACGAGGGATACCTCATCGTCGGTCTGTATGACGATGGCCGTCCTGGAGAACTCTTCATCACGATGGCCAAGGAAGGCTCGACTATCGGCGGTTTGATGGATTCACTCGGAACCGCTATCAGCGTCGCGCTTCAGTATGGCGTTCCCGTCGATAGTCTTGTGACGAAGTTTGCCCACCAGCGGTTCGAACCCATGGGCATCACAACCAACCACGATATTCCATTCGCCAAGAGCCTGGTCGATTACATCTTTCGTTGGTTCGGCATGCAGTTCATTCAGGGATACCGCGACGCGAATTCTCCGCAGCGCATCTCAGCGCTGGCTGGTCATGCAGCGCTGGCTGGTCATGCAGCGCATGACGACCACTTTGGCTTTCGCACGCCCACAATTCCCACCACGACTGCGCCGCTCACAGATGCAAACGCCGCCACTAGTTCGAGGATTACATCGATCGTTGACTCAACGACGACGCGCATTACAACCCTCGAAGTCGAGCGTGACCAACACGACCCACGGGTAGGTGGTGGTGCCGCACATGCGGTTCCGATCATCGCTGAGCATGGCGCTCTGCGGCCGCTTGGATATCCCGCAGCAGCTAATGCCGCAGATCATGCGAACGCGCAGTTGATGGGCGATGCTCCAGCGTGCGACGTGTGCGGATCGATCACCGTGCGCAATGGCACGTGCTATCGATGTTGGAACTGCGGCCACAGCATGGGGTGCAGTTGATCGCGTTTGAAACTATGAGTGCCGGCCATCACACCAATCCGACGGTGGCCGGCATCCTTAAAATTCGCAGTGGATCGGACCTCGAGATGTTTTTGGTTGGCGAGCGAATGGAGCGTGCTCGCACTGGTTGGATACGCACGGAACGGGTGAATTCCAACCCTCTGTTGGCAGGGGAGAACCCAGCTGTTACAGGGTGACCGATTCTCAGGTCTGTCCACTGCGATGTATTAGCGCAGTCCAGGACGGAATGCGTGCCTCGAAGGCCCGCCGCAGTGCATGAAAGCGCTGCGGCGGGTTTTGCTTTCGATGCGCGTAGCCGATTGGTCAGCGATCACGAACGTGGCGCGACATGACGCAAGACCGCTTGCACCTCATCGCGGCTTCCCAGGATGAGCGGAACGCGCTGATGCAACTTGGTTGGTTGAACGTCGAGCGTTGGTTGAGCGCCGCACGAACTGAGCCCACCCGCCTGTTCCATGATCATCGCCATCGGATTTCCCTCGTATAGCAAGCGCAACTTTCCGCTGGGATGCGAGATAGTCGGCGGATAGAGAAAGACTCCACCATTGAGCAGAATTCGGTGCACATCGGCGCAGAGACTTCCGATGTAGCGCGACGAGTACTTGCTGGCGTGCGCCCACGAAAGATACGACTGATACTCGGCTGGAAACGATTGCGTGTACGCCTCGTTCACCGAATAGACCCGATTTGCGGTTGGTACCTGCAAGTCACGCTTCACCAAGATGAATGATCCAACGAATGGATCGAGTTCAAAGAGCGAGACTCCAGCGCCGGTCGTAATGACGAACGCAGTGGAAGGTCCGTAGAGGATGTATCCGGCGGCGACTTGTTGGCGCCCCGGCTGACAAATGGTTGCTTCTGCCGACTCGACGGCTGCATCATTGCGCAAGATCGAGAAAATTGTTCCCACCGCGCCGTTGGCATCAAGCGTGCTTGATCCATCCAAGGGATCGAAGAGAACGCAGTACTTACCACCATCGCTCCCCCGACGCAAGATCGTTGGCTCTTCGTCTTCTTCGCTCGCTAAGACTGCAATGGAAGCCCGTGTTCCGAGACATCGCATGAGAATCTCATTGGCGATCACGTCCATCCGCTGCTGCGATTCCCCCTGCACATTCGTTGAGCCTTCGTCGCCGAGGGCATTCTCAAGTCGCGCCCGACGCACTCGGTGCGCGATCGCCTTTCCGGCGAGCGAAATTGCACTGATGATCCAAGAGAAGTCACCACTCGCCCCAGGATGGCGCGACTCTTCGGCAAGAATGTGGCTTTGCAGTGAGTACAGATTGTTTGGGACGGATTCGCCAGTGGTCATGCAGTCGATCTCCTTGGGTGGATCGAATCATAAAGCCCAACTGAAATCGTGCACACATGAGAAACGGGCCGATGCGTCTTGCAACGCACCGACCCGCTGACCTTTTCATACCTCGGCACTCAACCGCAAAGTTGGGTGGGATCGTTCAGAGTCAACGACACGAACGCACATGAGCCGTTGGAAGTTGCTGACTGTGGAGTGTCGCCACTGGCGGCGCACCCTTCGAATCACCATTGAATGGGCAGTTGATCCCGTTTGTGGCTTGGGCAACCTTGAGGGTGTTGACCGTCTTTTTGGTGTTGATCGCGTTGACCGTCTTGATGGTCGTGTTCTTGTTGTTACTGTTGTTGAAAGTAGACATTTGAAACTCCATAAATGAAAAACCGTCGGGCTCAGGCCCAACGGTCAGATTTGCACTTGAAGAGGTCGCACGTTGCGTCCTCACCCCCACTCTACGACGAAGATTGTGGTGCGGTTCAGATGAATTCGCGAGACCGTTTCTGATTCGCAAACGCGCCTGCGCGAGATCTGTACTCTCAGCAGACCATGTCACAACCAGTCATCATCGCAGCGCGCCGCACCCCCGTTGGAAAATTTCAAGGATCCCTTGCGCGTGTTCCAGCGCCCCAGCTCGGGGCATATGCAATCTCGGCAGTGCTCGCAGATGTGCCAGGCGCAGCGACTGTGATCGATGAGTGCGTCATGGGCTGCGTTCTGCAAGCCGGTCTTGGACAGAATCCCGCCCGCCAAGCTGGGATTCGCGGTGGACTTTCAGATTCACTGAGTGCAGTCACCGTCAACAAAGTGTGTGGTTCAGGATTGCATGCCGTGATGATGGCCGCGCAGTCGATTCGCAGCGCGGATAACCGCGTCGTCGTGGCGGGAGGAATGGAAAACATGGACCTCGCCCCGCACCTAAGCGCCGTGCGCGCTGGGGTGCGATTTGGCAAGTTCGAATCGCAAGATCACATGGAGCACGATGGCCTGCGCTGCCCATTTGAAAACTGGGGAATGGGCCTCGCCGCCGAACACATCGCCAACGCGCACGGCATTTCGCGCCAAGAGCAAGACCGTTTTAGCGCGCAGAGTCACGCTCGCGCCGCCACTGCCACACGCGAGGGATGGTTTCGCAGCGAGATCATCCCGCTGACGGCTGAGCAGATCAAGCAGAAGGTGGCCTTTGAGGCAGATGAAGGATTCCGCGGCGATTGCACGATTGAAGGACTCTCCAAACTCAAACCAGCGTTCAAGCCCGACGGATCGGTCACTGCAGCCAACGCCAGTCAGATTTCAGATGGCGCCGCTGCGGTCATCGTTGCGTCAGCTGAGGCAGCCAAGCAACTCGCCGCACCGGTGCTGGCCCGCATCGTGGCATCAAACACGGTCGGCGTTGCGCCCAAAGAACTCTTCTTCGCTCCGGCGCTGGGCATCGAGAAGATTCTCAAAGACAACGCGCTCACGGTCGCCGACATCGACCTCTTTGAAATCAATGAGGCCTTCGCCGCACAAGTGCTTTGCAACACCAAGTACCTCAAGATCTCCGAAGACAAACTGAATATCGGCGGCGGCGGCATTGCACTGGGTCACCCCATCGGTGCGAGTGGCGCGCGCGTACTGGTGACACTCATCCACCACCTCATTCGCACCAACGGACGGCGTGGAATCTGCAGCCTCTGTCTCGGCGGAGGAAACGCAGTGACCATGTTGATCGAGCGGGGTTGATCGAGCGGGGTTGAGACCCCAATAGGTCACCCACTGCTCGCGGCAGAGTCTTGCTCGCCTGAGTCTGACTCGATGCTTGCGGCCTCTCCCGACGCCCTTTTCGCGGCGTAGCGGCGAAGCCAAGTCTCCCAACTCTTTCCCGCGGCGGTATCCCGTCCCGAGAAGGCAAGGCTCTCAATGTCGCTGTACTTCACGACGAGCCGATCCTCGCTCGTTGCAGTCAAGACGCGCACCCATGAGCTCTCGAGTGACTCCCCCTCGCGAATATCAAAAACGTATCCATCGATGCGGCGACCATCTTTGGTAGAGATCGTGACGTCGCCTCTGTAGCCAAAGGCCTCGTTCAGGGCAGACTTGAGCGCCTGCGCGTCATCTGCCGTAACTGAATGTCCCTGAAGAAGTGCGGTCGGGGCGGTCACTTCGGCTCTCCTTCGATTTGGCGGATCATTGCCGCGACTTCGACCGCGGCGCGGGCCAGGCTGTTGCTGCCGCGCACAGATTCGATCGCATCGGTGCGCCCTTGCGCGGATATCTGATCTGAAACGTCCTGCGAACTTGCGCGCAAGATGACTTCGGTCAACTGCGCTGCGCGAAGCAAATCTGCGCGAACCACACTCGCCTTCGAACGTTCAATTGTCGGAGTCTCACCCCTCAAATCAGTCATCACGCCATTGTTACAAATCACCCCCAACCATGCAAGCCGATTCTCACTGACTACCCTTCCACCATGCGAAATGAACCATTTCGGAGGGTTTTGGTCACTGGGGGCGCGGGATACATCGGCTCGCACATGGTCTTGCTGCTCGCGCAAAGCGGGTATGAAGTCACAGTTGTTGATGACTGTTCTTGCGGCCACCGCGCCGCGATTGAAGCGGTGCAGCGCGCTGTGCCAGAAGCGTCGATCCACTTTGAAGAGTGTTCGCTGCATGATGTAGCGCGCATCGGCGGTCTGCTCGCAGCCCGACGCATCTATGCGGTGATCCACTTCGCCGCTCGCGCCTCGATCGCCGAATCGTTCGTGCTTCGCGAGGCGTACTGGAAGAACAATCATGACGGCACCCTCGCGCTCCTTGCAGCGATGCGCGCCGCCGCTGTGCGCCGACTCATATTCAGTTCGACTTGCGCAACGTACGGAGTCGCCACCAATGCATCGCTACCCATCGCTGAGTCGTGCGCGCAGCAGCCGGTCAATCCATATGGAGAGTCAAAGCTCGCAGCAGAGCGGGCGATCACTGCTCACCACCGCGCGGCGCTCGCCGAAACGAGCGCATTTTCGTATGCGACTCTTCGCTACTTCAATGTGGTTGGAAGTGATCCACTTGGACGCATTGGTGAGGCGCACGACCCTGAACACCACCTTGTTCCTTCATGCTTACTCGCGGCACTTGGGCGAAGGGGTCCAGTGGAAATTTTTGGATCGGACTATCCCACCGAAGATGGCACCTGCATCCGTGACTATGTGGACGTGCACGATGTCTGCACCGCGCACCTCGCCGCGCTGAACCGCCTCAACGAAAGTGCGGCATTCATATTCAACATCGGCAGTGGTCGAGGGACATCAGTGCGCGAAGTCGTGGCGGCATGTGGTCGGGTCGCGGCGCGCGCGATTCCTACGCTGCCCGCCCCTCGTCGGGCGGGCGATCCACCTATTTTGATCGCCGATGCCGCAGAAATCAGCAGAGTTTGGGGATGGACCCCCGCGACCGTGCGACTCGACGAATCGATCGCCAATGTCTGGCGGTGGTTGAGTGCGCATCCCAACGGATACGCAACGATCAGAAGGGAAAGCTGATCATGACATATCCAAGCACGCTGTTGCGTCCGGGATTGGTCGCACCAGTGTTCGCATTCGAGATGTGGTACCAGCGCATGCCAACCATCAGTCGAACATCGGGTGCGACTTCGAATGAGACTCCACCCCCTGCTTGCGGTGTGAAGTTGAATGATGTGCCACCCGCTGGAGTCGGCTGCGTCGTTCCCAGAATTCCGCTGCCTGCGTCGGCATAGAGTGACCAGGTTGGCGTCGCATAGAAATGCCAGCGAAAGAGCAGTGATCCACCTAGCCCCCACGCATTGCCACCGGGCTGCGAGAAACCATCCACATCGATTTGCAAATCGATCGAAAGATCGTCGATCGCAAACCAACTGAGGCTCGCTCCGAACTGGCCTTGTTGAGCTGCATCGGCGTCGTTGGCATATCCACCGAGCAGTTGCCATCTGCACGATCCCTCGGCACCAAATCGCGCGGGTGTCGGGGCGAGCGCCGCAAGAAGTGGATCGCTCGGTGCACTCGCCAGTTCACTCGCCGGTGCACTGGTCAGTTGCACTCCCGAATCGATGACTGATGGATCAAAGCGCACGTCACTGGCAGATGCCAACGCGCTCGCGCAAAGCACCAGGGTGCAACCCATCGCATTCGTTTTCTTTCTCATGCCATCTCTCATTTGAATGGAGGCTACAAAAACAAAAAAAAGCCGTTCGATCGCTCCGACACGATCGAACGGCGTTGATCACAACTCCCATGGGAAGCTGCAAAGAAGGCTGAGGGGTTGAACACAGTATCGTGATCGAGCGGCGGCGGTCAATGGCTAAGAACAATCTTTTTTCTGCCGCAGTAACCCGTTGATAATCTAGTACTTATGAGCGAATCCCCAATCCAAAGCCGCCCAGACCACCCGAATTGCCCCCGACCCAGCTTTGGGAGTGTTCGGGTAGCGCTGACTGCGCTTTTTCGGCACTTTTCAGGGCGAATCGAAGTGCTTGTGGCACTGCGACACGCTGATGCAGAAATTCTCGCCCGCACGTGGGAGATTCCAGGCGGCAAGATCGAAGATGGTGAATCGCCGCTGAACGCTGCCGCGCGCGAACTGCTCGAAGAATTGCGAGTCGACTGCCGTGACCCCTCGTGTGATTGGATTCCTCTGGGCGAACTCGATCCCCCTGCTCCCCATGACCGCCCCGCTCCAAAGTTCTATCTCTTCGCGGTCGAGTTGCCCAGTGGTGCAACTCCACGCGCCGCAGCGGCACAAGCGATTGCGTGGGTCGATCTCAAGACGCTGCGCGCAATGCACTGGCCTGCCACGAACACCGCCGTCATCGCGACTCTCGCGCGTGCACTCGGTGAACTCGCTGATCGGTCGTGATTCGCGCGACTATGGACTCGGTGGCGGCGTACCAGGCGCTTCACCAGGAACATCGCTAGGCAGATCGGTCGGCGGCACTGGCACGGCAGCAGAACCCTTTGGTGGAAGCGCACCCTGATTGGCCGACTCTGCAGTTGGCGGCAGTGTCGATTGCGTCACCTCACCACGCTCGGCTGGTGTGAGCAGCGGCTGCGTGTTCACACTCGCCCGCAGTGCCCGCGCCCGCTCCAACAACTCGAGGTGTGAATCGTTCGAGACAATGAGATCGAAGTGCCAAGCCACCCGACTTTCAAGCGAAACAGGCGCCATTTCAGCAACGAGATCGGCCCCGATGAAATCCCAGATAGGAGCCGATGCCGTGCCACTGCCGACGACCGACTCATATCCATCACGCTTGAGCCTGACGTCATACTCACCGTAAAACAGAAACTCGATTTCGCATGGAGTGCGCCCGATTTCGCGGTCGTTCACATAGACCAGCGCATCGGATGGCGTTGATGTGATCGCAATCGTGCGCCGCACGCAACCGACATTCGCAGTCGCGAGCATTCCGATGACCAGTGAGAGGATCCATCGCGTGGTGCGCATAGGCAGCGAGTCTATCGCCCCCTACACTCGCAATGTGGCATTGCTTGAAGCACATGGACTCGTCAAGAGTTACAACAGTCGGCGCGTCGTCGACGACGTGACTTTTTCAGTCGACGCCGGCGAAATCGTTGGACTCTTGGGACGAAATGGCGCTGGCAAAACGACCAGTTTTCGCATGACCATCGGCATGATCACCCCCGAGGCTGGACGGGTGCTCTTCTGTGGAAAAGATGTCACAACGATGCCGATGTATCAGCACGCGCGGGCGGGAATGGGATATCTCTCGCAAGAACCGAGCGTCTTTGCGCGCCTCTCGGTCGAAGAGAACCTGATGGCGATCCTGCAAACGCAGCGACTCTCGCGCGCACAGCAACGCACCTCCTGCAATGACCTGCTCAAACAGTTTGGACTCGAACACAAGCGCAGTGAACAGGCCCGCACCTGCTCTGGCGGTGAGAGACGCCGCCTAGAGATCGCTCGGTCGCTCATCACCAAACCCCGCCTGATTCTGCTCGATGAGCCCTTCGCTGCGGTCGATCCTCATACCGTCGAAGAGTTACAGGCCGAAGTGCGTCGCCTTGCTGATCAAGGCATCGCGATTCTGGTCACCGACCACAACGTGCAACAAACCCTTCGCATCTGCACCCGCGCCTACATCATTCACGAGGGGAAGAATCTGCGCGAAGGCGATCCCAAATCGATCATCAATGATCCGATGGTGCGTGACGCCTACCTCGCTTCTACGTTTCGCGGCGACGAATTCGGTTGATCAACGCGCGCAGTTGGGGGCGGCGCCGACGTTCGGCAAAAAGTCGATGCGAATCTTTGCGATGCGCACGGCGTTGGCACTGACGACGGTGAAGCGTGCGCCGCACTGGGTGAACATCTCATCAGCAACTGGAATGCGCCCGAAGTGCATCAGGACGAACCCTGCGACGGTATCGAAATCACCATCGGTTGGAATCTCAAGTTCTGTGGCGGCAAGAAGGTCGACCAGTGGAAAGCGTCCATCGACCTCCCATCCTGTCGCCGGTGATCCTGTGAGTTGTGGTTCGACATCTGTCGAAGGTTCATGTTCGTCGTAGATCTCCCCGACAATTTCTTCGAGCACATCTTCGATCGTGATGAGTCCGGCGGTTCCACCAAACTCATCGACCACCATGGCGAGATGAACTTCACTGCGCTGAAACTCGAGAAGCAAGTCGCGCACCGGCTTGGTCTCAGGAACGCGCGGCGGACTGCGCAACAATGGCTTCAACTGAAATCCATCCGAGGACTGACCGAGGTAGCGCACGAGATCCTTGACATACAGGATGCCAACGATCTGATCGAGGTTTTCTTGAAAGACGGGAATGCGCGAGTGTCCCGCGGTCACGATGAATGCTCGAATGACTGCGAGGTCATCGGTGTATCCAATGCCTTCGATATGGGTGCGAGGCGTCATCACCTCTGAGACAACGGTTTCTCGAAACTCAACCGTGTTCTGCAGAATGCGCGCCGAGAGTGGATCGATTCCGCCAGAGCGCGCCGAGTCTTCGATGGTGTGCAGCAGGTCTTGTTCGACCGCGACGTGCGTTGGCACAGCCCCGATGAGACGTCGCACCCCCTCATCGGTCAATTCACCCACCCACAGAATTGGACGAGTCAGCCAGTAGAACAGGCGAAGAATTGGATAGGTGTTCACGATCAGCGCAACGCCGCCATGGCGGGCGATTGCTGCCGCGATCACGCTGGTGATGAACCACACGAGAATTCCTGCGATCGCCAAGGCGCTGAGTACTGAGGTCCAGGTGAATGGCGCTGCGACTGATTCGTCGTGAAACAGAAAGAGCACAACGAGCATGCACGAGAGGCGACCGAAGGTTCGAAAGAACGCGACTGCGTTTTCCAGTCGTCGCGTGTGGGCGAGAGTCCAGAGGGCGACGTGCGGGCGATCGTGAGCGTCGCAGCGCTGTTCGATGGCCGAGGGACTCACCTGCGCAAGAGCCGTATTGAGCGCCGAAAGAAACATCGTGACGAGCAGGAGTGCGGCGAGCGTGATGAGAAGTGCTGCCGTCATGGATTCTCCCTGTGGTGGGCGGATGCTGCCACCACTCCAATGGCGGCCAGAATGCGATCTTCTTGATCGTGCATTGCTTTGGCGGATGGCGCGTCGTGGTCGCGAAGCCCCACCGCGTGCAACAATCCATGCAGGGCGTAGAGCGCAAGTTCTTGGTCGATGCCATGACCAAACTCGCCGCTGCACCGCCGCGCTTCGTCGATGCACAACGCTAGGTCGACCGCGATGCCTCCCTCCTCATCGTTCGACACGAAGGTGAGTACATCGGTCGTTCCAACCACCTTTGAATGGGTCTCGTGCAAGCGCGACATTTCATCGTCGCGCACTATGCGAATCGAGATGCGCTTGAAGGCAGCGGTCGCTCCGCCCGCGGGCGGAAGCAATGGGATCATCTGCGTGATTCGGTCTATCAACCATTGCGCATCGAGTGCAATCGCACTGACAACATCAATGGATGGTTGGTTCGTGTTCACCGGGCGACAAGATGGACAGGCACGAAGTGTGGTTTCACGCGCCGCTCAAACTCTGGGCGAAACTTGTTGACGAGCGTGCGCACCGCCCAGTTGTTTCCATCGGCAAGTCCGCAGATCGTGGTGCCTTCCGACAGTCCCATCGATGACGCAACTTCGACGAGCACGTCTAGATCGCGCGTCGTGGCGTCGCCGCGCTCAATGCGCGTGAGCAACTTGTAGATCCATCCCGCACCTTCACGGCATGGAGTGCATTGACCGCACGACTCATTCATGAAGAACCGAGCGCAATTGCGGGCAATCGCCACCATGTCAGTGTCTTCATCGAAAATCGTCGGGCAGGCCGTGCCAAGCCCTAGCACATCGCATCTGCGACCGATTTCGAAATCCATTGCGGCATCGAATTGATCAGTGCCGAGCACTCCCATCGAGACTCCACCCGCGATGGCGCCTTTGAATTTCTTTCCGTCGCGCATTCCGCCGCAATAGTCATTCACTAGCGCCCGCAACGAGATTCCAAGCGGTGCCTCGAAGCAACCCGGACGATTCACATGACCAGAAACTCCCATGAGCTTTGGACCATACGACGCCATCCCGCCAAACGAACTCTCGACTCCGATCGACTTCCACCACGCAACCCCGCGCGCGATGATCGAGGGAACAGCCGCGAGCGTCTCAACGTTGTTGACGATTGTGGGGCGACCAAAGAGACCCTTGACTGCCGGAAACGGCGGCTTCACGCGCGGCCATCCCCGCTTTCCTTCAATGGCTTCGAGCAACCCAGTCTCTTCGCCGCAGATGTAGGCGCCCGCGCCGCGATGCACGTAGCACTCGACCGCAAACTTCTGCTTTCCGCGCATGAGGCCCTGCTTGCCGAAGATGCCAGCCGCATATGCCTCTTGAATCGCCCGCTCCATCACCCGCGCTTGATGGTGATATTCGCCGCGGATGAAAAAGTATGCGACGTCGAGTTTGCAAGCCCAACACGCAATGGCGATTCCTTCGAGAATGAGATGTGGGTCGAAGTCGACGAGCAGGCGATCCTTGAAAGTTCCTGGCTCAGCCTCGTCGCAGTTGATGCAGAGGTAGCGCGATCCCTTGCCATCTTCGGGGGCAAGAAATGACCACTTCAATCCCGCTGGAAAACCCGCTCCGCCGCGCCCGCGCAGCACCGCATCCTTCACCGTGGCGAGCACTTGGGCAGGCTCAAGGTCGAGCGCCTTCTCAAGCGCCTCGTACCCACCGGTCTTGGTGAACTCGTCGTACGAGACGATGTGGCGATCCTTGGGATCGGCATGCGGAAAACACGGGATGCGCTGGGTGAGAATCGGTTCGACGAGTTTCATGAAATGGGGCCCAGGGCGGGTGGGAGTTGCGAATCGCGTTGAATGATTTGATCGATGACGATGCGGCGACGGATGATCGCGCCATCGGGTGTTTCTAAAACACGGGCGCCAATCGTGCGCACTTCAGCGGGGGGGGCGGATAGCGCGGCGACCGGCGTACGAATCGCTTTCAGAATGTGCCCAAAGCACACGCCGCAATCGCGCGCAAATGATTTCTGATCCATCTGCCAACTCTCGCTCATCAGTGCGCTGCTTTCTGCGTGGCTTGCGCGCGCGCCGCATCGATCAATTGATCAACCAACTCGATGGTGAGTCGCTCATGCAGTGTGTCGTTGAAGAGCGCCACGGGAGCGGTGTCGCATGATCCCAAGCACTCCATCGCTAGCAGCGTGAACATGCCATCTGCGGTGGTCTCGTGTGGTTCGATGCCGAGGCGCTTGCGCACATGATCGAGGATCGCCTTGTGTCCGCATATCTCACAGGCGAATGTGTGACAGATTCCAATCACGCACTTGCCAACAGGATCGGTCGTGTACTCCTCGTAGAAAGAGACAGTGTCGAGCACCTCGGAAGGTGCGATCTTTAGAAAAGCAGCAATCTCGAGCATCGCTGCATATGGAATGTGGCGATAGGTGTGCTGCACATCATGCAGAATCGGCATGAGTGCGCCGTGGCTTGTTGCGTAGCGCGGCAAGAGCACGTTCTGCCACTGCGCGATCATCGCTGGAGTGCAGTAAGGCGTACTGGGACGCGGCACGATTGTTGTGCCCGAGAGATGAGTCTTCCACGACATGCGTTTACTCCACTCGTCTGCGACTAGCGGTCGAGCTCTGCGGCGATGACATTCAATGAACCCAACACTGCCACCGCATCGGCGAGTTGGTGCCCTTCAATCAACTTAGAAAAGAGCTGAAAATTATAAAAGATTGGGGGGCGCACCCGCACGCGAAATGGGCAACGACCACCGTCCGCGACGATGAGGTATCCGAGCTCGCCGTTGGGTCCTTCGATGGCTCCGTAGGCCTCACCCACGGGTGTCTTCCAGCCGCGATTGTGCATCAACAATTCAAACTGTTGGATCGTTCCTTCGATCGATCCATAAACCTCGCCCTTTTCAGGCAGACGCGTCTTGTTGTTGGCACTCGCGTCGATGGGTCCCTTGGGAATACGGTGAATCAACTGGCGAATGATCGCGATCGATTGCTTGATCTCTTCGACGCGCACCAGGTAGCGCGCGAAACAGTCGCCGGTTGTTGCGATTGGAACAATGAACTTGACCGCATCGCATCCCTCGCCATCCCAGTTTGGAGCGAAGCAGAGATAGGGATCGTCTTTGCGCAAATCGCGGCGCACACCCGAGGCGCGGGCGATGGGACCGGTCGCTCCCCAGGCATTCGCATCGGCAGCAGTCAGCACACCGACTCCAACGAGACGGTCGATGAAAATGCGATTGCGGTTGAGAAGCGACTCGACATCGGCGAGGGCCTTTGCCATGCGCACGTCAGTGAACTCGGTCACCATGCGAATGAAGACTTCTTCGTCGGGAAGATCGCGCCATGCCCCGCCAACGCGCGTCCAATCAGGATGAAATCGTTGGCCGGTGACATACTCAACGATGTCGTAGATGAATTCGCGCTCGTTGAATCCGTACAAGAACCCTGTAAACGCGCCAACATCGAGTGCTGCGGCTCCGGCGCACAGCAGATGGTTCTGGATGCGCCCGAGTTCACCCATGATTGTGCGAATCGCCTTACATCGTGGCGTGATCTCGATGCCGAAGAGCAACTCGACTGCGTGATGCCACGCGACATCGTTGCAGATTGGCGAGGCGTAATCCATGCGACTGATCGTGCAGACGTACTGGTTGTAATCGTGATGCTCGCCGAGTTTTTCGAACCCAGAATGCAGATATCCGATATGCGGCGTGGCGCGCGCGATGCGTTCGCCGTCAAGTTCAAGCACCAGGCGAAGCGTTGTGTGCGTGGCGGGGTGCTGCGGTCCAAAGTTCAGAACCCAACGATCAGGAGCTTGAACGTGATCTTTGAGGTACTCGGTCGTTTCGATCTCGAGTCCATAACCCTCGTCGGGTTGCAGGGTGAACGGCATAGGTTTGTGAGTATAGGAACTAGCCGCGGAAGACGGCGCCGAGTCGCTTACCCAAGACTGAGCTCGCGGCAACTAGCGTCGCGGCGAGCAGCATCATCGCCCACGTTCCCATGGCGCTGGCGATTGCAGGGCCATCTCCGAGTCGGTCGAAGAGGGTGTAGATCGCCTTTGTCACGGGAAAGTCTGCCTCGCGCTGGGCGAGCAAGAGTGAGTCAGAAACTTCAAGCATCGAGAGGCTGAAAGTCAGCAGCGCGCCAGCGATAATGTTCGCGGCGACGAGCGGAATGACAATCTTGCGGATGATCGTGATCGGCTTTGCACCGGCGCTCGATGCCGCCTCTTCGAGGTCAACTGGAGTTTGCTCTAGTCCGGCCACTGTTGAGCGCACGATGTATGGCAAGCGCCGAATCGCATAGGCAATGATGAGGAACGGGAAGGGATTGGGCGTCGCACCCACGATGTTGCCCCACGACGCCAGTGGCGCTTGCGAGAACCACTGCCAGATCGTGTCGGGAAGGATGTTTTGCATCCACGCGAGCGATGACGGCGCTGTTGCGGCAAATGGCCACTCGAGGCTCATGGATACGAAGCCGAATGCCATCACCAGTCCTGGCACTGCGATGGGCAACATGACCATGAGATCAAGCAGCCACCGCCCTGGCACTTTCGTTCGCACCAGAATGCGGGCCGCTGCGACGCCGATCACCAAGTCGAGCAGCACCGCGCATCCTGCGAGAAAGAGTGAGTTTCGGATCGCCCCGGCCGCAAGCGGATGCTGAAGGGCGTTGGTGAAGTTCTCCCAGGTGAAGGCCTGCGGAATGATGCTCTGATACCAACTTCCTGAGACGCTGAATGCCGAGAGCACGACACCCATGTGCGGAAGACATGCGACGAATGCGACCCCCCCGAGCAGCATCCACGCGCCAATCGTGGCGCGCCAGGCGAGCGGCGTTTCTGTGCGCCGCACCGAGGCTTTGGTCGATGCTGTGCCACGCGACCTTCCCAGTGTGAACCGTCCAATCAGGTAGATGCTCGTTGCAATGACAAACATCACCACTGTCAACGCGTAGGGCTGACGCGAAGACTCGATCTCTTTGAGTCCATCGAATATCTGCACGCTCGTGATGGTGCGAAATCCGAACATGAGCGGAGTGCCGAGTTCAGTGAAACTCCATACGAAGACGATCGTTGCCCCAGCAAAAAAACCGGGGCGCACCATCGGAAGCGTGATGCGCAAGAAACGCTGCCAGGGACGCGCGCCCACATTTCGCGCCGCCTCTTCGAGACCAGGGTCGATGTTTGCGAGCGAGGCGAGAATGTTGAGATAGAGAATTGGATAGAGCGCCAAACTCTGCACTGCCACGATGCAGAAGAATCCTCCATTGAGCAGAAAGTCAATGGGCGTGTTGATGATCGACCAATCGAGCAGCAGTGTGTTGAGCGATCCCGTTCTTCCGATGACTGCTTGGAGACCAATTGCACCGACGAATGGCGGCAAAATCAGTGGAGCCAGCAAGAGTGCATTGAGAAACCCCTTGCCGCGAAATGCGCAGCGCGCCGAGACGAGCGCCATCGGAAAGGCAATCGCTGAAGCACCCAGCGTGGTGAGCGCGCCGATTGTCAGCGCGTTGAGCAGACCGGCGCGCAGTTGCGCGTCGCGCAGTACGTCGAGCAGGTAGAAGAGTGTCCAACCGTGGTCGTCGCGCAGTGCTCCGCGCACCGAATACCAAATCGGCAGCAACAAGAAGATCGCAAGAAAGCAGAGCAGCCCCGCAAAGATCAGAAGGTCAACTCGTCGGGTTCGCACGCGCCGACAAGACTAACTCAGATCGAAATCCTCGCGCGCTTGCCGTGGCTCTCAACTCAAACTACTCAACCCCAGTTCGAGAGCATGTAGGCAAGGTCAACGCCGTCGACGAAGCCGTCGCCATTCACATCGCCGCCACTCGTACCACCCCATCCACTCAACAGAGTCGCCAAGTCGATGCCGTCGACCTGGCCATCTTGGTTGAGGTCGCCGATGATCGCTGGCATGATCCAAGCGACTGCGAATGACGCGGCAGTCGTCGCGGTGCCGATGCGTTTGGCTTCGAGCACATACTCACCGGCGGCGAGATTTGTGAGATAGATGTGCTCAATGTTGTCGGCCCCCGAGCGGCTCGCGACATTTCCAGTTCCGTAGTACGCAGCGCCCGCCTCGCCCACCAGCGATTCAAGGGCTCCCGCTGCGTTCACTCGGTAGAGGGTGAGGTCGATATCGGCGATGGTCGGCGTTGCGATCGCACTCGTCGCGGTGCGATGCCAGGTTGCGATGAACGAGAGTTCTGAGATCGAACGTGTAGAACGAATACGCCAATAGCGGGTCGCCGCCAAAGGAAGCGTCTCGAAATCCCATCCCGCTTGAGGAATGATTGTGGCTGCTGCTGAAGTCGCGGCGCCGTCGCGCTCGCCGCCAGTGATGACGCGATGGCTGCGATCGATGTTGACGACATCCGCGCCATAGATCGAATCAAGTGGTTTGGCAGTCGCGCCGCGGAGAACTCCGCTTGCCGTTGGGTTGTTGGTCCATCCTGGGCGGTGCCGTGCCCCCGCGAGCAGCGCTGCCTTGACGACTGTTGATTCATCGGCGTTTGGATTCGCTGAAATGCTTGGATGGGTCGCCGCAGTCTGATAGAGCAACGCCGTCACGGCGCTCACAACTGGCACCGCAAAACTTGTATACGCGCCTGGGGCGACGATTTCTGGCTTCATCCGTCCAACGCCATCTGCTCCAGTGGGCAGTTGCCCATGGGAGTGATTTCCATCCATGAGTCCTACCGATATGCCGTGATAGCCCATCGCCATCATGGGATAGGTCGCCGAGGTCGCGCCGTTGTTCACCCCCACCACGTACATGGTGTCGTCGCGGTTCATGGCGAAGTCTGCGCGGCGCAGCACTTCGTTGTCGCTGGCAGTCGGTGTTGATCCAGAGAATCCGCCGAGCCAACTGTGATTGAACACCTTGAGTCCCACGGGCGGAAAAATCGGCGCGTTTGCCGCTCCCGCGCCGTAGCGCAGATTTGCCGAGAGGTAACTGTTGACCTCCCACAAATAGATCTGCGTGATTCCGGGGGCGACACTTCCGGTGTTTGAGTAGAGCGACTTTCCAACGAATGTCGCGTGGCTGCTCACAACTGGAACACCACTCTGCGCCATAAAAACTTTGCCAGCGAACTCGCCGAGAGTCTGGTCGGGCCCGTAGGTCAAACCGCCCGCCTCGGGCACTTCGACTTGCGCGACACCGATGCCAGCGCCAGTGGGAATTGTTTGACCAGTGAGTCGAGCCACGAGTGCGTCGTAGCCAATTTCGTCGGCACTCGCTGGTGCGGTCACCGACAAACACACAGCGAAGCCCACACCAGTGGGCAGGAAACAACACATCTTGGCTGCCTTCAAGTTGATTCTCACCTCATTACCCTAGCATTGGACTGCGCAAAGGCAAAAGATGTCACTTCAAAAAGAGATAATTCTTGTCACTGAGCCACTCGTGTCCCACCCACTCGAGTGGCTGCGGGGAGAGTGCGATGTGATCGAGGCGGCGAGTGCTTCGAAACGTTTTGCAGATTATTCGCTCAAAGCAAAGGGACTCGTGGTGCGAACCTACACGCGCGTTGATGAATCGCTCTTGGCTCGTCTGCCCAACCTGCGCGTGGTCGGCCGGGCTGGCGTCGGGGTGGACAACATCGATCTTGCGGCGTGCAAGGCGCGTGGCGTCGCTGTCGTTCACACCCCCGATGCGAACACACAGGCGGTCGTTGAGTATGTCGTGTGCCTGCTCGCCGATGCACTACGTCCTCGCACACTGCTGAATCATGCGGTCGCGCTCGAAGCATGGGAGTCGCTGCGCGCGGGCACTGCCCCAGCGCGCCAAATGAGCGAAACAACGGTTGGAATACTCGGATTTGGCCGCATTGGACGGCGCGTCGCGCAGGTCGCAGGGTCGATTGGATTTCGGGTGCTCTTCAACGACCTCTTGCCGATCGACCCGCGCGTCTGCAGCGGTGCGAAGGCCGTCGATCTGGCCACGCTCGCCGCCGAGTCTGACGTGCTGACACTGCACATCGATGGAAGGTCCGCGAATCGCAACTTCGTCAACAATGCACTCATCGATTCATTGCGCGATGACGTGACGATTCTCAACACTTGTCGCGGCATGGTGATCGACCCAAGTGCGCTCGCGAGTTTCTTGCGCGCTCATCCCCGCGCGCGCGCGATTCTTGACGTGCATGAGCCGGAGCCCTTCACGAGCGACTATCCACTTCTTGGACTGCACAACGCGATGCTTGCGCCGCACCTCGCGAGTCGCACTGAAACAGCAATGACCAACATGAGTTGGGTCGTGCGCGATGTCGTTGAAGTCTTACGCGGGCGGGCGGCCAAACATCAGGTCGAGCATTAGGTCGAGCATTAAGCGACGGCTGAAGATGCGTGAACTGGTTGGGCGGTACTCGCCGCAGCGTTGAGGTCGACTGCGAGCCCGAGTTGCACCAGATGTGCGCGAGGACCGTGCAATTTTCCGCTCTCTTCTGCAAGGCGACGTCGCGCGCGCGCGCTTGGGTAAGCACTGAACACCATCGCCTTGACAGTCGCGAACAGCCCTGGAAGTCCGGAGAATGTGTAGTCGACGGCAGTCGGTTCGTATCCGCAGTGCACCATGCAATTCTGGCACTTGGCGTTACCTGAAGCGCGACCGTACTCAGCCCACTTCGTGTCGCCCATCAACTCAGCGAAGGTGTCGACGTATCCCTCGTTGAGCAAGTAGCAGGGTTTTTGCCATCCAAAAATATTGAAGGTTGGATTGCCCCACGGGGTGCATTCGAACGACCTCTTGCCCATCAAGAACTCGAGAAAGAGCGCCGACTGGTTGAATCGCCACTTGTTGCGGCCCTCTTTGCGATTCGACAAGACCATCTCGAAGAGATCGTGGGTGTTTGCGCGCTTGAGAAAACTCTTCTGGTCAGGAGCCTTGTCGTAGGCGTAGCCAGGGCTGACCATCATTCCCTCGACTCCGAGGTCCATCATTTGATCGAAGAACTCTCGAACTGAGTTGGGGTCAGCACCTTCAAACAGGGTCGTGTTCGTGGTTACGCGAAATCCGCGGGCGACTGCGAGGCGAATGCCATCGACCGCCTTCTGAAATGTGCCATCTCGGCAGACGGCAAAGTCGTGGTGTTCTTCGATGCCGTCCATGTGCACGCTGAACGTGAGGTACTTGCTCGGCTTGAACCACCCTGCTTCGAGTTTCTCCTTCAGAAGCAGGGCATTTGTGCAGAGATAGATGTACTTCTTGCGCTTGACCAATTGCTCCACAATCTGGGGCATATCAGGATGCAAAAGAGGTTCGCCACCAGGAATCGAAACCATCGGCGCCCCACACTCATCGACCGCCTTCATGCACTCATCGACTGAGAGGTGACGCTTGAGAATGTGTGCCGGATACTGAATCTTGCCGCAACCCGCACAGGCCAAATTGCAGCGCAAAAGTGGTTCGAGCATGAGCACGAGCGGATAGCGCTTGCGTCTCTTGAGGCGTTGCCCAAGGACGTAACTCGCGACGGTCCACATCTGGCTGATTGGTACTGGCATTGGAAATTTTCGAACTGAATCGAAAGATCAATCGTAGCAAACCGATGGTGCTTTGTGGCAGTCTGGCTCTCGATCATCCCTTCTCGATACCGACCCGTCTCGAGTCTCTTTTGGGGTTATTCGAGCGCGCACTTGCGCCATCCATGCGCAGCCAATCGAAGCGCCACCATGACTCGAGTACCTTCAGAGCAATGGCGGTCTCGCGCACGGAAAGGAATGACAAACTCGAGCGATCAGATGAGTCGCTCATCGAAGCGCATCTCAAAGGCGACGCGACAGCCTTCGCAACCCTTGTCGAGCGCTATCGCAATGACCTGCATGGTTTTTTGACGCGTTTTCTAGGGTCAAGCGCCGCAGCAGACGACGTTTTTCAAGAGACCTTCTTGCAAGTGCACCTCTCGGGTGGCACATTCGACACAGAGCGAACATTCAAACCATGGCTTTTCACGATCGCCGCCAACAAGGCGCGCGATTTTCACCGAAAACGCAAGCGCCGAGCGACTGCAAGTCTGCAGGCTCCGGTTGGAAAGAATCCCGATGGAGCGATGTTGATTGACATGATCGAGTCAACTCAAGCGCGGCCCGATGCCCCCAGCGAGGTTGCCGACCAGCAGGCGATTGTGAAGGGGGTGCTCGATGGACTGCCCGTGCACCACCGCGAGATCATCCTGATGGGATACTTCCAGCGGATGAGTTACCAACAGATTGCCGATGCGCTGACGATTCCCCTCGGCACAGTAAAGAGCCGATTGCACGCTGCAGTCGCACTTTTTTCAGCGCAGTGGCGTCGGGCACGGGGAGATTCAGCGGGCGACCTTGGAGAAGTATGAACAAATCTGAAGAACCGATACTCGATCCACTCGACGCAGAAGCGCTCGACTTTCTCGTTGCTGCCGCGTTTGATGCTGCCGCGATCGATCGAATGCCTTCGTACTTGCGTGCGAATGCCCGCCGCCTGCTCGGTGAGCTTGGCGCGATCGATTCGTATCCGACCCAACCAGCCTGCGACGCGCTGATCGATGCCACGCTCGCCCGAGTCGCGCAAGCAGAGCGACAACGTGAAGATCGATTCCATCTTCCAACACATCTTTCGCTGCGGCGCAAGCTGCACATTCCAAACTTTGTAGCGGTCGCCGCAATCATGATGATCGCTGTTGGCGTGGTGTTTCCGGTGGCTAGTCAGGTGCGCGCCAGTAGTTCGCAGGCCATGTGCGCGAGTGGACTTCGCAATCTTGGCAGCGGCATATCTGCCTATGCCTCTGACAACATGGGATCGATGCCGATGACTGCTGGAGTCGCGTCACTGCTGCCAATCACTTCAAGCGGCGATGCGGGGATCATAGAAAACGCGCGGCATCTCGAGGTGCTTTCCCAGAAGGGTTACTGCGCGGCGAATTGCACGCGCTGTAACGGAGCACGAAATCTCTCCTTGCGCCTCCCGCTGCATCGAAAGCAGACCTATCTCAACGGCATCGGACGAAGCGCAATTGCGGCAGACGCGAATCCCGTGCAAGCGATTCTCACCCGCGGCATCACCCCAGCGACACTCGAACTACTCTCGCCAAACCACGGTCAACTCGGACAAAATGTGCTCTTTTCAGATGGGAGTTCTTTCTGGACGATTACACCGATCTTGCCAGTGGGACCGACCGGCGTTCGCGACAACATCTGGGTGATCCACGGCAAAGATGGCGGCGATTCGATCAATCTCAAGGCAAGTTCAGGATCGCCCTACGACATCTTCTTGGCGAATTGACCTTGCGGATGGCGGGTGAAGCACTACTTCCCGCACTACTTCCTGCCCCGATACGAAACGGAAGCGCCATCAGATTGAGGCAGGTTGTTGCGAAATCGACTCGACCGTTGTAGCCTTCTCGACCCCCCGAAAGTGGTTCAAATATGCCAAAACAAAAGACACATAAAGGTTTAGCCAAGCGCGTGAAGGTGACCAAGAGCGGAAAGGTCATGTTCCACTCGCCCAACAGCCGCCATCTCAAGAGCAACAAGCGCGGCACGACCGTGCAAACTTATCGCAAGGCTCGCTTCGCGCGCAGCGGCGATATGAAAATGTATGGCAAGCTTCTAAACCGCTCCCTGCTCTCCGAACAACAACACGAAGCGAAGGCGCTTGCGGCTGCATCCAATGGCAAGACTGCGGCCGTGAAGCCAGCAGCGAAGACGCCGGTGCATCGCGGCGCAAAGAAAGTTGTCAAGGTCGAATCAAAGAAGGCTGAATCAAAAACTGTTACGAAGGCTGCCAAGAGCAGCTGATTTTCGCACTGCCCGCCGGGTTCGAAAGCCCGTCCAAGTGGACGGCCCCGTCGAGCGATCCCCTCAGGACTGCACACTCAGGTGGTAGAAGGAGTTTCATATGTCGAGAGCACGTAAAGGCGCGGCCCGCACCCAAGCCCGCCGAAAACTGTTGCGCCAAGCGCGCGGTTACTTCGGAACCAAGAGTCGTCACAAACAACAGGCCAAGGTTGCGCTCATGCGCGCTGGCCGCAATGCGTGGATTCATCGTCGCCTGCGCCGCCGTGACTTCCGCAGTCTCTGGATCACACGAATCACCGCGGCCTGCCGCATGCGGGGTATTCGATACAGTCAGTTCATCGCCGCTCTGAGCAATGCAGGAATCCTGCTGAATCGAAAGATGCTCAGCGAGATTGCGATTCACGATCCTGCGACGTTTGATGTCTTGGCCACGCGCGTCGTTGGAGCACATCCCGCGCCTGTCGCGGCATGAATCAGACCCACGTGAATTCGAATCACTCGCCCCCCGCCCTTTCGCATCAAGCGAACTCGCGGGGGGCTTTTTTTTCGTGGCGGCGTCCCGGCGTATTGCTTGCGCTCGCTTTCTTTGCTGGCGTGATGTGGGTTGCCGGCACGCGCACCGTCGACGGAGTTCCGAGGGCGATTCCCGCGGTGGCGCGCTTCCTCTTGCACTCCCCTGCGCCGGTGGCGTGGATGCTGAGCGCATTTGGATTTGGACTGCTCGCGATTCGCATCTTTGGATTGCGCGATCTGGGTTGGCAGGTTGCGCTCGCGTTGGGAGTAGCGGTGCTGTTGTTTATCGATGCGCTTCTTGGAACACTCGGGTTCTTTGGGCTCACGGGAACTGTCGGAGCAATACTCGCGCTCGTTGTGGGAGTTGCATTGGTCTGGCGCGAGTACAAGCCGCAGGTTGATGGCGGTGATGGTGAGGCGGGCGCCGCTCGATCGAGTGGCTCGAATGGATCATGGCTCGCATGGACGATTGCGCCGGCAGTTGCCATTTTGTTTCTTGCCACAGCGACGGCCCCGGGCTGGCTCTGGTCGAGCGAGTTCGGTGGATACGACGCGCTTTCGTATCACTTGCAACTTCCGCGGGAGTGGTTCGCGCTAGGACGCATAGAAGCACTCTCGCACAACATCTACTCGACGCTTCCGTCGTTTCAAGAATCTGCGACTCTGCATCTGATGACGCTTCGATCAAGCGCGCAAGGCGCCGCCCTCGACGCGCAGATATTGCACGGGTTTCTCGCCGTTGCTGCGGCGGCATGCGTTGCAAAACTTGCGCAGGTCTGCTGCGACCGCGCGTGGATTGGAGGGCAAGTGAATGATCCGCACCGCACCAGCGTGCGAAGTGCAGTCGGTTGGTCGGCGGCAGCGATTTTTCTGGGACTGCCGTGGATCATCGTGACGGGTTCACTCGCTTACAACGAGATGCCGATGGTGTTGATGTTCGCCGCAGCGCTGGTGGTCGCGGTTGCGCCACGCGAGTCAACCGATGCCAAGGCCGTTACCCCCACTCTGGTGGCGGTGGCGATTCTCTGCGCGGGAGCGATGGGTGCGAAACTCACGGCGTCGCTCTTCGTCGTCGCGCCCATTGCGTTTGTGGTGCTGATCACTCTCGCGACGCGTGTTCATGCGCGCGAATTGCGCCCGAGCGCCGCAGTGCGCGGAGTGTTAGTCGCGGTGCTTGTCGCGCTGGCAGTGCTCTCGCCCTGGTGGCTTCGCAACGCGTACACAACTGGATCACCCTTCTTTCCGATCTTTGGAAGTAGCGGACTCTCAAGCGAGCAACTCGCCATCTTCAATGGTGCGCACGGCCCCCACTCTGCGGCCAACTGGTGGAAAGACCTCTGTGAACAGTGGCTTCTCGCGGGGCTCACAGACAATGGTCCGGTGGGCGAGCCGTGGCGTCCATTCTGGTCGGTCTTGCCGTGGCTGGGATTCGCATGCGCGATCGTGTTGGTGATTCGTCGCCCGACTCGCCGAATCGCGTTCGCACTCGTTGCAGTGGTGCTGATTCAGGTCGCCTGCTGGCTGCTTTTTACCCACGCCAAGGGACGGTTTCTCATTCCAACCGCGGTGCCGCTCGTCGTGGTCGCCGCGATGGCGGCTGGCAATCTTGTTCGCGCGGGATGGCTGGGACGCGGGGCACTTTGCAGTTTGCTTTTGCTTTGGTGCACGCAACCACTGCTCGCGTATGCCACGGATGGTCCACTCATTGATGGAGTCTTCTCGCCCGCGACAGGAATTGGCATTGAACCCCTGCTTACTGGAGAGGCAGGAGGCGATGGACTACCTGCAGTGCTAGCGCGACTTGGTCCAAACGCGCGCGTTGTTTCGCTGGGCGCGACCAACGTGTTTTGGTGGCCGATGATTCCGAGTTACTCAACCGTGTGGAACACGAATCCCGTCGCCCGCGCACTTGAAGTCGGGGGGGGCAACACTGATCTTTCGCTGAGTGAACTGCGAAGCGCAGGATTCACCCATCTCGTCGTTGACGAGACGATGCTCAATCGATGGACGAGCTCAGGATGGCTCGACAAGCGCGTGACTCCCGACGCGGTGGCGGCACTTGTGCGAAGGCTCAGACGACTTGGAGACACTGGTCCAACTCTGGTCTTTGAACTTGGGAGACCATGATGGATCGCCGCGGACAACGAGCGTTCGTGGCTTGCGCAATCGCCGTGTGCGGATCGATCGCGCTACTCACTGGATGCGCGCCGAAGCAGCGCGGCGAAGTTCTGGGTGGTGCTGGGAGCAGCGCTGGGCTGCCGCAGAGTGGCGGGCAGAGCGCGGCGGCGGCGATTGACCGACCGCTTGCGATCTTGGGTGGACAATCCATTTCTTGGGATGAAGTTCGGCCGCGGTTGGTCGAGATGGCCGGCGCGACGATTCTCCAAGAGATCGTGCTCGAACGAGCGCTGCGGCAAGAACTCGTGCTCGCGGCGCTCACCATTAGTGACGCCGCTCTGGCTCAAGAAGAGCAGGCCGCGCTTGAATCGCTCTCGAGTGATCCGGCGCGCGCCGCGCAATTGCTCGAAGCGCTGCGCGATGCGCAAGCGCTTGGCAAGACACGATGGACGGCGCTGGTCTGGCGCAATGCAGCGCTGCGGGCGCTCGCGCGGCGCGATGTGCGCATGTCAGAAGAGCACATTCGCGAGGCGTTCGATGTTGCCCATGGCCCCCACCGCGTTGCGCGGTTGCTGGTTGTTCCAGATATTGCAACAGCAAGCAAGGCGCGTGAACGCATCGTGGCTGGTGAGTCATTCGCAGTGGTCACCGCGCACCTCTCGACCGACTCGAGTGCGCCGCGCGGAGGACTGCTCGCGCCGATTGCGAAACTCGATCCATCATTTCCGCCGGCATTTCGCGAGGTACTGTTTGCGCTGAAGCAAGACGAGATATCGCAGGCGATCTTGCTCGACAACGGCTACGCGATCGTGCAGTTATGTAGCGAGATTCCTGGGGATGGCGCCGACCCAACGGCAACGCGGGCCGAGAATGAACGCATCGCGCGGCGGGCGCAAGAACGTATTGAAATGGACCGCATCGCGCGGATCCTCGCCCGCAAGGCGACGCCAACGATTTTCGATGACGCGCTCGCCGAGTCGTGGCGGCGACAGGCGCGTTGACACACTGCGCGCGCGGGTCTGGTCACTACACTCGCTCATGAATCGAGAACTCTGGGGACCCTTGGACTAGCGGGTTAATTTGACCATAGCCGCGGGCTCTGCTGCTCCGCTACGTCTTCATCGCCACGAGCCGCCACGCAGCCACCGGTATCAGCAGTGCGACCGGCAGCATGACACCGACCGTTGGCGTGAAGGCGGAGAGCGGCACAGTGATGATCACCATCGAAGTCAACATCAGTGGCAACCCGATCGCGGCGCAGTGCACGGCTTGGCGCAGGAGCGGTGCGGGCTCACGCAGTGCAAAGAATGGAATGCAGATCACCAGCACGAGGACCGCAATTGCGAGTGCTGCAAAGCGCCCCACTGCATACCGTCGAAGTGACCCCGGATCGACAGCACTCGTGCGCGTGAGTTCAGAGATCTCTTTGAGCGAGAGCATGTGCGCGTGCAATCGGTGATGACGCAGCGAGAGCGTGTCGGGATCGAGATCAGTCGCGAATGATGCGATGGGCTGATCGTTAAAGACGCTGGGACGCTCACTTGCGGGGGCATCGTTGGGCTGCGACGGCACACCGAGTTTGCCCTGCACGAGAATCCAGGCGCGTTGTTGTGAGTCCCAGGTTGCGCTGGCCGCTTCGATGCGCCGCGCTACTCCACCTTGCGGGGTGCGCTCAACGATCGTGATGCCTGTCAGCATTCGCTTCGCAGGATCGTATTTCGCCGCATGAATCAGACTGCCGCGCGAGTCAGCGGCGAGTGCGATCGACCACGTCGGAACGACTCCACGAATCAGGTCGCTATGTTCAAGGAGCAGTCGTGGCGCGAGGTGCGGAAGCACGAACTCTTGATTCGCCCCTTGCAATGCGCACAGAATCGTCATCCCCCCCACAATCGGCACGACTGCCCGGCGCAGAGAAACCCCCGCCGCCAACATCGCAGTGAACTCACGGCTGCGGTGCATCGCCGACGCGGTAAACCCCATCGCGCCCAAAGCCACCAGCGGCATCATGTATTGATAGAACTGAAAGATGCGCGGTCCATGAAAGCCCATGATGACCTTGGCAACTCCTAGTGTCGTCGCGCGCTTCTCGCCCGCTGCATTGGGCGGATCGAGCGCCGCCGCGACGTCCATGAACTTTTCCCACTGAATGATGATGTCGATTGAGATTGCAAAGACAAAGAGCAATCCAAAGAGCAGGAAGAAATTGCCCAGAAATCGCAGCAGAATGTGGCGATCAAGGATGCGCACTAGTGACGCGCCATTCTGCGTCCGACGCCCAGCGCCAGTATGAGCAGTATCACATTGCCCGTCCACATCACCGCTGCGCCGACTCCGAGTTGATATCCACGAATCATCGACTGGCCCGAGGCGATAAGTAGCACGTTCGCAATCGCCGGCAGAAACGCAAGCAAGTAAATCGTTAGTGGCAGACTGTGACGACGCCAGATCGCCAGCACGGCGCCAAGCATCAAGACAAGCGCGACACTCACCGGTTGCGCAAATCGCATCCAGACGTGAGACATCGCCTCATACCAGGTGTCAGACATCGCGTGACTCACCGCCGCGAGCGAGTCATTCGCTTGGCGGGCGTAGGCGTTGAGAGGCGGCGCGGTTTGCGCGCCGATTCGCTTGGCATCGGCAATCAATGTCTCATCCACGTTTCGGGCCTGGACACCTGCGACTGAGAGTCCAACCACGCGCGAGGGCCAGCGCACGATGCGCGCATCGGGCGTGCGCAGATCGCGCGCCTTGGCATCGCTCAGCACGAGATCAAGGCGATCCGGCGCGGTCGATCCCTGTGCTCCTGCGGTGCCCGTCAGTATCCCAGCCGTTGTCGACACCTCGCGAATCGCCACTCCGCCCTCGCGCTCTTCGACGGTGAATCGCTTGGCTGGAGGTCGCGGCACGAGGCCACTGCCGCCGAGCATCGCATCGCGCACGATGTAGGAACGGTTCGCCTCTTCACTGACCAGTTCAGCCGTTCCGGAGGCGGCGATTTGCTGTGCAACAATGTCGATCAGAAGCGCGGGACCAATCGCCTTGCGAAGTCGCTCGCGCGATTCTGTCACGACCGCCCCCTTAGAAGAATCACTGGTCAATGCGATGAGCTCAGTCCACGGCAGATACTTTGGACTCCGCTCCCAGTGGCGATCGATGAGTGTTGGCATCGGCTCGGCGAGTGGCATGTATGCAACGGTCGCATCGCCTGGGCGCAAGACCGTTGCGTCGCGAAATGCAACCTTTACGATCAGATCGCTGCCATCTGCGTAGAGGTCGGCCGACCCACTGCGCGCCACGAATTCAGTCTGCAAGCGACCCGATCCATCGACTTCGATTGCTGCAACTCCTTCGAGTCGAATGCGCTGCATCGCGGCACTGGGACTTTCATCGAGCGAAATGCGGTCGGCGTAGATCAGAAAATTCCCGGCCCGAAATGACTCGCCTGAGCGGATCGTGCTCACAAAGACTTGCGCGGCGTCGTTGGTGATGACATCGCTCATCAATCCCCAGAAGCGCGGAATCGCCGTCTGCACGAGAAAGAACATCAACACCGTGAGGAGCACGCCCAGAATTGCGTGTGGCAAGAGGATGATCTTGTACGAGAGTCCGCTGACTGACATCGCCTGAATCTCATTGTCGGATGCGAAGCGGTGGGTCACAATTGTGGCGGCAAATCCAGCCGAAAATGGCAGCGCGTATTGCAACATCGGCACCATTGCCAAGATGATGTACTTCAAGATTCCACCAGGACCAAGCAAGTTGCCAGTGAGTGGTTTGATCACCGCTCCAAACGCGACGACCACCACGATGATTGTCGTGGTGAGCAGAAGAACCTTGGTGAGTTCAGCGAGTTGGTGGCGCGTCAGAATCCAGGGCATTGGCGGCAGGAGTGCGCTAGCGCAGTCCATACTCCTTGAGCTTGCGGTAGAGCGTGCGCTCTCCGATGCCGAGCATCTGCGCAGCGCGTTCGCGGTTGCCCTCTGCCATGGCGAGCGTCTGGCGAATCGCCTCTTTCTCAAGTCTGTCGAGTCCGAAACCGGCAAGGCTGCCAAGCCCTGGCGCGGAATCATCTCCATCGCGCGTGTGTATCTCGACAGGAACACTGTTGAGGTCGAGCACATTGCCGCGCGTTGCCACGAGCATGCGGTGCACGACATTGACGAGTTCTCGCACGTTTCCTGGCCAATCGAATGCAATCAGCCGCATCATCACTGGCTCGCTGATCGTTGGCATCGGCCGACCAAGTTCCTTAGCGAACTGCCCCGCGGCGTGACGCGCCAAGAGCGGAATGTCATCGCGTCGGTCACGCAGTGGCGGAATGTGAATCTCAGCGCCGCGCAGTCGATAAAAGAGATCTTCGCGAAACTGTCCCACCTTGATCATCGCGCGCAGGTCGCGGTTGGTCGCCGAGATGAATCGCACGTCGGTCTTGCGTGATTCGTTGGTGCCGAGGCGAACGATCTCGCCCTTCTCAAGCACGCGCAACAACTTGGGCTGCATCGAGAGCGGCGTATCGCCAATCTCATCGAGAAAGACGCTGCCGCGGTCGCCATACTCAAATATTCCTTCCCGGTCCTTGTCGGCTCCGGTGTAGGCGCCGCGCACGTGGCCAAAGAGTTGGTCTTCAAGCAGGCTCTCGGCCTGCCCTGCGGCGTTGAATGGCACGAACCGCCGCGCCCGCCGCTTGGAATGTTGGTGGATTGCATGCGCCACAAGCTCTTTGCCTGTGCCGCTTTCACCGGTAATTAGTACGGGCAGATTGCTGGCAGCCACCTGCCGAATTGCGTCGATGACTCCCCGAATTGCGGCTGATTCTCCGATGATTCCCTCGAATCCGTACGCCGCATCGACCTGTCCCTGCAGGCTCTCGTTCTGATGGCGCAGCAGCACTGATTCTGCAGCACGCAGCACAAGATTGCGAAAGACCACGAGATCGAGGGGTTTGACGATGAAGTCGTAGGCACCTCCGCGCAGCGCCTCTTTGGCCGTTGGAATATCGCCGTGCGCCGTCACCATGATCGTCGCAGCGGTCGGCTGCAACGCGCCAACAAGTTCGAGCACTTCCATCCCAGAACGAGCAGTTTCCATCACCAGATCGGTCACAACGACATCGAACTTGCCCATGCGCAACTCTTCTTCGGCACTCACCCGTCCATTGACGATCGTGCAGATATGACCGGGTTTTCGAAGCGCTTCGGCCATCGTTTCGGCATGGTCTCGCTCGTCATCGACGATGAGTACCTGTGCGCGGACGTCGTCCTTGGCGTCTGCCTTGCTTGCCATGCGCGTAGTGTACGGATCAGCCACATTGGGCGCAGCAGTGCGGCGAGTCGCGTTGCTAGCGCTACGACGAATTACAGAACGAATTTCACGACGAATCACCCCCGATTCCCAAGGCGCACACGGCTTTGTGCCGATACGATTATTCACTATGAATGCACGCAAGGATGCGGCAATCTGTTCTGGTCGCACGATCCATTTCGTTGGAATTGGTGGATGCGGCATGAGCGGACTCGCCCAAATGTTGAAGACCCGTGGGGCAACCGTTTCGGGAACCGATCAATCCGCGAGTGAGATCACAGAAGCCCTCGTTTCTGCTGGAATATCGCTCTCAATTGGCCCCTCCCCCAAGCGCGTCAAGCCCCCGGTCGACCTCGTGGTTTACTCCGCCGCCGTCGCGCTTGACCATTCAGAATTGGTTCGAGCGAAGGCGCAGGGCATCGAAACCATGACCTATGCACAGGCGCTGGGGTGGGCTCAGTCTGGGCGCACCGCCGTCTCGATTGCGGGGACGCATGGCAAGAGCACCACGACCGCGCTTCTCGCCCATGTCCTCATCGAAGCTGGCCTCGATCCATCAGTGATCGTCGGAGCGCACGTGCCGCAACTCGGTGGCGGAACTCGCACCGGCAGTGAAGAGATTCCGCAGGGATCGCTCGCCGGTTCTCCTGGAATATTCGTCGCCGAGGCGTGCGAGTTCAACCGGTCGTTTCACTCGCACCAGCCGACCATCGCCTTGATCAACAACGTAGAAGAGGATCACCTCGATGTGTATGGATCGCTTGACGAGATCGTGAAGTCGTTTCGCGTTTTTGCTGGCAATCTTCCCGAGGCAGGCGAGGGCGGACGGTTGCTCATCGCCCACGAGGGTGCCCATCGCCGCGCCGTCGCGAGCGGGTTGGCCTGTGCCGTGAGCACATTTGGATGGTCCCCCACCGCCGAGTATCACGTCGACTACGAGCCCACTACGACTGCCACAACCGTCTGGCACAACGGACGGGAAATGTTCGCTTGGACTGGTCGCCTGTGCGGCGAACACAACGCGCTCAATGGCGCTGCCGCAGGAATTCTCGCCTCGTGGCTCGGCGCAGATCTCGAAGCGATCTCGCAAGGGCTTGCCTCGTTCACCGGCGTCGATCGCCGGATGCAGTTTCTGGGCGAGTGCACGGCGCGCAACGGGGCACGCGTTCGAGTCTTTGATGACTATGGGCACCATCCAACGGAATGCGAGAAGACGCTCACGGCGTTGCGCACGGCGGAGAATCCAAAGCGCATCATTTGCGTCTTTCAGCCCCATCAACATAGTCGCACCCGCTTCTTGCTCGAGCAGTTTGCGCAGTCTTTCGCCCGCGCTGATCTCGTGATCGTTCCACCGATCTATTTCGTGCGCGACAGCGAAGTCGAACGCACGCTTGTTTCATCGGCAGACCTCGTCTCGCGCCTCAATGCCCGCGGCACACGGGCGCGGGCGATTGATGAGTTCAGTGAGATTTCTGATTACTTGCATCAGACCGCAGAGGATGGCGATCTCATCGTCGTAATGGGCGCTGGTCCGGTCTGGGCAATCGGACATGAGTTCGTCAAGAGTGGTCACGCGAGCAAAGTCGTGAACGCCAGCGCTGCCTAACGCCATGCGCACGATGACCGCCGCGACGCCGAGTCTTTGGAACGACCTTGATTTATCGGCAGAAATGAACGCGCCACTCGGGGCGCTGACGTGGTATCGCAGCGGCGGACGCGCAGAGGTGCTCGTGCATCCAAACACTGTCGATGCCCTGCAGAGCCTCTGCCAGCGCTGCCACGAGATGGGTATCGCCATGCGGGTGCTGGGTCTGGGCGCGAATCTGCTTGTCACTGAATCAGGAGTTGATGGCGTAGTCGTGCGACTAAGTGCGCCGGCCTTCTGCGGTGCGAACTGGCTGATACGCGCCGACGGCGAGACGATTCGCGTGGGAGGCGGAGCGCAACTCATGCCGCTCACTGCAGAATCGGCGCGCCACGGATTTGAAGGACTCTCTGCGCTGGCGGGGATTCCAGCCTCAATCGGTGGCGCGATACGCATGAATGCAGGAGGCGCCTTTGGCGACACCGCAGCCATCGTGCATTCGATCGAGCACCTTTCGTTGGCCGGAGAGCGCACCACAATCGCTGCGGCAGCACTCGACTTTGGATACCGCCACTGCGCCCTGCCAGCTGGCATCGTGATCGCCGCGAATCTGGCGCTGACGCAGGGCGATCCAGAAAAGATTCGCAAGCATCTCAAAGAAGTCTCGGCCTACAAGAAGAACACCCAACCGATGCGAGACAACTCGGCGGGATGCATGTTCAAGAATCCACTCGACCCCACGACTGGCCGCCGCGAAAGCGCCGGAAAACTCATCGATTTGGCTGGCATGAAAGGGATTGCGCTCGGCAGCGCTTACGTCAGTCCCGTGCATGGAAACTTCATCGCGCTGAAGAACGGCGGATGCGCGGATGACGTCCTCGCGCTCGCAACTGCTGTACAACTGCGAGTTCTCGAACACTCAGGCATTCGCCTTGAGCGAGAGGTCATTGTTTGGTCTAAGAAAGGTGATGTGTCATGAGCGATGTGAACGTGCTTGTGTTGATGGGTGGCCCCGATGCTGAACGCGAGATCAGTTTGCGCTCGGGTGCGATGGTCGCTGCGGCACTGCGTGAAGCGGGCGGTTTTGTAGTACACGAACAGATCATTGATCGCCCCACCCTCGATGAGATTCGCGCTTTTCCTGGAGATGTGATCTTTCCGGTTTTGCATGGCCCATTCGGTGAGGGTGGCGGATTGCAAGAACTGATGGAAATGGATGGCCGCCCGTACGTCGGTAGTCGTCCGCGCGCGGCACGCCTTGCGATGGACAAGTTGACTGCGAAACTCTTTGCGCGCACCGTTGGCATTAGAACTCCTCCAGCCCGCGTGCTAGTTGTCGGCGAGCCGTGCGACATCGAAGCGCCGGTGGTGATCAAGCCCATCGACGATGGTTCTAGTATCGGAGTTCGGCGCTGTTTCGACGCCGCGCAGTTTTCAGCAGCGCGTACTGAACTTGAAGCGAAACACCCCCGATTGATGGCAGAAAAGATGATTACGGGTCGCGAGATCACCGTGGGCATTCTCGAACGGGAACTCCTGCCCACAATCGAAATCATCTCGGCCAGCGAGTTCTACGACTTCGACGCCAAGTATGAAAGGGCCGACACGCAGTACATCCTGAATCCTGAGTTGCCCGCCGAAGTTGCCGCTGAGATCGCGCACGCATCGCGCACGATTTACGAACGACTCGGCTGCCGCGATCTTGCCCGCGTCGACTTCATGGTCGATGGCGATGGCGCTTGGTTTCTCGAGATCAACTCGATGCCTGGGATGACCGATCATTCGCTCGTACCCAAGGCCGCAGCGCATGCCGGGATCACTTTCTCGCAGATGTGCGCGCGACTAACCCTGCGCTCGATCGCCCGCATGAAGGGATCGAATCGCGCCCATCACCCGCCGCACCGACCAATCGCTGCCAGCGAGACTTTCAATGCGGCCAGCAGCGAGAGCAGCAGCGTTGCCGTCATCGACGAGGCACCATCCGCGGATCCTGCCAATGACTGATCAGACTCGCGCAACTTCGATGTGGATTGGTGCAGGCCTTGGGTTACTCGCCGTGTCGACCTTCGTCTTTGGGTGGTCGATCCCTTCACTGCGAAAGCAAGCATTTTCTGCAGCGGGACAGCGCATCGAGGTCTCTTTTGTCGACGCTCCGCAGTGGATGACCCCGGCCGATCTCGCCCCACTGCAAGATCTCGTGGCGCGTGAAGCGGGCTCTTGGGCGTACGACCGCGCGGGGCTCGGGCGGGCGCAAGTTGCCTTGATGGCCACGGGATGGTTCGAATCCGTTGGTCAAGTTCGGCGTGAGAGTTTGACAGCGCTCGAAGTCGAGGGCACCTTCGCCCAGCCAACTGCCGTTGTTGCTGACTCTGCGGGCGATCACCTGCTCGACAGCGAGTGCCGACTGCTGCCGCGCACATACGCAGCGGGCACGGCACCGAAGTTGCCACGCATCGTCGGCGCACGACTCTCTCGACCAACCCGTCCAGGACAACTCTGGACTGGTGCCGATCTCTATGCAGGCGTCGAACTCGCAAAACTCGTCGGCACCCAGCGCTGGCGTGCCCAGATTGCCGGGGTTGATGTGAGCGCATTTCAAGAACATCAGACCCTCACGCTGCTCACGAGCAATGGATGCCGAGTGAAGTGGGGTCGCGCCCTGGGCTCGGAGGCTTCAGCCGAGGTGCCCGCCGAACAGAAACTTCGCTACCTCGACCTCTTGCACAATCAGTATGGTCGCATCGACGGGGCTGGCCCCCAAGCCATCGACCTCAGTGTCGACTATGTCGCAAGCCATTGATCCACCGCGCGGGCTCGTGATTGCGGCTGGTCTGTGGATTCTGCTGGCCCTCTTTCTCGCGCTTGGCACAACGCTTCCACTTCAAGTCACTCCAGCGTCACTTGCTCCCGCTGTGCGCGTCACGATCGTGACCTGCTTGGTGGGAGGGCTGATTGCGTGGCCACTCGTTCGTCTCTCGCAAGTCACGGCAGTTCCTGGGGTGCTGCGACCGCTCATTGATGCCGCCACCCTCGCCTGCCTATTGCAACTCGTCATCTGGCCGCTGCGACTTGCAACGCCGTGGACGATCGAACGCACTGTGCTCATCGACCTCTGCGCGCTCTCGAGTTTGGTTGCCGTTGCAGGAGTGGTCGCCGCGGGATGCTGTTGGTCACGTTCGAGTGTGCGCGCCGTCGCCATGGTGCTCTGTCTGGTTATCGCAGGTGGAATTCGCTGGCCGCTCGCTGCGGCTGGTGTCGATGACTTTGCGTTGACCTCGCCATTCATTGGCGCCTGCGCAACCATCCTTGAATTGACTGATGCAACGGCATCGATGCCAGACTCTGCCGTCTGGAATCACGCCCGTATTGCCGCGGCTTTCAGCAGTGCGATCGGTGGCGTCGGATTTTTCAGCGCCGCGCTGCTCGGCGCTGCTCGGGGCCGAAGACCACGCGGTGGGGTTGCGACTCCGCGCCGAGTGATATAGCGTTTCGTTGGGTTTACCAATCTATGGAATTTGTTACACGTGAAGACAAAGACAAACTTGCGCGGCTACTCATTGAGTTGCACGCGCTCGATCGCGTCTTGACCGAACGCATCGCGGAGGCGCGCGGCCATGGCGACTTGCGTGAAAACTCGGACTACCACGCGGCGCGTGAAGACAAGTCGATGAATAACCTGCGCATTCGAGAACTCGAAGTGCGGATCGCAACGGTGCAGGTGATTCAGAAAGATGAGTTGCCAAAGGACATGGTTTTTCTCGGTGCAATCGTGCGCATCAAGGATGAGGCCACTGGAAAGGTCGAGACCTACAGAATCGTCAGCAGCCTCGCCGAGAGCGATGCAGATTGCCCGTCATCCCACCGCGAGGTCACGAGCACCAGTCCAATCGGCGAATCGCTGATGAAGGCGCGCGTCGGCGAAACCGTTCGAGTAAATCTTCCCCGCGGCGAGCGGCGCTTGACGGTGGTCGAAATCATTGCGTGAGCACCGCCCACCGGCGCCGCAGGCCAGTTCGACTCTGGGAACCCGATGCCGCTACTAGACCTGCAAGCCAGCCACTGGATTGCCAACCCTTGGTGGCTGGGATCACTGCTCGCCGCCGACCTCTTGCTGCGCGTTGCTTTCGCGTGCCTCATCATTCTGCGCAAAGGATCGCAACCCTCGCTCGCTGCGGCGTGGGTGACGATCGTGACGGTCATGCCCCTGATTGGAATTCCTGCCTACTTATTGATTGGCGAATCACGCCTGGGATATCGACGAAGGGCGATCCACAAAACTGTGCTCGAGCTCTTCAACAAGCCGCAGTTTCATCAGCACGCTGACCAACGCATTCGCGCTGTGCGTCTCGACGGCATCGATTTGCAGATCGCGCGCATCGCAGAGTCGGTGAGTGGATCGCCGCCGCTCGCTGGAAACGGCGTGAAACTCTTTGGAGATTCTGACGCGGCGGTAGCCGCCATCATCGCGGATATCAAGGGCGCGACGACGACAGTGCACATCACGAGTTACATCTGGCTCGATGACCGCGTTGGTAGCGCGGTCTGTGCTGCTCTCGCTGCTGCCACCGAGCGGGGCGTCATCTGTCGAGTGCTCGTCGACGCCCAAGGTTCGGCGCGTTTCTTGCAGGGCGACGCGGCGCGACAATTGCGCAAACGCGGCGTGCAGGTGGTGGCTGCGCTGCGAGTGCATCCGCTGCGGGCACTCTTCAGCCGCATCGACATTCGCAACCATCGCAAGATGATCATCATCGATTCCAACATTGGATGGATCGGCAGCATGAATATCGCTGCTCCTGAGTTTGCCATCGAACCGCGCTTCGCTCCGTGGGTTGATTGCACGTTGCGACTCACCGGACCGACTGTGCGCGAGTTACACGTGATTTTTGCCGAAGACTGGTACCTAGACACGAGTGAGAACATTGAAGCTCATCTCATGGTGAGTCCCCCGTTCGAGCCCGATGGTGTCACTGCCCAGATTGCCGCCTCGGGGCCAAACTACCGCAACGATGCGATCAAGAGCCTGCTGCTTGCGGCCATTCACGTCGCGCAAGATGAGATCGTGCTTACGACTCCGTACTTTGTTCCTGATCCAACGATGTACTCCGCACTATGCGTCGCCGCACGGCGCGGCGTTACTGTTCGCCTGGTTGTTCCCCGCCGAAACAACAGTCGGCTCGTCGGGCTGGCGAGTCGCGCCGGATACGGGTTGCTGCTCGATTCGGGCGTTCACATCCATGAGTTCACACTGGGGCTGCTGCACGCCAAGACCGTTTCAGCGGATGGCAAGTTTGCGATCATCACCTCGAGCAACCTCGACCGGCGCAGTTTCGAATTGAATTTTGAGGCGACGGCACTGGTCTACGACGATGCGTTCGCTCGCGAGTTGCGCAAGCTACAACAGAGTTACATCGATGCGAGTCGCGAGGCCACCGCAGAGGGATGGAAACTTCGCACGAGGATGACCCGGCTTCAGCAAAATGCCGCCGCGCTCATTTCGCCGCTGCTGTAGCACCGCGCCCAATCACCTGCTTTGTGCCGGGGGTCACCGCGGATGTTGTTTCAACACCATCGGGCCAGCGCACGGTGACTTCATGGGGGGCGATTGGGCGCGCCCCGAGTCCAAAGTGCACCTGCGCCGGCTGATTAGATTGAAATGGACCCCCACCGACGATCCACCGTGTCTGAGTGATTCCCCCTGATTTCAAGGTGATTCGAGCTCCGACGCCGTAACGATTGGCAGCGTGGTCGCGATCATCGAGTTCGATGACGATCCAATCATTGCTCGGTGGATGGGTGTTCTCGAGCACGCGCACGGGTTGGTTGAGCCCACTCACCACTGCGTCCTGATCTCCGTCGCCGTCGAGATCCGCAAACACCGCCGATCGGTCGCGCTGCACACTCTTGAGCCAGGGTTGTGAATCGTCTTTCACAGGAACGAATCGATCGCCTTGGCGCGACATCACCAAGAGCGGTTGCATGTATTGGCTGTTCATCGTTGCTAGGGTTGCTTGCGGATAGACGTGGCCATTCACGACAAACAGATCTTCGTCGGCGTCATGGTCGAGATCGATCAGTGCGGTCGCCCATCCACAGAGCGATCGCGATGGCACGCCGATTCCATACTGGGCAGTTCGATCATCGAAGAATCCGTTTGGGGTTGCGACGAAGAGTGTGTTCGTGTCGTCACTAAAGTTTGTCGTGAAAAGGTCAGGCCGGCCATCGCCATTGACATCCCCCACTGCGATTCCCATTGTGGCTTGCTCGGCCCCGTCGAGATTCGTGGCACTGCCAGTCTTCGCAGCGATGTCGCGAAAGCGCATCCCGCCGAGGTTTTCAAAGAGAAAATTGCAGCGCGAATCATTGCCTACATAGATGTCGGGGCGGCCATCACCGGTGAGATCGAGAATGACAACATTGAGCCCAAAACTTGCTGCGGGAGCACGAATTCCCGATGATTCGCTGCGGTCTACAAAGGTGCCATTGCCGAGGTTTTCGTACAGAAGATCGGGTTGCGCCGGCAATCCGCGCGGTCCGTTGATTACTTCAAAGCCGCGAAAGTGAGCCGGCGGGATGGGCTTTGCAGGATCGCACTCGACGTAGTTGGCAACGTAGAGGTCGAGATCATGATCGCCATCGAGATCGGCGAAGGCGGCCGAAGTTCCCCACATCGTCTCGTTGCCGAGTCCGGCGGTCGCTGTGACATCCACAAACCTTCCGCCGCCGAGGTTTCGAAACAGTCGATCTGCCCCAGCGCAGGCGATGTACATATCGTCGCGACCATCCGCGTCGTAATCACCCACGGCACATCCAAAGCTCCAGGCGTGGTGATCGATACCACTCGCCGCGGTGACGTCGCGAAACTTCATCCCACCGATGTTTTCGTAGAGTCGACCACCAGGACCGCGCGTGGGGGCAGCGAGAGTCGATCCATTGGGAAAGAACAGATCGAAGTCGCCGTCGCGGTCCATGTCGATGATTGCGATGCCGCCACCCTTCACTTCAAGAATCTGACTGCTCGGCGTCGCTCCCGAGGTCGTGGTGAAGTCGATGCCAGAGGCGGCGGTCACATCGCGCATCTGAATCGCCGGCGGCTCGCTCGCAATCGCAAGCAGCACTGCGCCCAACCCCACGACGATGCTCGCAATTGTCACGGAACGCTCTCGGGCGACTCGGGGCGAGTTGTGCGCTGCATGACTTCCTGTTGCTTGGCGCGCGCGGTTTCGCCATCGGCCGAGCGACCGCTTGCGTCGTAGACCCGAGCGAGTTTTCCCCAGACTTCGTAGTGCTCTGGCCAGAGTTGCGCAGCTTCTTCATAGAGCGCGAGCGCCTCTTCGCGTTTGTCCTTTCTTATCGCGACATCGCCCAGCCGGGCGAGCGCCTTGGCGCGGTCGCGGCTGCGCACTGGATGCTCGCCGATCAACTCAATCGCCCTCCCCAGCGCGATTTCAGCATCACCCACGCGATCTTCGTCGATGGCGATCACGCCGAGACCGAAGTATGAGTCATCCGCCGTTGGATTCGCTCCAACATGACTTTGGAAGTGGCGCTTCGCCGCCTCGAGGTCGCCTAGGTAGTAGCAAGACCATCCCAGAAAATGGTCGACCTGTTTGCGCTCGGCAAAGTCTTGGTTACGTGCCAGACTCGATTCGAGAATCGGACGCGCCTGTGCGTATCTCTTCTGTTTCATCACGGCGACTCCCATGAGAAACTCTCCCCGTGCACAGTCGGGCTGCTCGGCGAGTATCGATTGCAAGACGATCTGCGCGTCAATGAACTGACCGGAACGCAGTAATTTTGCCGCAACTGAGAGGTTTTGGTGGTTGGCAGGCTCGGCGAGCGGAGGCGGAGGCGGCGGCGGAGGCGGCGCAGTCAATTGCTCAGAAACTGCCTCGACTTCTGCTGGTGCAGAATAACCGCCACATCCCTGAAGTAATGAGTTTCCACAGACGAAAGACGCTGTAAGCCACGAAGTTTGAATCCGCATACTCAAGTGCATCGGTTTGATGATATTGCGCGAATCAGAATGGAAAGTGTGATTTTTCGCATTAGATTAGATCTGTCATTCCCTCTCTCGAGACCCACATGCGAACCCACCAACTTGTCGGCCTGACAGTTTCAGTTGCCATCACTGCCTTGGGATCGCTAGCCCATGCCACCGACCCAGCGTTGCAAGCCAAGATGGGTGAACCGCTGCACGGGCTCACCGCAGTGCAACTCGATCGCTTTCAAATCGGCAGAACTCTTTTTAGTCTGCCAATTCCCATCGAGGATGGCCTTGGTCCAATTCTCAACAAGAGTAATTGTGGATCGTGCCATTCCAACCCAATCGGTGGTTGGGGGGCAATATCTGTGACCCGCTTTGGCATGGAAAAGAAGGGAGTCTTTTCGCTCTATCCAGGTGAAACACAGTCGCTGGGGCAATCGCTCGCGAACAGCACCTTCTGCTTAGAAATCATTCCCGCCGATGCGACCGTCGTGAAAACACGACTCACGAATAGTTCCATGGCATTTGGACTCGTCGAAGCAATTCCCGATGCGCAGCTCGCCGCCCACGAAGATGCGCTTGATATCGACGGCGATGGCGTGAGCGGTCGCGTGCACTGGGTGCGACCTCTCGAAGCCGCCCCCACGAGTCCGCTGCGGGCGGGGCGATTTGGATGGAAGGCGCAAGTCGCGACGGTGCTTACCTTCTCTTCAGACGCTTCACGAAACGAAATGGGATTCACCAATCGCCTCTCACCAATCGAGAATCCGCCAAACGGCGACTTCGCGCGACTGACGATTTGCGATGAAGTTACCGATCCTGAGGATTCGAATGACGCGGAGGGATTTGCCTTCATCGACCGAGTAACTCACTTTCAGCGCTTCCTTGCGCCACCACCACAGACCCCCCGCTCAGGCATGACTGGCGAGGCGCTATTCAATCAAGTTGGATGCGTGAAGTGCCACAGTTCATCGTTCACCACGGCGAGCGATGCAGCCCTTGAAGATGCGATTCGCGGCAAGACAATTCGTCCCTACAGCGACTTCCTTTTGCATGATGTGGGATTGCTCGCAGATGGCATCAGCGATGGAGCAGCAACCGAAGCAGAGATGCGCACTCCAACACTTTGGGGAGTTCGCACGCGCGATCCAATGTTGCATGATGGCAGCGCGGCAGGCGGTTCATTCACGGCGCGCGTGATGCTCGCGATATCAAAGCATGGACCCTTCGGAGAGGGCGCCGCAAGTGCTGCGGCATTCGCAGCACTCTCTGCGTCTAACCGAGCCCACGTCGTGAGTTTTCTCAACTCGCTCGGGCGCGCCGAGTTCGACTTTGACGGAGATGGACTCATCGACATTCTCGACTTTATGGCTCTGCGCGTGTGCATCGCCAAAGGCGCTACGAATCCTGACAACCAGTGCGCCATTGCGGACGTGAATCAAGACGGTGTGGTTAACGCCACCGATGTCGACCTCTTCGTGCTCGCGTTCGGCGGCGATACTTTGGATTGCAACGGCAACCAAGTCGCAGATTTGCGCGATATCGCACTAGGAACTAGCCAAGATGCCAATGATGACGGCGTGCCCGACGAATGCTCGGCTTGCCCTGCGGATGTGAGCAGCGACGGCACGGTAAACGGCGTCGACCTTTCGATCTTGTTGGCAAACTGGGGTGGGACCGGAATGGGTGATGTCAACAACGATGGCAACGTGAACGGAGCCGATCTTGCAGCCGTTCTTGCGGCTTGGGGTCCCTGCCAGTAATTTTAGACTATCCTGACTTTAATACTTATGAAAGCAACCATGCGACCCACCCTCAATGCACTCTGTGCAGTCACGCTGTCTGCGATCCCATTCTCGTCAGCCTTCGGCCAGTGGGTTACGTTCGCAAATCAGTCTTCGACCCGTCTCATCGCGAGCACGACGTTGACTGGTCAAGACAACATCGAGAAAGATTTCGCATTCGCCGATTTCGACCATGATGGCGACACCGACCTCGTGGTGATGCGCAAGTTTCCAGGTTCGATTCAGTCGACCTGCACCAGTTGCGGTTTCTTTCGAGACTTGATTCTCATGAACGAGAACGGCGTGCTCACCGACCGAACAAACGAGTTCGGACGCGCCTCTGACACGACGCCTTCGCAAGGCATGTTCGATGAAGCCAACGACCGCGATGTTGAAGCCTTCGACGTCGACAACGATGGATGGGTCGACCTAATCACCGCCACAACGATGTCCGACACTGTCAACGCGATGCTTGGCCAACCCCGCATCTATCGCAACCTCGGCAACAACGGCAGCGGCATCTGGCAGGGCTTCCGCTTCGAAGACGCCCGCATTCCAGTTCTCTTTGCGAAGAATGGCACCGCGGCGAATCCACGTATGTGCGATCTCGCAGTTGCCGATTACAACGGAGATGGGTTTGTCGACCTCTACTATGTCGATTACGACACGCCTGAGACAAGCGGCACGATTTGCTATGACCTCAACAACGATGGTGACTCGACCGATGCGGGCGAATGTCAGCAATCACCAGCCGAAACATCGACCAACGACTACGACAATAAGTTGCTCTTCAATTGGGGAACGACGGCAGGCGGTCCAGGACCAGGATTTTTCTACGACACCACCAACACAAAGATGACGACGACCCAGATGGCGTCGGCCTTCGGCAATATGTGTATGCCCGGCGATTTCAATGGCGATGGACTGCAAGACATCATCCGCATCAGCACACTGACAAGCGGGCAAGATGCCGCCGTGCTCACCAACAAGACTGGGGCAACAGGTCCTGGGCAGACCTGGTCACTCAAGAGCGTCTACGGAGGATTGGCTCCATATGGCATGAATGTTGCCGACCTCAATGGCGATGGCAAGCTCGACTTCGTGATTGCCGATGACGGTCAAGATCGTTACGCCCTCAACACGGGCAACGCGGCCGATGGGCAACCCAACTTCTCACTCACCGTGATGGCTGGAAGTCCAAGCGAGTTCGGCAACACAATTTCTGTCGGCGATCTCAATCGCGACAACCGCACCGACGTGATCATCACCGACATTGATTCTGACCTTGGTCCATTCTGCCCAAGCTCTGGTCGCCGCACCAAGATCTACAAGAACACTGGAACCACTGGGGGATTGCTCGTTGAAGACACGCTCATCCTGCCAACCGCCGACTTGCAGAATCTCTTCGACGTAGCAGTCTTTGATATCAACGGCGATGGATGGCTCGACATGGTGACCGGCGGATGCGCTGGCCTCAAGGTCTGGGTGAACCAACCTCCCGTGCCGCTCACGATCGTCTTTCCGTCAGGAATTCCCGCGGTCATCGCCGCAGGAGCAACTTCGGATGTGCCGGTCACGATCACAGCGCTGTTTGGAACCATTCAAGCAGGATCGGAACTCTTAAAGTATCGCTGGAATGATGCTGCATGGGTTTCGGCGCCGCTCATTGCCTCGGGAACGGCGGGCTCGTACATCGCACGATTGCCAGCGACGAACTGCGCACAGCAACTCGATTTTTATGTTTCTGCGACTTCAAGTTCAACGGGCAATCCAACGGTGAACTCGCCAGCGAACGCCCCGACAGCGTTCTACTCGCCCACCACGACGACTGGCACGACGACTCTGCTTAACGAGAACTTCGAAGGAACTGCTTCTGGATGGATTGCCACGGCCGATGCAGCGCTCACTGGCGGCGCATGGCAGCTGGGGGATCCCTTTGGATCGACCAGCGGCGGAGCTCCCGCGGAGCCAACCGACGATCACACAGTCGCTCCAGGCGTGAAATGTTTCGCCACGCAGATTGGACTGTCAGGGCAATCCTCCACGGCGCATGACGTCGATGGTGGATCGGCCTACCTAACCTCACCAGCAATTTCGAATGGTGGAAGTGATGTCATGATCTCGTGGTGGCGTTGGTATTTCTGCTCTTCAACGACCCAACTCGATCCACTCGATGTGACTGTTTCGGTAGATGGAGGAGCGTGGGCGAGTCTCGATCGCAATATGGCAAACACCACGGCCTGGCAGCAGCGCTCGTTCTCCCTTTCAAGTGCGGTGACCCCTGGGCAGTCATTTCGTTTGCGATTCGCGATTGCCGACACCTTGACCGCAAGCACTCTCGAGACCGCGATCGATGACCTGCTAGTCACGAGATTGGATTGCGTTGCTTCGAACCCCTGCCCTGCGGATATCTCTGGCGACGGAAACGTCAACGGAAGCGATCTTGCAATCTTGCTCTCAGGCTGGGGAGCGGCTGGACAATCGGACGTCAACGGAAGCGGCACAACGGACGGAAGCGACCTTGCCATCGTTCTCAGCGCCTGGGGCGCCTGCCCGTAAGCGCACGCGCTATTGCGTGATCGAGATTCGTTGATCGACGTTGGGCACTGTTATGACTGCTGTTGTGCCATCGGGCCAGCGAATCTGAAGTCGCTCGATTGAAGTTGCACGGCCAAGTCCAAAGGTCACCGTCAATTCGCTTTGCGAGAGATAACTGCGCGTGGCGCTGACGGTGCGGCGCTGGATCACTCCGCCGCAATCGATTTCAACCTCTGCGCCGATGGCACTCGTGTTTGGAGGCCTTCCTCTGAGGTCGATGCGCAGCCAATGATGCTGCAGTGCTTGATCGTTGCGAAGGAGCGCGACTGGACCAGCGACCTGGGCGAGGACGAGGTCGAGATCTCCATCTTGATCGAAGTCTGCATAACTCAATCCGCGACCGACGCGCGGGGTCGCGAGATCGCCGATCGACTGCGGCGGTAACTCGAGAAAGCACGGAGCCGTCACCCCCCGATTGATGAAGAGTTGGCC
>SIAR01000040.1 GCA_009691705.1 Phycisphaerales bacterium
TTCGCGCTGCGACAAGCGGCATATGCAGCGGTGGGGGTGATCGCCGCGGCGTTGATGGTCGTGCCACTGCCTGCGCTGATCGAGAGGTGGAGTCCCGTTGTCTTTATCGTGACGCTCGCGTCACTCGTGCTGCTCATCGCGCCTGGAGTTCCTGAGGCGATCGTGCGCGCACGCAAAGGAAGTCGGTGTTGGATCGATCTTGGCCCCATCGATATCCAACCCGCGGAGTTCGCGAAAGTCGCGTGGATTCTCGCGGGAAGTTGGTGGCTTCGCCGAGCCGCAGATCTGAAAAGTCGCACCGGATTGCTCTTGCCCATCGTGCTCACGGCTGTGCCTGTGCTGCTCATCTTGATGCAGCCCGATCTTGGCACTGCGCTGCTCTTCTTTCCGACGTTGCTCGCGATGTTGCTCGCGCAGGGAGCGCGCCGCATGCATCTTGGAATCGTGGTGCTGAGCGCGGCGCTCTTGGCGCCAGCGTCGTATCCAATTCTCAAGCCCCATCAACGGGACCGCATCGACTCGCTCATCGCGCAGTTGACTGGGGACACGCGTTACGACCGTGGCATTGGATTCCAAGGCGCCCGCGCGCGCACACTTGTCGGCTCAGGTGAGTTTTTCGGCAATGGCAAGGAAACTGCGGGCAGTCTCGTGCGATTCAATCACCTTCCAGAGGAGCACAACGACATGATCTTCGCGGTCGTCGCCTGTCGCTGGGGATTCGTCGGCGGGTTGGCCGTGATCGTGCTCGAACTCGCCGTCGCAGCGGGGGCGCTCGCAATTGCGGTGCTGACGAAGAATCCATTTGGCAAACTCGCGGGCTCTGGCATCGGCGCGATGCTGGGCTTTCAATCGTTCGTCAACATCGGCATGACGATGGGACTCTTGCCAATCACTGGACTCACCCTTCCATTCGTCTCTTTCGGCGGTTCGAGCATCGTCGCCTCATGGATCGCAATGGGTCTACTCTTCTCAATCGCAGCGCGCGACGCGCGTGTGAGTGGAGTGATGGGCGGAAGCGCACGCAGAGGATGACGATGACAGACCAACCCGCAGAATTCAGTGAGGCGATGAGCGCGTACGGCATCGAGCTTGACGGTGGTGAGCTCGAGAAACTCGATCAGTATCTGACCTTGCTCTACGCGGCGAACGAACGGATGAATCTCACCGGTGTGCGCGACCGCGAGGCCGCGTGGATGCGACACATCTTCGACTCGCTCACGCTGTTGCCGATCTTGCAGCAGGCAGAGGCGCGCACCGTCGTTGATGTCGGCAGCGGCGGGGGACTTCCCGGGCTCGTGCTCGCAGCGGTCTTGCCAGCGGTCGAGTTCACGCTGGTCGAATCGGTCGGGAAAAAGGCGCGTTTTCTCGACGAGGCGGCCACCGCCTTGGGATGCAGCAATGTGCGCGTGCGCCAAGTGCGCGCCGAGACGCTCGGCGCCAAAGAGTTGCGCGAGTGCGTTGATGTTGTGGTGAGCCGTGCCGTTGCGCGTTTGCCGATCTTGCTCGAACTCTGCCTGCCACTGGTGCGCACCGGCGGACTCTTCGTCGCGATCAAGGGAGAGCAAGCCGCCGCAGAGGTCGCGGCATCGGTGCACGCGCTGGGAGAATTGCGCGGAGTAATCGTTGACCAAGTGCGCACTCCCACGGGAACGCTCGTCGTTGTCGAAAAAACCGGCAAGACTCCGAAGCGCTATCCGCGCACGGCTGGTGAACCAGAACGATCTCCACTCTGACTACGGCGCCACTGGTTTCGTCTGACGCATCCCTACGCTCGATGGTCGCGCACTCTGCATTGAGAGTCGCTCTTGTGATGCGGTCGTAGGCAGCGAGAGGTCGGTTGCACTCTGTGCAGTGCGCCATTTCTCGTAGGCGGTTCGTCGCGCTGTCGCTGCCCGGCGCGCCCGGGCGAAATCTTCGAGCACCCGCGCAGTCGAGCGCTGTTCGGTGAGTTCGATCCAGCCACCCTCTGCCGTGTTGCGAAACCACCCCGCGCCGCGCTGCGCGTAAACCCGACCGTCTAATCCGACGAAGAGGTTCTCGCTCGCCGCGTCAAAGCGAAAGGAATCTGGCGCACTCGGCGATGACGGCGCTGTTCGCGTGGCGCGCGCCGGCGCACTCTCCTGCGCCGGCCACCACGATCCATCCCATGGATTCCACCAGATGCGCAGCTGGTCAGAGGCCAGCGGTTCTGGAATCGCCAGTGGCGGCGAAAACGCCGCGATCTGTACTGCTTCGCGCCAGAGTGGGGTCTGTGGAATGTGAGCCAGCGCACTCGCCCACTGCGACGATTCTGAAATCTCGCGCATTGCAGAAGGCAGAGTGGATGGCGCCACCCACTGCCACGCGCCATCCTGCAGCGCATCGCTGGTGTACCAGTGGCCCGCGATCAGCAGATAGAAGACTCCAGCGTCGGTTCGAAAGAGCAGCGCGTTCGAGTTGGTGCATCCATCGAGTCGCTCGGCGACGATCGCTGTGAATTGCGCGGGCTGCGCCGCAAGTAGCGCGGCGAGCCGCACCTCGAAGGGTGGTGCCGCGTCCGATTGGGCGGTGGCAGCAGCAAACGCCGTGGCGGACATCGTTGCTAACAAATCATCGAGTGGAACGCGCAGAGTCGCCCCAGCGAACGCAGTTGTGAGCGCATTGCCGATGGGAACGATCCCTTGGGCGTCTGTCAGAAAACGCATCGCGGGAAGTGTGATGTCGCTGAGCACCACCATTCGATCGCCGCGATCAAGCAGCGTCGTGGCGCGCAGAGTTGTCGTTCCAATGAACGGCGGCGCCTGGGCGTTCAACTGAACCGTTGCAACACACTTTGCAAAGAGGGTGCAGTCTCGCCACTCATCGACTTGCAGTGAACTCAGTGTGATGCGAGCTCCCGCAGCAGTCGTGGTGGCGCGCGGCCATCCGAGTGCTGAATCTGCGTTTGCGGTGAGCGCGCACCAAGCGAGCGCGAGAGTCACCGCGATGCTCGCTGCCATTTCACGCATCTGAGAACGCGAGTTCTGAGCCAGTGTTGATGTCGACAAACTTCCACTGCAACGTGCGACCCATGCGTTCGATCACAAGCCATGCGATGTCTTCATCCGAGACCATCATGAGCATCTGCACGACTGGATCTTGATTAGAAGCGAGTTGAATCTCAACGCCGGGACCATAAAGAGTCTCATCATCGCTGCCATCGGCATGGGTATTCAGTTGGGCGAGTTGGCGTTTGATGTCTGCGCGCGATCCGAGAGGCGAGAGTCCCCGATCGTTGGATTCTGCTGCGGATAAGACGACGAGTTGGCGCATGAACGGACCAAGGATAACGGCAATTCGACGCGCTCTCAGGTCGAAAGTGTCGTGCCACTACGCACGTCCGACTTTGCGGTGACCGCGCGGCGAATGCGCTCTTCGCGCAGCGGAGTAATCGTGTGAACAATGCGCATTGCCTTGAGCACGCGCACCTCCCAGTAGGTCAAGTCAAACTCCCACCAGCGGTGTTGCACCGTGCATGCGGCGGGATCGTGGTGGTGATTGTTATGCCATCCCTCACCAGCCGCAACTAGTGCAACCAGCCAATTGTTGCGGCTGTTTTCCCCAGTCTTGTGAGTGCTGTATCCAAAGATGTGCGTCAGGCTGTTCACGCTCCAGGTGATGTGCCAAACGCACACGGTGCGCGCAAACACTCCCCAAACAACGACGCTCGATCCAAACAGCGCAGCTTCGGTCAGGGTCGCACCCGTGAGCGCCAAAATCGCGGCGGGAATCGCAAAATAGAAAACACACTGACTGAAATAAATCACGAGCGGAGCCACAGGATGTCGCTCGAGCCAGAAGTAGAAAGGATCCTCGATAATATCGCGTGCATAGCGCGAGTAGTTACCAACGTGGGTGAGATCGTGGTTGCGCCAGAGCAACCAACCGACGTGTCCCCAGAAGAATGTCACTAAGGGCGAATGGGGATCGTCGACCTCATCGCTGTGTACGTGGTGTTTGCGGTGCGTCGCGACCCACCGCGCTGGAGTGTCTTGCAAGCAGAGCAGGGCGAGGGTCGTCAGCGTCCACTCGAACCAGCGCGAAGTCTCAAAACTTCGGTGGGCAAGCAGGCGGTGATACCCCATAGTGATTGCCTGGCCAAAAATGTGGATGCCCGCGAGGCAGGCGATGACGCCCGTCCACGAGAAAAAGAATGGAAGCACTGCCAAGAGCGCCAGGGCATGCACCAAAACTACTGGCACCACATAGCGCAAAAAGAGTTGGGTCGGAATTGTCGCCGAGGGGCGAGCCAGTGCAGCCGTTGGATGAGCTGAGTGTTTGGTCGTCAAATGCCGAGTTGCCTTCGCGGGCAATAGTAGCGTGCAATCATCGCGCGACCGGAAGAGGTTCAATCGGCTGTTCGAGGCGGTGCAATTCATCGTCGGTCATCCACGGAAGCGCTTTCAGCTTTTCACGCAGTCTCGGCGGCAGTGGCTTTCCGAGGCGCTCATGGGCGGGACGGCTCTTCCAGCGGCGGTGCACCCATAAATATTGCTCAGGCGCGCGGCGAATTGCCAGCTCAATTGCGCGATTGAACCGCGCAGTGATGTAAAAGAGTGGATCGGGTTGGTCTGCCCACTCGCGAGGAAGGATGATGTCGCAGTGGTCAAGTTCATACGAAAACGTGCCATCGCAGCGGCGCGCCGACCCCACGGCGATCGGTGTTTCGTACCGCATGGCAAGAAGTCCAATTGATTTGTAACTCGACGCGAGCCGGCCAAAGAATGGCACAAACAGCCCATCATCGCCCGCATTTTGGTCGGCGATAAATCCAACCCGTCCACCCTGTTCGATGAGACGCTGCACTTCGGTGGTCGCTCCCCACTTGGTGAGCACTTGCAGTCCGCGCGCCTCGCGCACAGTTCGAATCCACCGATCGAGCCAGGGATTGTCGAGCGGACGGGCGAGCGCGCTCATGTTGAATCCAAGAAGCGCAAGCGAGTATCCAAGCAATTCCCAGTTGCCGCAGTGGCCAGTGACAAAGAGGGCAGGATCACGCCCCAGCAGCAACTTCAGTTCGCCGCTGATGCCAAGCGGTCGAACATAACTCGGCCAACTTGTGGGAGTGAGCAGGCGCGGGATCGCAACGGTCTCGACCATGAACATCTGAAAGAGGCTTTCGACCGATCGCTGCGCCAGTGCGTGCACTTGATCATGCGAAAGATCTGGAAGGCTGCGCGCGATGTGACCGATGGCGCGCTCACGGTGACGTGGGACGGCCCGAAAATATGCGCGACCGCATCCCGCTGCGGTTCGCATGTTCTGGTCGACCCCAAACATGTGAAAGAGACCAAATAGCGAACGCAACGCGGCATACTGCGCAAGGGCCGTCGTGTTGTGAAGAGCGCCCGATCGACGCATGCGTTTCCGTTCAGCGCTCGGCGGCGCCCGTGAGAATCTGGAATCGATTCCAATTCAACACTGGCACTTGAGCAGCCTTCGCCGCCGCCGCGAGTTCTTCGTATGCGTCGTATGCGCGCTTCTCAGCGAGGTACGCCGAATACGCGGCACTGTCTTCGCCGAGTGGTTGGGCCATGCGGCGGGGGGGAACTGTTCCGATGACGACAAAATCGACATCTGGAGTCAGCGTGTCTCCGTCAATAATCGTTCCGCCCCACTCCTGAATCTTGCCACGGATGTAGTTCGCTTCGCCATCGGTGACCTTGCCATCGGTGTCGACGTCAAACTTTCCGTGCACCAAAAACTTGTACTGGTAGTCGGGGCTATAGATCGCATTGGCGAGCACATCGCCGCGTGATACCGAGGATCCGCGCTTGCTGCGCGTGACGCGTGCCGTGCTGGTCGTGTCACCAACCTTGATGATCTCAATGCTCGCCTTGCCGGGGCTCTGGCGATCGGTCTTGGCGTCGTACATGATCGCCGACGAATCGGGATAGACCTCGAAGGTCATGCCTGGCCGCACATGATTCTTGCTTCCCAGTGAGATGTAAACCTGATTGTCTGACACGCCCAGGTCGACGATGCGTCCATCCACGAGCAGGGCTGGATCGCGTGGCTTGATACGAAACTGTTCGAGTTGCTTCTGCAGTACGTTGACGCGCTCAATGAGATTCTGGGTCGTTGCGACCAGCACAGCCTGCTTGCCTTTCTCTTCTGCGAGTTGATTTGCGAACTCATCTCGCGCCTGATCACGCGCTTGAATCAGCTCGTTCTTGAGTTCACCGATTTCGCCAAGGGCCCGCTCGCTGCTGGCGCGGTAGGGGGCGAGCGTGGCGGTGAGTTGCGCGACTCTTTCGTCAGCGGCGAGGCTCTTCGCTGCAGCGTCAGCAGTGGTTGCCTCGGCTTGTGCAGTGATTTGGGCACTTCTTTTGATCTGATCTTGCACCTTGCTCTGCGCAGACGCGAGGTCGCGGCGGAGCGATTCGAGCGCCTGCGTCACCGTCTGCTCACTGCTCAATGCCAGTGCGGCACGAAGTTGATCGAGATCGGCATTTGGATCGCCAACAACGAGAGTCGCGATCGCCTCCTGTCGTTCGACGATGTGCTGCACGAGAGTCTGATTGTTCTGTGTTGCCCCAGACTGAAACGCCTGCACACGCGATCCCTGGGCTTGCTCTTCGGTAATCACCTCTTTGAGCTTGGCCTTGGCGATATTCATCGCATCAACGGCCGTGTTCATTTCTGAATAGAAGTAGATCGTGGCGACCATCGAAAGCACCGCCAAGACGACGAAAACGACGAGCGCGACGAGGGGACCTGAGGAGCCAGTTCGAGATGCCATAGAACCGTATCCTCTCCACAACCCCCTGCATCCGTCAAGTGCTATTTCCACATGCCCTTGCCAAGAGCGGCTGTTTCTGCGACATTACCCCCCCGACGCTTTTAGCACCGCATGCGCGGTGGGTGTCGATCTTGTGAGGAATACCAGTGCCCAATACCGAATCGGCGAAGAAGAGAGTTCGACAAACAGTAGACCGCAGCGCGCGCAACCGATGGCGCCGCACGAAGGTCAAAGAAGAGACCAAGGTTTTCTTAAAAGCCATCCACGATGGTGACAAGGCTGCCGCTCAGAAGTCGCTGAATTCGATTTCAGGAATGTTGGATCGATTCGCGCTCACCCCAACGATGCACCGCAACACCGCGTCGCGTCGCAAGAGCCGTCTCGCCAAGCGCCTGAACAAGATGACCGCCGCAAAAGCTGCCTAACGCAGATGGCAAGTCGGCGATCCGCCAGCGGACCCGAACGAGCCTCTGGATCGGGGACAACGACTCGCGTTTCACGCGAGGGCTATTTTGATCGCTCGCGGCAGCCGCTTGAGATTCTGGCGTTCGTCGCGCCGCTCGTGGTGATTTACGAAATCGGATTGGTCTATGCCCTGCGCACAACGGGTGGAACGCTGACCAACGGGGCGCACGAAGAACTCGTGCGATTTTTCTCGAGCATTGGAATCGATCCAGCACGGTTGAGTGTGCCGGCGCTTGGGTTGCCAGGCGTTGGACTCTTGCTCGTTCTCATCCTCTGGCAGTTGTTGGTGCGGCGACCTTGGACACTGCACATTCCAACGGTTGGATTGATGGTGCTCGAGAGCATCTTGCTCGCGCTTCCATTGCTTGTGCTTGCGCAAGTCGTCTCGCGAGCCTTCATTCCAGCGGGGCCAGAGGCGCTGCCGCAACTGAGCACGTTTGGGGGCATTTCGATGTGTATCGGGGCGGGGTTATACGAAGAACTCATCTTTCGCATGGTGCTCTTCTCGCTGCTGCACACGATCTTTGTCAATCTCTTTCGGATGCCTGAGCGCTGGGGGATCGTTCTCTCAATCGCTTTGTCGGCTCTGCTCTTCGCTCTCTATCACCCCATTCGCACCAGTGCCGGTGCGATCGATTTGCGCCGCGCGACATTTTTCGTGCTCGCCGGGGGTTTCTTTGGAGTGCTGTACATCGTGCGTGGATTTGGCATTGTGGTTGGCGCGCACGCCTTCTACGACATCGCGGCAGTCGTTCTCTTCAGTAACGAGTGAGTGCAGCCGCGAGTTACACTTCGCAGCGTTCATGAATCAGCGCGCATCACGCATCCTCGTCATTGGCAGCTCACTGGTGCTGGCGGCGCTTCTGCTGGTTGCAGCGTGGCAGTTCGACCTTGGACTCCCGCACTCGCAGCGGCAGCGCACGACTCCCATTGAAGAGCTGGTCGCGCCGCGTCCGCTCTCTGATGCCGAGCGCGCCGCGGCACAATCGCGCGCATCAGGAACGACAGTGCAACTCGAACACGGGGCGTGGGTGCAAGTCGCTGGCAAAGATGGACGCGTTGCCCAACAGTACGCCGCCCAGCGCATCGATCCGCAACCCGGCGCATTCATGGGGATGACCGAGCCGCGCACAGTCTTCTACTTCGACGATGGTCGCGTGGCCACATTGCGAGCAAATTCAGGACGGGTGCATGTTCCAAATCGTGCCCTCGAATCGGGCACATTTGACGGCGACGTCGTGATTCGCCTCTACCGCCCGAGTGGACCCACCCCCGTCAATCTCGCCAAGGACAGTCCCGCACTCATTCTCGAGTCGCAGCAACTTGAGTTCGATCAAGTGCTCGGGACGATCGGCTGCCAAACGGCCTTTCGGCTAACGACCGACATGCTGACATTCGATGGCGAGGGACTCGACCTCTTGCTCGGACGCGATGGCAAGTCGATTGAACGAATGACTGTGGCGAATCCGCTCGGTCCCATCGTGATCGACCGTTCGCGGCACCAGGGAGAGCGACTGAGCAGCAGCGCGCGTGTGGCTGAGATGACTCCAGTCTCGTACCGACCTTGGAAGAATGAAGAGTCGCCGCAGGCGCCCGTTTCACCAAAGCCTGTCGCAACGGAAACAGCGAAAGCCCCAGAGAATCGGGCGGTGATTGCGCCGTCCGCCGAACGTTTTTATCGACTCGAATTGCACGATGACGTTGAGGTCTTGCGTTACTCACCGCGAGATCGGGCCTGGACAAAGGGAGATCTGCTCGTTGCGATCTTCACACTCAAGAGCGATCTCGTTGCGCGTGACATGGTGATGCAAAGTGCGCCGGTTGAAACTGCCCCTCCCGCAGCGGCCTTCCATTCGTCGCGCCCGCCGCAAATGGGAATCTTGGCGCATCTGGCAAGTGCAGTCACTGCGGTATCGACAGGGGCGGCTAATCAAGGCGCCGAGGGAGACCTTCTTGTAGTGCGATTCACTGGACAGCTTCTTCTCGAACCGGCGGCAGTCGATGAGCAAGTGCCGAGTCGACCGCAAGACATGCGGGTGCAGATCGACGGCAAAGATGTAGAGATGGCGAATCACACTGGGATGGCACTGCGCGCCCACGAAATCGATCTTGACCTGATTCGCGATGCCGATGGTCGAACGACTCCGCAGTTGCTCGTTGCCAAGGGAGCAGTCGAGGCCACCGACATTGCCCAGACTATTTGGTGTGATGGACTGCGCGCTGAGTTCGTGAGTACTCCGCTCGCAAACCAGAGTGATGCGCAAGCGGGTGCGGCACTGGGCAGCGCTGAAGTTGCTCGAGTTACTGCAACCGATGGCGTGCAACTGCAATTGAAGGATGGCGCGCGAGTCTTTGCCCGCGAAATGATTGCGCTTCCGCCGCAGGGGAGCGCCGACCTGAAGGGTCCTGACATTTCGATTGTGCGATCAGGCGTGCTCATCGAGGGACTCACCGAACTTGCTGTGAACGAACCCACGCGATCGGCGCACTCTCCAAGCGGTGGACGCACGCGCAGTTGGACACAGCCGCTCGTCGCGCCCGATTCGCGCGGAAAAATTGCCCTGCCAGCGGCGCCATCCAGCAAGCCCGAACTCGATGCAAAGTGGAGTGGCAAGATGGCATTCGTCGATCGGGCGCAGGCGGGTGCGACGCTCGATCTCACGCGGGAAGTGCATGTACGCGCCGAACCCCGCCCCAATGAGTTTGATGCGCTTGACGCTGATCATGTGCACCTCGAGTTCGAGCGGCGCAGCGCGGAGGGGGAAACTCTCGCGACTCGAGCCGCGGCTCCGCCCGGGGCGGTCGGCTCGGATGTGCGGGCGCGAAGGCTCGTCGCAACCGGCGATGCCCGCATCGAGAATCTCGTCTGGGCGAGCGACGAACGCACGGGTGAGCCGCGGCTCTTTCAGTTGCGTGGACAGGCCATTGAGTATGACGCATTGACTGGCGAGGCAGTTGTTCCTGGCGCGGGCAGTGTGCTGGTGAATGTGCCCAGTGGTGGTGGACGCGAGGCACACACTGCTCAAAACCGCGGGCGCGATCAGAAAATCGCTGGTGGAGGAGTCGAGGGAGTGAGCCGATTTCGCTGGGCAAAGGCGATGAATCTGAAGCGCATGGTTGATTCGCGCTACCTCATGACCATGGATCAATCGGTAGAACTCGTGCGAGCTGGTCCGCAGCAGTTAGACACGATGTCTCTCACTTGTGATCGTCTCGAAGCAACACTCGAGCGAAGCAAGAGCGATTCTGATGACGCGGTGGCGACGAGTGCAAGCGCAGGCAGTGCGAATGCCAACTCAAGTTTCAACTCAAACTTCAATCTGGGCGGATCGAGCGAACTGCAACGCGTTCGAGGAGTCGGGCGCTGTTTCATCCGCACTCCGCGTTACGACGTCGAGTGCGAAGAGTTTGACTACAACGTTGTTACGCAGATCGCAGAACTGCGCGCGCGTCCGGGGCGCCTCGTCAATGTCTTGCCGAAGGGGCAAGGAACTCCGCTGCGTGCTGCGGCGATGACTTGGGATCTCGCCTCGGGCAAGATTCAGATTCGCGCTGGGTCAGGCGCGGTGGGTCAGTAGTGCGCGCTTAGATGCGGTCGCGAATCGACCAGAGATCTGTGAAGAGCGGCGTGAAGAGCGTGGCGCGCAAATATGCCGCACCAGGCGATCCGCCCGTTCCCATTCGTGCGCCGATTGTGCGCTCGACCATTTTCACATGGCGGTAACGCCACTCTTGAATTCCTTCGTCGAGGTCGACCATCAATTCGCAAAGCAT
>SIAR01000041.1 GCA_009691705.1 Phycisphaerales bacterium
CACTTGCCAGACAAGATGGAGATTCCAACGCTGACGGGTCGCGTCGTCGCGGTGAGTGAGCAGGTCACGCGCGATGCCGATTACTCAGTGCAGCGTTACGACCGGGTTCTGTTCCATCCCAAGAATGCAATCCCTGTCGATTTCGAAGGTGATAATCGCTTGTTTGTCGTTCCGATAGAAGATGTTGTCGCGGTCTTTCGTACGGCAGGCGCGCAAGATTCGTGAGCCTCTCACCCTCGCAAGTTCATCTTGGTGCGCTGAATGTCTCTCCGCTGGGCCGTCCATTCAATGTCTCGATCATGCCGCCGGGGTCGAAAAGCCAAACGAATCGATACTTGATGCTCGCCGCGCTTTCGAGCGGCATCTCGACCGTGCATCGTCCACTTCGTGCCCTCGATACAGATCTCTTCATGGATGCGCTCGTCGCGATGGGCGTGCCTATATCGCGCGGCGAGGATTCAACCCAAATCACCGCACCCGCTGGTCGGATTAGCGGCGGGGTAAGCATCAATCTTGGTGATGGCGGTACTCCCACTCGGTTCTTGATGGCGATCGCCTCGCTGGCACGATCGCCAGTCACAATCGATGGCAGCGCGCGCATGCGACAACGACCGATCGCCGAGGGGGTCGAGATGTTGCGGGCGCTCGGCGCAAGCGTGACCTACATCGAAGAAGAAGAGCGGTTGCCAGTGCGAGTCGGTGGCGGCGCACTGCCACGCGGCGGAGTGATCGAAGTCGGACGCACGGCATCGAGCCAGTTTGTCTCTGCGTTGCTTCTGCTCGCGCCAAGACTCGAACGGGGTGTCGACCTCTTCGTGACCCAAGAGTCGTTGACCACCCCTTCGTACATCGAACTCACCCTCGATGCGATGCGGTCGTGGGGGGTGCAGTTTGATGTCTTACGCGATGCGCGAGGACGATTGACAAGAATCACCGTGCCGCCGGCTCCTCTTGCCGCGTGCAGTCGTTTGATCGAGCCAGATGCCAGTAGTGCCGTCTATTTCTTGGCGGCGGCCGCCATTGTTCGCGATGCGCGAGTCACGATTCGGGGATTGCCCCGACTTTCGACTCAACCCGACGCTGCCTGTTTGCGTGCGCTCATCTCGATGGGCGCGCACGAGTGGTCGAGCCCGCGTGGAATGGGTCTCGAAGGAACGGCAACTTTGAACGGAGTCGATCTCGACGGATCGCACTGGCCTGATGGCGCGCTGTGCATCGCCGCAGTGGCATCGATGGCAAAGGGACGCACACGCATCCGCGGGCTCGAAACGCTCAAGGTGAAAGAGTCCAATCGCATTCAAGTGCTCGCCGAAGAATTCGCAAAGATCGGTACGCACGTCGAGACAACCGAGCATTCGATTGTGATCGATCCAGAAAAGTCATCGCCGCGCCCTGGTGTCATCGATCCCCGCGGCGACCACCGCATCGCGATGACATTCGCCGTGCTCGGACTCGTGCGCCCAGGAATCTCGATCGCCGATCCTGGTTGTGTTGCCAAGAGTTACCCCAACTTCTGGTCTGACTTCGGACTGCTTGCCGGGCCGCAGGCTGGATAGACTCGCTCGACCTGATGGGTCCCTTTCTCTCCTTTGCCCGCCGCCTCTTGCGATCACCAGGTCAGCTTGCGCTGACGCTCGTCTTTGCAGCTATTTCAGCGAGTGGACTCGGCGCCGGGCTGCTCGCCCTCGGACCAATCTTGCGCCTGCTTCTGGGTGAAAGCGGCAGCACACTGCCCGATCTTGCTGCGACCTTCAACGCCACGAAACCGTGGGTGCTGATACCCGATGCGCTCATCCAAACGCTTCCGGTGGGGCGAATGGATGGCGTCTGGGTGATTCTGACCGGCCTCGCCGCGCTGACCATTTTGGGTGCCATCGCAAATTTTCTGCACCAATACATCTCAATCAGTCTGTGCACTGCGGTTGTTGCCCGCATTCGGCTCGACGCGTTTCGTCATGCGATTCGCATGCCGCTCAACGAGGTTGTGCGGCGGGGTCCGGCAGAGTTCACGAGTCGCATCATTCGCGACTCTGCCGAGTTGCAGAGTGGGCTCGTGGCACTCACCAGTCGAACAGTCGCGCAGCTCTCAAAGGGCGCTGCGGCACTCGTGGTTGCGGTGATCTTCGATTGGCGCATCGTCGTCGTTGCCGCGATTGTCGGTCCAATTCTTGCAATCGTCTTGCGCAAGACTGGCAAGCGAATTCGCCGTGGACTGCGCGGAGCACTGCGCAATCAAGAGGTGTTGCTGCGCGTTGCGGGTGAGAGCCTGCAGGGACTGCGCGCCGTCAAGACTGCCACGGCAGAGTCAGACATGATTCTTCGATTCACGCAGGCGAATCGCCTGGTGGTGCGTGAAGAATTGCGCGCGCGAACGGCGCGCAGCCTGGCGGGACCGCTTGTCGAGACGATTGCGATCCTTGCAGTGATTGCGCTTTGTGCGCTGGTTGTGCGCGAGATCATTCGCGGGGCGATGACCTTCGAGGACTTTGTGCTTTCGCTCGGTGCCCTCGCAGTAGCGGGTGGATCGGTGCGACCGATGACGGGATTGGTCGGCGATATGCAAGCGGCAAGTGCTCCTGCCCAGCGCCTTCAAGAGATTCTCTCGCTCGACACTGAACCCCGCCGCACGCGCGGACAACTGACGTTGCTTCGCCACCAACACACGATTCGCTTTGAAGATGTCACGTTCACCTATCCCACTTCGACTGAGCCGACCCTGCGCAGCATCACGCTTGATATTCGCCATGGTGAGCACATTGCGATTGTCGGTCCAAATGGATGTGGAAAGACGACGCTGCTCGCGATATTGCCGCGCATTCTTGTTCCTCAGAGCGGGCGCGTGCTCATCGACGGATGCGATCTCGCTTCGGTATCGCTCAAGAGTCTGCGTCGGCAGATTGGAGTTGTGACACAAGAGTCGATGCTGATTAGAGGCACCATTTGCGAAAACATCGCGATGGGGTCAGCGAGTTTGCACCCGGCGGGAATCTCGCGGGAGTTGATTCGAGCCGCCGCCGCGCGGGCCCATGCCAGCGGGTTTATTGAGGCACTTCCCGATGGATACGACACACAAGTGTCTGAGCAGGGGGCGAGCCTTTCGGGTGGTCAACGGCAGCGCATCGCGATCGCCCGCGCGGTGTTGCGCGATCCATCGATTCTGATTCTTGACGAAGCAACTAGTCAGATCGATGCAGAGAGTGAAGTGCAAATCAATGGCGCCATCGAAGAGTTCGGAAGGCAGCGCACGGTGATCGTTGTCGCGCATCGACTTTCAACGATGTTGGCGGCCGATCGAATCGTTGTGATGGATCAGGGATGCGTCATCGACTCGGGAACGCATGCGCAATTGCTCGCCCGTTGCGATATCTATGCGCGTCTCGTGCGCGCGCAAATGCTCGACGGGGCAACTATTTCAATTCAGGTGTGACGGCGGGTGGAGCACCCTGATCATCTGCAGCTTTTGGGGCGGGTTCCGCCACGGGATCGGGTGGAATCACGACCGGCAGTGACGGAAACACCAGTGGCGGCGATTGCGGTTCGACCGGTGGCGTTGTGGGTGGAACAATCACGGGAGCAGGGGATGGCGCGATCACGGGCGCCGCGACCACGGGGGCAGTGGGAATCGCAATGATCACTGGACCGCGCGTCGCCGCCCAAATCGCATACACCAGCGCGAGCGTGCAGATAGCGCCAACAATCGCGAGCCAGAATTGCAGCGCCTTCTCAAGACGATCTGACTGGGCGACCCGGCGCTGCGTTGATTGTGCAAGCAGATCGAGCGCACGCGATTGGCGCTCGCTCGTCGCGGCGAAAGTTGTGATCGCGCTCGCCGTCTCGCGCAGGCTTTCGGCGACGCGAAGGCTCACCTCGTGGTTCAAGTCAAGTTGCTGTTGCACGAGTCCGAGCACCTGCGTTTGTCGATCAGAACCCTCCGATAGATGCACGAGACTTCGCTCGAGCGTCTGATCGCGGTGACGCGAGCGGGCGGCATCTTCGACGAGCACTTCGAGCACCTGCCCCTGCTGTCGTGCAAGTTGCGGAAGCGCATTCAGCGTCGTGGAGAGTGAACTCAGCAGCGTGTTGAGATGCGCCTGCGATGTTGCTTGTGTTGAGAGTTGGTCGCGAAACTGCACTAGCAGGTGATCCCCGTTGATTGGTACAGCCTGTTGGTGGACGACTTCCATTGCTGACCGATCGAATTGACTTCGCACGACCACTTCAGTCGCCACACTCTGGGCAGCGGCGCGGCCGAAGATCCTGCAAAGAAACGTCCTGATTGACATGGCTTGCACTACTGTATCGAACCGTGACGGCTCGTGGATGTTCATTGCGTGATGCGGCGTGCGTCGCAGCCTCTTGTGCTGCGCTGTTGAGCATCTCATCGTGTGATCAGTCATTCGAATCGCCCGCGGCAAAATCGAACGGCGTGCGCATCGCATCACTTTCGCCTGCGATCACTGCCACCATCGTTGCGCTCGGTGGTGAGGAATGTCTCGTAGGTCGAACACCGTGGTGTCAGACCGCGCCTGGTGTCGCGATCGTTGGAAGTCTGCTCGATCTCAACGCCGAGGCGCTGGTTGCCGCCAATCCAACCCACGTCTTTGTGCAGCCGCCATCACAAGGGTCTGACCCTGCGCTCGACGCGCTTGCGGCTCAGTACCAATGGAACGTGGCTCTGTTTCACATCGAGTCGCTCGCGGATGTTGAGCGACTCGTGCCCGCCGTCGCCGCGGCGATTGCAGACTCCACGCGCCAAGGTGATGCGGAGCGATTCGCCGCGCGCGCCAAGGAAATCGCAGCACAATTTGAGCAGGCGCTCGCTCCCCTCGCCTCGGCCAAGGATGCTGGCAGCGTGCTCATTGTGCTGATCGCTTCTGAGAGTGCTGATGCGATGGCGTTTGGAAGCGGTACCTATCTGGGTGACTTTGTCGACCGAATCGGCGCGATCAATGCGCTGAAGCGCAGCGGCTATCCAACACTCTCGACTGAAGAACTCGTGCGCAGTCAGGCCCAGACGATCATCGTGCTGGGTGGCAATACGAGTGAGACAGTAAACCGATTGCGCGGTGCGCTGGCGAAATCAATCGTCGTCGCGCTTGATGCGCCAGACCTCTTGCAGCCCGGCGGCGGGATGATCGACGCGCTCCTGCGACTTCGAAGAGTGATCGCTGATTCAGGTCGGGCGCATGCGCACGCCGCTGGGGACCGCCATTGAACACTCGTCAACGCACTGGCGTCGTACTGCTCGCACTCTTCTTGATCGCGGGCGTCACCATTCGCCTGCTCATCTCGCGAGAGTTCACCGCGCAGGGACTGCGCTTTGACTGGCCAGAGTTCAACATCTTGCAACTGAGATTTGGGGCAGTCGAGTCGGCTCTGCTCGCAGGTGGATGCCTCGGATTGAGCGGACTGCTGCTACAGGCACTCCTTCGTAATCCACTCGCCGCTCCATTCATCTTGGGGCTCTCGGCAGGGGCGGGACTCGGCGCGACGCTCGCGATGTATAGCGCGATTACGTTCAATGCCGGAGTGCTCGGATGGATCGCCACGGCGCTGGGTGTCGCAGACGGCATCGTGGCAGGAACGATTGGTTCACTCGCGGTGCTGACAATCGTCTACGCACTTGGACGGCGCGGTGGACGCATCGATCCTCTCACGTTGGTGCTCGCCGGAACGGTGGTGTCGTCAATCTGCGGCGCGCTAACGCTGCTGGTGCAGTCGATGATGCCCCCAGCGAGTCGCGGCGATTCTTGGACGTGGTTCATGGGACAGATTCCAGAGGTTCCTGCCCGCGGTCCAGCAATTGCGGCAGCGTTATTGCTTGTGATAATGGGATTGCTCGCGTGGAGGCGCGGTCGCGCGCTCGATGTCGCAAGTACGAGCGACGATGAGGCTGAGAGTTTGGGAGTCTCGCTGAAGCGGCTACGACTCGTGCTCTTTGTCGGTGCAGGAGCACTCGCATCGGCCAGCGTCGCGCTATGTGGTCCACTCGCCTTCGTTGGATTCGTCGCGCCACATCTGAGCCGACTCTGTCTTGGATCGCAGCACCGGGCACTCGTGCCGGCAAGTGTGATCGCAGGAGCTGCTCTGCTCGTCTGGGCTGATGCGATTCGGCAAGCGATCGACCTCGGCGCGGGACGACTACCAATCGGCGTACTCACGGCACTGATTGGCGGTCCAGTTTTTCTGTGCATACTGCGCTCGCGCAGACTCGTGCCAGGAGTTTGGCCGTGTTGACGCTGAGCAACCTCTCGCTCAGGTATGGGCGGCATGATGCGCTGCGTGATGTCACGGTGAAGAGTGCCCGCGCGAGGGTGATCGCGCTAGTGGGGCGAAACGGCAGTGGCAAGAGCACGCTGCTGCGACTCGCTGCGGGTTTGCTTGCGCCAACCACAGGAAGGATTGAGTGGGACGGCACTGATCTGCGCGAACTCTCCGCCGTGCAACGGGCGCGCCGAGTTGCATATGTTGCGCAGCGTCCGCAGTTGTCGATCGCACTCACCGTCACAGAGGCGATCGGACTTGGGCAGTTTTCAGCGCTCGATTCGGCGGCAAACGGGCGCGTTGTCGGCGAAGCAATCGATCAGATGCAGCTAGCTTCCCTCGCCCATCGATCGTTCCATGAACTCTCAGCTGGTGAGCAGCAACGGGCGCTCGTGGCGCGGGCACTCGTGCAGCATCAGCGCGATGGTCTACTCGCACTCGACGAACCGTTCTCGAATCTGGATCCTGGCGAAGTGAATCGCGTTGCAAACGTGCTGCGCGCTAGGGCGGTCGCTGGGGCGCTTGTGCTCGTGGCGATGCACGATCTCGCCCTTGCCGATCAAATCTCGGATGAGGTCTGGTGGCTCGAGCAGGGAAAGCTCATCGTGGCAGGGGCTCCGGCGCAAGTCTTGACCGTCGAGCGCTTGCGCACAGTTTTTGGTTGTGAGTTTGCGCGCGGTTCGCATGGACTCGCACTGTGCATTCCAGATGGTCGAGCGGGTAGCATCGAAGGCGCGCAATGAGACAAAGCTTCATCATCTTCGCCGTGATCGTGATTCTGAAAGCGATCATGACGGCGATCGCCAAGAAACAAGAGGCAAAGAAGAAAGAAGAGCTCCAGCGAGCGCTTCCAAGAGAGACGAAAACACGCGCGATGCCGGTGACTGCGCCGCCGCGCGAATCTCCCGCGATGCAGGCGTGGGTCGATGCGCGTGCGGCGCGCGCAAAGGCTCCTGTTCTCGAATCGGCTAGCACGATTGATCTGAAGGCTGATGCCCGACGTCGTGCGCACCTCGCCGAGCAAACACCCATCAAGTCGGCGCCAATTCACGCAGCCGAGGGTGAGGCGACTTTTGAACAACTCGCCCGCACCGTTGCCGCGATTCATGGTGGGGTGCTCGCCCGTAGCGGCGGTGAAACACGCTCGCCGATAGCAACGCCCTCGGTCAGGGGAAAACCGGCAACTGCGCCGCAATGGTTGGCCCACGGTGCTGCGGTTCGGTCGCGGTTTCAGGCGCGAAAGTCCATTATCGCCTTTGAGATCTTTTCGCCACCCGTTTCGATGCGCTAAGCGGACCACCGACACTTCGCGCTGGCTTGTCATCGATATGTCGCGAACACGCGACGATCTGTCGCGAAAACGAAATGCTGCTACCCTGACAGAATCATGATGGATATCCGAAAACTCAAAGAACTCGTCCGGCTCATGGTCGAGAACGACCTCACCGAACTCGACTTGCGGGACAAGGACGAACAAGCCACGGTTCGACGCCAGACGACCCTTTCGCCCCCGCAAATCATCCATCACTCGGCGGCTCATCAGGCCACGCCAGCGTCCTCAGCCATCCCTGCTTCGCCCGCCCTTGCCACTGCCGCGACTGCCGCCGCCGACGACGCCGATTTGGTTGCCATCGCAAGCCCAATGGTTGGCACCTTCTACAGCGCCTCCGGACCAGACAAACCAGCGCTTGCGACTGTTGGAGCATCGATCGACTCTGAGAGTGTTGTCTGTCTGATCGAAGCAATGAAGATATTCAACGAGATCAAGGCCGAGCGTTCTGGGACGATTGCAAAAGTGCTCGTCAAGAATGGACAGGCGGTCGAGTTCGGGCAGAAGATGTTCCTGGTCCGTCCTTCGTAATTTTCGGAATCACGCATGTTCAAACGAGTTCTCATTGCAAATCGGGGAGAGATTGCCCTGCGCATCATTCGCGCCTGCCGCGAGTTGGGCGTCGAAACAATTTGTGTCTATTCAAGCGCCGATGCTGGAGGACCATGGCTCGAACAAGCGACTCAAACAATATGCATTGGACCTGGTCCCTCTAAAGATTCGTATCTTCGCATTGAACGCATCATCGCTGCGGCTGAAGTCGGTCACGCAGATGCAATCCATCCTGGCTATGGATTCCTCTCTGAGAACGCGCACTTCGCCGAGATCTGCCGCGATTCAGGATTCGAGTTCATTGGACCAAGTCCCGAGGCGATGGCGGCGCTGGGCGACAAGGTGAATTGCAAGCGACTAGCGAAGCAGGCCGGGACGCCGATTTTCCCAGGCACCGACGGCGGAATAGAAGATGTAGATGAAGCGGTCAAGATTGCCGCAGAAATCGGTTATCCCGTCATCGTGAAGGCTTCAGGAGGAGGCGGTGGACGGGGAATGCGCGTCGCACTTGATGAACAGGGATTGCGCAAAGGCATCGACCAAGCGCGGCAAGAGGCGCAAGCCGCATTTGGAAATCCGATGGTTTTCGTCGAGAAATATCTCGAGGCAGCCCGTCACTTCGAGGTGCAGGTAATCGGCGACAAGCATGGCAATGCGATTCATTTGTACGAGCGCGATTGTTCAAGCCAGCGGCGACACCAGAAATTGATCGAAGAGGCGCCCGCCCCTGGGGTCGACCCCGCCAAGCGTGAGAAAGTTTGCGCGTCAGCCGCCGAATTGATCCGCCGCGCCAACTATTCAGGAGCCGCGACCTGCGAGTTTCTCATGGATGCGCAGCAGAACTTCTACATGCTCGAGGTCAACACGCGCGTGCAAGTCGAGCATCCGATTTCGGAGGCGATCACTGGAGTCGACATCGTGCAAACTGGCATTCGCGTCGCCGCCGGTGAAGCGCTGCCGTACAAGCAAAGCGACATTCGAATCACCGGTCACGCAATCGAGTTTCGCATCAATGCCGAAGATCCCGCGCGCAACTTCATGCCGCAGGCGGGTGTGATCGAGGAGTGGGCTCCTCCAGGAGGGCCGGGCATTCGACTCGATAGCCACGCGCGCGTTGGGTATCGCGTTCCACCAAACTACGATTCGATGATTGGCAAGTTGATTGTGCACGCTCCCGACCGCGAGAGTTGTATTCGCCGTTCGCTCGGAGCGCTTTCAGAATTCAAGATTGGACCGATTCGCACGACGATTCCGCTCTATCAGCGACTTCTCAAAGAACCGATGTTCGTTCAGGCTCGACATGACATCAAGTATGTCGAACGATTGTTGGCGGCGTCAGAGTCCAAACCGCCGCAAACGGCTGTATGATTCGCCGCACTCGCGGGCGTAGCTCAGTGGTAGAGCGTCGGCCTTCCATGCCGAATGTCGAGGGTTCGAATCCCTTCGCCCGCTTTGTTGAATCATCCGAGATTTGAACAGAAAGCCCTGCGTTTGCAGGGTTTTTGCGTGGTGTGTCGCTCGCATGATTTACAATTGTTGAACGCACTGCTTCGCACTGAATCGCACCATTTCGCACCCCAACTGTGGGCGATATAGATGACCCCCTCGTTGAAGCTTCGCGCCCCAACGTTCCAGTCGCTCGAAGTGACTCGCAATCTGCTGGTGTGATCGTTGGAATTCTTGCAATCGCCGCAGCCGTATCGGTAAGCCCAAGCAATGTGTAGTGCTTGAGCGTGGTTCGATAGTCGCTATGTCGAAGAATGCGCTGCGCCACCTGCGGCGTGACGGACGCCCGAGCGAGGTTCGTGGCGAGTGTTGCACGCAGTCCGTGCACGTCTGCGAAGCGACCTTTAGAGTCAACGAGGGCGATCCCCGCACGCTTGAAGTCTTTGATGCGAGTCAAGTTCGTCACTGCCTCAAGCACGAATGCAAGGAATTCGCCCTTCGTCCGCTTCTCGTTTCAGCCACGTAGTTGGCACGAACGACTTGTTCGACAAAGCAAATTTGCGAATGGTTTCGACAGAAAAATCTCAGATCAAGCATTCTTTAATTTAAGAATGATCCGCACCTAATAGTGCGGTTTTTTTTGCCATTTTAGATATGCCCTTCGTATTGTTTGCTGATCTTAAAAAAGATAAGGCATCGAAATTTTTAGATGACTTGACTGGTTAATTGAACTAAACAGTATAAATCTTATTAACTAATCAGTTAAAAAGTTTAAAATTCTTGGAATGCGTTGACAATTTGAGTGGTGACTCAAGTATAGATACAAGTATGGATCTTTTTTTAGATGACTTGACTGGTTAATTGAACTAAACAGTATAAATCTTATTAACTAATCAGATGACTTGACTGGTTAATTGAACTAAACAGTATAAATCTTATTAACTAATTAGTTAAAAGGTTTTTGGAATATCTCGCAGTCCATATCGATTTGTGGATGATAAAAAGTTTTAAAATTCTTGGAATAGGTTGCTAAATTCAGTGGT
>SIAR01000042.1 GCA_009691705.1 Phycisphaerales bacterium
GCTGTCGCCAAGGTCGTGCCGATTCCGGCACCAGGGGCTGACTCATCCGACAAGCGCGAAGAGGCGAAACGACTGGCGATTCAGCAGATGCACGGGGAGTACCGCGACAAGGGAATTGCACTCTATGAGGCGCTCATCGCACGGGATCGCATCCGTGAAGCAAACCGCATGCGTGCGGAGTTGATCGCTCGACTGCCGATTGAGGGAATCGAGAAGCGTCTGGACGAGGCGCGCGATCGTGCCGAGCGGACGCGCACGCCAGCAGTCCAGCCCGCTGCTACTGCGCATCCTTCGTGAGCGGCGCTATTCGCCGATGTCTTCGGCCCACAGGTCTGGTTTTTCGCGCTTCATTCGTTCCATCAATGCGATGCAGCGGGGGTCGTTGAGCACCGTCAATGAGATTCCGCTCGCCCGCATCCAATCTTCGGCACCGAGAAAAGTTTTGTTCTCGCCGATGATGACGCGCGGAATCTTGAAGAGGATCGCCGTCCCAGAACACATTGGGCAGGGGGAGAGCGTCGAGACGAGCGTGAGGCGGTGCCAGTCGCGCCGTCGACCAGCTTTGCGAACGCAGTCGACTTCGGCATGCGCAGTTGGATCGCCCGACTGCACGCGTTGATTGTGTCCGCGGGCAACGATCTCTCCCGCTTCGTTGAGCAGAGCCGACCCAATGGGTATGCCGCCCTCGCGCCATCCCTTCTCGGCTTGTTCGATCGCTGCTGCGAGACCCAGCTCGATGATCTCAGGATTGTTGGGGGTGCTCATGTGCGGGCTAGCGCCTTTCGCGATGACGCGGGGCGGGTCGTTGGCGTGGATTGTCGTGATCGCGTCGTGCCGCGCAGGGCCCGCTCGGCGCGCAGTGTGGCTGGCTCGCGCAGCGTGTTGAGCACTCCCGCGGCGAGCAGCGCAGCAACGGCGGTGACGAGCGCAAGAGGAAGTTCACTCATGGCAGCGAGTGCGCCGATCTCAGCCGTGCGAAAGAAGAAGGGCAGCGCGCCGAAGAACGAACTCAATGCGAGCATCACCGTGAAGAGGGGAGCAGAGTTCACGAGCCGAGTGCGATCAACGAGGGTTGCGGTCAACCAAAGCGTTGCCGAGAGGGCAAGTGAGATGAGTCCGCAGACGAGTACTTGTGGCGTGAGCTGCTGTGACGCGGGGGCGAGCGCCATCATCAAGGCCGATGCTGCGGCGGCGCCACATGTGCCAATCACGACATTGCGCATCACATTATCACGGCGCGCACGGGCAAATGGATGATCGATCGGCGCGATGAGTTCGCCCGCCTCATCGAGTTGCGGTTGCGCGCTCGCACGCACGAGTCCGGCAAGTTGTGACATTCCTTTGAATGCCCATCCCACGAGCAATGCCCAGATTCCAGCGCCTGCGCCGGCAATTGCAACGAGAGTTGGTACTCCGTTGCTGGTCGATGCGCTCTCCAGAAAAAATGCCGCGAGCGCAAGAAGCACAGGACACGCCGTCGCAAGCGCGCAAAGCAAGAGCGTGTCTTGGTGTCGACAACGCGAAGCGATGAGCGATGGAAGCCAGAGGGCGAGTCCGAGGATCGGTCCAAAGGCAAGTGTCATGGGCAGACTGCGCGTGGCCGCTGCGAGCGCGAGGCATCCAAGCACAACTGTGACCGATCCCCAGGCCGTCGTGCCACAGGGATGCACGATTGGGCGATGCGAAGAGTTGTCGGCGGTGCGCTGCACCGTTACGACCGCAAGAGGCAGATCGAGTCCACCATCGGGACGCGCGAGCAGGGGCATCGGCGCTGGGCATCGCACGAATCTATCGGCGCTCATCGAGACCGCGCATCCGAGGCAGATCGCAGCGTGTGCGACGAAGAGTCCAACGAGAAGCGACGAGCCGATGTGCGTTGCAAAGACCAGCGTCAAGAGGAGTGCAATCGCGATCACAGCTGCGAACCACAATTCGAAGTTTGCGAGCGAACGCAACTGACTCTCGGCGCGACGCGAGCGGCCGCGCACCAAGTGAAACGCGACCAGTGCCGGAACCACCGGCACAAGTGCGGTGAGAGCCATCACCCATGCGGCGTGAAATCGTTCGTGCGCAACAAGCGCCGGAGCATCATCGTCAACAAGCCGCTGCACTGCATCTGCGAGTCGAGCACTCGAGCACGCCGCAGCGAGCGAACTAACCGCGACCGCCGCCCAGATAGCGCCCAGTGCAATCCACACGCCCGGAGCGACCGCGAGTATCCCCGCAGAGAATCCCAGCGGAGCGATCGTTGCTGCGACGAGAGCGCCGACGACGGCAAGCGCGCTCCATGCTGCGAGTGGTGCGCGTGAACTAATCGACTCGGTCGCAGTTGTGGCGATGAGCGCGATCAGGATGAGTGCCAACAGAGCGCCAGAAGGCGAGAGCACCACCAGTGCGCCGCCTGCAGTTGTGACCACGCCCAGCGCAGCGAGCGCGATGACTGCGAGCACTGCGGTCAGAGTCGATGCGACCTTCGCCCGCGCTGCGAAGCGTTCGACCACGCGCTGGGGAGAATTGTTGAGGGGGCGGCATCCAATGAGTTGCCGGGCATCTGGCCATGCGGCGTAGCACATCAACCATGGAAGTGTCGCTGACCCCAGGGCAAGCATCCCGCCGAGCCATGGCGCGAATGTGAATGCGAGAGTCGAGAGTGGCGCAAGCGTGATCATCGCGCTCGAAAGAACCGCGATGCGCCGCGCGAGAATCGGCTCGCAGCGCATCGTGATGAGGTGCGCTATCGCGGCGAGCGCTGGAGCGACGATCACCCACGCTGCGATGCGCACGAACGCTGCGCGCATGTCAAGAAGTGCAAATTCGGGGATGGCTGAAAGCGCAGCAGTGGCAGCCACGATCAACGCCGTGATTGCGATCAATCCTGTTGCGCGTGGTGCGGGTTCTACACGCTCGATGGGACAGTGATCGTCAATCCACGCTTGATCGATGGCTGCTGTTGGAGGAGTGGGTTGCGCTGCAGTTGGCGGCGGATGGGCGCGCGGCGATTCGCTGGGAGAACTCGAGTCGTCGTCGCCCGACGACGATGCGCTAGCCGCGCGTGGTTGCGAGACGCGTTCGCGTTGCCCGCCAACGCGAACTGTGCTGTTCGATGATCCAGATGATCCAGATGAGCCAGATGAGCCAGATGAGCCAACTGGACGCGCCGAGTGTGGTCGCGAGAGTGTGGTGTCATCGGAGTCGCCGCCGACCATCCGAAAGTTCACCGGTTGTGGTGCGTGGCGCGCAGTTTCGATGCGAGCAACTGCAGCGGATGGCGCTGCGTGTGAGTGTGCATGGGTCGCCGACTGCGAGCGCGCCGCAATCAGCGCGGCGGCTTCTGCAGCCTTCGCATCGATTGCAGCCTTGGCCGCAGCTTCGCGCGGAAGCAACGGAACTCCTGGCACCGTTCCACCAGCCGCGATCAACTGCCGCGACGACTCCGCGACGAGTTGCTCGAGCACCTCGAGTTCTGCGCGCGACTGGGCGTAGTCGCCATCGAGCCGTTGCTTCGATCCACTCAGTGCAATCATTGCCGCTTGCAACGAGCGCTCGTTGGTCAGACGCGCGTCGCGTTCAGCCTTGGATGCGCGCTCGTTTGCGATGGCGATCTTGTCTTCAGCGGCCGCGCGGGCCGATGCCTCGGCGGCAGCACGTTTGGCGTGCGAATCACGGTCGCGTGTTACGGCCGTGCGTTGTTCTTCGACTGCGGCGAGTTTCTGCGCAACGGCACGGGACTGCGTGTGCGCTTCGGCGAGCGCGGCATTGAGTTGCTCTTCGTGTACGCGCACCAACTGCATATCGCGATTCGAGTCGGATAGTTTGACTTCGAGATCGGTGATGCGGCGTCCTGTGTCATCGGCAAGTTTTTCGTAGCTCGTTAGCAGCTGGCGCGAACTCGCCTCGGCTTGATCGCGCAATTGACGTTCGGCAGAGACCTGTTGTTCGCGCGATGCAACGGCGGCATGGGCCGTGGCAAGTGCTGCGCCGACTTCGTCGCGCTCTCGACTCGCGGCGGTCAGCGCCGCGCGCGCAGAGTGTTCGAGTAGCGTGAGAGTTTCTAGTTCGTCTTGCGTCGCAGTCACCTGCGCCGCTTGCGTTGCGGCAAGTTGCTGTGCAGTTGCGAGGTCGCGCTGCACCACGGAGACCTGCCCGAGCGCATCATCGGCGCGGCGCAACTGCGTGTCACAATCTGCCCGAAGAGCGGCGAGCGCTGCGGTGAGCTTGCGGTTTTCGGTCTCCCGCTCTTCCGACCGCAGTGATTCGCGGAAGATCAGTTCGTCGCGAGCGACGATGCGGGCGCGCTCTTCGGCAAGTTCGCGTTCAAGCGCGGTGTGACGCTGTGCGATCGTTGCGCCACTCTCGCGGGAAGCCGCAAGGTCGGCGTGCAGCGTCGCAACCTCTGCCCGCCCGAGGTCTCGATCAGATTCTGCATCACTCAGTCGCGCCGCAATCGATGTGACCTGCAGTTGCACCGCGTCGCGCTCGCGAATGAGTTCTTCGATCTGCGCGCTGAGGTGGGCACCACCAGACTGCAGCACCGCAATCTCTTGGTCGCGGGCGTCGCGCTCATCGATGAGTTCGCTCTGCTCAGTGCGGGCAGTCGACACGGCGCTCTCAAGCGCGGCCGCCCGCGCGGTCTGTTCAGCAAGCGCTGCGCAGGCAGATGTGTAATCGCCGCGCAAGGCCTCAAAGTCACGGCGCATCCGCACGAGATCAGTTTGGGTCGCTCCGACGGCGAGTCGCGTCGAGTCGCGCTCGCTCAGCGCAGCGTCGCGGTCGGCGATTGCGGTGTCACGAGCCTTCAAGGCCGCATCGCGTTGTTCGGTTGTGCGGGCAACCCACACGTTCGCTTCGTTCTTCACGCGCTGGGAATCCTGGGCGATTGCCTCGGCCGATTCAGCGCGCGCGAGAACTGTCGCATTGGCGCTTGCCGATTCAGTGAGCAGCGCACGCAACTGCAGCGCTTCGCCCGCGTGGTCGGTGGCGTAGAGCTTCAGCGCCGACACGCTCTTCTCGAGTGCTCTTCGCAAATCATCCGCGACGCGCAAAGCATCTTGCGAGTGGCTTAGTGACGCAACGAGCTCGTCGCGATCTTCGATTGCGGCACGGGCGTGTTGCTCGGCAGTGGCGCACTCGCGCACCGCTTCTTCGAGCGACCGCCCGAGCGTTGGATCGGGCCGCTGGCGGCGAAGTTCAGCATTTGCCTGCTGAAACGCCTCATTCTTCTGTTGCAATGATTGGATCGTCAACTCGAGCGTCGAGATCGTGCGTTCGAATTCATCGCGCTGTGATGCTTCAACAAGCAGTCGCTCGCAGCGTGCGCGGGCGGTGGCAAGCTCATCGCGCAGTTCTGTCGTCGCCTGATCCTGTGCAATTTGTGCGTCGCGCAGGGTTGACTGCGACTCGCGCAGTTCTGTCGTCGCCTGATCCTGCGCAATTTGTGCGTCGCGCAGGGTTGACTGCGACTCGCGCAGTTCGCGGGCAGTGATCTCGTTGGTCTGCTGCAACTTCGCAACAGCGTCAGTGGCAATCACCGACTCCGTCTGCATGGCCAGGTGCGCGGCCGCGAGCGCCTCCTGCGCACATTCGCGTTCGAGCTGAGTCTGCGATTGCTCGCTGCGCAGCGCGTCACATGCCCGCGTGAGTTCATCGCAGGCAAGTTGCATTCTGTGGGCGCGTTCTTCGGCAACGGCGATGCGTGGATCTGGCGCACTAACAACCGGCGCAACAACATCGACCTTCGCACTCACCCGCTTGCCCACTGGCAGATCAGCAAGGGTCGCAGCGCTGCGCCAATGGCCATCCCCTGTACGCGTGATCATGTCATCGGTGAAAAGATCTTTCGCCATCGCCATCGCGCGAATCTGCTTCGGCAGGAGCGCCAGCAACACAGATCCATCGGCGCGGCGCAAGTCGTACGTCGTGACTGAATTGGAAACAGGTTTTGCGAGCATTCTTGGCAACCTTCCTGGGAAGGCGCGCTCAGCATTTCTCCACCAACCGTGAGTGCAGGAAATCCGTTTCGAGCCACTCACACCAAGCCGCGCCAACACCAAATTGTGACTGGGCGCATTACACACGATTCAACAGAAATAACAAGATCAAATCGCCCGAAAACGAATTCTGTGAACCGCCTCACATCATCCGCATCACTCGTCGTTCACGGCTTCGGTCACGAATTCTTCGTGCGACTCTCCGCCAGCCTCGATCGCCTTCATGCGCTCCCAGTCTTCGGCAGTAATCAAGACTGAGCGGGCAACCGATCCCTTGTGGTCTGAGAGAATTCCCGCCACTGACATTTGGTCGACGAGTCGCGAGGCTCGACCGTATCCAATGGCGAGTCGGCGCTGCAAGAGGCTTACCGATCCGCGTCCAGTTTCGATGAGAATGTCGACTGCCTTGTCGAACATTGGATCGCGTTCATTGGGATCGATTTCGGCTCCTTCAGATGGATTAGCAAGCGCGGAACTCCTTACTGCCAAAAGACTTCGCTCAAAACTCGGAGCGGCCACATCCTTCAGGAAGGTAACCACCCGACGCGTCTCAGCGTCGGTCACGAGCGTGCCTTGGCAGCGGCGAAGTTCGCCACTTCCAGAAGGTGTCACGACCATCATGTCTCCCTGACCGAGCAAGAGTTCTGCTCCCTTTTGGTCGAGAACGATGCGGCTGTCCATGCCACTGGCAACCTTGAAGCCGATGCGGCAGGGCATGTTGGCCTTGATGAGTCCAGTGACGACGTTTGCCTGAGGACGCTGGGTCGCGAGCACCAAGTGAATTCCCACGGCACGCGCCTTCTGGGCGATGCGCACGATGTGCGTCTCGACTTCTTTGTTGGTCAACATGAGATCGGCGAGCTCGTCGATCACGAAGACCATGTATGGCAATTTCTTTGGGATGCGGGCCTTCGCGGCGTCATCCACTGGCTTGAGTCGAGCGAATAGTTCTTCTTCGCCGAGCGCGTTGTAGCCCGCGATATCACGCACTTCGGTCGCACGGAACATCTCGTATCGCTCCTCCATCTTGCCGACGGTCCATTCGAGAATTCCCGCCGCCTGATTCATGTCGGTTACAACTGGAGCCATCAAGTGGGGAATGTGCGCAAACTGGCTCATTTCGACCATTTTTGGATCGACTAGCACCAACTTCAACTCATCGGGTCGCTTGGTGTAGATCCAGCTCATGATGATGCTGTTCATGCAGACCGACTTGCCCGATCCAGTTGTTCCAGCGATCAGAACGTGCGGCATCTTGGTGAGATCGAGCACGAGCGGCTCGCCCGAGCTGTCTTTGCCGAGGAACATCGGAAGGCGCATGCCCTCAGCGTGCCCACTCGACATGAGTTCCTTCATCCGCACCTTTTCCTTCTGACGGTTTGGCACTTCGATTCCAACGGCGGTCTTGCCAGCCATGTTGGCGATGATGCGAATGTTGGGGGCGCCCAGCGTGCGCGCAATGTCTTTGGCAATCGTCTCGAGTCGTGCGACGCGCGTTCCGGGAGCGAGTTCAACCGAATAGAGAGTGACCACAGGACCGCTCTCAATTCCAACGACTTCGCCATCGAGTTGATAGGTGCGCAGCGCTTCGGTCAGCACGCCCGCTTGCTCGCGCACGAACGATTCCATGCGCAGCGAGAAGTTTTCTTCAGGATCCTCGAGCATGTCGAGAGTCGGAAACTTGTACCCCGTGTAGTCGACTTCACGGGGAATGTCTTCGTCGCGCGCGACGACCTTGTTCACGCCCGCGATGCGAACGGGCATGCGTGCAATGCGTTCACGCAGCTGTTCTGCCGTCAGCGAAGGAGGCGTAACTGGCTCAATTTCTGCGGTTTCCTTGCGGTTTTCATCGTCGGCCGCGTCGTCCGATGCGTAGGCGTCGCCGACCTCTTCGTTTTCGTCAGCTTCGAGCACAACTCCGCGACTCGCCGCCGCCGCCGCCTGGCGCGATTCACGCACCAAGCGACGACGACGTTCGAGCGCACTCTCCGCAATTTCCTTTTCGTCCTCACTGTCCGCCCCATCTGACAACGCACCACCTGCAACAGCTGGTTGCAGTCGAGTCGCGCCTCTGCCCGTGAACAAGCGGCTGGCGACGCCCCGATAATCGAAATCCCAAACCGGATCGAGTGCGCGCACTGCTTTGACAAGCGCACCCGGGAGAGCCATCACAACTTCATCAACGGCAACGGTGAAACCGATCAAACATCCGCACAAGACGATGATGCTCGATCCGATGGGACCAAACCGTCCCCACACTTGATCTGCCATCCATCCTGGAACAAGTCCCGCCTCTGCACCCGCGAGCGATCCCATCTGTGGAAACCAAAGCGCGTGCAGTGTCGAGAGAGAGAACATCGCGATCACGGCGCCAAGTGAGCGCACGATTGGGTGGGGGATCGCCCGTCCAGATGCGATTACGCCAAGCGCATACGCGCCGCAAAGCACTGGAACCCAGACTCCAAATCCCAGCCCTTCATAGAGTCCATAGGCGAGCAGGGCGCCGACGCTTCCGCCCAAATTTGCTGGGGGATCAAGTTGCACGGCGATTGCATGGCTCGGCCAATCAGCGCTCGAGAAACTCACCAGCGCGGTTGTGAGGTACACACAGAGGGCGGCGCCGGCGAGCCAGAAAATCTTGCTGGTCGTGGATGCGGGAGGAAGAATGCCCGAGTTCGTATTCGGGCGTGCGATAGCCGTTGGCGACTTCTTTGCCATAGGGTCAATCATCGGCAGGACAGAGTGCGCTGAATCAATTACCCTAGCGAAACATGCACTTTCGCCTCGTCGATCAAGTTCTCGAATGCAGCCCTGATCGGGCGGTTACGGTGAAAAACGTCACTTTGGCCGAGGAGTACCTGCAGGATCACTTTCCGGGCTTTCATGTGCTGCCAGGGGTCTTCATGCTCGAGGCGTTGGTGCAATCGGCTCGTTTGGTGCTCGAGTGTCGCGACCGGGCGGGCGCGGGGGGAGTTCCTCGGCGCATGGTGCTAGGGGGAGTGCGGGCGTTGAAGTATGGAATGTTCGTTCGCCCGGGCGAGGCTTTGCGCAGCGAAGTCACATTCGACAAAGAAACAGACGATGGAAGCGTGGTCTTCCGTGGCAGTGCAACGGTGATTCGGGTCGCAGCTTTGGCATCGCCCGACACCGCAGTCAGCGGACGCTTTACTATGCGTCCAGTACGGATGCTTCACCTGTGACAGGAGGTTCACTTTGTCTATGAGTCAACAAGAGATTTTCACGAAGGTTCAGGGAGTTCTCGTCGATGCGCTGGGCGTCGATGACGATGAAGTCACCCCAACCGCGCGGCTCACCACCGACCTGCACGCCGAGTCGATCGACTTTCTCGACATCGTGTTCAGAATCGAGAAGGCCTTTGGATTCAAGATCGGCCAGGGCGAACTCTTTCCCGACAACATCAACGATCCAAAGTATGTGCAAGATGGACTGGTCAACGCAGCTGGTTTGGCACTCTTGAAAGAGAAGATGCCGCACGTTGATTTCAGCGCATTTGCAACAGATCCCAAACTCGAGAAGGTCTCGGAGGTCTTCACTGTGACGAGTCTTGTGAACTTTGTGCAAAGCAAGCTGGCTGCCAGCGCAACGGCGTGACGCCGCGAGTATGACCCATGCGCTGGCTTTGGATTGACGCAATTCTTCTGCACGAACCCAACACACGGCTCGTTGCGATCAAGAATGTCTCGCTCGCTGAAGATCACTTGCATCAACACTTTGAAGCGGGGGCGGATGGTCCTGCACAACCGATGATGCCCGCGAGCTTGATGCTCGAAGGGATGGCACAGACCGCGGGCATCTTGGTGGGAAGTGTGCGGCAGTTCAAAGAGAAGGTCATCTTGGCGAAGGTCACCGAAGCGGTCTTCGAGAGCGATGTTTTTCCGGGCCAATCGATTCGCTACGACGCGACGAT
>SIAR01000018.1 GCA_009691705.1 Phycisphaerales bacterium
TGCACACTCGCAGGCGCAATCATCGCGCATAGGGCACTCGCCACAAGAGTGCCAGCCAAGAGAGTGCTAGCCGAGAGAGTGCCACTAACGCCGCCGAAAATTCGCTCGAATGTCATTTTCAGAACCACAATAAAGATGCAGCAACCCGAACCACGGGTTTCCGCGAAACCCGTGCGTAACAGAAGCCTTGCCAAACTATGCCACCGAGCTGGCCTCGCGCAACATTGAAGGGTGCGAATTGCCACATTTCGGCACACCCGCCCGCCAAGCCACGGTCAAATCAGGCCCTCTGGCTGGCTTGTTTTGCGGGCTTGTCTTGCCGGGCTTGTCTTGCCGGGCTTGTCGTGCCCGTAAACGGGTGGTGCCGCGCGTGCGCCCTTTAGTTTCCGCGCTTGCCGCGTCGACCTTGTTTGAATCCCTTTTTGTGACCACGCTCGCCCTTGGGCGCGCCTCTGCCACCGACGAAGTCTCGGTTGCGTTTGCCGCGCACTTCGCCCTCTTCGCCCCCGGCCTTGCCGAGGTTCGATTGCCGCAGCGAGCGCACGAGCTTGAGTTCCATCTGCCGCGTCGAAAGATTGATCTCTGCAATGGTCACTTCAACAGCGTCGCCAACGCCAAGGCTCGCGCCACTTCTCGGCGAGGTCATGCGACCAGTCGAAGCGTTGCGCGTCCACTTGTCGCCGCCGCTGCCACCACCGCCGATTTCGCGAAGACGAATCATGCCGTCGGCGAGAAAGCGATCGAGCATCACGAAGACTCCGCCACCACCAGGAGAAACGCCCGTGATCACCCCCGTGAGAGTTTTAGTCAAGAAGTTGTCGTACAAGAACTGCAAGATCAAGAACGAACGCAATTCGCGCTCAGCATGCTCTGCGTTCACTTCAGTCTCGCTGCAGTGCTCTCCGCACGCAACCAGCGAATCACCATCTTCGACGCGCGGATCGTCGCGCATCGCATCGAGCAACTCGCGGCGGCGCTTGCCACCCGGCGGCTCGCGACCATTCTGGGTGAGTTCGGTCCACACTTCGAGCATGCGGTGCGTCACAAGATCTGGATAGCGCCGAATCGGACTCGTAAAGTGCAAATAGTGTTCGCTCGCCAGGGCGAAGTGACCCACGAGCGCCGGCGCATATGTCGCCTTCGCCATCGAACGCAACACGGCAAAGTGAATCGCCCGCTCACTCTCGGTGCCACGCACACTGTCGAGCAAGGCTTGCAAATCGCGACGGGTTGGCGTCTCAGGCAAGCGAATCTTGGCAGCGCGGGCGTACATGCGCAGTTCTTCGATGTCATGAAAGGATGGCTCTGGATGGATGCGCCGCAGCGCCGGAATCGCCAGCGACGCGAAGAGTCGCGCCACCGCCTCGTTGGCCTCCACCATGAACATCTCAATCAGCGTGTGCGTGAAGGCACTGTCTTCAGGTTCGACATCCTTCACCCGCCCATCATCTGCAAAGACGAGTTCAGATTCTGGCAGCGAGAGCACAACCATTCCTTCTTTGATGCGCCGCGCACGAAGAATCTTGGCGAGGTCATTGCAGAGCCGCAGTTCAGCGACGAGCGACTCATCAACGACCGTCTGTGTCTTGGCGTGCGTGCGCGCGCTTGCCGTATCGCCATCGATGATCGCTTGCGCCTCGAGATAGGTCAGACGCTTGCGCGAACGAATCACCGTAGACGCGTAACGCTCGAAGAGCACGCGCCCATTCTTATCGAAGGTGATGAAGACACTCTTCGTGAAACGCGCAACGCCCTCTTGCAGCGAGCACACGCCATTGCTGAGCGTTTCGGGCAACATTGGGATCACCCGTCGTGGCAGGTATGCGCTCGTGCCTCGCTCGCGCGCCTCGACGTCGAGTGCACTTCCGCGCGTCACGAAAGAAGCAACGTCGGCGATGTGAACGCCAAGAACCCATTCATCGCGATTCTCATCACGTGCGATTGAAATCGCATCATCGAAGTCGCGTGCATCGGGTGGATCGATCGTGAAGATCGACGTCGCGGTTAGATCTTCGCGGCCGGTCCAGGGACCATCGCGGTGCGTTTCGAATGAGCGCGCCGCATCGGCTGCCTCATCGAGCACCTCCTGCGGAAAACTGTCGCGCAGTTCATAAGTCGCCATTACCGATTGCGTCTCAGCATCGGGCTCACCCGCGGCGCCGAGTCGTTGCGTGATGACTCCCTCAGCGCGCGACCGTGCATCTGGAAAGCGGGTGATTTCAACGATCACCTTGTCGCCGACCTTTGCATCTTTCGCTCCAGGATCGCGCACAACAATTGGATCGGTGAGATTGCGACCATCTGGAACGACGATCCATCCACGACCTTCCATTTCGAGGCGACCGGCGAAACGCGTTTGTCCACGCGCGATTACTTCGACGACGCGACCCGTGGGGCGCGCATCGGGGGCGCGGTCCCAGTCTTTTCCTCTGCGCACGACTGCAACGCGCACGCGATCGCCTGAGATCGCGCCCGCTGTGTCGTGCTCAGGAACGTAGAGGTCTCCTTCACGGCTCGGAACGTCTGGGATGACGAATCCGCTGCCATTGCCACGTGCGCTGATGCGGATGCGACCGACGGTCTCATCTTTGAATCGCGTGAGGCGAATGATGTCGTCGTTGCTGATGTCGATGAAGTCTTCAGTCGCCATCGCGTCGAGTGTCGCGCGAAACTCGTCGGTCTGATCTTCGAGGATGCGCATCTGTCGCTCGAGTTCGCGACTTCGCACAGGTTGATAGCCGTTATGGCCAAGATGGTTGAGAATCTGTTTTCTGAATGCCTCGCTCATTTGCGTTTTGTCTTTCGTGCCGCCTTTGAAGGGCGGGTGGTTGGCTTCGCCCGTGGCGGCGCCGATTGTTTAAAATTTCCAACGCCGCGACCTTCGCGGGCGGATTTCTGTTGGGGTCTCATCGCCGGCGCCTTTTGGGGATCCTTTGTTGTCGGTTCTGGAACCGTTGTCGCGGCAGATTTCGCCGGGGTCTTGTCTGTTGGCTTGTCTGTCATCTTGTCTGTTGGCTTGTCTGTTGGCTTGTCTGGCGTCTTGTCTGTCATCTTGTCTGGCGAACTCTTCTTCGACTCACTACTTCCAGCATCTTTCTTCTCGGCCTCTTCAGCTTTGCGATAGGAATCGCTGCGATAGTCCGTCTCGTAGAAACCACCACCCTTGAAGAGCACTCCCGCGCCGATGCCAATCTTGCGTTCGACGCGCTGGCGTTTGCACTTGGGACAGGTCTTGACCGCCGCCGCAGTGATCGGTTGAAACCTCTCGAACTCGTGCCGGCAGCCACGACAGACATATTCGTACGTTGGCATCGATGTCAGTCTGGCTTGGGAGTGACGGCGACCTTGGCAGATCGCAGCGGCACGTCGCCAAAGCGATAGCCAGCTTGCAGGCACTGCGAGATATGCCCAGGTGCAACGTCGACGGCAGGTTGCTGCATGACCGCCTCGTGAATGTTTGGATTGAATTCGTCGCCCACCAGTGGCGCAATGCGCTCGATGCCGCACTGCGAAAGCGCATTGAGCAGGTTGGCGCGCAAGAGATCGACCGCATCGCCCAACTTCTCAACGGGAAGTGCCCGCAAGTTGTGTCCGAGTGCGAGATCCATGTTTTCGAGCACGGGCACGATCGCGCGCGCGACGTGGGTCATGCCATGATCGTGCGCGCGCGTTTCATTCTCGCGCGAGCGCCGCTGAAAATTCTGAAAGTCAGCGAGCACGCGCACGTATGCGTTGTGTTTCTCTTCGAGTTGCTTGTGCAGATCGGCGATGATCATTGCATCGGTCGCCGGCACTTCGACTTCGCTTTGCTCTGGCAATGGATTGGTTGGTTCAGCCATCATGTGTACGCACCTTTCAACTTCCCGAAATCGTATCTTTGATCTTCCTCCACACGCCTTTGCCCGCGGGTCGCAGTTCTTCTTGAGGATTGGGCTCGGTCTTGGCAAACTGCTCGAGCAACTCGCGCTGCGCCGCCGTGAGTTTCTTTGGAACATCGATGCAGATTCCAATGCGCAGATCGCCGCGCACCTTGGGAGAACGCAAGTGGGGGAGTCCCGCCCCTTCGATCACCAGCACCTCGCCGTGGGGCGTGCCGCGCGGAATCTCAAGGGTGTGCGATCCTTCAAGGGTTTCAACCGAGGTCGTTCCGCCCAGCGCCGCAAGAGCAAAGCTGATGTCGCGGGTTGAAATCAAATCATCTTCGACGCGCTCGAAAGTCTCATGCTCGGTGACTTCAACCACGACGTGCAAGTCGCCGCGGGGTCCCTTGCCGGCTGGATCGGCCTCTGGCGGAGTCGGTTCGCCCTCGCCCGAGACGCGAACGGCTTGGCCATGTGAAATACCAGCGGGAATCTTCACACTGAGGTTGCGGCGCTTTGGAACGCGACCGGCGCCACGGCACTCTGGGCAGAAGTCGGTGATGACTTGTCCGCGTCCTCGGCAGTTGGGGCAGGTCGTGACCATGCGAAACATTCCGCCAAGACCTGCTTGCGCGACTTGTCCGCTTCCAGCGCAGGTTGGGCATTTGATTGGCTTCGTTCCAGCCTTCGCGCCAGAACCATCGCAGGTCGTGCAGACATCGCGCCGAGTGAACGCGACTTCAACCTCTTTGCCGTTCAGCACATCCTTCAGCGAAATCTCGACGCTCGTTTCGAGGTCATACCCGCGCACAGGACCGCGCCGACCACCGCGCGATTGACCGCTTCCTCCAAAGATGTCGTTGAAGATCGAGAAGATGTCATCAGGACGCATGCGCGAGAAATCGTGGCCCGGAGTCTGACGCAGTCCAGCGTGTCCATACTTGTCGTAGAGCCCTTTGCGCTCGGGATCGGAGAGCACTTCGTAAGCCTCAGCGCAGACCTTGAATTCAGTCTCAGCCTTCGCATCGCCTGGATTGCGATCGGGGTGCCACTTCATCGCCATGCGGCGGTAGGCGCGTTTGATCTCGTCGCCGTTGGCGGCGCGTTCAACCGAAAGGACTTCGTAGTAGTCGCGTTCGATGCTCATCGACAGTGTTCGCTGTGTTTCTCAGAAAAGAAAAACGGAGGATCGGAGTACGCGAAGTGCTCCGATCCTCCGCTGTTGATGCGATTGAATCAGGAAATCGCCCCTTGGGTCGGTGCGGTCTCATCCTTGAGTTCAGTGATCAGAACATCTGTGGTCAACATGAGTCCGGCGATGCTCGCTGCATTCTCGATGGCAGTCTTGGCGACCAGTGCTGGATCGATGATGCCAGCCTTGATGAGATCTTCGTATTCGCCAGTCGATGCATTGAAGCCGAACGATCCCTTGCCTTCGAGAACTTTTTCGACAACAACGTCGCCGTCGATGCCGAAATTGGTCGCGATTTGCCAGGTTGGTTTGCGAAGCGCTTCGGCAACGATGTCGTAGCCAAACACTTCATCGCCCTCAGCGTCTTTGCGGGCCGACTTGATGGCGGTGATCGCGCGCAAGTATGCCACGCCTCCACCAGCAACGTAGCCCTCTTTCGCAGCTGCGCGTGTGGCGTGCAGTGCGTCGTCGACGCGATCCTTCTTCTCTTTCATCGCTGTCTCAGTTGCGGCGCCGACGTGGATAATCGCCACGCCACCGGTGAGCTTCGCAAGACGCTCCATGAACTTCTCGCGGTCGTAGTCCGATGTCGACTTCTCGTGCTGTGACTTGATCTGTGCCACGCGGTCAGCGATTGCGCCCTTCTTGCCAGCGCCTTCGATGATCGTGCACTCATCCTTGGTGATGACGATGCGACGAGCCGAGCCGAGTTCAGAGAGTTCAACATCGGCGAGGTTGCGACCGATGTCTTCAGCGAAGAAGACGCCGCCAGTCAGAGTGGCGATGTCGCCGAGCATTGCCTTGCGACGGTCGCCGAATCCAGGCGCCTTCACAGCGCAAATCTGCAACACGCCGCGCAAGCGATTGACGACGAGTGCCGCGAGGGCCTCGTTCTCAACTTCTTCGGCGATGACGAGCAGTGGCTTTGCAGTAGTCGCGACCTTGTTGAGCAGCGGCAAGAAATCAACGAGATTCGAAATCTTCTTCTCGTGGATCAGCACCATCGCGTTTTCAAGAACGCACTCAGCCTTCTTAGGATCGGTCATGAAGTATGGCGAGAGGTATCCCTTGTCGAAGCACATTCCCTCGACGTAATCGAGTGTTGTGTCGGCCGTCTTGCCTTCTTCGATTTCAACGACGCCGCTGGGTCCAACTTTGTGGATCGCCTCAGCGATGAGCTCGCCGATTTCGGTGTCGTGGTTGGCGCTCACCGTGGCGACTTTGGCGAGGTCTTCCTTGCCGCGGCACTTGGTGCTCGCAGCCGAGATTGCCGTGCCGGCGACCGCCGCGGCAGCATTGATGCCGCGCTGGATCGCAACTGCGTTGGCTCCAGTGGCGACGAACTTGAGTCCGCCGTTGAAGATTGCCGCAGTAAGCACGGTGGCGGCAGTGGTGCCGTCGCCTGCCACATCAGCGGTCTTCTTTGCAACTTGGTGCACCAACTTGGCGCCCATGTTCTGGAATGGATCGGGGAGTTCGACTTCTTTCGCGACGCTCACGCCGTCCTTTGTAACGGATGGGCTGCCGAAAGACTTCTGAACAATGACGTTGCGTCCCGCTGGACCCATCGTGACGGCGACCGCTTGAGCGATCTGATCGACGCCACGCTTCAATTCAGCGTGGGCGGCGGTTGAGAATTTCATTTGCTTCGTAGACATAAGTGCACTCCTATCGTGTTGTGCGGTGAAAAAAATCAGCCATCGATCACGCCGAGCAATTCGCTCTCGCGAATGATGAGGTGTGCCACATTCTTGATTTCAATCTCGGTGCCCGAGTACTTGCCATAGACGACGGTGTCGCCCTTCTTGACCGTTGGAACGAGGCGCGATCCGTTGTCAAGCAATTTGCCTGGTCCAACAGAAATGACCTTGCCCTGCATTGGCTTCTCTTTGGCAGATTCTGGCAAGAAAATGCCAGAGGTGGTCTTGGTCTCTGCGTCGAGTGGTTTGACGACGATGCGGTCTTCGAGTGGTCGAACAGTGCTCATGTGTGAATCTCCGTGTGTAAAAAAAGTTGAATGTGAAAATTGAATTGAATTGAATTGAATTGAAAAGAGTTGCTGCGCGCTGGATTAGAAGTCCATGCCACCCATGCCGCCCATGCCGCCCATGCCGCCCATGCCACCCATGCCACCACCATGGTCATGGCCGTGGCCACCCTTTGGTTCATCCTTTGGCTTTGGCGATTCGGTGATGGTTGAGTCGGTGACGAGCAAGAGTCCAGCAACGCTAGCAGCGTTCTGTAGCGCAGAGCGATCGACCTTGGCTGGAGTGATGACGCCTTGCTTGAAGAGGTCGCCGTAGGTGCGGGTGAGAGCGTTGAAGCCCTCGCTGCCCTTCATCTCGGAGACCTTCGCAACCACGACGCTTCCGCGCTCGCCAGAGTTCTCAGCGATTGTGCGCAGTGGAACGACGAGCGCTTCAGCAACGGTATCCACTCCGAAAACCTCATCGCCAGTGCACTCCGCGCGCACTTTCTTGAGGGATGGAATCGCGCGGATGAATGAGAGTCCGCCGCCAGCGACGACCCCCTCAGAAACTGCAGCGCGTGTGGCGTGTAATGCATCTTCAACGCGGCTCTTCTTCTCTTTGAGTTCGGTCTCGCTGCTCGCGCCGACCTTGATCTGTGCAATTCCACCAGCGAGTTTCGCCAAGCGTTCTTGCAGTTTCTCGCGGTCGTAATCGGAGTCTGTGCGTTCGATCTCACTGCGAATCTGCGTGCAACGACCTTGGATGCTCTTGGTGCTTCCAGCGCCCTCGACGATGGTCGTGTTGTCGCTGTCGACGGTGATCTTCTTGGCTTGACCGAGTTGCGAGATCGCAACCTTGTCGAGTTCGATGCCGAGATCTTTCATGATCGCAGTGCCGCCGGTAAGAATCGCGAGATCTTCAAGCATCGCCTTGCGACGGTCGCCATATCCAGGAGCCTTGACCGCGCAGACATTGAGCACGCCGCGCATCTTGTTGATGACGAGGGTGGTGAGTGCTTCGCCAGTGACATCTTCAGCGATGATGATGAGTGGCTTCTTTGATTCCATCACCTTCTCAAGAAACGGAACAAGCTTGGTGACCGAGTCGATCTTGTCTTCGTGAATCAGCACGAGGGCCTTCTCGAATTCGACTTCCATCGCTTCGGTGTCGGTGACGAAGTTCGCGCTGAGGTATCCACGATCGAATCGCATGCCTTCGACGACATCAACGATTGTCTCGCGACCCTTGCCCTCTTCGACGGTGATCACGCCATCCTTGCCAACCTTTTCGAATGCCTCTGCCATGATTGCGCCGACCTCGGTGTCGTTGTTGGCGCTGATCGTGGCGACGCTTTCAATGCCACCTGGAACATTCGCAACAGGCTTTGCCATGTCGCTGATCGTCTTGGTGACTGATGTCACAGCTTTGCGCATTCCGCGCACGAGTGCGTTGGCATCCGCGCCAGCAGCGATGTACTTGAGACCACTGCGAAAGATCGCTTCAGCGAGCACAGTCGCGGTGGTGGTGCCATCCCCAGCATCATCTGATGTCTTGGATGCCGCCTCTTTCACCAATTTGGCCCCCATGTTTTCGACCTTGTTGCGAAGTTCGATCTCTTCTGCGACTGAGACGCCATCCTTTGTGACCGATGGACCGCCCCAACTCTTGTCGAGCACAGCGTTGCGGCCGCGTGGACCCAGCGTGCTCTTGACGGCGTTGGCGAGTTTTTCAACGCCTGCGAGTAGTTGCTTGCGGGCTTGGGTATCGAATGTGAGGTCCTTGACTGCCATGGTGTTCTCCAGCGTTGGGGGATCGGATCTTCGCTCTATGGTCGAGCGCTCTTTTGACGAAACGAGCGGGTGCTTAGAGCAAAGTGCGTGCCACGATCGGTGGGGTGCATTTCGAGCGGCTTGCCCCTATTTGGCCACGAAGAGGTCAGATATGCCAAAGAGGCAGGAGTGTCAGTTCGGCGACTCGCCGGGAGAGTTGGGTCCTATAACACGCATGATACTCTCAAGCGAGGGGGGCGGAGAGTTCAGAATCCGGCGAATCCACCCGAAGTTGACGACGAGGTACATCGCTCCCATCAAGAGGAGTCCTCCTGACACGAATTCAATAACGCGCGAAACGAGGGCGAGATTGTGCGACCCAGTTCTGCCGAGCATTGTTGCACCGAGCGCAGCGACGAGCGCAATTGCGCCCGCAATCACCATCGTTTCGATCGATTGGCGCGCGGGACCAGCGTGGCGAAAACGTCGGCATCTGCGGCCGAGCACGGTCACGAAGGTGCGCAAGCCAACGGCGGCGACTGCCGATCCGAGCAACTGCACCGCGAGGCAGGCAAACGAGAGTCCATCGGGCGATATGCGCACAAACTCGGCTGCGGGGATGACAATTGCGACCGTCGCACCGGCCGCCCCCAAGAACCAGATTCCGACTCCTGCCATTAGCCACCGACCAGCATTTCGAGTCTCGGCGAGAAGAATCGCATCATCGCGTCTGCTGAGTTGCACCGATCCAATTGATAGCAACACGACGCCGATGAGTGCGAGCACGCTTCCAAGTTGATCGGCAAGTGCTTCTTCAGGTGGACGACCGCTGACTAGGTTGACGAGTTCGCGGCCTGCGGCTGGGGCGGTCGTGCCAACGGTCCAGAGCAGTATCCCAGCGCCAACCGTCAAGATTCCACGGGCAATTCGCTTGGCATGCACGGGATGGGCGAGCGCCTGCGATGGCATATCGAGGGTCTCGACAAGCGTGTTCATCACCAGGGTTCCGCACTCGGGGCACGCGGCTGTAACAGGCAATCCGCGCAAGACGTACTTGCACTCGATGCATTTGAGTTCGTGCGTGACCGCACGTAAAGTCTCGTCCATTCACCGAGCGTATCCGCAGCGCGCATGGGCAAGATCGCAGCGCGCGGGCTTGATTCTGAGTTCCAATGGCGGCGCTGCGGGCGCGCGAGAGCGTCCAAGAATGTCCGACAGGAAACACGACGTTGCCTCGAGCACAGGAATAGCATCCTGCTCAATGGCCGAGATGGTGTCAATCAATTTCGCCGAGCCTGTTGCGATCATCCCGCTTCCCGGAGTCGTGCTCTTGCCGCACACGGCGCTTCCGCTGCACATTTTTGAGCAGCGCTATCGACAAATGATTCGCCATGCCCTTGGTGGATCGCCTTCCGCGTCGATTCAACCCATCGCCATCGCCTCGATCATGCCCGACGCGAAGTCGACGCTGCGCGATCCGCCGCTGCGCGAAGTCGTCTGTGTTGCACACATCGTGCAGCACCAAACCCACACCGACGGGCGATTCGACATCGTGTTGCAAGGTCTCTGCCGCGCCGCGATTGAGTCTCTGCACGAGCCCACTGCCAAACGCCTCTATCGGCAGGCGATCCTGCGACCGATCGAGAATCCTGTCGCTGTGGTTCCTGGCCTTCGAAGGATGCGCGATGAGATGCGGGCGCTGCTCTCAGGGTTGCGTTTTCAACGGATGCAGAGCGCACGGGCGGTATTGGCGTGGATCGAGCGCAAAGAACTCTCGCATCAGGCCGCGCTCGAACTCGTCGCCTTTGCGTTGGTGAAAGATGATGAGTTGCGATATCGCATTCTTTCAGAGAGCGACGCATACGAACGGGCGAAACTCATCTGGACCGACTTGCACCGAACCGATCGATTCATCGCCAAAGCCGAACTGCAGTTGGGCAAAGATGCGCCGCGCGGCGTGAGTTGGAATTAGTCGCTCGGTCGACGCAATCCAGACACGCTACGGGCTCGAGTCGGTCCGCGCAGTTCGGTCTGCAGGACGCTTTGTTTCGTTCCCAACTATCGCCATATCCTTTCTTCATGCGCGCATCGATCCAGGCACTCGTCATCTTCGATATCGATGGCACACTCGCCCAAACCAACGCAATCGACGAGGCGTGCTATGCGCAGGCGGTGCGGGATGTGCTGGGCTTCGAAGGATTCTCAACCGACTGGGGGACGTACAAGCACTCCACCGACAACGGCATCCTGAGTGAACTCATCGGCACGCACGGTCGTCGCGCAGCGACGTTGCGCGAGATGCGCGCTGTGCGCGCCCGATTCATCGAACTCATCGCAGCAGAGTCACGCTCGCCCGCGCAGATGTGGAGTGCGGTCGATGGCGCCTCCGCCATGCTCGCCCAACTGCCAGCAATGGGATGGCAGGTCGCGATCGCAACCGGTGGATGGGGTCCATCGGCGCGGTGCAAGTTGAACCGAGTGGGAGTCTCAATCGCCGGCCACGCCTTTGCCTGCGCCGACGACGCATTTGCGCGGCTCGACATCATCAATATGGCGATTCACCGCGCGCGCGACCGAAAATTTTTGCCTGATATTCCCGTGATTTACGTCGGCGACGGTCGGTGGGATATCGACGCAGCACGAGCGGGCGGGTACGGTTTTGTCGGAATCGGTCAGGGCGAGCGCGCGTTGCGCTTGATTTCGGCTGGTTCACAGGCAGTGTTGAGCGATTATCGCGATCTGCCGAAGTTTGAAGGCGCGCTTCTCGATGCGCGGCAGGAATTTCAGAGGCCCTAAGCCTCAAAGGAGTTTTCGAATGGGTGGAGCACTACTCGGCGGCATTGGACTCGTGATCCTCATTGTGGTCGGTGTCGTAATCATCGCGGCGATTTTCATCGTGAGCGTTTACAACGGACTGCAACGACTGCGCGTCGCGGCAGAGAGTGCATTGAGCGGAATCGACGTGCAGTTGAAGCGTCGCCACGATCTGATTCCAAACCTCGTCAGCACTGTGCAGGGTTACGCAGCGCACGAGAAGGGCACACTCGAAGCGGTCATCAAAGCTCGCGCCTCAGCAATGCAAGCGGGGAGCGTTGCAGAGAAGTCAGCCGCCGAGGGTCAACTCACTGGCGCACTCGGTCGGTTGATGGCAATCGCCGAGGCCTATCCCGATCTGAAAGCGAATCAGAACTTCTTGCAATTGCAGGGAGAACTCTCAAATCTCGAAAACGCAATCTCAAGTTCGCGCGGTGGATACAACGGATCTGCCGGCGGATTCAACACAACGCTCGCGCAGTTTCCAGCCAACATCATCGGCGGACTCTTCGGATTCAAGCCGTTTGATTTCTTCAAGGCTGACGAAGCTGACCGCGCTGTTCCAGCGGTGAAGTTCTAAGCGGCACGGCGCAAGCACTAAGTCACAAAGGCACGGATGGCCAAAGAACGAATCGTCTCTGCGACCGAACAACCCTCTGATGAAGAGGTGGTCGCACCATCCATCCGTCCTCGCACCCTCAGCGAGTACGTCGGTCAAGCCGCGCTCAAAGAAAGACTCGGGATCGCACTCGAAGCCGCCCGCAAGCGCAGTCGTTCGATGGAGCATGTGCTTCTGTATGGACCGCCCGGGCTCGGCAAGACAACGCTCGCACACGTCATCGCAAGTGAACTTGGATCGCACGCATCGGTGACCAGTGGCCCTGCCCTCACGAAGGCCGGAGACCTGGTGGGAACACTCACCCGCATGCAAGATCGCGACGTGCTCTTCATCGATGAGATTCATAGATTGCCAGCGGCGGTTGAGGAGTTCATTTATCCCGCGATGGAGGATTACCGAATCGACTTCACGGTCGATTCTGGGATGCATGCCAAGGTGGTCACGATCAACCTCAAGGCATTCACGTTGATCGGCGCGACCACCCGTCCCGGACTATTGACCGCGGCACTACGCACGCGCTTTGGAATCTCACATCACTTGGGGTTCTATCCAGTGGCAGATCTCTTGGCGATTCTCGAACGTGCCACTCGCATCATGCACATTGGACGGGTTGACGCGACGTCGCTTGGGATGATCGCCGCACGCAGCCGTGGCACTCCGCGCGTCGCGCTGCGACTCTTGCGCCGCGTGCATGATTTTGCGATTGTGCGCGGCGATGGAACAGTGGTCGAGTCAACCGTTGAAGGGGCACTGCAACTCGAATCGGTCGACGCACTCGGTCTCGACGCGCTCGATCGCACCTATCTGCGAACGATTGCCACCGTGTACGAAGGTGGCCCCGTCGGCGTCGAAGCGCTCGCGGCAACCCTCGGTGAGGATGGGGGAACGCTCGAAGATGTGGTCGAGCCGTTCTTGTTGCAAACAGGATTCGTCGCCCGCACCCGTCAGGGTCGTCGCATCACGCGCGCCGGTGCAGAGCACATCGGAGTGGCGTTTCGTGCCCAAGCCGCGGCGGATGGAAGTGACGAAGAGACCCCTGGACTTTTTCGCGAGTAATCGCGTCCCATTGGCAGCGACCATGGTTCGCAAGCTCAGCGCCGCGGCGCAATCACTCTTGCGAACCGAATCCTGGGATGCCACCACCGGGCGCACCGGGAGAAAAGCTCGTTCCGCCGCCGCCAGCGCCAGGAATTCGAATCGATGCGAAGAAGGAAGTGTTGTCGACGATCTGATTGAACGATGCGCCGATCGATAGATGAAAGTCTGGAAAGGTGCGGGTGAGAGCGACCGATGCACTGCGAAAGTTCGACTCGACCAGGTCGTACTGCGGACTGACTGTGAGCGAATACTTTTTCGAGACTTGATATGCGACGCCACCTTGAAGGAACTCATCGGCGGGGTAGGTCCCACTCGCATCAAAGGTGTTGACGTAGCGATACTCCAAGTAAAAATGCACGTCGGGCGATTGTTGAATGCTTCCGCCCAATGTTCCGCGACCGAGATTGTCGAGTCCGAATGTGTTGAGCGAGTTGCCGCGATCCTGCAAGAGGTAGGTGCCTTGCCCGTAAAAAGTGAGGGCATCACTGAATTGCCAGTTACCGCTTGCGTAGATATGGTCGCCCCACTGCGAATACTCAGGACGCCATGAGTAGAAGGTTGGCATCGGAGTCTGCGCGTACTGCAAACCAAATGGATCAGTCACAGTCTGCGTCGATTGCAATGAGTCGTTCTGATTGTCGACCACGACGCCGCCGTTGAGGACAACCCAATCGACGGACTTCCAGTTACCTGGTCCACCGCGCATTGTCTGCAACTTTGTGGTGAGTCCGGCCTGCGCAACCGCCGCGCCCGACACCGCTTCGATCTCTTGGTCATACACAGGCATGTCGAGCACGCTCGTTGAGTTCCATCCATACCAGAGCATCGCATTGGGCTGAATGACATGATGCAAACGGTTGAGATCGAGAAACGAACTACGCACCGAGTTGTATTTCGACGTGAACTCGGTCGAGAAACGGCTTCCTGCGCCGAGCAGTGTGCGCAGATTCGAACCATCGGTCGAGTACTGGTCGAAGTTATTCAACATGTATCCCGTGGCTTGTCCATGAACGAACGGCACAGCCTTGATTGGACCGATCGTGAGCGGTACTGCGAGTTCTTGTCGTGTGTATAAGCGCGAGCGCATGAGATCGTCGTAGCCCGCACTGTCGTAAGCCTGCGTGATCGACTGCGACGAATTGAATGCGGCGTTCTCTGAGAACGCGCGCGCGTTGATACCGAGATCGGCTGGTGTGCCCGATTGCACCTGCAAGCGCATGATGTTCACCGAGTAGTCCTGCGTCCACGTCATGCGATCACCGAAGAGTGACTCGCCGTAGCGGTGGTAGGCCAACTCTGGAAACTTGTCGACCGAGTATGGTCGCGAAGCGATCATGTAGGCGTTGCTGAGAAAGTCGTTGGGGTTGTACTTGACGAGCAACGAGAGCGAGTTGTTGCCACTCTCCCAGTTGAGATAGCCGCTGGTTTCATACTCGCGCCGCTGCAGGTAATCATCCCAACGAAAGACCGAGACAAAATTCTGGTCGCTGAAGTAAGCGAGTTGCAAGTCGAGCGTCGCATCACTCGCGAGTTTTCCGCGCCAATCTCCGACCGCCTCTCCGCGGGTGGTGTTTGGACTCGTCACGATGCCACCCGCCGCAGTCTGCTCTTCATTCTGAAAGTCGTAATAGCCCATCGCTTGCAGTGTTCCCTTGCCACCGAAGAGAATTGTGCTCGCCTGCACACCGAGACCGACCGCGTTCTTCGAGTACGCCTCCTGCAAGAGTGTGAGTTCAGTCCCGTCGGATGGATGCTCGACACCCATGAGGTCGAAGAGGTCCCAAGCCGAGTCGATCATTGCACCTTGGTAGTCCTGGAACCCAACATTGATCCGCTTGAGCGGAATCTGATTTGGAGAACCTGCAATCTGCGGCCAGTAGAAAAACGGTACTCCACTAGCGCGCAATGTCGCATCGGTGCCTGTCATATACGAACCGCCAGGCATATCGGGATTCTGTGTGATTGTCAGCCGCTGCACTCCCACTGAGAGGTGCGGGGTGAAAAACTCACTCGTCGAAACGCGGGCATTCGTCGCCGTAAACTCGTCTGAGGCGAGTTGGCGCATCTCATCGGCCCGGGCATAGGCGAGGATGCCGCCGCGCATCGTCGTGCGCATGACCGCATCCATCACGATTGCTTGATTGCGCGCCATGTCGTAGTAGATGCGTCGTCCGCGCAGTGTGTATTGGTAGTCCGTCGCAACGACATCTCCCTCGAGGTAGATGCCCGTGACATCCTGCGCGTCGAGCATGCCAGCCTCGTTCGAGTGCGCGTCAGATGGCGGGTCGCTGGCGGCTTTGGGCGCGAGAAAGATCACCGCCCGATCTGCTGAAAGCTGCAATTCTCGCACCTTTCCTTCACCCGGAGGACTCACATAGTCAACGCGCACCGACCCAGTCAGCATGACGCAGTCGTCTTTCGTTTCGATCGTCGTGTCGTTCGCGGCGAATGACAGCGTTCCCTTTGGTCTGAAGATCACGCCATCGTCGATCGGCACTTGAACTGTGCCGGCTGGAAGGGCGGGCAGTGGCGGTAGCGCTGATATTGCCCCGCCAACAACAAGCGTCGGTTCGACGATGAGCGGTGGCGTGTCGAGTTGCGGTCGTGAACGCAAGAGTGCTCCGCGGGCAACAGATTCGAGGTAACTCTTGAGCCGCACGACTCCTTGACGAAGAATGGGATTGTCTATCGGCGCGTGCGACTCGAGCATCGTGATCGAGAGAGTCACTTCACCGCGGGTGCTTCCTGTCACCAAGAGGTCGCTGCCGCTGGCGCCGAGTCCGGCGCGTCGCGTTGGTTCTTGGGCCTCAGGAAAGTAGACGGCGATCTGGTTGATGAGTCCTCCGCTGCTTGGAATGCGATCGATCCAGATGACCGCCACATCGCTCGAGAAGTAGTAGCCACCGAATCGCACCCGCACGTCCCCTTCGATCTGCAGGCGCTTGGTGTCATCGACATCCCACGCCCAGGCGCGCACGCCGTTGATCACGATGTCGCTTGAAACTGGTTCAGTCGGAAGCACAAATCCTCCGAGCGATTGGCCAGTAATGGCAACGTCCCGAAGTTCTTGGGCAGTCGCGGTCGTCGCGGCAACAGCCACGATCACGAGCGCTTTCGTCAGATGTCGAAGAAGAAATCCGGTCGTCAGGCGCATGCGCCGAGGATGGTACGAATCTTCGTCAGCCTCGGTATGCGATGGGTTGTGCGACTGATCCACCGAGTTCTTTCAGCAGAGTCATCGCACCGAATCCGACTCCTGCCACGATGAGCGCGATCACTGCCCACCAGTTTTCTCCCCACGAGAAGAGCCATGCGGCGGCGTAGATCGACTGCCAGAGTGCGCCATATCGCGCAATCTTCTCGGCGGCAATCGCCGCATTCGTTGCGCGCTTGACCTTGCGGTGCACAACCGCGATGAAGGCGATGATTGCGAGCAGTGGGATGAATGGTCCGTAGATCGGCGTCGAATCAGGCCAGAACGATCCCGTCGATTTCGAGAGTCCAAATCCGATGATGACGGTGCTGCAGACAAGCCATCCACTAGCGAGCAACCACCTCGCGCGCATCGAGAGGGCGGGGCGCTTGGATTGCACAACGTGCATCATCGTGGCAACTGCAGTGCCATGAGTCATCGCCAGCCAAGCGGGAAGTGTGAAGGTGAACTGCTCATTTGGAATGAGCATGTTTCCGGCGTGCAACAGGCCAACGGTCAGTAGTCCGACCCCTGGGATGTACTTGGCGGTGCCGTTATAGAAGAGACTTCCTCCAGCGATCATCAGCGCGATGACGATCGCATCGGGACCGAACGAAACGACCCCCACCAGTGCCAAGAGCAGCGATGCGAGAGCAACGAGAAAGGCTTGCGCCGATCCGATGTTTCCTGCGGCAACAGGTCTGCGTGGGCTAAAAATGCGATCGTGCTTCGCGTCGAGCACGTCATTGACTGCCGCAGCGAATGAAAAAAGCCCAACAGCTGTGACTGCAGAGCAGAGCAGCGCCTGCCAGAGTGGCATTGAGGCGACCGGCATGTAGTGGTAGTCGCTGCGACTGCGCGACAAGATGATGATGAGCCAAAGATCGGTGATCGCGCCAAACGCCATCGAAAGTCGGGTCAATTCGACCGCTGACACGAATCTCCGTGACACACGCAGCACGGTCGCAGGCTACCATTCCCAACCCCCATGAAGCCAACTAGTTCTCATCAACCAGCCTCGCCAACAACGCACGAGGCACACGGATTGCGCGTCGGTGTTGTGACGAGTGCGTATCACGCCGAGATCTGCGACGCGCTGACGCAGGGTGCATGCGAGGCATTCAAGGAAGCGGGGGGCGACTGTGACACGTTGATTCGCGTCGCAGCACCAGGAGCCTTTGAACTCGTCGTGATCAGCGCAGCGCTCGCAGCGCGTGCCGATGTCGATGCAGTGGTCGCCATTGGATGTGTGCTGACTGGCGAGACAAGTCACGATCGATTTTTGTGCGACGCAGTCGCGCACGGACTCGCAGAGCTTTCGATGCGCTGCGGAAAGCCCGTGGGATTCGGTGTGCTGACTTGCCTCACTCTTGAGCAAGCCCGCGCCCGCGCCGGCGGCACGAAGGGCAACAAGGGGGCAGAAGCGATGCACGCAGCAATTGCAGCCACGCGAACGATTCAAGCGATTCGCGCCGACAATCCAGCGATTCGCGCCCAAGAAGTGCTGCCCGCGGCGTGGGCAACGGGAGCCAAGCGATGAGTCGAGGACATGAACGACGCTGCTGCGCATTGCAAGCCATGTTTCAATTCGACTTGGGTGGAACGGTCGATATTGCGCAGTTGCGGGAGTCGTTCGAGGCGCGGGCTCGCGAAGCGCGGTCGGTGAATCCGTTTGAACGCGAGTGCGACTTTGAACTGCCAGTGGTGGCCGAGGGAATCGAACTCGCCAAGTTGGCGTGGGCCACACACGAAGAGGCTGATTCTGCTTTGAGCGTGCTTACGCCAGAGTGGGCGTGGCATCGGCAACCAAACATTGACAGAAACATCTTGCGACTCGGCTACTACGAATTGAAGCATAGTGGAATTGCCGCAGCGATCGCGATCAACGAAGCGGTTGAACTCGCCAAGGAATACAGTCACGCCGACAGTCCGCCGTTCATCAATGCCGTGCTCGATCGCATCGCTCATCCCGTTGCGGTTGAAGTCGATCCAGAAGTGAAACCAGCACTCCCGTAGGTCGCACGTGTTCTTCAAATCAGCCATCGATGCGGTTCGCAAAGGCCTCGCGCGCACAGCAGCGGCGCTCGGCGCCGGCGTGCGCAGTGTCTTGCACGGTCGCAAGATCGACGAAGCGACACTCAAAGAAGTCGAGACCCTTTTGATCGCGGCCGATGTCGGCGTGGTGGCTGCGCGTGAACTCGTAGCGTCACTGCGCACCGAGTTTCTTGCCGGACGGATGGACCGCGGCGAAGACGCGCTCGAACACCTCAAGCGAAAGATGAAGGAGCGCCTCGCGCCCGCTGCCGGAATGACGCGCGATATCGCCGTGACATCTGCGAAGCCCGCCGTCGTGCTGGTGGTCGGAGTGAACGGCGTCGGCAAGACGACCAGCGTTGCCAAGATTGCGCACTCCATCCAGTCATCGGGTCGAACGGTGCTGCTCGCAGCCGCAGACACCTATCGCGCCGGAGCCGTCGCGCAACTCGGCGTCTGGGCAGAGCGTCTTGGGGTCGAGATCATTCGTGGCAAGGCTGGGGCAGATCCCGCCGCGGTCGCCTTCGATGCGGCCGACGCGGCAGTGGCGCGGGGAGTCGATGTGTTGCTCATCGACACAGCAGGGCGATTGCACAACGAAGAGAGCCTGATGCGACAACTCGTAAAGATTCGCGATGTAGTACGGCGGCGCATTCCAGGCGCGCCGCATGAGACGTTGCTTGTGCTCGACGCCACAAGTGGGCAGAACGCGCTCGTGCAAGCGGCAGCATTTCGCAAAGCGGTCGACATTTCTGGAATTTTTCTGGCAAAGATGGATGGCACCGCGCGCGGTGGCGTTGTCGTGGCAATTCACGATGCGCTGCAGGTTCCAGTGAAACTCATTGGCGTGGGAGAGACCCCCCAGGATGTGCAACCATTTGATGCGGATCGGTTTGTTGATGCGGTGTTTTCTCCCGGTGCGGCTACTATTTCTGCATGAGTTCCTTTTTGTTGCGCCGCGCTTTCACACTCGTTGAAACGCTGGTCGTTGTCGGGATCATCTCCCTTTTGTTGGGACTCGTGATGCCGGCGATCAAGATGGTGAGGGCCGAGTCGCGCAACTCAGGGTGTCTGAGCAATCTGCGTCAGAACTTCACTGCGTGGCAGGCATATCAAGTATCGAACAAGGGAGTCCTGCCAATCTGCGAGTTTCTGCCAGTCGTGACACCTGAGGGAATCAGCGGCGGGCTGCCGAATCTTCTCGAGAGTTACATGGCGATCGACAGCCCAACGTGGATCTGTCCATCAGACTTTGATACTGAGTCGACTGACACCGGGACGAGTTACAACTATCTGCCTGGACTCTTGCGATTCAGCCCACAGGTGCAAATGGAAGTGTTACAGGTCTTGATGACACTGCCTGCAAGCACCGTTGAAAGGCAGCGCCAGCGATTGCGGCTCGAAACCGAGGGCAAGTTGGTGGCGAAACTGTTCGAGAATGATTCAAAGCGCCTGTTTCCGATCTTGATCGACAGCGAAGATCGCCACCCGGGAACACGCGTTCCGAGGAATGCCGTCTATCTTGACGGCTCGGCACGAGCGGCTACTGTCGAGACGAACACCGTTATCGATTGAACAGGATCACCATGATTGACTTTGACGAAATCAAGTATGCACTTCGCGGTCGCGGGCGGCAGGTCTTGGGCGCCTGCGTTGGTGCTCTTTTTGTGTTGCTCTTGTCAGTCGGTGCTTGGTGGTGGTTTGCCGTGCGCTGGCAGCCGCCGCCATCGATCTTCGACACGCCCGTCGATGATGTCTTTGGCTACCTCGCGATGGACGACTTCAACCAGTTGTCGCTCGAAGAACGCATGAGATTTCTGCTCGAATTGAGCGAGCGATTTCGGGGAATGGAGAGTTCGGATAGCGCCGCGATGGCAGGCTTCTTCGCTGGAGTCACCGGACCGGTTCGAAAGCAGCTCACGCAAAACGTGCGCATCTTGGCGCGTGACATCCTTGTGCAGGGGGCGTCGGGGTATTTCGAATCAACCCAGAAAGATAAGGGCAAGTACATCGACGACTGGGTTCTCAACTGGATGAAGACGGGAGAGAAACTTGCGACGGGCAAAGAGCGCGATCGATCAGACAAGGATCGACTCGAACGCATTCGCTCCAGTACCGCCCGCGACGAAAATAGATTGTCAGATCGAACGATTCCATCGCTTAACGAGGATGGCGCTCTTGGCTTCATGAGCTTGTGGCAGAAAGAAGTCGAAGTGACCGCATCGCCGAAGCAGCAAGCGCAGGTCGCACGTTTTCTTGAGGATGTTCGCAAGCGCTACTCCGATGCATTCTGATTCGTCGCGCGGCAAGAATGCACCGCTTCCCATTATCGAGTTTGCATCGCAGATCACTGCGCGACTCGCGCGCGAGCGAAAGCTTGTGCTCGTTGCCGAGACCGGGTCTGGAAAGACCACGCAACTGCCGCAGATTCTGCTACTTGCGCCCGACTGCCCAGCGGGCAAGATTGTCGTGCTGCAACCGCGACGACTCGCCGCGCGCGCCGTTGCTCGGCGCGTGGCATTCGAATTGGGAACGCGCGAAGGAGACATTGTTGGATACCGCACGCGGTACGAACGCGTAGAGAGCGCGCAGACGCGCATCCTCTTCATGACCGACGGTCTCTTCGTGCGACTGGCCCAAGGGTCGCCCGATCTCGCCGGCATCAGCACCGTCGTGCTGGACGAGTTTCACGAGCGGGGCATTGCGACCGATCTCGCCGCAGGAATCGTGCGGCGATTGCAATCGGGTCGGCGCTCAGATTTGCGCATCGTGGTGATGAGCGCCACGCTCGACGCAGCGCGGCTCGCCGAGATTTTTGAAGTTGATCCACTCCTGATTCCTGGTCGAGTGCACTCGGTCGCGATCAAGCACCTAGGCGATACTCCCAGTACACAAGACATCGTGCAGCGAACGGCAGGGGTGGTGGCGCAGGCAGCCCAAGAGTATGAAGGGGATGGTCTCGTCTTTATGCCTGGTCGCAAAGAGATTCAGTGGACACTCGAGGCGCTGGGCGGGCGAATCGCGGCAGGGTCGATCGATCTCCTTGCGCTGCATGGAGGGCAAACTCCAGCCGAACAGGATCGCGCCCTGCAACCGAGTGATCGCCGCAAGATTGTGGTGGCGACGAACATCGCAGAGACGAGCCTCACGATTCCGGGAGTGCGCTTCGTTGTCGATAGCGGTCTCGCGCGCGTGCATAGGTTCGATCCACTGCGCGATCTGAATGCACTGCGCCTCGAGCCAATCAGTCAAGCTAGCGCCCGTCAGCGCGCGGGCCGGGCCGGTCGCACCGCGCCAGGAGTGTGTCTGCGTCTCTGGAGCGATGCTGCGCAGTTGCGTCGCCCCGCATTCGACACGGCTGAAGTGCACCGCATCGATCTCTCTGAAGCGCTTCTTAGCCTGCTCGTGCTGGGTGAGCGCGATGCGATGGCGTTTCCTTGGATCGATGCGCCCACCGAGACCTCAAGAGAACGCGCGCAGCGTGTGCTCGAGGCGTGTGGTGCGATCACTGCCGCTGGTGATCTGACGTCCGTGGGTCGGAAGTTGGCGCGAATTCCTGCACATCCGCGGGTTGCGCGCGCCCTGCTCGAAGGCGCGCAGCGTGGATGCGTCGCGCGGGCGGCATTGTGGGCTGCGCTACTCACCGAACGCGACGCCGTTGAGCGCGACGATCCTGCCACTCTTCGCACGCATCTCGAGGCGCATGATCGACCGAGCGACGTGCTTGCCCGTGAGCGCATGTTGATGGCGTGGAAGCAAGGGCGCGCCCGTGGTGCTCCAATCGATGGCGATGCGGCGCGTGAGATTTTCAAGGCCGCCCAAGATCTTGCAGACTCTGCGCAGCGTGCCGCGGGCGAGTTGGCGAAGCGCGATGATGTCGATGGTGGTTGCGATGCGGCGCTTGCCGAGTCATTTATGCTTGGTTTTCCAGATCGAATCGCATGGCGTGGCGATCGACAGCGTGCGCACGCATCGATGTCGGGACGGCGCAAGGTGTCGATCGACAAGCGCAGTCTTTACGACGGCGTCGGTGCGCTCTTGGCGTTCGATGTTCGGCAAAGTGGCGCGGGTGATTCGGCTGAAACGACCCTGTCGATGACCGTCGCGCTCGATCGCGGCTGGGTCGAGACGACGCTGCCCGACCGCTTCACGACGCGAACACAAGAGCGCTGGGAGGCGGAGTCCCAATCGGTTGAAGAGGTGCAAGAAGTTCTCTTCGACGAGACCGTCATTGAGAGAACCGTGCGTCCACCACGCAACGTCCCAGCCGCGAGCGAGTTGCTCGCTGAGCAGATGATCGCCCATCGACTGCGACCCGATGATTGGCAAGAACAGGTCGAACCGTGGATCGCCCGCACCCGTTGGGTTGCTGCGACGTTTCCTGAGCGCGCAATGATGACATACGGCGACGACGACTTACGCATTCTCTTTGCTGAGCTCGCTGCGGGGGCAACGCGGTTTAGTCAACTACGCACGAGATCAAGCCTCGCGATCATGTTGAGCGCACTCTCTTACGATGATCAGCAGTTTGTTGCCCGCATGGCGCCCGCCCACTTTTTGCTGCCGAGCGGTTACAAGATGAAACTCTCGTACGAACCCAATCAGCCTCCCCGCGGAAAGGCGAAGATTCAAGATTTCTACGGAGTCGAGGAGACGCCGCGCGTTGCTGGAGGTCGGGTGGGAATCACCGTCGAGATACTCGGGCCAAACTACAGACCACTGCAGGTCACATCAGACATCGCCGGATTCTGGAAGGTGCTCTATCCACAACTGCGCAGTGAACTTCGCCGCCGCTATCCACGCCATCAGTGGCGGTGACGGTGGCGGTGAGCACTACTCGAGGTTGTCGAGTCCCATCGCGGCGTCGCCCTGCAAGTGGCGCCGTGGATGCACTCCCTGGCGGATGCCCTCTTCTTCGGCAAGCGGAGGATCAGACGCAAAACGCGGCAAATTTGGCGCCCAAAGTTGCCGTCTTGATTGCACGTCGTCGATCAGTCGCACGGCTTCATCCACATCGTCGGTGACTCGAAAGAGATCGAAGTCTTCTGCAGAAATCGTCTTGAACTCTTCGGCGAGCGTGGTGCGCATCCAGGCGAGCAGTGGCTCCCAGAATTTCTTTCCAACCAAAATGACTGGAAACGGAACGATCTTGAGCGTCTGAATCAGGGTCAACGACTCAAACAACTCATCCATCGTCCCGAATCCTCCTGGGAAAATGATGAATCCACGCGCGTGCTTCACAAACATGACTTTGCGAATGAAGAAGTAACGAAAGGTGAGTTCGATGCTCTGATACGGATTTGGTTTCTGCTCAAACGGCAGAGAGATGTTGAGTCCAATAGAAACACCCTTCGCTTCGAGCGCTCCCTTGTTCGCAGCCTCCATGATGCCGGGACCGCCGCCCGTGATCACTGCGAATCCCCGCCCGACGAGCGATCGACCGCAATCAACAGCTTGCGCGAATTCGGGACGATCGGGCGCGGTGCGTGCCGAACCGAACACTGCCACAGCAGGGCCGACCCGCACCAAAGTGTCGGTTGCATCCACAAACTCGCTCATGATTCGCAGCGCACGCCATGCCTCATGTTGCAGGGCATCTTTGATGTGTTTGGATTCCATTGCCGAGAGGACTACACTCAAAGTCCTATGAATAGCAAGCCCGCAGGTCGAACAGGTTCTCGCTCTCTCGCACCCACAAAGTCTGCGGCGAAGAGCGCTGCCACGACGAGTTCAAAGTTTTCAGTTTCTGCTGCGAAGCTTCCAAAGGCGCCGATTGTCGAAGTTGCCGCTGCGCGTCCCGCAAAAATCGACATCAGTGGTTATCAGGCTGCGCTGAAGTGGCTGGCCGAGCGTCCCGACATCGAGCGAATGCGCGTTGTGAAGTACGACGAGAACACATTTCGACTCGACCGCATGCGGGCGCTGCTCGCGGCGATGGGAAACCCACACGAATCAATCAAGACCGTGCACGTTGCTGGCACCGTTGGCAAGGGATCGACCTGCGCGATGATTGCCAGCATGCTCTCGGAGTGCAAGTACACCGTGGGCATGTACACGAGCCCGCACTTTGTGGATGTTCGCGAGCGCATCGCGATCAACGACAAAATGATTTCGAAGCCTGCGATGGTTGAGATGGCAAAAAAGGTGCAGGCGGCGGCCGCCAAGGCCAAGGTCGAGCCAACATACTTCGAAGCGGTGACCGCGATGGCATTCAAGTACTTCGCAGACGAGGCGGTCGACATCGCCGTGATCGAAGTTGGGCTCGGAGGAAGACTCGATTCGACCAACGTACTGACGCCCATCGTTTCGGTCGTGACGACAATCGACTTCGACCACACGCGCATTTTGGGCGACACGTTGGCAAAGATTGCGCGCGAGAAGGCTGGAATATTCAAACGCGGCGTGCCCGCGATCGTCTTTGATGCTGCGCCAGAAGTGAACAAGGTGTTCGCAGAGGTCGCTGAGAAGGTTGGCGCCGAGTTGCGCATTGTCAACAAGGACATCGAGTTTTCAAGTCGTTTTTGCACATCACCAGAAACAGGACCCCACACCCGCGTCTGCTATTACACAAAGACGATGCGCATCGAACACTTGCCAGTGCCGCTGCCAGGCGAGCACCAAGCGATCAATTGCGGTGTCGCGCTCGCAGCCATTGAGTGCGTGCGCGCAGCTGGGTTCAACTGTCCCGAGAGTCTTGTGACGGGCGGATTGAGCAAGACCAAGGTCTCTGGAAGGATGGAACTCATCAGCGACCGCCCCCGCGTGCTAGTCGATGGCGCGCACAATCCAGCGAGTCTCAATGCGCTCATGCGCTGCGTCGGCGCGCATGTGCCCTATGACAGCATGGTGTGCGTCTTTGGGTGCTGTCAAGACAAAGATGTCGGAGAGATGCTCGACCGCCTTAATCTCGGCGCAGACAAAGTTATTTTCACTCGCGCGATCGGAAATCCACGGGCGGCCGATCCAGTGGAACTGCAGAAACTATTTCAAGAACGCAGCGGCAAGATGAGTCAGGTTGCGCGCACTGTGGGCGAGGCAATTCAGTTGGCGATGCGCGCCACGAGCCGCGATGACTTGATCTGCGTCACTGGCAGTTTCTATGTGGTTGGCGACGCGATGAAGTACGTGCACGAGAACGCCGACTTTCAGATGCGTCGTCCCCAGACAGTGTGAGTCGCGCGATTCGGTGACGGTTGGCGCAACTCAGTTGGTAACTAGCGATCGCCGCGTGTGGCTATCCTTCGAAACCTCATATGGCTGCTCACGAAACACCATATCGCTACGACGCCGCGCGTGCTGGAGAACTCGAGACGCGCTGGCAGGCCCAATGGCTCGCAACGGGGGCAAATCGCGCCGCAAATCCCGGTGATGAGTCGTTCGACGCGACGCGTCCCAAGTACTACATCTTGGACATGTTTCCCTATCCATCTGGGGTGGGACTGCACGTTGGACATCCCGAGGGATACACCGCGACGGATATTGTGACGCGCTACAAAGTGATGCGCGGATTCAACGTCTTGCATCCGATGGGATGGGACGCATTCGGATTACCCGCCGAACAGTACGCGGTGCAGACTGGCGTGCATCCCGCCGTGACGACGCGCAGTGCGATCGACAATTTTCGTCGACAACTGCAGCGACTTGGATTCGCGTACGACTGGTCGCGCGAGTTTGGCACGATTGATCCTGACTATTACCGGTGGACGCAGTGGATATGGTTGCGCGCCTACCACTCCTACTACGACGAGTCGCGTGGGTGCGCCCGACCAATCGCAGAACTCGAAGCGAAGTGTCGCCATGAAGATCGTCCCCTCGGCGATGACGGCGTAGTGTGGTCGCAGAGCACCCCTCAGCAGCAGCAGGCCTATCTTGACACGTTGCGCTTGGCATTCATCGGGTCGCAAACGGTGAATTGGTGTCCAGCGCTTGGAACTGTGCTCGCCAACGAAGAAATCGTCGACGGGCGCAGCGAGCGGGGCAGTCACCCTGTCTTTCGAATGCCGCTGCGTCAGTGGATGTTTCGCATAACCGCATATGCGCAGCGTTTGCTCGATGATCTTGCACTTGTAGAGTGGCCAGATTCGACGCGCACGATGCAATCTGAGTGGATCGGTCGCAGCGAAGGCGCCGAGGTGAAGTTCGCCGTTGAAGGATTTGGCGACCTGACAGTTTTCACCACGCGACCCGACACGCTCTTTGGTGCTTCGTACATGGTTGTTGCTCCAGAGCATCCACTGGTCGAATGGGCGCTGGCGAAATGCCCCAAGAACTTCAAAGAAATCACGGAGTATGTCGCGTGGTCGCGCAATCGTTCAGACGTCGACCGGCAGGCAGAGAGCCGCGAGAAGACTGGCATTGCCCTTGGAATCACGGCGATGAATCCCGCGACGGGAGAGTCGATCGCAATCTGGACCGCCGACTACGTGCTCATGGCATACGGCACTGGTGCGATCATGGCAGTCCCGGCTCACGATGAACGTGACTTTGCTTTCGCAGCGCGATTCAAACTTCCCAGTCGACAAGTCGTTGCTGCTGCCGATGGCACGCCGTTCACGGCAGATGCTGCCGCGTGCGGCGCAGGAGTCGCCTGCAACTCACACAACGGCGACCTCTCAATCGATGGTCTCACCACAGCAGTCGCGACGACAACGATGATCGATTGGCTCACTGCAACAAAACGCGGCGCGCGACGGGTCAATTTTCGATTGCGCGACTGGCTCTTCAGTCGCCAGCGCTACTGGGGCGAGCCCTTTCCAATCGTCTTCGACGAGCGGGGGATGCACTTTCCTGTCAGTGAGAGCGCGCTGCCAGTGCAACTTCCGCAACTTGTCGACTATGCGCCGGTGCAGAGCGATCAACCCGTGCCTCCGCTGGGCAAGGCGACCGCGTGGGTCAACACAACAGCCGGAGAAGCGGGCATCGATGCGAAACTGCTCGATCCTGCGACGGCCGTGCGCCGTGAAACAAACACCATGCCAGGCTGGGCCGGATCATGTTGGTACTACCTGCGGTACTGCGATCCAAAGAATGCAGCGCGGTTCGTCTCGAAAGAGGCCGAGCAATACTGGATGGGTGACCGCGGAGTCGATCTCTACATCGGCGGCTCAGAGCACGCCGTGTTGCATCTCTTGTACGCGCGATTCTGGCACAAGATGCTCTTCGATCTGGGTGAGGTCTCGACGGTCGAACCGTTCGCAAAGCTCTTTCATCAAGGGATGATCACGAGTTTTGCGTTCGAGCGCGCCGATGGAACGCTTGTCGCAACCGACGCAGTGCATGAGGCAGATGGCGGATGGATCGAAACAGCCGCACACGCGCCTGTCACGCGGGTCATTGCGAAGATGTCAAAGAGTCTCAAGAATGTCGTGACTCCCGATGAAGTTGTTGCAGAGTATGGCGCCGACACGCTGCGTCTGTATGAGATGTACATGGGACCACTCGCCGAGTCGAAGCCGTGGAACACCCGCGATATCGCCGGAGTCTTTCGCTTTCTGCAGCGTGTCTGGCGGCTCGCGATTGATGAACGCACTGGAGAGTTGCAGCTCGCGCGTAAGGCAGACCCTGCCGTCGAGCGCCAGTTGCATCGTTCGATTCACAAAGTTGCGCAAGACATCGAGCGGTTGGCGTTCAACACAGCGATTGCGGCCTTGATCGAACTCGTGAATGCTGCCACTCGGCCAACAGCGATGAAAGACGCCGCAGATGGCGGACTCACCGCCGATCAACTGAGCCGTTTCTTGCGCGCGCTCGCCCCATTTGCTCCGCACATATGCGAAGAATTGTGGCAGCGTCTTGGCGAGCGGACATCGATTACCAAATCGCAGTGGCCCGCCGTGGATGAATCGCAACTCGTCGATGAGATTCTTGCGCTGCCTGTGCAGATTCAGGGCAAAGTTCGGGCGCACGTGACTGTCCCATTCAATGCCGATGCGGCGCAGATTGAGGCGATCGTGCTCGGCGATGCCAAGGTGCAAGAGGCGATGGCTGGTCGCCCTCCCAAAAAAATCATCGTGGTTCCAAAGCGCATGGTGAACGTGCTGGTCTGAAATCGGTTGGGGTTCGCTGCGCAATTGGTTACGCTTCATGGAGCACCCGTGACGAGTCCAGAAGATCACGCCGATGAACAGCCAGTCCATGGCTGGGAAGTTGAGCCGCAAGAGAGCGGATTTGTCGCGTTTTGGCCCCACGAAGAGGCGTTGACTGCTGCTGAGTTTTCGACAGCAGTTGCCGCGTGGGTTGGCGGCGAGGTCAGCATCGACGCGATCGAGACTGACGACGACGCGATCTGGGCCTTCGGAGTGCAGATGCCCGGAATCGACTCAGGACTCGTCGTCTGGTGCGAGCGATCGCGCGATCTCTCTGAGCGCGACCAGACTCAGATTGGCGATGGCGCATCGCAATCACCGTGGGTGATTCGCTTGCAAACGATTCTCTCATCGGACGAGCCGGCCGAAGAGTATTTCATGTGTGTTGGATTGCTCGGCGGAGCGATGCCAGATGTCGTGGCCATCCTCGATGTCGTGACTGGCGAGGTGTATCCACGGGCGCGCATAGATCGCGACTTTCTGACTGAGGATGCCGCGCCCGTCGAGCGATTGCTCTGGCGACTTGGACGGTACGAGGCACTACCCGATGGCGATTGCGCGTTTGTTTTGCTTGGCACCTGCGGACTCTCGCGCTGCGGGATTCCAGAACTCGAGTTGATTGAAGTGCCGCGCGAGCACTCCGAATCTGGTGCCGTGCTGTTGCACACACTCGCCGGATTGCTGCTCGAAAACGAGATGCCTGATCCAGGCGAGACTCTTGAGATAGGCGATGACTTGGTCGTGCGCTTTCAGAAAGTTGGTGATGTAACGCCGTGTGTGACCGCGTCGGCCGCGGGCTCTGAACCCTGGCGTGTGCAAGCGCGCGAACATGGTCTCAGCGAATTCGCCTTGCCGCGCGCGGTGATCTGTGCCGAGAAGGCTCTGGGCAACTTTCGATCATTGTGGGTCTGGCCGCGCGAAGTTGTTGAGCGCATCGAAGCGGGCAAGGCCGTGCTCTACATGACGCAGCACAGTGTGCGATCGACCGAGCGGCGCGCCCGTTCGACGTGGGGCTTGTTCGCAACGGCGTTTGCGAGTCTCATGCGCACTGGAAACCCAGACTTTCAAGAACTTGCCCGCACGGGATTCACCGTGCAGGCACCCGTGCCCGACACCGCTGGCGACCGCATCGAGCAATCGTGGTTTCGTGTGCAGAAGATTGATCACGACGCGGTGACCGTCGCAGTCGTCGATCAACCAATCACTCGCCAAGATGTGGCGCCGGGATTCCAGTTCACGATGCCCACATCGAATGTCACAGACTGGCGCGTCGAGATTGGCGACGAGATGTTTGATCCCGATGATGCCGATTCATTGATGCTCGCGATTGACCGCGTGCGCAACGTCGACGCAGTGCCTCCCGCGCGCGAGGAGAATTCGTGACAGACTCCGACGATCAAAATCGTTTGGTCACGGTGCACCTCGCGTCAAGCGAATTCGAGGCGCAGTCGGTGGCAGCGATTCTGCGCGACCGCGAGATCATGGTGGCCGTGTTTGGTGCGGCAATCCAAGCATTCGGGCTCGATGTGGTTGGCAATCGCATGCTCGGCGGCATTCCCGTGCAGGTACGCGCGCAAGATCTCGAACGTGCAAAGTCGGCGCTGCGAGCAAACAAGTTTTTGGCGGACAGCGTCGACTGGGACTCGGTCGACGTTGGCGAAGAGGATGCGCAAGTCACGGCGCTTGGTCGCCCGAGTCCGATTGACACGTTGGGACGACAGATGGTGCGCGCCGGACGCATCGCCGCGATTGCGATCGTTGTGCTGAGTCTCATTGCGTGGGTTGTGCGGTGCGCTTGAGGCGCACTCGTGGAGTTGTTGGCTACGGCACTCGCAAAGGACCGCCGCTGGCGCGGCTATGATCGAGCGCTATGCCAGCATCTCGATCGCGAACGTCTGAGTGGAAGAGAAGTATGCAGCAGGTCTTCGAGCGGGGGGGAACGCTTGAGATTTCTGTCGCGCGCAGCGGTGCTGCCACGCCAACGCAACTCGATCCAGTCGAAGCGGCGGGATCAGCCGATCTCGTCTGGCGATTGAAGATTGTTTCGCTTGAAGAAGAATCGGTGGTTGTTGAAGCGCCCGTCGCTTTTGGCAAGACATTTCACATCGAAGATGGGATGGCTCTTCTGGGCGCGATTACGATCGGTCAGAATCGCTGGAAGTTCACGACTCGAAAACTATTCGATGAACAACCCACAGGATCACGTGGCGCGTGCATGCGGCTGCAATTGCCCGACGGCGTCGAGCGATGCTTGCGACGATTCGTGCGCGTTGAGACCGCCGCATTGAATCTGCCGAGTGTGAGCATGTGGCCGTTGCTCGATCCACGAACAATCGTTGCGGCAGAGACGGCCAACGATGCAGCGTTTCATGCCTTTGCGGCGGGTGCCCCAATGGCGACCACAGCCACCCCCATGCCGACCGTTGGACCAAAGTTTTCTGCAACACTGATGAATGTGGGAGGTGGTGGTGTGGGGTTGCGTGTTGAACCGCAAGACTCTGCGGTGCTCGGTCGCCACCGAATTTTCTGGATCGAGATTCCACTCGGCCTTGACCATCCCGTTCCGATTGTTGCAACCGGAAAGGTCGTGCATACGCACCTCGATAGTTCGCAGCGCACCTACATCGGCGTATCATTCGACTTCACATTTCACATGGCTCATCAACAAGTTGTTGTTGAGCAGATTCATCGCGCAATGCAATTCGCACAGATTCGCAAGGAGGCCTAAACATGTCACTCGTATCTACCAATCCAATTCTCGCTGATGGGGTTCTCGCAGGCGCACTGGGGCAAGTCGATCGATCGACCCAACTCTGCACCGTCTCGGGAGTCATCAATAAAACCGCTGGATGTGTGCTTTTAGCCGCAGTTTCTGGGGCGGTGGCTGTTCCGATCACCAAGGCATTTCCGGCCGCAATCTGGATCGCATTCTTCGCCTCACTTGCCATCTCAATCGCATCCATCTTTCTCGTGCGCAAGTCGCCGCGGATGGCGGCATCGGTCACAGTGCTCTACTCAGCAACGCAGGGGTTCATGCTCGGCGCACTTGGCATGTTGCTAGAAGGCATCCTCGCGGCAAACAAGATTGCGGTCCCCGGCGGAATCGCTCTGCAAGCTTTCGTGATTGTCGTGGCGTTGATGCTCGCGATGCTCACTCTCTTTCGTATGGGCATTCTCACTGGCGGCGCGATGTTTCAGAAGGTGCTCTCAGTCGTCACGCTCGGAATCTTTTTCATGTTTCTGATTTCAATGGTGATGAGCCTCTTCGGAGCGAGCATGCCATTCCTCTCACTCTCTAGTGCCGCAGGTGGTGGCAGCGCGGCGCTCATTGGGCTGGGCATCAACGCGGTCATCTTGATCGTCGCGGCGCTCTGGTTGATTGTTGATTTTCGTCAAGTGCAGGATGCCGTCACCGCTGGAGCTCCGGCATCGGCTGAGTGGTATCTCACCTTCGGCTTGATCGTCACGCTTGCCTGGGTCTATCTCGAAGCACTGAAACTCGTCTTTCGCATCGCCATGATGTTTGGCGAGCGAAAGTAGCGCGATCAATACTCTTTCGAATCGCATGAACCGTAATCGTCGACATCTGCTTGCGCAGGATCGGCGAGATCGGTGCTGAAATCGATTCCAGCTTCGATCTTAAAAACAAGGTGCGCCATGTATGACATCTCCACGGGATGATCGTGACCGAATCGTCGTGCGACGTTCCGAAAGATGTCTGTAACGCGCGGCGCAACGCATTCGATGATGCGTCGATCCCCGTTGTCTCGAAATAGTGCGTAGTACCCGTCGCCGAGATAATCCACTGATAGGTCGCCGTCCATGGTCGATCCTCCTTGCGTGCAAATGTACTCACGCCTGGTGATTCTCTCCACTCCAACTCAATAATTGTCGGTCGCCAATCGTTCGCGCGCGTCGCGAAACGCAGACTCTTGCGCATCGAGGCGCTGCTTCACAGCGTTGAGTTGCGCCTCAGCTTCACGGCGCGCATCTCGGCTCGCTCGCCCGAATGTTGGATGCTCGAGCAACTGCTCAAGCTCGAGTGCCATGATGAGCGCCATCGTCTCGGCGTCGATGTCTGACTCACCAGCCGTCGCCGCAACGGCGTCGAGTCCGTCGAGTTCGCTCTGGTAGCGCAGCGTTTCTTTGGCGCGTTGCGTATCGTCGCGGTAGAGCAAGAGCGCCTCGCGCGTTCGCTGTCGGCGCTGTTCAATCTGATCTTCAAGTACTTCTGCCGCAGCGACTTGCGGATCAACTCCTGTGTGCCGGGAACCAGCGAGTGGCACCTGAAAATCTCGCCGCGGTCCGGCAGGTTTTCGGGTGAGCGCCTGCGTGTACCAGTAACTCAGCGAATGCGCGTCGCGCAACCGACGCAGAGCTGTCGAACTCGGAGCCGTTCCGCCGTGCACTGCAGAGTTTCCATCGCGGCGAATTGCATGCATGCTGTCAGCCTCGCGGCGGGGAAGCACGCCACGCCGCTCGAGCTCGCCGAGCGTGACTCCAAGTTCAGGTGGAAGGGCATTCCCCAAAGTGACGCGCGCGAGCGTCGACGCCATCATCTCGACCATGAGTCGCAACTTGAAGAGACAAGCTTCAGGATCGGAATGCGCGTAGGTCTCGGCCTGTTTGCCGAGCCGTGAAAGGCGCCGGTCGATTGCCTCGAGAAAGCCGAAGTTTGCCGAGGGTTCTTCCATCGTCAATTCATCGGGATCACGGGATGCAACATGTCGGTCAGGATGCGGGCGCCGAGGCAGCACTCTTCGACCTGCGCCGAATTGAGCCGCATCGCACTCGCCAGCGCCGATGCCCACCGAACCTCTGATGGATCCATCTTTCGATCGAGCAGCGCGATCATCAGCGCACCAGTCAGAAACTTCTCGCGCGTCTCGATTGGCAGGGCCGCGACACCCGCGAGGCAGTCGATCAGCGAAAGGCGCTCAATTCGCGCGGGAGATTTTCCTTCGATGCACACGTCTTCAGAGAAGCCGAGTACCGACTGTGCGAAGAGTCCTGCGGCAGAAAGTTGAGTCTGCGCAGTCTGATTTGCGCACGCCGCGGTCATTCCGCGCGCCGTCAGAAACCAGAGTGTTGCTCGTTCAATATCCGCAGACATGGCAATAGGTTACGACCGAACTGGCGAGCCTTGCTGCGCGCGGCGAATAGAAAGTTCTTTGAGAATCGCGGCGCGATCCTGATCAAGGTCTGGAGCCCCGCGGCGTGATGTGCGAGGCGTCACCGAACTCATTTTGATTGGATTCCCTGGCACGCAGGTCGTGGGAAGGGCGGGATCGTCAACCGGCACCACCATCTCTCTCGCCACCACCTGTGGCATCGCAACCATCTGTTCGATCGATTGAATCGGCGCACACGGCACTCCCGCACAAGTGAGAAGGGCGATCCATGCACTCGCGTCGCGGGTTGCGAGGGTGGCGGTGAGTTCCTGTTCGAGTGCATCGATCCTTGAGACGCGGTTCGCATTGGTCGCGAAGTTGGCACTGCCCGAGAGATCTGCGCGACCGATCGCCGCACAAAGCGCGGCAAAGAGCGCGTCATTTCCTGCGGCGACGACGATCCACTGGTCCTTGCAGCGATACGCCTGAAATGGAGCGATTGATGGATGGCGCGACCCGAGCGCTTGCGGTGCGACGTGTGTGGTAGTGAAGGTCGTAACCGCAGCTTCGAGGAAAGCGACCTGACAGTCGAGCATCGCAACGTCGATGAGGCATCCAGTACCAGTGCTCGATCGCTTGTGGATGGCACTCACGATTCCAAGGGCCATATAGAGGCCTGCGACTAGGTCTCCCATTGAGATTCCCACCCGAACTGGAGGAGTTCCAGGATGACCCGTCAAACTCATTACTCCGCTGAGGGCTTGAACAATGATGTCATAGGCAGGTTGCGATGAGAGCGGACCGGTCCGCCCGAAACCCGAGAGCGCCCCGTAAATCAGGCGGGGCCAGCGCGCGCGCACTGTTTCCCACGCGTATCCCAGCGATGCCATGACTGGTGGCGAAAAGTTTTCGACCAACACGTCGGCGCCATCAAGAAGTTCTTCGAAGATCAGACGATCTGCGGAATTCTTGAGGTCGAGCGCAATCGACTCCTTGTCACAGTTGACACTGGTGAAGTACAGACTCTTACCGTTGTGGTGGGGACCGAACGCCCGCGAGTCATCACCGTCTCCGGGGCGCTCGACTTTGATGACACGCGCGCCGAGCGAAGCAAGCACCGAAGTCGTGAATGGCGCTGCGAGAACCCGTCCAAGATCGATGACAATGATTCCCGCAAGAGGAGGGGTTCGATCCAGAGAAGTCATTGCAGCAGGATAGATGCGCGCGATGTGTTGAGGCTTGTGGGTTTCATAATGGGCGGTTTGGGATACGCTTCACTGACACGGGTGCGCGACCTTCTCGCGCACTTCGACAGAGGCCTGTGGCGGAATTGGCAGACGCAGCGGACTTAAAATCCGCAGAGCTCACCCTCATCCGGGTTCAAGTCCCGGCGGGCCTACTCGATCTAGAGTTCACAGACAGAACTATGACTTATTGGGCACGGCTAACTCATTGGGCAATCTGCGGGGTTGGTGGTGCTTTGCACGAGGCGCGTGCTACTCTGCGACCATGATTTCGTGGCTTGATCGTCTTCCGCGTCGGGCAAAGCAACTTCTCGTATTGACCGTTGATGCCGGCTGCTTGGCACTTTCGATGTGGCTCGCGCTCGCCGCGCGGCTCGAGTCGTGGTGGCCAGAAGTCGGCGGCCATTCACTCATCTGGGTGTGCGCGAGTGCGACGATCATCGGCATTCCATGTTGTTACACGGCGGGGCTCTATCGAGAGATCACCCGCTACGTCGGGCTTCGTTTCGCCGTGCACGTCGCCTATGCAGTGACTGCCACCGTCTTTATTCTCGCATTCGTCGTCTTGATGACCGACCGAGGGGCGGGGTTTCCACGCTCAGCGATCATCGGATTCTGGATGGCAGCGCTGCTCGCCATCGGCGGGTCGCGGGCTGTTGCGCGCTATCTGATCAGGCGAAGTGTGCAGCCATATTCGACTCGAATGATTGTGTACGGGGCGGGTGATGTCGGAGCAGGATTGGTCTCAATGCTCGCGCAAGATCAGCGTTCAACAATCGTCGCGTTCGTCGATGACGATCCATTGCGGGTCGGCACTGAAGTGCGAAGTTTGCGCGTTTACGCCGCATCGGACATCCGAAAGGTGGTGCGCGCACTGCGCGTCAGCACGATTCTGCTCGCCCTTCCAGAGTCGAGCCGCCGGCGGCGACGCGAGGTGTTCCAAGAACTCACCATGCTGGGGTTGAAGGTGATGCTTGTTCCTACCCTGAACGAGATTGCCGACGGAACCGCGCGAACAGACGCCGTGCGTGTCATGAAGATCGAAGATTTACTTGGGCGCAACCCGGTTGAGGCAAAGACGGCGCTGCTTTCGCGCAATATTGGCGGAGCGAATGTGCTCGTGACTGGTGCGGGAGGATCGATCGGCTCCGAAATAGCTCGGCAGGTTCTGCGACAGGGACCGCGCCGCTTGGTCGTTCTCGACAATTGCGAATTCAACCTATACACGATTGAGAATGAACTTCGTCGACTCGTCGGCGAGGCGAGCGGGGTGCAAATCGTTGCAGTGCTCGGGTCGGTGCTTGACCGTGTTCGTATTGAGCAGGTGATCGGCGAAAACAAGATCGAGTCGATTTATCACGCCGCGGCGTACAAGCACGTGCCAATTGTCGAGTCAAATGAGATCGAGGGAGTTGCGGTCAACGTCATCGGAACGCTTCGCACGGCGCAAGCGGCAGAGCAGCTCGGAGTTAGGACTTTCGTACTCATTTCGACGGATAAGGCTGTTCGTCCAACCAGCGTGATGGGTGCGAGCAAGCGACTTGCCGAGAAGTGCTTGCAGGCGTTGGCCGATCACGCGCAGCGAGCCTCGCAGAAGCCAAATCGAACCGAGCGAAGAACGCGATTTGCGATGGTGCGCTTCGGAAATGTGCTCGCCTCGAGCGGATCGGTTGTTCCCCTCTTCACCGAGCAGATTCGTCGTGGTGGTCCAGTGACGCTGACCCATCCTGACATCACTCGGTATTTCATGACAATTCCCGAAGCATCGTCGCTCGTCATTCAGGCGGGAGCGATGGGTAAGGGGGGAGATGTCTTCGTGCTCGACATGGGAGAGCCTGTCAAGATCATTGACCTTGCGCGAAGCATGATTCGCCTCGCCGGGTACAGCGAAAAGAGCGATGCGAATCCCCATGGCGATATCGAGATCTTGACAACGGGTCTGCGACCGGGCGAAAAGCTCTTCGAAGAGTTACTCATCGGCGACAATTGTGGACCGACTGAGCATCCCGCAATCATGCAGGCGCAGGAGCGGTTTATTCCGTGGCAGACGCTCGAGCCGAGCCTCACCCGCCTCGAAGCGGCCCTTGACCAACATGATGTGCCCGGTGTTCGCGCACTCTTGGAACAACTTGTGAGCGGTTACCACGAATCGCTCGCACTGGCTGGCAACCGCGGCGTTTTTTCAGACCGCCCTGAAGGATTTGCAAACGACAGTTGACTGGGGAGCGGAGTGTTCGGCTTGGTGTTTTTGCGTGGACTTTCACAGCGTGTGGGCTAGGATTCCCACAATGAAGTCTCTACCGCGACGGGCGTTCACACTTGTCGAGATACTCGTCGTGGTCGGAATCATCTCGCTGCTAGTGGGACTTCTCATTACAGCCATCGGGATGGCGCGCAAGGCCAGCAATGCCACGGGCAGCCAAGCAAACCTGAAACAGTGGGGGGCTGCGACGATCAATTACACGTCGACCCACAAAGAACGACTTCCGTGGGAGGGGCTCGCAGCCGTCGCCGATATGCCGGTGAACCTCGCTGAGAAGACATATTGGGCGAATGCCGTGGCAGAACTTGCCGGCGAGAAACCTTACAGCGAGATTGTCTCGATGGCGGCGAGTGGACAGGATGAGATTCCAATTCCACCAACCCGATCGCTCTTCATCGACCCAGGGGCGAGTGCAAACGCCGAGGCTCCGTGGGACTTTGGATCGGGCGCCTTCTGCTTCAGTTACGTTCCCAACATGCGCCTCAACGACGCGTTGGCTGCCGAGGCGATCCCTGAGCCCAAAAAGGTGATCACGATGGCGATGATTGCCGACAGTTCAGCCACTGTGCTCATGTTTGAGTTGCGCAGCCGCGCCGATGAACTCTCGGCGAGCGATCCATACTTTGGGCAGGATCTATCGGTGAATCAGTCGGACTGGCGGGGATTTGCAAACCGACACTTCGATGGGGGTCACATCGTCTTCGCGGATGGTCACGTCTCGCACGTACTCACCGACATTGCGACGCGATCCATGCAAGGGAGTCGAGATCCAGCGCAACCGCTCGGTGATTGGAACAAGCCGAAGTTGATTTGGAATCCAAAGGGTCAAGCGACCTATTGATGCGCGATTGATCTGCCGAGGTAATAATAAACACAATGGCATGGCGACTCCGCGGATACTCAGGTGACACAGAGCGCGAGGTGGCGCTTACCCCCGGCAAAGTGATCACGATTGGGCGCAGCCCAGAGTGCTCGGTGCATCTCACCGACGCGAAAGTCTCGAGGCGCCACGCAGAGCTTCACTGGGCTCCGCCCGTGGATGATCACGGGGGGCACTGGCGGGTCGGTGACTGTGGTTCAACTTCTGGGACATTTCTCAATGGCGTTAAGTTGGCCCAACACCGAGAGGTGCGCCTCGATCACGCAGACTCGCTGACGATTGAACCGTGGCGATTTCGAGTGGACGATCTCTCAGGTGACCGCACAATGGCCGAAGGCGCAGGCACCATCGTTCACAGTGTGGGCGGGTCGGAAGGGTTCGTGCCACTGGCCGCCGTGCAGGCGCCCGCCGAATTCAATCAAGGTCTGCTCGTGCACCTCCTCGCTGCGCATGAGAACATAGCGCTGGCTGACGACGAAGTGTCAGTCGGTCAAGCAGTGGTCGAGTCGCTGACGATGGCAACGGGATTCGCAAATGTCGCATTCTTGCGCGAAGGAGCCCCTGGCGTTCCCGAACTTGTCTTCGGCAGTGGCGCGACCGCCATTGGTCGAGGCGAGTTGCAGTTGAGTCGAAGCGTGCTGAAGCGCGCCCGCAATTGCATCTTCATGAACCAATGCGAAGCGTCGCCTGGTGCGACACTCGCCGCGAGCCTCGACTCGCTCGCGATCAAGCAAGTGCTCTGCGTGCCCGTCACGATGGGGAAAAATGGCTTCTTTGGATGGATCTACCTCGACAATCGCGGCGGCGATGTTCACGAATGGAGCGAGATGGACGCCCCCGCAATGGCCCAGGCGGTCGCAGGATTGGCTGGACTCTCACTGGCGAACATCGAGCGGGGCAAGATGCAGCAACGGTTCGACCTCGAGACCAGCGAGAAGTTCAAAGGAGTCGTTCTAGCACTCATCGATGCGGTCGACAAGAAGGATCCTTATACGAGCGGTCACTCAAAACGCGTGAGTGAGTTTGCAGCGCTGCTCGCGCAAGCAGCGAAACTTTCAGACGAACACGTCAGACAAACACGCGAGTGTGGTTTAGTGCACGACATCGGAAAGATCGGCGTGCCTGGAGCGATCTTGCGCAAGCCAACACGACTCGAGGATCATGAGTTCGCACAGATTCGTGAGCATCCGGCCAAGGGTGCAGAGATTCTGGGCAACATTCCTCAGATGCGAGATTTGCTGCCTGGCGTGCTTCAGCATCACGAGCGCTGGGATGGGAAGGGCTATCCCAACAACTTGAAAGGGGAGGAGATTTCGCAACTCGGCCGGATACTCTGCATCGCAGATTGCTTTGACGCGATGACGAGTGCGCGCGTCTACCGACCCGCGCGCAGCATCGCAGAGGTGCGCATAGAGATTGAACGCTGCCTTGGAACACACTTCGATCCTGAACTCGGTCGCCTCTTTCTTTCGATTAGCGAAAACGAACTCGCCTCTCGAATCTGTCCTTCGATTTCTCTTCCCAAGGCGTAGTCGCTGCGGAGTGAACGGCGCGGTGCCGCCAGCGGCAGCGCTACTTTCGTCCAAAATCTGCGGGGTTTTCGCCGCGCTGCGAGACGTCCCAGCGCGAGAAGCGTTTCATCCATGCCGAGCGATCGGCGGCTGCCAGCCAACGCTGCGCCCCGCGAATTGCGGCGAGAAACTGCGGATCGAATGCGCGGTCGATGTCAAGAGTCGTCTTGATGATGCCCGTGCGAAACCAACTGAGCGCGGTCTTCGAGTCGCTCCAGAGAGAATCGCACGCGCACGAGCCACTCTCAATGCGCTGGCACCCCTCGATGATCGCAAGAAACTCGCCGAGGTTGTTGTGTCCGCGCGCATAGACGGGGCTGTGAAAGACCTCGCGCCATCCATCCACTCCCATATGTACAACGCCGCGCCACTCTGTGGGACCGATCAGTGACTTGCCGTACTTTGAGCAATCGACGACGAGTTCTCCAGCGACCCCGCGCACAGTTGATGCGCGCAGTGGCGATGATGCGACCAGTGGCGACGATGCGACCAGAGTCGCAGTGGACCGCGCGGCCGGAGTCGCCGTAGTTGCGCTCTGCGGCGCGGCGACGGCTCGCACGGGCGCAGCATTGGCCGCGGCGACGGGGAACGCGCCACCTTCGAGCGCCCGCGCAATTGAAAATGCGGCATTTCCCTGCGGCACAATTCTGATCTGGCCCTTCTTGTTGAGATGCACTTGAATCTTTCCAGTGAGCGCGGTTCCTTCGAGCACGGCGTCGAGTCGTCCCCATGAGCCCTCATCGACTACGCGCACATCGCTCACTAGAAAGCCGCCGTGCGCAAGCGGACGTTCGAGGCGGGCGAGCACATCTCGCAGTTGACTCTCGACTTCACCCGAGCTCACTGCAACTCCAAGATCTCGATGTTCCGAAAGCTGACGCAGTCGCCATGCCCGAGAAACCCGATGTGTCCCCCTTGGCGCCGTAATCCCGGATGTGGCTTGCCATCGATCGTGCCATCATCTGCAGCTTTCGAAATGTCCGCATCGACAATCGTTTTACCGTTGAGAATGACTTGGACCTTCGACCCGCGCACGATGATCTCTTGTTGATTCCATTCGCCAACCGGTTTCAAATGCTCACGTTTCGCAGGAACAACGCCATAGATCGAACCGTGATACTGCCACGGAGCGAGCTTCGCATACTTGGGGGATGTGTTGTCGAGCATCTGAATCTCCATTCCCTCGTAGGCAACATCTCCCGTGAGCGGCGCCCGAATTCCGATGCCGCTGTTGGCTCCAGGAGTCAGTCGAAACTCAAGCTTGAGGTGGAAGTCTGCGTATGACTCTTTGGTAAAGAGATTCGATCCAGTGGCGAGTGAGTGGATCGCGCCATCTTGCACTTTGTATCCCGCTGTATCGCCCACCCATCCCGTCAGAGTCGTTCCGTCAAACAAGGCAACGAATCTGGGTTGCGGTGTTGGGGCGGGAGCGGTCGCGGCAGGTGGCGCGATCTGCGCAGACTGCCCGAAGGAAAGCAGCAGTGTGCAGAAACAAGCGAGTGTGAGTTGCATTGCCTCAGCATAGTGCCCCGACGAATTCAACCTTTGACAAAACCTCTTCGTTGCGAGCGCAGCGGCGTACCATCACCGCCATGAAATTGACCGCATTGTTCGTCGCATCAAGCATCGTGGTTTCGTCAGCCGCGGCACAAGAGGTCGCACCTGCGTCAGCAGCGATTCCAAATGTGCGTATGAAACGCGTGTATTCAAAGGCACTCTTGAAGCGGCCCGTGCAGATTGTTGCGCGCCCAGACCGCAATGACCGACTCTATGTTGTTGAACAAGCTGGACGTGTGCTCGAGATTGATTCAGCTGACACCCAGAGTGCAGGTCGGCTGGTGCTCGACCTCTCGAAGGGCCCGGTCTACGACAAGTTCAACGAGCAGGGATTGCTTTCGCTCGCATTTCATCCGAAGTTTGCCCAGAATCACTTTGCATACATCTGGTACACGGCCAAGAAGCAGGGCGAGAAGCCAGATCGCGATGTGTTGGCGCGCGTTACTGCCTCTGAAGATGGAATGTTTGTTGCAGATTCGCTGACGGTGTTGCTCGAGATTGCCGATCCAGCATGGAATCACAACGGTGGCACGGTTCTCTTTGGCCCCGACGGTTTTCTCTATCTCTCGACGGGCGATGGTGGCGCGGGAAATGATCCGTGGGGAAATGGTCAGAGTCTGAAGTCGTTGCTGGCGAAGGTACTGCGCATCGATGTTGATCACCCAGCGGATGGCAAACCCTATGGCATCCCCGCTGACAATCCGTTTGTTGCAACTCCCGATGCGGCGAAAGAGATCTTTGCATATGGATTGCGCAACGTGTGGCGCATGTCGTTTGATCGAAAGACGGGAGAACTCTACGCCGGCGATGTTGGGCAGGATGCGTATGAAGAGATCGACATCGTCACGAAGGGTGGAAACTTTGGATGGCGCCCACGTGAGGGGAGTCACCCGACCGAAGGTGTCGCCGACCCGAGCGAGGCGTCGGCCCGCTTTATCGAGCCGATTGCTGAATACCACCACAAGGATGGCGTCTCGGTGACGGGCGGATATGTCTACCGCGGCACGCGCTTTCCACTACTCGAAGGGGTCTACCTCTACGCCGACTACGCCTATGGCACGATGTGGGGTATGCGTGTTGTCGATGGGAAAGTCGTGACCGCACCACGCGTCGTTGGCGGAAATCGCCGCTTTTTGCCCGCAAGTTTCGGCGAGGCGAACGATGGTGGCCTTTTCGTTTGCGGAACAGAGGGCGGAGCCGATGGCGTGGGGATGATCTACCAACTCACGGCCGAAAAATAGTCGAGCGCAATGGGGTGGCGGGTGTCCCAAAAACCTCTCAAACCGCCAATAAAGCACGGGAACTACTGCAATTGAGCGTAGATTGAGTCGTTGCCCAAAGTCAGTTTTCTTGCGTTCGTGTTTCGATCCCCAACCGAAAGATTTATGAAATGATGCAATCTCCATTGCGTGTCTCTGTGTTGTGTTCGTCCGCTGTGCTGGGACTTTCCATTCTCACCGTCAACGCTGCTGCTCTTCAGGGGGCGCCGCAGGATGCAAAGCAAGCAACACCACAAGCAGCGCCTCCACAGGGTCAGCCAGGACAGCCAGGTCAAGGTGGCCAAGGTGGCCAAGGTGGTGGTCGCGGAATGGGCGGCTTCGGATTTGGCGGCGGTGGTGGTGGTCAAGGCGGACCAGGCGGTCGCATGGGCGCCTTCGGCCAGATCATGAATTCGTTCAAGCCAGACTTCATGCGCCGAGACATTCCGCTCTTCAAAGAGCAACTCACCTTCGACGATGGACAAATGATGATCGTCGAGACTTTGATCAATGACTACGACCTTGCCTTTGGTCCCGCGTCTGAAGAAGCACAAGCCAAGGTGCAAGAGTCGACCATGCAGATGTTTCAGGGATTCTTCGGTGGAGACACGCGCGAGAAGATGCGCGGGATGCGCGAGTCGATCCAACAGACGATTGAGCAGATGGAAGTTGAGAATGGCGGTCCAATCAATGAAGAGACCCGTGCCAAGGTCGCTGCCGCAGCTTCGAGCAAGTTCGGCGCCGAACTGATCGCCGAGCGCAAGGCCACTGGAGCAGACCTTGAATCGAAGGCGATCATGGAAGAGATTCTGGCAGAGTTCAATCGTTGGACCGCTGCCAAATCAGTGCTGCGCCAAGTTGTGCTCGATGGAATCGAAGCAACGCTGACCGCAGAGCAGAAGCCAACTTGGGCCAAGTTCCAGCGGTTTCTTCGTCGCGAAAAGACCATGGACAACGCATTGCTCTCGGGCGAGGCAACGAACCTGCTCTTGGTGATGGATCAGAGTGGACTCTCGCAGCCATCTATCGATCTCTCTATGAAGTCACTCGATGACTACGAAGTGCAACTCGACAACGCACTGCGTGCCCGCGAGGAGTATCTCGAACAGAGCGCTCCTAAGTTGATGCGTACGGTGCTCGACGGAGACGTTGACGCTGCGAAGGCAATTGCAAAGCGGCAGATTGCGCTGCGCAAGAGTGTTCGCGAAGTGAATCACCAGTTTCGCACCATCATTGTGGGTGCGATGCCAGTCGATGATGGCGCGAAGTTCAATCAGGCAGCGCTCGATGCGGCGTTCCGCCGTATCTACAGAACTACCTCGACCCAATCAGCATTTACGAAAGCTCTCGAGATGACAGACCTCGCGGCGGATATTGTGGCTGCAGTTGCGAATCTGCAAGGTGTCTATCTGGCAGAACTCGCAGTCATGAACGAGAAACTCGTGGCTGCGACACGAAAGTATGAGCCAGACCAGCGCCTCGAAGAGACCGAGCGCATCATTGGCATGTTGTCGGGCACCTCCTTTGGTACTGGGATGTTCGGCCGCGGAGGATCGGGCACACCCGATCCGGTGGGCGATCTTGACGACTCACGCGATGAATTGAACAAGAGGTTCTTGGATCGGCTGAAGGCGCTGCTCTCTCCCGAGCAGCAAGCGCAACTTCCCGCCCCACAATCGCGCGGACGAGGCCAAGGACAGAATGGACAGAATCGTTTTGGAAGCGGAAAAATCTCTGAGATGCCAGAACAGTTTCAGGAAGTCGCAAAGAAGGCAGACAAGAACAATGACGGAACAATTGATGAGGCTGAGCGCGGCGAGATGTTCCGTGCAATGCAGGAGCAAGGGATGGGTCGCGGCGGTCGCGGCGGTCGCGGCGGACAGGGCGGACAGGGTGGACAGGGTGGACAGGGCGGACAGGGTGGACCGGGTGGACAGGGTGGACAGGGTGGACCACAGAACTGATCTGCGAAGCAAAGTTGGTTTGAATTGAAGTCACATGCCGCCTCCCGCGAGGCGGCATTTTCATTTGCCCGAGTGCGATTGTTTTTTCGACGGTGCAACCGTTAGTTCGACGCGCGCAGGTTTGACGAGCGAATGGGCGGGGACGCTCTCTTGCACCAACGCGCCAGCGGCGATTGTTGAACCTTTGCCGATGATCGTGTCACCACCAAGAATCGTCGCGTTTGCGTAGACCGTCACGTTGTCGCACAGGGTCGGATGGCGCTTCACTCCGCGGCGCAGCGATCCATCGGCATGTCGATCGAACCGCCGTGCTCCCAAGGTGACCCCTTGATAGAGAGTGCAGTTCTTGCCGATCACCGCGGTCTCTCCGATCACCACGCTGGTGCCGTGATCGACGAAGAATCCAGAGCCAATCTTGGCGCTGGGATGAATGTCGATGCCGGTCGAATCATGGGCCGATTCTGCGAGCATTCGTGGAATAAGCGGCACTCCGAGGCGGTCGAGTTCGTGGGCGATCCGGTGCACGCAGAGGGCCCGAAGTCCGGGATAGCACAACACAATCTCTGCGCGGGTGCGGGCTGCTGGGTCGCGGTTGAATGCGCTCTCGAGATCAATGATCAGGGCACGCTGAATCTTCGGCAACGCCTTCATCAGTGCGCGCAGTTTCTTGTCGGCGTGCGACTTCGCGGTGGCGGCGTCCTTTGCTTCAGTGGAATGAGCCGCCGCAATCTCTGCTCCCAAAATCTCAAAGATGCTCTGCAGCGTGACGTCGGTTGGTTCGCCCAGCGGATCACAAATCCCAAAGATCACTCGGTGCAGATTGAGTGCCGTCCACGCGACGGCATCATGGTCAGGAAACATGCGATTCTGACGCATCTCGCGCGGCGCGCCCCGGGCGAGTGCTCGGGCAATCGACTTCACCGAGCGCGATTGTGCAATCGTTGGATGCCGCTTTGATGTCATTGAATGGCGATCGTAGCTTGGCTTTGACCAGCGCCCACCGCAGTGCGCCGCCTACTTCGCGCCATCGCCCGAGGCGGGACGATCGTCGTCACTGCTCGCACTGCTCGCACTGCTCGCACTGCTCGC
>SIAR01000019.1 GCA_009691705.1 Phycisphaerales bacterium
AAGCCCTGACGCAAATCAAGGCTGAAGTTGCAATCGCATCAACGCGTCGCGGATTTGATGCGCTGAATGCAAACAACTTGCCCCTTGCATTTGAGGAAAATGCCCAACTTAAACAAGGCGGTTGGGCCGATCGCTTTACCACTAGATTGCTGGGCTCGCTTCTAGACCAATCAATTGCTGTACTCAAGGGGGGTGAGCAAGAAGTCTTTTGCGTCGCCTTCAGCCCAGATGGAAACACCATTGCTTCAGGCTCTGATGACAAAACCATCCGGCTTTGGGACCGCGCATCAGCAAAGGAAACTGCTGTACTCAAGGGGCATGAGTGGATAGTCAATTGCGTCGCCTTCAGCCCAGATGGAAACACCATTGCTTCAGGTTCTGGTGAAACCATCCGGCTTTGGGACCGCGCATCAGCAAAGGAAATTGCTGTGCTCAAGGGGCATGAATGGGTCAATTGCGTCGCCTTCAGCCCAGATGGAAACACCATTGCTTCAGGTTCTGATAAAACCATCCGGCTTTGGGACCGCGCATCAGCAAAAGAAATTGCTGTACTCAAGTGGCATGAGAAAGGAGTCAAATGCGTCGCCTTCAGCCCAGATGGAAACACCATTGCTTCAGGTTCTGATGAAACCATCCGGCTTTGGGACCGCGCATCAGCAAAAGAAATTGCTGTACTCAAGGGGCATGAGAAAGAAGTCGATTCCGTCGCCTTCAGCCCAGATGGAAACACCATTGCTTCGGCATCTTGGGACAACACTATCCGACTTTGGGACCGCGCATCACTAAAAGAAATTGCTGTACTCAAGGGGCATGAGCACTATGTCCTTTGCGTCGCCTTCAGCCCAGATGGAAACGCCATTGCTTCGACATCTACTGACAAAACCATCCGGCTTTGGGACCGCGCATCAGCAAAGGAAACTGCTGTACTCAAGGGGCATGAGCGCTCTGTCAGATCCGTCGCCTTCAGCCCAGATGGAAACACCATTGCTTCGGCATCTTGGGACAACACCATCCGGCTTTGGGACCGCGCATCAGCAAAGGAAACTGCTGTACTCAAGGGGCATGAGCGCTCTGTCAGATCCGTCGCCTTCAGCCCAGATGGAAACACCATTGCTTCGACATCTACTGACAAAACCATCCGGCTTTGGGACCGCGCATCAGCAAAGGAAACTGCTGTACTCAAGGGGCATGAGCAGCCTGCCATGTCCGTCGCCTTCAGCCCAGATGGAAACACCATTGCTTCGGCATCTGAGGACAACACTATCCGGCTTTGGGACCGCGCATCAGCAAGAGAGATTGCTGTACTCAAGGGGCATGAGGACAATGTCAGTTCCGTCGCCTTCAGCCCAGATGGAAACACCATTGCTTCAGGCTTTGATGACAAGACCATCCGGCTTTGGGACCGCGCATCAGCAAGAGAAATTGCTGTACTCAAGGGGCATAAGGATTATGTCCGTTCCATCGCCTTCAGCCCAGATGGAAACACCATTGCGTCAGGTTCTTATGACAACACCATCCGGCTTTGGGACCGCGCATCAGCAAAAGAAATTGCTGTACTTGTGGGGCATGAGAAAGAAGTCCTTTGCGTCGCCTTCAGCCCAGATGGAAACACCATTGCTTCGGCATCTGGTGACAAGACCATCCGGCTTTGGGACCGCACATCACTAAAAGAGATTGCTGTACTCAAGGGGCATGAGCAAGGAATCTATTGCGTCGCCTTCAGCCCAGATGGAAACACCATTGCTTCGGCATCTGATGACAAGACCATCCGGCTTTGGGACCGCGCATCAGCAAAAGAGATTGCTGTACTCAAGGGGCATGAGAAAGAAGTCCTTTGCGTCGCCTTCAGCCCAGATGGAAACACCATTGCTTCGGCATCTGCTGACATGACCATCCGGCTTTGGGATGCGGTTGCGGTGCGTGATCGCTTTCCTGCGCTCCAGGCGCGGCGTGCGCAGATTGCCACGGCAAAGAAAAATCTTGCCGCTGATCTTGCGATTGCTGGCACAGATAGTGCCGCGTTACAAAATCTAAAGACAAAGGTGCTTGCAGACCCGGGTCTCACGGGTGATGCTCGTACTGCAACAATGATTGTGCTTGTTGATTCGGCTGCGAAGGCTCAGACTTCTTCCCCGAGAGCACCGATACCACCGAAGCTCTCCACTCAACAAATTTCAGCGATGACACAAGCAGAGGCTCGCGAAGCACTCGGGCGAGTTTCGCAAGCTCGTGGATCGCCTGGTCTTGATCCAGCCGTTGAAGCGCGCCTCCATGACGAGTTCTACCTTCTTCTTGAGCAAGCATTACTCGAACGGGATGCGGCGCGACAAGAATCTCTTCCCGAGAATGCGCCAACGCCAGCCGCGAAGCCAGCAACTTTGCCAGCACCGCAAGTGACCGCGCCCACTTCCCCGCCCATCACTGCGCCAACGCCAACAGCAACGCCCGTTCCGAATTGACCTTGCACTGGCTCATGTGTGGCCGACACGGTCGTTGGCGAATCGCTCTCGTACGGCCTTGAAACGCAGCCTGGACTCGTGCTGGTGATCGCTGGCATCCCATCACCGCGATCCTCGCCGATTCATGTCCTTCTGATCTTGATCGCGATGGTCTCGTCGATGGAGATGATGGGATCACCCTCCTGACTGCATGGGGAACAAGTGGCGGCACGAGCGATGCCGATATCGACAGCGATGGCGCCGTAAACGGATGCGATCTGGGAGTGCTGCTCGTCGCGTGGGGGGCGTGCGCTACGAATTGACTTCGGTCGTCGTCTCGTGCGTTGTGGTGGGCTCGTGCGTCAGCGTGCCAGGCTCTGGGCTCAATTGCAGCAGTTCAATTTCAATCTCCGCATCGCCATCATCTTGGCAAAGTGCGACTTGTTGCTGTCGCGCGAGTTCGAGCAGCGCGAGAAAGAGTCCAATCATTTCGCCGCGCGATCGCCCATCGAGCATCTGGTGCAGGGTCATGCGTTTGCGGTCAGCTCGCGCAAGGCGATCGACGAGGTCAGCCTGATGCAAACTGATCGGCGTGTCGTCGTACTCGATGCGGTGATCGCCGAGTCGTGAGATGTCGACTGACTGCATGATCTTCTCGAACGACTCAACGAGATCGAGAACATGCGCATCTTCAATCTCAACGAAGAACTCATCGTCGGTTGCATCCGCCGCTAGTGCGCCGCCATGCGCGCCTGCGCCGTAGCGCCGCGCGCTCTCTTGTCGCAGACGATCGAGTGTTCCAGCGGCAGTGCGAAACTGTTGATAGGCCAACAACTGCTGGACGAGTTCAAAGCGCGGATCATCGGCTGCCCGACCCCGCTCGCTCGACGACTCGCGCGTCGCTGGTTGCTGCGGCGCAAGCGTGCGACTCTTGATCTCAACGAGCGAAGCAGCCATGACAAGAAACTCACCCGCCAGTTCAACATCAACGCGGTGAATGCCTTTGAGAAACGCGAAGTACTGCTCAGTAATGAGTGCGATCGGAATGTCTGAGATGTCGACCTCAGCTCGCCGAACCAAGAACAGCAAGAGATCGAGCGGTCCCTGAAAGCTCGAAAGTCGAACTTCGTAATCATCTTGAAGTGCCATTCCAGAAGGCTATCCGCTACCCTTGCTCCTATGAACACCGAAGTCGGTACCGCCGAGTTGAATTTCATGGCTGAGGTGATCGAAGCCGAGTCTGCGGCGCTCTCCGCGATGGCGCAGGGGTTGCGTCGTGGTGGCAACGATGCGCCGGGCTGGTGCCGTGCGCTCGACCTGCTCGAGCCATGCAAGGGTCACGTTGTCGTCTCAGGACTTGGAAAATCTGGACTCATCGGCGCGAAGATTTCAGCAACATTGGCGAGTCTCGGGCAGCCATCCCATTTCATTCATCCCTCGGAAGCGGTGCATGGCGACCTCGGGCGGATGCGCGTTGGCGATGTCGCGCTCTTGCTCTCTTTTAGCGGTGAAACTGCCGAGGTGGTCGACCTCGCGCTGCATCTCAAGGCCGACGGAGTTGCGCGTATCGGAATCTCAACCCGCCCAACTACCACTCTTGCGCGCCTCTGTGATGCGCACATCGCTCTTGGCGACATCGTCGAGGCGTGTCCGCTCAATCTTGCGCCGACTGCCAGCACCACTGCGATGCTCGCGGCCGGCGATGCACTTGCGCTAGCGCTAGCTCGGCGGCGCAATTTTCAGGCGGACGACTTTCACCGTCACCATCCAGGTGGCATGCTCGGTGCGGGACTGCGTCAGATCACCGAGGCGCTGCGTTTTCGCGTCGGCCACAATCTCAGCGTGCTGAGTGACGCGCTATCAGTGCGTGAGGCACTCGCCGCCGCTGGGCAGGGGCGTCGCACCGGTGCGATCATGCTCGTCGATCAAAGTGGACGGCTCTCTGGCATTTTCACAGATGGCGATCTGCGGCGACTCGTCACAACGCAGGGTGTTGGCGCGCTAGACACGCCGGTGGCAAGAGTAATGACCGCGCGTCCAGTCTCACTGACCGTCGATGCGCTGGTGCGCGACGCGGTGCGCCTCGTGCAAGAGCGGCGACTCGATGAGATTCCGATCGTTGGTGGGGATGGCAAACCCGTGGGAATAGTGGATGTCCAAGATCTGGTCGCAATGCGCGTCGTAGAAGGGTGAACTCATGGAAACATATGTCATTGAAATCGTCGGGGATATGATGATTCTGCGTGCTGATGGCGGACTCAACACTGGCACAGCGAGTCAACTATCCGAGAAGATCTCGGCGCTCGTGGCGGGGGGAGTTCGCAGCATCATTGTTGACTGCTCTCAACTCGAAGTCATCTCAAGCCTCGGACTCTCTTCGCTGCTCATGCTGCACACGCGCATCAAGCGAGTTGGGGGCGAGGTGAAACTCTGCGGACTAAAAGGATCGATCGTGCAGGTCATGCACATCACCAAACTCGATCGCATCTTTGAGTTCTACGCCGATATCGAGGCGGCGCGGCTGGCGTTTCGCCCCAAGTCGTGAGCGCCGCTCAAGCGCGTGGGCAGTTAGCCACCGAGCACCGGGCGGGCGCGCCCGCTCAGCGCATCGGCGAGAATCTTTGCGACGCGATCCTGCAACTTCTTTGCCTTCGCAACCGAATCACGTTCGACCAGATTGTTCGCAAGCACACTGAATGCGTAGCGCGTTCCATCGCGCCCAGTGACGAATCCGCTGAGGCAACTGACTTTGTCGATGTAACCCGTCTTGCACTGCACTGTTGCAATCGCTGGATCGACATCTTTCATGCGCTTGCGCACCGTTCCTGATTTTCCACCCACCGCAAGACTCTCGACAAACATCGCACCGACTGCCGAGTCATTGGCGAGTGCGACGAGCCAGGCAGTCATTCCGTCGGCAGTCACGCGGTTGCTGCGCGAGAGTCCAGAGCCATCCGAGATGACAAACGCGTTCGCGAGCGCGCCGATGCGCTGCGTGAGAACGCTCTTCACGCTTGCCGCGCCAGCTGTCCACGTTCCTGCGGTGCCAGTGATCCGCGCCGCAAGACGCTTCATGAGACTCTCTGCGTACAAGTTCTGACTCTCGACATTGCACCGCGTCACGACCACGCTCAGTGGAGTCTGAATCACCGGGCCAACACTTGATCCGCGGGGCGCGTCATCACTCGCAACTGCCGTGCGCCCGCGGCCAACGGCGATTCCAGCGTTTGCAAGGCGACTCGCCAAACACTGCGAAAGAAAGAGTGCGGGATCGTTCAGCGCCACAGCAATCGGCGCGACGTATGCGCTCTTGACGTTGCCGTAAATCGTGAGGTCGCCCGAGTCACCATCGCGCGCCACCCACATCGAGTTGCGATCGTTTTTGCCAGTGCGACTCGTTGCTTTGTTGACGATCTTCACCCACGGCGCACTGGGACTCATCGACGTGATGGTGGGGGCTTGTCCCGACTTTGGAGCAGCAGTCAGTCGCAATCCGTTGCCGTGAAAGTTGACGCCAAACGGTGGCGAGCAGTATTGCTCGTCGAGTTGATCCTTTGGCCAAAGCGGGTGAGGCCCTTCGCGTGCGAAGATGCGATCATCAACCACAATCTCGCTGATGCTCTTCATGCCCGTCGCCTGCACGGCATCGACCCACGCCTGCAACAGGTGTTCGATGGTCATCCCAGTGTGAGCGATTCCCTGCGCGTCGACATAACTCGACTCAGCAAGCAATTCGGGATCGCCCAGCGCAGGATCGCCATCACCCACCACGACGAGTCGATCGCCGTCGCGCAGCAACTGGGTGCGAAAGACGAAGTTCGGTGAGAGTCCAAGCAGCGCCGCGCCGGTCGTGAGCAACTTCATATTGCTCGCCGGCACCATTGGTTCATTGGCCTGCAGTGACACAACAGAATTGCCGCCATCAACCTCGCGCACGCTGACTGCGATCACCGCCTTCTTCAATCCAAGTGCGGCGACCTCGCTGCGAATTGCACTCGCGATGTCACGTTTGGTCGTGTTCGCATGCGGTGCACCCGCCGCCTGTGCAGACTGCGCCAGTGCGATTGCGCAGGTTGAAATGACGAGCGTTGCGAGGTGGCAGATCCGGTTGCGACCGGACAGACGGGGGCTTCGATAATCCAACATACTGGAGTGAGTTATCGGCGAAATATGCGAAGCGAGCGAAAAAAAGACCACGCAATCGCGTGGTCTTTGGGAGCGATCTTTCGAAAGTGTTCAGGCGCCCATGCGCAGGCGGATGAAGGCCTTGATCGTGACGCCCTTTGGGAGCAACTCACGAATGCTCTTTTTCTCCTCTTTGACGTACTTCTGCCCAAGAAGTGTGGTCTCTTCGAAGAACTTTCGCACCTTGCCTTCGGCCATTTTCTCGGCGATTTGCGGTGGCTTGCCAGAGGCCTCTGCCTCTTTCTTCGCTTCTTCGCGCTTGGCGGCAACCACATCCGCGGGGAGTCCATGTTCATCGACTGCCATCGGCGTTGGCACGGCAGCGGCGATGTGTTGGCAGATTCCGGTGGCGAGTTCGTCAGACATCTCACCCTCGAACTGCAGCAGCACGCCGAGCTTCCAGTCGTGGTGGATGTACTTGGCGAACGATCCGCCCTCAAGGCGCGTTCCACGGGCAAACGAGATGTTTTCGCCAGTCTTGATGCGAACAACGTCGAGTCGCGCGGTCATCGGGGCAGTCATGACGATCTCGCCGGCGCCAGCCGAGAGTGACATCGTTGCCAACTCTGTAACCATCGCTCTGAACTCTTCGTTCTTTGCGGTGAAGTCGGTCTCAGATCGAATCTCAACGATGGTGGCGTGCGATCCGTTGATGATCGCAGTGATGCAACCTTCTCCGGCGGTGCGGTCGGATCGCGAGTCCATCTTACCCTTCAATCGTTCGCGAAGCAGTGCTTCGGCCTTCGCCAAGTCGCCGCCGACTTCAGCGAGTGCGGTGCGACAATCACCAAAGCCAAGGCCTGTGCGATTGCGCAGTGCCATGACAACCTTTGCGTCAATGTTTACGGTGCTCATGAGTGTGTCCTTGCAGTAAACAGTTCGCAGAGGTCAGACAGGATTACTTGGAGCCGACTCGCTTGGAGCGGTGGCAGTTGCTTCTAGCGTTCCACCAGTTGACAGTCCGCCGCCCACTTCATCGACGCGAAAGCGGCTGCGCACGCTGCGGCGCCGAGGAGCCGCCTCTCCCTCATTCGATTCGCCGCCAGTGACGCCCGCTGGCGCCGATGTCTGGCGCTGGGTCTTGCCTTCCATCACCGATGCCGCGAGTTCGCGCAAGATCAAATCGATCGAGCGCATCGAGTCATCGTTGCCTGGAATCGGAATGTCTGAATAATCAGGATCGCCATCGGTATCAATGAGACAAATGGTTGGAATGCCGAGATTCTTGGCCTCGCGCACGGCGTTCATCTCACGGCTGACATCGACCACAACCATGGCCGCGGGAAGTCGCGACATGCTGCGCACTCCGTTGAGATTGCGGTAAATCTTCTTGAGTTCACGGGTGAGTTGCGATTCCATCTTCTTGGAGTAGCTCTTCATACCGCCGCCAGCAACCAATGCTTCGAGTTCTTCGAGTCGCTTGAGACGATCGCGCACGGTGCGAAAATTGGTGAGCAATCCACCGAGCCAGCGCTCAGTGATGTATGGCATCTCGCAGGCAGCGCAGTGCGTTTCGATCGCGCCACGCGCTTGGCGCTTGGTTCCGACGAAGAGAATCTCGCGTCCCTCGCCGACAGTCTTTGAGATGAACTTCTTCGCCAAGAGCAGACCCTTGATGGTCTCGCGGATGTCGATGATGTGAATTTGGTTCTTGACACCCTGAATGTAGGGAGCCATCTTTGGATTCCAATTCGATCGTCGTTGACCGAAGTGGATGCCTGCTTCAATGAGTTCGTTGACAAGTGACATGGGAGAATCCTCTTTCTTGAAACCTCCAAGCGAATGGAGGCAGCGACACCCGAGTGATCGGCCGGTGAGCCTTGCGGCGCCGCGCACTCGAAAAGGGCGCTTGCGTGAACAAACAGTAGAAGTTCCAGACTCACCGAAGTCTCGGAACTCCCGCCAACAGATCGAACCAACATTCGAGCCGAAGTGGGGGATCGGGAGCCTACCCGATACACCCGCAATTCCGCAACTACTATCGCACTCCTAATGCTCGAAAAGGTTTTTAAGGCGTATGACGTGCGGGCCACCTATCCCAATCCGCTCAATGAGCTCGTTGCTTGGCGCGTCGGCTACGGCGCAGCGCGTTGGCTGACCGAACGCGCGCAAAGAGATGGCAATGATCATCACCGAATGCGTCACATCGTCGTTGGGCGTGACATGCGCAAGAGTTCGCCGGTACTTGTCGCGGCGTTGAAGCAGGGCATCCGCGATTTTGGAGCGAACGTCATCGACGTTGGCATGGTTGACACACCGATGACGTATTTCGCGATCAATCACCTCGGATGCGCCGGTGGGATCGAAGTGACTGCGAGCCACAATCCAGCCCACTACAACGGATTCAAGATCAGTCGTGTGCAGGCGAAGCCCGTTGGAACTGGCAGTGGACTCGAAGTCATTCGTGCATACGCAGAGGCGTGTGATCCCCTAAACGTCGAGCCGCGGGCGGGTCGTGAAGAGCAGATCGACCTCTGGAAGCAATACCGCGATCATCTCTTGCGACTTCTTGATCCTGCAGTACTCGATGGCTCATGCACCCTTCGTATTGCCATAGATGCCAGCAATGGGATGGCTGGCACGATGGCTCCCAAAGTATTGCGCGACGTTGCGGGTCTTGAGATGCAAGAGATCAACTATGACAATTCGACTGGCGAATTCGTGCATGAACCAAATCCGCTAGTCGAGGCAAATCTTGAAACAGTGCGCGCAGCAGTGATCGCTGGCAAGAAAGATTTTGGCGTCTGCTTTGATGGCGACGCTGATCGGTGCGTTGTGCTTGACGAACAGGGGGCAACGGTGGGATGTGACTTGCTGCTTGCGGCACTCGCGACTGAAGCGCTCAAGAGTGCTCCTGGGGCGGCGGTTGTTTACGACTTACGTTCGTCGCGCAGTGTGCGCGAGGCGATCGTTGAAGCGGGTGGTGTTCCAGTTCAGAGTCGGGTTGGGCATGTCTTCATGAAGGCTCGGCTCGCTGAAACTGGTGCGCCAATTGGCGGCGAACTCTCTGGGCACTTCTACTTTGCCGATATGTTCAACACCGACAGCGGTGTGCGCGCGTTTCTCGCCGTGGCGAGTCTGATTGCCAACGCGAAGAAGCCACTTTCGCAAATCATCAAGCCTTTTCAGCGCTATCAGCAGTCAGGCGAGATCAATTTTCACAACGAAGACAAACTGGGCGCGATTGCGGCGGTGCGCGCCGCATTTCCCGCCGGAGAGTTCACAGAACTCGATGGGTTGAGTCTTGATGCAGGATCGTGGTGGTGCAATGTGCGCCTCAGTAACACCGAACCTCTGCTACGCCTCAACCTTGAAGCGAAGGATCGCGCGACCGTGGATCGCCAGGTTGCGGCGCTGACGCCGATTCTTGGCGTACGGGTGGAGCACTAGCAGGGGAGCGGCTTTGCGCCTTCTGCGCCCTCTGCTTGCTACCCTCTTCCCCCAATGCAGCACACTGAATCTGATACCGCCCGCGTCGTTGCGAGTTCTTGCGCCGATGGCCGAATCATCGTGTCAATCCCGCATACGCAGTACGAGATAGAGCTGAACCTGCTGCCTAATGACCCGCTGCGCAATGACGGGGCGAACGCAGTTCTAGGAACGCACATCACAGGAGTCGTGCACGCTCGCGCGCTCAAGATGCACCGCGCAACCGGCGGTGGCGTCTACATCGAACCAGTGCAGGGGCGACCGCGAAGCGTGCAGGGTCGCATTCTCGCCACAGATGTTGTGAACAACAAAGTTCTCGCGCACGTCGTGATTCCGATGTGGGTAAGCGTTCCACAAGGTCAAGCGGCGAGTGATTTTTCAACCGGTGAACTCGTCAACTTCTATGTCGAGAGTGGCACGAGCTTCACTCCCACGGCTGGCTAGCTCTGCGCGGGGCGCTTGGTAGCGCCCTGCTTACGGAGTCGTGGCGATTGCACTCAAGACGCGCTTGCGTGTGCCCGGCCCGTCATACACCGCAACTTCTCCGGCACCGATGCGATCGACGCCGATTCGCACGAGTTGCGATCCACTTCCACTGCGCATGCTGATCGCGCCACCATCGGCATCGCTCGCGGCGCCTGCAACGATGACTGCCTTTCCATCGGGCTTCGCAAGATTGAGCAATCCACCAGTGGCTGATGATCCAAGTCCAGCGACGCGTGCACCGTTCTGCAAGAAGGCGATGATCGCAGTGTTATCTGGGGTTGCTTCAATCACCGCCACTGGCCCCTTGTTTGAGCCGAAGATTGCAAGGCGTGCGCCGACTTCGGTGTGCGCCGTTGCTTGAATCGCTTCTGATCCATCGGGCGTGAACAACGTCAACGTGCCGCCGCTCTCTGCCGAACTCGACTCAATGAGCGCAGCGCGTGAACCACCGCGCGTTGCGCATCCAATCGATCCACCGGTTGGAAGAGCCATCACCTGCGCTGCGACCGTGCCATCAAATTGTGAGACGCGCATGATGCCGCCATCACCCTCGACCGCGCCGAGCGCCACGAGTTCTTGACCAGCGGCACTGCGCACGCTGATTCCGGCGGATGTTCCAGAGATCGTCGCAGCGATGCGCGGCCGTCCCTCGCCATCGGCGATCGCGAGCGATGGTCCACTTCCTTCGGCCCGAAGCACCGCCGAACCACTGCCATCGGGCATGACTGCTTCGATGCGACCGCCCTGTGATGTGGCGTAGAGACCTGCGACTCCATGACCTGCGGAATTCCACACCGCGAGGTCGCCCCCGTCGCTGTTCGATCCCAAGCGCACGACGTTCGTACCGTTGTTCGCCCAGACATCGATTTGACCACCGTTGGCACCGATGCCGGCAAGCAGAACAACTTTGTCGTTCTGGTCGACGACTTCAAAGCGGCGAGAACGAATCACATCGGGTGTGCGCGCCGCTTGCGTTGCCGCAAGTCCTGCGAGTCCAGCCGCGCTCACGGCGCAGATGAAGCCGATCGTCTTGTATCTGCGGGCAGTGCAGGCGGCACGAGCGTGCGACGCGTGCAAAGTCGCGAGTTGCGCGGCGAGTTGGTCGATGCGTGCGATGAGTTGTGCATGCTGTTCATGTTGTTCATGGGTGATCAAGCTGTTGTTCATGAGTTGTTCCTTGTGCTCGTTAGGATACGACGATGGCAAAAGCACGCACAGCGAAAGAGTCGAATAGAGCGCTGCGTGGACAGTTGGGAGTCGCACTCATCGGCACAAAGTTCATGGGACGCGCCCACTCGATCGCATGGGCGAACGCTCCAAAGTTCTTTGACCTTCCGCTGCAGGTGCAGATGGCGTGGACGGCTGGCCGTGATGCCGCAGAGACACATGAGTTTGGTCGCAGGTGGGGATGGCACGCTTCGACGATCGATTGGCATGAGGCGGTGACCAACGCCGCGGTTCAACTCGTTGACATTGCGACTCCAAATGATGCCCACTGTGAGATGGCCATTGCAGCCCTCGAGGCGGGACGGCACGTCGCCTGCGAAAAACCACTCGCTGGAACGCTGAAGGATGCCCGCGCGATGCGTGACGCCGCGCGTAAGGCGGCCAAGCGCGGAGTGAAGACGTTTGTGTGGTTCAACTATCGGCGCGCTCCCGCCGTGGCACTCGCGCAGCAACTTGTCGCGCAGGGCCGCATCGGACGCATCTTTCACGTGCGTGCGGCGTACTTGCAAGACTGGGGTGGAGCCGCGACGCCGCTGGTCTGGAGATTTCAGGCGGCGCATGCCGGGTCGGGGGCGCACGGCGACTTAAACGCGCACATCATTGACCTAGCCCGTTTCATTACCGGCCAAGAGATCACTGAAGTTGTTGGATCGATCGAAGAGACATTTATCAAAGAGCGCACCCTGATTGTCGACGCGACCGCGGCGAAGGCGGGGCGCACGAAGGCGATGGGAGCGTCCACCGTCGATGACTGCGTCTTGTTTCTCGCGCGCATGAGTGGTGGGGCGGTGGCGTCGTTTGAAGCGACGCGCCTTGCCACGGGCAACAAGAATCGCAACTGTATTGAAATCAACGGAGAGCGTGGGTCGATCCGTTTCAACTTTGAGCGCATGAATGAACTCGAGTTCTGGGATGAGTCGATCGCCTCTGGGCAGCGCGGCTGGACAAACATTCTGTGCACCGAAGCAGCGCATCCGTACATGACCAACTATTGGCCCGCCGGTCACTTGATCGGATATGAGCATGGTTTCGTGAGCCAAGCAGCCGACATCACGCGCATGCTCGGCGGCGCCACGAGCGAAGTTGCAATTCCAGACTTTGAAGATGCATGGCAGACGCAGCGGGTGCTCGAAGCGGCGATTCGCAGTGCGCGGCGTCGCAAGCCCATCGCGATTTCAGAGGTTGAGTGAGCGATGAGTGGCTGCGCAACTGAACAACCCAGCGATCTGTTAGCCACGCTGACGGCGGCGCGCGCCCAAGCTGCTGCCGCACTCTGCTCATTGCAGCGCAATGATGGGCACTGGTGCGGTGAACTCGAGGGAGATTCGATTCTGCAATCGGAGTATCTCTTGATGAAGTGGATTCTCTCGCAAGAAAAGTCGCCAATGGTCGACGGGCGCGATGGCGCCGTTGTTTTGGGCAAGATCACCGCGTACTTGCGCACCCAGCAACGCGCCGATGGCGGATGGGGACAGTATCCAGGATCGGCAGCGTGCCTTTCGTCGACCGTCAAGGGATATCTAGCCCTCAAACTAGCTGGCGAGAGTGCCGACGCGCCCCACATGCGCCGCGCCCGTGCATGTGTGCACGCACTCGGTGGAGCCGAGCAGTGCAACTCGTTTTCGAACTTCTATCTCGCGGCGCTCGAGCAGATTCCTTGGTCGGCGGTGCCGACCATCCCTCCCGAGATTGTGTATCTGCCAAGGTGGTTCTTCTTTCACCTTTCGAAGGTCAGCGCGTGGAGTCGCGTGATGATTCTTCCGCTGGCAATTGTGAGTGTGTTGCGTCCCACCCGCCGGATCTCGGCTTGCCAAGGAATAGATGAACTATTCTTGAATCAGCGCGCGCGTGGACAGCTCTACGCCAGAAAAGATGGATCGCGATTCTGGCGTCTAGTCTTCGCAGGCGTTGATCGCGCTCTGAAGTTCTCGCAGCGATTCGTGGCGGCACTGCCCTGCCGCGAGCGCGCAATCGCCGATGCACTTGTCTGGATCACGCAGCGCGCGAGTCAAGAACATCCCGTTGCAACTCAGGGGATCGGCGCGATTTTTCCACCGATGGTTTATGTGCAGGTTGTGATGCACGCCCTTGGAATCGAGCGCAGTGATCCCCGTGTGGTCACCGCTGAACGCGATCTCGATGCGTTTTTTATTGAAGATGAAAACACAATTCACATTCAACCCTGCTTCTCGCCGGTGTGGGATACGGGCATCGCGCTCTACGCGCTGAATGATTGCGGGTTTGATGCCAGCACCAAGGTCGCGGCACGCGCCGCATCGTGGCTCGTGCAAAGGGAGTGCACATTTCAGGGAGATTGGGCCGACAACTGCCCGACTGCGACGCCGGGAGGTGGATGGTTCTTTGAGTATCAGAATGGGTGGTATCCCGATTGCGACGACACGGCGATGGTGGCGATGGCGTTGATGCGCACTGGTGGAGTCGCGGCGCAAGCGGCCGCGCGCCGAGGAGTGGCGTGGATTCTCGCGATGCAGAACGACGATGGAGGATGGGCCGCCTTCGACCGCACGCGCAGCCGTCCCATTCTTGAATGTGTGCCATTCGCAGATCACAACGCGATGCAAGATCCATCGTGCCCCGACATCACAGGACGGGTTCTTGAGTGCCTCGCGTGGCACGGGATGCGGGTGGGCGACCACGCAGTCGATCGCGCGCTTGCATACATCGAATCGAAACAAGAGCTTGAGGGATGCTTCTTTGGTCGCTGGGGAGTGAACTACATCTATGGAACATGGCAGTCGGTGATCGGTCCAATTCGCTGTGGCGTGCCGCGCGAGGCGCCGTGGATTCAACGGGCAGGCGCGTGGATTCGCTCAATTCAGCAGGAATCTGGGGCGTTTGGCGAGAGCGCCGATTCGTATCTCGACCCAGCGCTCAAAGGAAAGGGTGTCGCGACCGCGTCGCAGACCGCGTGGGCCGCGATGATTCTGCAGGACATCTACGGAGCCAACGATCGTGCGCTCGAGCGGGCACTCAGTTGGTTGGCTGCGACGCAACTCGATGAGGCGGCCGCAGCCGATCCAGTGCGCAATCCAGATGGAGACCCCGCGGGTTCATGGTGCGAGCAAGAGTTCACAGGTACTGGGTTCCCAAAGGTCTTCTATCTGCGCTACCACCTATACCGGTTGTACTTTCCGTTGATGGCGCTCGGTCGCTTCGTGCAAGCGCGCCCGAGTCAGAACGGCGCGGCAGATTCGCTCGCAAGTCGGGCGCCTGTTGCGGGGTGCGTGACGACGAGTTGATCTGCGTGCAGGCAGAGGCGCGGTGAGAGCGCGCGAATCGCCGCACTTCCATAGAGATCGTCGCCCAGAATCGCATGGCCAATGGTCAGCAAATGCAAGCGAAGTTGGTGCGATCGTCCAGTCTTTGGAAAAAGCCAGAGTCGCGAAATCGCCGTGCGATCTGCGCTGAAGAAACGGTCGACGACTTGGTAATGCGTAACACTCGCGCGCCCATGTTCGTGATCGATCTTCTGTCTGGGAGCCCGCTCGAAATCTTTGCTAATGGGCAGGTCTATCGTGCCCGAAAGGCTCACTGGATGCCCCGCAACGATGGCGCAGTAACGCTTGTCGACCGTGCGCTCTTCGAATTGTTTCGAAAGCGCGCGGTGAGTCTCGCTGTCGCGTGCCATCACGATGAGTCCACTCGTGTCGCGGTCGAGACGGTGCACAATGCGTGCTCCAGAAAACTCCGCTGCGACGCGCACAGCAAGGCAGTCGGCCTTTTCAGGTCCGATCCCTGGAACAGAGAGAAGTCCGCAAGATTTGTTGAGCACAACGAGCCACGTATCACTGTGGACTACCTTGTAACCTATCTGCGGTTCTTCACTCACTCTCACATTGTGCCATGATTTCACCCCTTCCATTTATCGTCCTCACCACCGCGCTTGCGCAAACCCCAGCGACAACTCCGCCGGTGACTCAAGACCCGTTGATCTGGCGAGCGGCAGAAGCCGGATCATTGCAGGGGCAGACGCAACTCACCTTTCCATCGCAGTTCATCAAGGCCGGGGAGGCGTACTTTTCTCCAGATGGAAAGCGCATCATCTTTCAGGCGATTGAGCAGCCTGAGAATGGACAGGCGCCCGGAGAGTTCTATGCGATGTATGTGGCCGATTTGGGTCGCAACGCCGCTGGTGATGCCGCGCTCAAAAACATTCACTGCATCAGTCCTCCGAAATCTGCAAACACATGTGGATGGTTCGACGAATCTCGACCGAACATGGTGATTTGTGGTTCGACGCTGGTGGCTCCGCAGGCATCCGATGCTCCGGGATATCAGCGTGGCACAGGTCGTTACAAGTGGCAGTTTCCACCCGAGATGCGAGTCGTCGAGGTTGACCTCGCCCGCGCCGCAGCGATCGCGGCCGGCACTGAGCAACCCAAGGTGATTGCGGGCGATGGTCACGGCTACACCGCAGAGTGCACGACATCAAAGGATGGCAAGCAACTTCTCTTGTGCACACTGGCGAGTGGCATGGGAGACATCGCAGTAAAAAATCTTGCAACAGGTGCAGTGACACTGGTGGTGCAGGCGCCGGGATATGACGGCGGTCCATTCTTTTCGAATGATGAACAGCATCTGTGCTATCGCTCCGATCGCAACGGTGACAGCTTGCTGCAGGTCTACGTCTGTGATCTCGTGCGTGATGCGGCAGGCAACATCACAGCGTCGACCAACGAGCGGCAGTTGACTGCAAACAAACACGTGAATTGGGCGCCGTATTGGCATCCGAGTGGACAGAGCATCGTCTACGCATCAAGCGAAGTCGGTCATTCCAACTATGAGATCTTTTCGGTCGACGCGCAACCGATCGCCCAGGGTGAGGTGCCAGCACGCGGGCGCGTAACCCACGCCGAGGGAGCCGATGTTCTGCCAGCCTTCAATAGCACCGGCAGCAAGATGATGTGGACGAGTCAGCGCGGCGCAGGTCGATCGAGTCAGCTTTGGATCGCCGACGTCGTTGCCCCAGTCGTCACAACCCCGACCCCACTCGTGCCATGAGCATCTTTGACGAGCGTCGATATCTGATTCCGTTTCGCAGCCAGTTGTTGCCGCAACTCTTCACAGACACGCTGATCGTCGGCAGTGGCGTCGCAGGATTGCGCGCGGCGCTCGAAGCAGCAAAGCACGGTGACGTCTTCGTGCTCGCCAAAGAATCGATCGACCATTCGAATTCATCGTGGGCGCAGGGTGGCATCGCCGCAGCAGTAGCTGACGCCGATTCGACCGAGTCGCACTATGCAGACACGATGGCCGCTGGTGCGGGACTCTGCGAGCGCGCGGCGGTGCGCATCTTGGTTGAAGAGGGTCCGCAAGAAATCGAGCACCTGATGCGACTCGGAATGCGCGTAGATCGCAAGTGTGACGGGTCAATATCGCTCGGTCTCGAAGGTGGTCATGGTCATGCGCGCATCCTGCACTCGGATGGTGATGCAACTGGACGGGAATTGATGCGGGCGCTGATTGCGGCGGTGCGCGAAACTGCGGGTATTCGCCTCTTTGACAACTGCTTTGCGATCGATCTCTGTACCGATGCCAAAGGTCGAGTCGCAGGAGCAGTGACCTGGCATCCCCGATATGGATTGCAGGTGATTTGGGCGCGCGCGACCATTCTTGCGGCGGGCGGAGCGGGTCAGGTCTACCGCGAAACTTCGAATCCGCGCGTGGCGACCGGGGATGCGATCGCGATGGCATGGCGCGCCGGCGCAGTCGTGCGCGATCTCGAGTTCATGCAGTTTCATCCCACGACGCTCTATGTCGCAGGCGCTCCCCGTCACCTAGTGAGCGAAGCGGTGCGCGGCGAGGGGGCGGTGGTCGTCGATCGCGCCGGCGTGCGCATAATGGCGGGGCGCCATCCCCGTGAAGACTTGGCTCCGCGCGATGTCGTGACGCGTGGCATCGTCGAACATCTTGCGCTGTCGGGAGATTCGCACGCATTTCTCGATGCGCGCAAACTTGGCAGCGCCGGTTTCGCGGCGCGTTTTCCAGGACTCGCGTTGATGCTTGCTGGCTACGGCATCGATGCAGGAAACGATCTCATTCCGATCCATCCCGCGGCGCACTACACCATCGGTGGACTCGAGACGGACCTCGACGGCCGCACGAATCGCGTGGGTCTCTATGCGTGCGGCGAGGTGGCATCCAATGGAGTGCATGGCGCGAATCGTCTCGCGAGCAACAGCTTGCTCGAGGGACTCGTGTTTGGCCGGCGGGTGGTTGCGGCAGTGCTGAAAGATGGGTTGCCCGATCCAGTGCCGATGCAGTGGGAGAGCCGCGTGCGCACATCGGTCGCGGGAGAACTTGATCTGGGTGATGTGCGGTCGAGTTTGCGCAGCGCGATGTGGAGAAATGTTGGCATCGTGCGCGATGGAGCGAAGTTGCGCGATTGCCTCGACATGTTTTCGTTTTGGGGTCGATATGCCCTTGGATCGGTCTTCGAAACTCCAGATGGTTGGGAGACGCAGAACTTGCTGACCGTCGGTCACCTCATGACGCGCGCCGCTGCCGAGCGGCGCGAGACACGCGGAACGCATGTGCGCGTCGATTGGCCAACCGCCGACGCTGCCGGAGCGATGCACCTGAGTTGGAGGTTCGGCGAAGATTGTGCGGTGCGCACACCAGCCGGCGAAGAGGCATCGGCCACACCATGAATCGTGCGACCATGATCGCTGCCATGCTCGCACTCGCTGCGCTGAGTGCGTGCGAAGAGCGCAAGACGGTGCATGTGAAACGGGGGAGTGCGATGCTCGGACTCGAAGGTAATGTGGGAGACGAGAAGATTCTTGAGGATGGCACGCGCGTGATTGTGGTGGGCGACTTGCCGAGCAACAAGAAAGCGAGCGCTGCTCATGATGGTTATGCGATTCGGCGCATCGAACCCGCCGAACCGCCGCTGCCAGCGACTGGTTTCTACAGCAATCCTGGGCCACCAGCGGCCGCTCGCGTAAATCCGAAAGAAGCGCCGCCCAAGGATTTTCAAGTGCGCGAAGAGACCAAGAGTGGTGAAGTGATCTTGCGCGCGATCATGCCTGAGCATGTGATGGCCCACCTGCTCGACGCGCTCAAGAGCGAAGATTATGGCGCGCTTTATGCCCAAATGCTGGCGGATGAGACGCGCCGCGCATATGACCACGCCGGTGGTGAGGCGACGTTTGTCGCATGGGCGACTGCCAACCGCGAACCACTGTTGATCTTTCTGAATCGAATGGGATCGAACTGGAGCGGGACTGAAGTGATGACCGAGCAGGTCACCCCATCGCGTTTGCGCTATCGACTCGACAGACGCACTATTCCAAACATGCGCTTCGAAGTGATCGAAGTGACGATGGAGCACGGCGGTTGCCGACTCGCGATGGTGCGCTAACGCACCGTCGGTTACTCGAACGATCCGCGGTCGAGCAGGTCAACGTTGTAAAGCGATCGCATCTGCTTAGGTGAGAGTTGCTCAAGTTTCTCGAGCTGCTTGATCGCGCGCTTTGGCTTTTCGATACCGAGCCGGCCCAGCAACTGAAACTTGCGCGCGAGAATGCCCGCAAGGTCTGCAGTCGTGTTGCGCGCGTGACCAGCGGGGTACATGATGAGTCCGCTGTCGAACTTTGTGCCATCGCGCATCTCAATCACGATTGAGGTCGGAATGCCATCGGGATAGCGGTGGTCATACTCGGCGCCGCCATGGGCAAACGCGACCTTCGCCATGAGTTCGCGCGTGCGCGGGTCATTGATGGCCTCGGCGCTGTAGTCATATGGCGCCAACATGATTTCTTTCCACCACTCATCGCTCGTAACTGGCAGCCCTTGCGGTCCAGCGTTTTCGTGCGTGTCAATGGCTTTGCGTAGCAGCGTCGAGACGATGTAAAGCATCGAGTGATCTGCCGACTGACGGGTCTTTGGATCGCGCTTGGCTGGGTCACCAATGATTCCAAATGCGGGTTCGTACGCACTGATTCGGATCGTTGCGATCTCGGCAGGCGCGCTCAGAAGCGTTGGATTCGCCACGATGAGATTGATGAGCCCTTGCAGAGCGCCGGCCGATTGATGCTCATACAGCCCGAGCTTGAAGTGCATTCCCATGACGGCGAAATCTTCGCCGCTGAATCCAAGAACGAGATCGAATGGACTGTCTCCCTTGGTCTTTTCGAATTGACGAAACATGCACTCGGGGTTGCGAAAGATGTCGCGCGGACCCAAAAAGCCGCGCATCGAACGCAGCATCGAAAGCACCGCGACTTCGGCACTGATGGCCGCAGAGGCGCCCTTCGAATCGGAGAGTTGCTTTCCAGCGCGAATTGCGCGCCACGGGATGTAGTGCGCCACGACCATGCCGATGGCGCTTTCGATCTCTTCAGCGGTCGCTCCGAGCATCGCTCCATAGACGGCGGCGCTCGCGATTGCACCATGCACGACGTGATCGATTTTGTAGGTCTTGAGGCTGAAGACTTCGGCGAGGCGTCCGCGAATCTCATCGATAGCGATCATGCCGCGCAGAGCAGTCGCACCGTCGAGTTGCGCCACGTGTGCCGCGGCAATCGCCACCGGATAAAAATCATTGTGTCCAAATTCGCCCGCGGTGTGACCGAGGGCGGGGTTGTAACCAAAGTTTGTTCCGTTGGAATCCCACTCGCGCACGGCTGCACAGTTTGCGACGATTGCTTTCTCTGGTGCAACGCGCCGGCGTGATCCAAAGACGCATGCGCCAGTCTTCTTGGTCGGATATCCAAGCGCCTCTTCGCGCAGTACGCGCGGGGCGTTGGTGCCCAGGGCGAGGGCTGAGACGCCGCAGAGCACACTGTCGGTGTGAAAGAGCGTGGTGCGCGCTCGCACACTCTCTGCGGGATCACCGCTCGCCATGAAGTCGATTGCGTATTGACCGATGCCGAGGGCTTGATTGGTATTGCGGGGAAGTGTGGTCGCGCTCATATGTGGTCCCAGTTCTGTGAAACAATTTCGAGCGGGCGAGTCTATCGAACCAACGGCACTACGCGCGCCTGAGCAGCGCTTCGTACAACTCGACGATTCCCTTGCCCTGCGTGGCAATTGTCTCGTAGATCTTGCGTCCGCCGGCGACATCGAGCAGTTCGCGCACCAGTTGAGCCTCGCCGGCATGGTCGGCCTTGTTGGCGACGAAAAGATCAGCAATCTCGAGGATGCCCGCCTTGTCCATCTGCACACTGTCACCCATTCCAGGCACAGTCACGACGGCGGTGCGGTCGACATGATGGCGAATCGCAACGTCATTCTGTCCAGCGCCGACGGTCTCAATGATGAGTGTTTCATATCCCGCCGCGCCGACAAGTTCCACGAGTTGGTCGAGTGATCGGTAATCCTCGCCGACAATCGCGAGGCTGCGGTAGAAGACGTTGTCGTCAACCGCGTTGAAGTCGACGCGCAACCGGTCTCCAAGAAGTGCGCCGCCGGTGATAGGACTCATCGGATCGAATGCGATCACGGCGATACGTTCGCCGCGCCGAACTCCCTCAGCGGCCATCGCCGCAACGAGTGTGCTCTTGCCTGCGCCGGGTGCTCCTGTGATTCCAACGACACATGCCGGACGGCGCAGCGGAGTGTTTGCGGGCAACAGCCCAGCATTCGCCAGCGAAATCAGACGGGCCAGGCTCGCAGTTGGGTTGGCGGTCGCAGCGAGTGGTCGATAGTCGCGGACCGTCTCGCGCACGCTCTCGACAATCTGTTCCATGCTCGTGCCGGTGTGATAGACCCGCGCAACACCACAGTCGATGAGGGCAGCGACATCTTCTTGCGGAACGATCCCGCCCACGTTGACTGTGATGTCGGGTCGTCCCACGGCTCTGAGTTCTGCGAGCAGTTTGGGGACGAGCACCAGGTGCGAGTTGCTCATCATTGAGGCTGCAACGCAATCGACATCTTCGTCGCGGGCGCCGATGGCGAGTCCACGGGGTGTCTGCCAGAGACCCGAGTAGATGACATGCACGCCACTATCGCGCAAGACGCGCGCGATGAGCTTCACGCCGCGATCGTGACCGTCGAGTCCCATCTTTCCGAGCAACACGCGCGGGCGGTGCGAGAGGTCGGCGCAGCGATCCTTCTTCGCAATCGAGGTTGTCGGATCGGTCAGCCCACGCGCCATCAGTGCGAATCTCGGGCCGCTGCATCACTCGCCTCACTCGCCGTGTGGTTTGAGGCACTCTCTGCCTCTTCAGAGGCTTTGACCTTAGTTCCATCGGCATTCCACAACTCTGGCGAGAAGCGATTGGCAATGCGACCAACGATGAGATGCGCATCTTGTAAGAGGTAGTCGTCAATCTTGAGCGACTCACCATTGGTTCCACGCACGGTTGCGGTCGACTTGCTCATCCAGCGCGCCATGTCAATGGACTGAATCTGATCGCACTTCAACGACTGTCCATTCAGCGTGATGTTGCCCTCGTTGTCGAGCTCAAGGCGTTGTCGTCGCAGCTTGACAATTCCAAAGAGCAACCATGGAACTCCCAAGACTCCGCATCCAACGATGTAGACCCAGAGTTGAAGTGGTCGGTCGTATGCAGGAACAGGTTCAGGAGTCGAGTCTTTGAAACTTTGCAAAACCCCATTGGCATCTGAATAGGTGCGCTTCTCATCCTCGCTGAGCGAAGTCGTCGCTGCCTTTGCTTCAAGACGGTCTAAAGTCTCTTTTTGCTGGGTGAATTCAGCGTATTGGCGTTCGTGATTTGGAATGCGAACCCAGTAGTCGTACGCACCCCACACTGCCAGCACGGACGAAAGTAATGCGTACGCGCCAAGCCACAGAATTCTCTTTTTTCTTGCTGTTGCAACAACTGCCATACATTGGATTCTAGCGAATTCCATGGGCGTTGCGCGCCGTGGGATCCAGTGTTCGAGTGGTGCACTGATGGGTGCACCAGTGCGCACCACGAATCGCATCTCGCCTATCTCGCGATCAATTTGAAACAGGGGGATGCAGTTGCGTAAGAAAATTGTGTTCAATCTGTTTTGCCTCTCACCGCCTTGTGAGTACCTTTCGAGGATGCGATCTATCACAATCGGATGGACCCTCGCCCTATGCGCAGCGGCATGTCAGCAGTCCCCAGTGTGGGCGGATTGCATCGGCGATTTCAACGGTGACTTGACGGTCAACGCCAATGATCTTGGAATACTTCTCGCCAACTGGGCGACGGCAGGAGATGGAGACGCCAACGGCGATGGCTACGTCGATGGCGAAGATCTAACCCTGTTTTTCTCGAATTGGGGTGCAGTGTGCGCTGCGTCGCCGACTGAGATTCGGCTCGCCTGCACACCGTTGGCGACTGCTCCGTTTGCTTCGTTCGTGCAGACGTTTGCGACTGGTTCAACTATTACCGTTGCAGTCGATCCTGCGCTGAGTGCGGCGCAAGCGGGTCAAGTCGCAGATCTCTACGTGATCGCAGCGCGCACGGCGGCTGAGTGGCAGAGCAATGCGGCACTCGTGGATGTGCGCGGCGGCGCCCAAGCGATCTCGTACGCATCGGGTGGGGTTGGTTCGAATCGGTTTGAGTTGACTGGTGGATCGACGCTCTCTGCCGATGGTGGCCTCGCGGTTGGTCGCGGGTACGACCTCGTCGTCGATCAAGATCGCGATGGCAGTTTGTCAACGGGTGATCTCATTGATGGCAGCGACGATCGCTGCGCATTGTGGATCGCTCGCGATCCTGGTCGCCCCGGTGCGTATGCGGTGACGACGCTGAGTAGCTACACCGCGAACGGAGTGACCGCGGGGTTCACCGCGGCGCGCCTTTGGTATCCAACGGCCATCGCAACGCTTGGTCCGCGACCGCTGATCGTGATCTCGCACGGTAACGGTCACCTCTACACGTGGTACGACTACCTCGGCACACATTTGGCGAGCTGGGGCTACATCGTGATTAGCCACCAGAACAACACAGTGCCCGGCATAGAAACAGCGTCGACGACGACCTTGCAGCACACCACGGCGATCATTGCGCAGCAGGCAACGGTGGCAGGAGGTGCGATCAACGGAAAGATCGACACTTCGCGCATCGGATGGGTTGGTCACAGTCGCGGTGGCGAAGGAATCGTGCGCGCGTACGACCGCATTTTCGATACGCCATCCACTGCGGTTGGCTACACGCTCAGCAGCCTCAAGATGCTAGTTTCGATCGCGCCGACAGATTTCTTGGGTGTGAGCAGCGCCCACCCGCATAGTGCAAATTTCATGCTGCTATATGGAGCCGCTGATGGTGACGTGAGCGGCATTCCGACGAATTCGGTTACGTGGCCATTTGATCTGGCCGAACGATGCACAGGCTTTCGAAACACCGTTTACGTGCATGGGGCAGATCACAACGATTTCAATGGCGGGACGCTCAATGATTTCATGGGTCCTGCGGGTACGGAGATTGGCGCAGCCGAGGCCAAGGATGTCGCTGAACCATTGATCCTTGTGGCGCTGAAGTATCACCTTGAGGGCGAGATCGGGCTTGGCGAGTTTTTCTGGCGTCCCAACTCAACACTACGCGTGATCGACATCGCCTTGACAACAACGGTCGTGAAAGAAGTGGTGGTGGCTGCCGCCGCGAATCCGGTTGTCATCGACAATTTTCAGACGCAGACAACGACTGGTCTCTCAAGTTCTGGTGGTGCAGTCGTCGCAACTGTTGAAAACATCTCTGAAGCACTCGCCCGTGACACCGATTCCACCTTCACTTGGAGCACGGGAAATCCGCACAACGGATCGGTGCGCGCTACGGCAAGCGACACGCAGCGCATGGTTGCTTGGGATTGGACTACTGCCAAGTCGATGGAGTGGGCCATTCTTCCTGCGCTGAGTGATGTGCGTGCGCATGCGTTTATTGAAGTTCGTGTTGGACAGGGTTCGCGTCATCCAAACACGGTCGCACTCAACGCAGGCGCGACTTTCAGCATCGTCTTGCGCGATGGGGCAGGAATCGAAGTGCGCCGTTCGTCCTCGTTGCAAGGTGAGGCGGTGAATCGTCCTTATCAACGCACCGGAAGCGGAACAGGGGCTGGATGGCAATCCGAACTGAGAACAATTCGCTTGCGACTGCGCGACTTTCAAGCCGGAGGCACGGCGCTGAACCTCGCCAACATCGTTGCCGTGCGACTCGAAGTGGGTGGCAGCGCTGGTTCGGCAAGTGGTCGTTTCATCTTGGACGATTTGCAATTCACGAAGGACTAACGCCATGGCCCAAACCCTCGCCTCATTCAAACTTGTAGCCGCGTGTGCCTTGCTCTCGACCTGCGCAATCGCGCTGGCTGGCGCGCCTACGCAATCGGCACTGCCTGTGCTGCCTGCGACTCCTTCAGCGGCGAATAGCGTAAAGATCGTTTCTATCCAGGGCGTAGTGCTCGGCGAGTCGTATGCGACAGACTTTCGAAGTGAGCATCCACAGGTCATTGCGGGATGGCTGCTCGTAATCCAGGCAGACAAAGCAATTCTTGCACCACGGGCACTGGCCGAGCCATTGGTGCTGGCGAGTGGCGCGCCCGATGCAACTGGTAGTTCATGGATTGAGTCAGTCGAGTGGTTCAATCATGGTTTCGCAAGCGGACATCGAGTGTGCTTCATTCCATCGCCCGTGAATGACAAGGGATTGATCACGCATGATGTGAGTGGTTTGCGCGTCTGGTTTGGCACGCCAAGGTTGCCCGAGTCAGTCGATGCCGCGACGCTCGAACAAGAACGTGTACTGGCAGAGGCCGCGAACATTCAATCGACGCCACTGCCGAAGGCTGCTGCAACGGTGCGCCTTGCCAATCGCGAAGCGCTCATGGTTGCAGCGCGTGCTCTCATCGCGCGCTTTGCAGCCGATGAAGTTCAATCGGACGGAGTGGCCACGGCGCCGGTCGACCCGCCCGCGCCCGCGGTGAAGTAGCGCTCGCTTGAACGTTCGACCTCATGGCCGCACTCTGGACAGGGGTGGGTTGGCTCGAGTGTGCGCACATCGTGTTTGCACTTGGCGCAGCAGACATCGCGAAAGGCGATCAGCACAACAAACCCGCACGTTGAACAGGGAGATTCGCCAGTGGCGAAAATCGCGCGCTTTCCGCAGCGCGGACAGGCAAGTTCGGCGCCGCAGACGGTCCACGGTCGGACCGAACGTCGACCAAGTTGCCAGAGCGCAATCACCGTGAGGATGAGGCATCCTTCGACGATTGCAAGAGCAACGAGCAGGCGATCGACGTGAAGATCGTTGACCCACCCAAACTCAGTGCGGCGCGCCATCATGAACGAGAGCAAACCCATGAACATCGCGGCGATGGTGATGGCCGGAATGAGGCGCCGCTCGATGCGTCCTAGTGGCAGAGGCTTCGCAATCGAATGGATCGCAATCCCCACTGCAATCCCCGTTAAAAGCAGCGCGTAGCCGAAAATCCAGAGTGGCACGTTCCCCGTCTGAGGTTCAAAGATGACCGGCTGCCAGAATCCAACGCAGATCACTGTCACAACTATTCCAAACAGCGGCAGAATGCCAGACGACCCTGCGCGGCGTGCGACCCATCCAGTGGCGCACGAGACCGCCGCGAGCCCTCCCAAAATTAGTACCGTCCATTCGCCAAAGAGGTTGTTTGAGATTCCACCCCGGACGAGAAGCGCGCCGATCATCAACACGCTCGTTCCACCGGTGATGAGTAGAGATGCCTTGGCAACGGTGCGAAACTTCACTTGCGAGTGTTCGAGCAACTTGAGTGGAATGAGCGCCACGATCATCCCTAGCAACAGGATCGACTGCGAGACAACGATCGATTCGACGTTGATGAGATTGGCGAGCACTCGATCCCAGATGATGACGATCCAGCCAAGCGCGATGAGCAACACCACCGTCATCCAGACTTTGCCAGATAAGAGCACCGTGTACCCCTCGCGGCGCGGCAAGACTGGAACAAAAAGTGCACTCACCAAGGCGATCATGGCACTCGTCTCGATGATCGGCGGCGCAAACTCAGTTGGAATGAAGACCGACGTAATTCCGCCAAGTGCCGCCAACAAGAGAAAACAGAGCATCGACCGCAAGACCATGGTGCGCAGTGTCATGCGCTTAGGCTAACAGCGGTGGCGTGTCAAAAAAAAAAGACTCCCAGCGCGGGGCTGGGAGTCTTTTTTGTTTTCAATCTCGCTCGCGTTTACGCCGTGGCTGGAGGAGCCTCGGGCTGCGGCGCTGCAGTTGTGATCTCTGACGCAGAAGATTCGATGATGAAGGCGAGGTACTCCTTGCCTTCAGGTCGCGTGCCACGGATCGTGTCACCCGCCTTAAATTCACCAGTGAGCAGGCCTTCTGCCAACGGATCTTCGATGTACGAACCGATCGCCCGGCGCAGAGGGCGCGCGCCGAAGTCGGGGTTGTAACCCTTGTCGATGAGGAAGTCCTTGGCGGGTTGATCGAGCAAGAGGTGCATCTGACGTTCAGCGAGTCGTTCGCGCACCTTGGCGAGTTCGATGTCGATGATCTGCACGAGGTCATCCTTCACCAGCGGACGGAAGACGATGATTTCATCGAGGCGATTGATGAACTCTGGGCGGAAGAACTTCTCAGACTCAGCCAGAAGTGCCTTCTTGATGCGCTCGTAGTCCTGCACTTCGGCACGTTTGGTGAAACCGAAAGTCGATCCACCCTTGATGAGATCTGCCCCGATGTTGCTCGTCATGATGACGATGGTGTTCTTGAAGTCGACTTGCCGTCCAAATGAATCGGTGAGTCGGCCTTCTTCCATCACTTGAAGCAACATGTTGAAGACATCGGGATGCGCCTTCTCGACTTCGTCCAAGAGCACGACCGAGTATGGGCGGCGACGAATCTTTTCGGTGAGCTGTCCACCCTCTTCGTAGCCGACGTATCCAGGAGGGGCGCCGACGAGTCGTGAGACGGCGTGCTTCTCCATGTACTCGCTCATGTCGAGATAAATCATCGCATCAGGATCGCCGAACATGAATTCAGCGATGGTCTTCGCAAGCAGGGTCTTTCCAACGCCGGATGGACCGACGAAGAGGAACGATCCCATCGGGCGCTTTGGATCTTTGAGTCCAGCCCGGGCCTTGCGGATGGCGCGTGAAACAGCCTTGACTGCTTCATCTTGGCTGACGACCTTGCGGTGCAATTCGGTTTCGAGTTGCATGAGCCGCTCTGATTCACCCTTTGCCAAGCGTGTCAAGGGAACGCCAGTCATCTTTGCAACGACTTCGCGAATGACTTCTTCATCAACGATGGCTTCTGTCTCGTTGATGCGGTCGCGCCAAGACTGCTGGAGTTTTTCCTTCTCCTTGCGCAGTTTCTCGGCTTGATCGCGCAGTTCGGCGGCACGCTCGTAGTCGGCGCCCTTTACCGCCTCGTCCTTATCGATCGCCAGGCGCTCAACGCGCTCTTCGAGTTCGGTCAGGTCAGGCGGTTTGGTCATGCTCTTGAGACGCAAGCGAGCGCCTGCCTCATCGATTACGTCAATCGACTTGTCGGGCTGCACGCGACCAGTGATGTAGCGGCCGGACAATTCGACTGCGCTGCGCAGCGCATCGTCGGTGTACTTGACGCGGTGGTGACTTGCATACCTGCCGCGCAATCCCTTGAGGATTTCAATAGTTTGCGCGGCGGTGGGTGGCTCGACCGTGATCGATTGAAAGCGTCGCTCGAGTGCCGCATCCTTCTCGATGTACTTGCGATACTCGTCGAAGGTTGTGGCACCGATGCACTGAATCTCGCCGCGCGAGAGAGCAGGCTTGAGCACATTCGAAGCGTCGATCGCACCTTCGGCACCACCAGCGCCGACGAGCGTGTGCAACTCGTCGATGAACAGGATGATGTTCTTGGCGCGACGCACCTCGTTCATCACCGCCTTGATGCGCTCTTCGAATTGACCGCGGTACTTCGTTCCAGCAACCATCGCGGCGAGATCGAGCACCACGAGTCGCTTGTCGTAGAGAATGTCTGGCACTTCTTGGTTGACGATCGCTTGGGCGAGTCCTTCAGCGATGGCAGTTTTGCCCACGCCTGCTTCACCGAGCAAGACTGGATTGTTCTTCGTGCGGCGGCAGAGCACTTGAATGAGTCGCTCGATTTCGTTGTGCCGTCCAATGACTGGATCGAGTTCGTTGGCGCGGGCGAGTTCAGTGAGATCGCGGCCGAACGAATCGAGCGCGGGGGTCTTGCTCTTTGTGGCGCGACGAGTCGAACCTTCACCGCGGTCACCAGAACCAGTTTCTCCGGGAGCTTCGGGTGGATTCTGGGGCTGCGCATCCTCTTGATCGACCCCAGCACCCAGGAGATTGAGCACTTCTTCGCGCACTTCTTCGAGTTTCATTCCGAGATTGACGAGCACTTGCGCTGCCACACCATCTTGTTCGCGCAGGAGTCCAAGCAGGAGATGCTCGGTGCCGACGTAATTGTGATTGAGATTGCGCGCCTCTTCGATTGCATACTCGAGCACCTTTTTCGCGCGTGGAGTCTGCGGAAGTTTGCCCATTGTGACCATCTCTGGCCCGCTCTTGACGAGCTTCTCAACCTCGAGGCGCACCTTGCGGAGATCTATGTTGAGATTCTTGAGGACGTTGGCTCCGACGCCAGATGCCTCCTTGACCAGACCGAGCAAGATGTGTTCTGTGCCGATGTACTCGTGATTAAAGCGTTGCGCCTCTTGGTTGGCGAGAGCCATCACTTTTCGGGCACGATCGGTCAAACGTTCAAACATGTAAACCTCCTAATTTGGGTCGAATGCCGAATCCTACGAACGACGGGGGGAAACCGCCATTACCCTGAGCATTCGGCATGCCACTGAGCACAGAATCGGATTCATTTGCGCAAGACTGAAACGAACTGGTCAATATTGTTATTGGAAAGCGTGTCGCGACTGCGGCAAGTGCAATAGATGCGACTTTAGCGCCAAAAACGGCGCTGATTGCTATTCATTGCTACTCATTGTCTTTCAGTGGTTTAGAAGCGGTGGGGGGTTCATCCTCGACTCGACCATCGGTGAGTTTGACGATGCGGTCGGCGCGGGCAGCAACCGCCGGATCGTGCGTCACCATCACAACTGTGAGCCCGCGCGCATGTCGTTCTGACAGCAGGTCGAGAATCCCTTCACCAGTCTTGACGTCGAGGTTTCCGGTGGGCTCATCGGCGAGCAGCACTCTGGGAGAGTTGGCAAGCGCGCGCGCAATCGCGACGCGCTGACGCTCTCCGCCAGAAAGTTGCGCTGGACGGTGGTGCAAGCGGTGACCGAGTCCAAACGATTCAAGAAGTGCGCTGGCCGAGGCGCGCGCCGCCACAGCGCGACCACTGAACTGCGCAAACCAATGGCCAACCATCGCGGGCAGCATCGCATTCTCGAGAACGTTTAGTTCTGGCAAGAGGTGATAAAACTGAAAGACAAATCCGATCTCGCGGTTGCGATAGAGGTCGAGGCGAGCCCCATGCGTTGTTGCGACCTCTGTCCCTTGAAAGCGAATCGTGCCGCCATCGCGATCGGGCTTGTCGAGCCCACCCATCAGGTGCAAGAGCGTGCTCTTTCCAGAGCCAGACGATCCCAGCACTGCAACCCACTCTCCCTGCGAAACATCAAGGTCGGCACCGCGCAGCACTTCGACCGGAATCGCGCCGAATACGTAGGTCTTTCGCACTCCGCGGGCGCTCAAGATTGGCGTGGGTTGCTTAGCCATAGCGCAGAGCCTCAACGGGATCGATGTCCGCGGCCTTTGCAGCGGGAATCGCCGCGCCAATCACACTGAAGAGCACGCCACCAAGCGCGGTGCTCCAGGCAGTCGTCCAATCAACTTGATCTGGAACAATCGTGAAATAGTAAACGCTTGGATCCCAAATCAGCGTGCCGTGGTGCAGTGCGAGCGCTGTTGCAATCAGGGTGAGCACGCTCGTGCCGAGCAGCCACAAGAGAATCGCCAGCAGTCTTCCTCGCCAAATCGTCCGCACTAGCGCAAGCGCGCAGAAACCCGCCGCCACAAAGGTGCCGATCCAAATTGCACGCGGCGCATCGCTACCGATCGCCTCGTGAATCGCGTTGATGTTGCGAATGACTCCCCACGCCATCAGTACACCCAGCGCACTGCCGACGGTGCCGATGATGAATCCGTAGCGAAGAAAGATCCAGAGCACTCCCGCGCGCGATGCCCCCACACTGCGCAAGATGCCAATATCACGGGTTTTCTCGATGACAATTGCCCAGAAGATCGAGAGGATCAACCCAGCGCAGACAAGGTAGATGAGCGAGAAAAGCACCCGCATCATTTCGCGTTCTTTCTCGACGGGAGTGATGAGGTCGCGCAACTGCTGCTCCCACGTGAGCACATTGACGAACTCCGGCATTCGGGCAGAGCGTGACGGGTCACTTTCGATGCGCTTTGAAAACGCTTGGTAGGCAAGTTCAACCTGATCGCGCAGCGCATTTGCGCTGATGCCACTCTTGGCGCGCACCAGCAATTTCGTGACGCGAGCCGGCGTCACACCGATCACTGGATAGCGCCCTTGGGAATCTGGTTCTGCGTTGAGATCGAAGAGCGGAGCTTCATCGAGCCTCAAGAGGCGCTGTCCTTCTTTGAGTGGGATGTAGACACGGTTCTTGTCGACTTCGTAGACGCCCGTCTGCACCTCGTTAACGACTGGAAAAATCTGTTCGCGCGGCTCGGCGATCTTGCCCTGTCCAGAGACAGGAACAACCGTGAGCGTCACATCGCAGTCGGGCATGAACCATCCAAATCGTGGCAAGTATGAGCCATCGCGTTGGCGGGCATTTCCCACAGAAACATGCATTCCAAGTGCAATCCCCGGAGTTCCGGTGCGCGACTCGACGAGCGACTTGCCATCCTCGAGAATGCTCGCATCGAGATGGCGGCGCGGATCATCGGCTGCCAGTGCCGCTGCTGCCGCAGCGTTCGCGGGGGGCTTCCAGTACAGATCGTTCGCGTAGTCGGTCACGGTTGCAAGACTCGCGGCGTCGACCGCCCACACTTGCACGTGCGTGATCTCCTTCTGATCGCCGCGCGGATAGGGCATGCGCAAGAGTCCAATGGTGTCGATGAGCGCCGAAGCACCTTGTACTGTGGTGAGCCCCCGCAAGTCAGCGACAAACTCATCTGCGTATGGCATGCCGCCGATGCCGCTCGAGACGATCACATCTCCGACGATTTGCCGTCCTGAATCTTTCAGCATGTTGAGAAAACCAGTCATCACTGAGACGACTGTGACGACGAGTGCAACGCACAGCGCGACTGCGGCGATGGCGATGAACGGAATCAGCCGCGAAGTCAGATATCGATTTGAAAGAAGAGCCGCGTACACAGCCCCGCATTATTCCACGGTTTGCGGCATTTGTGTAACGGGGGGACCGCCGATCGGGATGACCAAGATCTCGCCGAGCAATTCGTGGGCGCCCGAGGCTGCAAATCCAGCCTTTTCACAGACCATCGTCAAGGTTTGCGCTGCGCGAACGACCGAGTCTGGTGTGCCGAGGGAGCTGCCAGTGTCGCAGTCCATACCGCTTGGAAGATCGATCGCGATGACCCGACTGCCGGCCGAGGCGCGGGCGTTCATCCAATGAATCGCGGCGAGTTCGTCGCCAGCGGGTGGACGCGTCAGACCCGTTCCAAAGAGGGCGTCGATGATGATGGGTGGATGCTTGCCGAAGTCGAGCGAGTCAACCGAGTTCCAGGCGTGCACGAGCGCGAGCGCCGCGGCTGCATCGCGCATGACGCGAGCGTCCGATCGGGGGCGGGTCGGCGCGACCTCGACTGCTACTGCCGGCACTCCCCAACTGTGCAGAGTGCGCACGATGGCGTACCCATCGCCACCATTGTTGCCGCTGCCGCACATAGCGACGATGGGCAGCGAATGTAGTGACACGCCGCGTCGAATAATCGCGGCGCACTCGACCGCCGCATGGGTCATAAGCACGATCGATGGAACCCCAAGCGACTTCGAGCAGGCGCGGTCATATTCAAGCGATTGTTGGCGCGAGAATCGAATCGTCACGCACGAAATAGTAGTTGCGCGCAATGGCGCTAGTCTGCGGCGATGATTGGCTTGGCGATCGCTCTGTGTTGGTTCTTCGGCGCACTGTGCGTCGCGGGTACCGTTTACTGGTCGATTGTCGCGTGGCGGGTGCGCCGTGACGGCAATAATCGTCCGAGTTTGACCGAGGGACTCACAGGATCGCTCGATCATTGGCCGGCAGTTTCAGTGATCATTCCAGCGCACAATGAAGTGGCGCACGCGCCCGACCTGCTTAGATCGTTGCTCGCCCAGGATTATGCGGGCGCGATCGAGATCATCTTTGTTCTCGATCGCTGCACCGATGGAACGCTCGCCGCGCTCGAGCAAGTGGCATCGATGCGCGCCGCCGTCGATGCGCGCCTGACCGTGCAATTCATCGACAATCGCGCGTGCCCCCAGGACTGGGCAGGAAAGTGCAACGCTGCGCATCAAGGCGCGGTGCGGGCCACGGGCGACATTCTTCTCTTCACAGATGCAGACACAACCTTCGAACCTGGGGTCATTCGCGCTTCGGTGAAACTGCTGATCCTTCGCAAGCTTTCGCTCTTGTCCGTACTGAGCACGGTGAGTGTGCGACACGCATTTGAGGCGATTGTGCAACCGGTCGCCGCTCTGCAACTGATGAAGATCTATCCCATTGCACGGGTGAACGCGCAGATCAATCCGATGCCATTTGCCAATGGACAATTCATGATGTTTTCACGCGAGGCGTATGACCATGTGGGTGGTCACGCGGCCGTAAAGGATGCGCTGCTTGAAGATCTCGCGTTCGCGCGGTTGATCGTGCATGCCTGCAAGCGCAAAGCAGGGCTATTTCTTTCTGATGGACTCGTCCGCGTGCAGATGTATGAAACCTACGCCCAGTTTCGCGAGGGATGGCGGCGCATTTTCATCGAGGCATGTCATCGAAATCCAAGGCGATTGCGCCGATATGGCCTCGAATGCATGTTGCTTGGCACAGGCGTCGCCATTGCGGCTGTCGCTTCGCTGGCAGGCGGCGCGCTCGCATGGAGCCTCGATGATCGTCCACTCGCAATCGCGGGAGTCGCGTGCGGCGTGGTGGTCCTCGTCGTTGCGCAACTCACCCTGCGGCGAATCTTCGAACTCGTGGGAGTTCCGCCCGTCGCGGCGCTTGCCTACCCATACGCATCACTCGCTATTGCGCGCATTATGTGGCGCGGAGCGAAAGATCTTCGGCGTGGCGCGCCGGTGCGGTGGGGTGGGCGTGCGTACGTGCTCGAGCCGACCGACAGCTGAGCGAGCAGCGCTGCGCGAGCGAGGGCGATGCCCATTTGCACTACCTTGGGGCATCCATGAAGATTCTTCTAACCAACGACGATGGAATTACAGCACCAGGTATCGCGGCGCTCTACGACGCGATCGCTTCGCTCGGTGAAATATTCGTGATCGCCCCCGCCGGTGTGCAGTCTGCGATGAGTCACGGCATCACCTTTCACAAGCCGCTCCTGACGCGCGAAGTGCAAGTCAACGCGCGTATGTGTGGAACCGCCCTCGAAGGGACTCCCGCGGATTGTGTGAAGGTTGGTCTGCGCACAATGTGGCTCGAACGATTCGGCGCAGGCAGCCGTCCTGATCTTGTTGTGAGCGGAATGAACAGTGGTGCAAACGTTGGCATCAATGTCATCTATTCGGGAACGGTCGCAGCCGCGATTGAGGCGGCATTTCTAGGGGTTCCCGCGATTGCGGTGAGTCTGCATTTGGGCGGATCGGGTCGCATTGCCTGGGAGCGCGCCGCTGAGATTGCGCGCCACGCCATCGACAAGGTCATCGCACATCCGCTCGATGCGCACCGCGTGATCTCGATCAATGTGCCGCGCACCGAGTCACCTGACGCGCCGATGCCGCCGATTCGCGTGGTGCGCATGAACACTGCCGCAGGAATTGATCGCCACGAACGACGCGAATCTCCAGAAGGTCATGCCTACTACTGGCCGACCGGAAATGGGATGGAGTTCTATCACACCGCGCAGGGAAGCGATGTCGAAGCGCTCAGTGAGAGAAACGTAACGATCACGCCGCTCTCGTATGACTTGACCGACGAAGCGTCACTTGCCGCATGGCAGAGTCGATTGCACGCCTCGTGATGCCGCGCCCCGTGAGGCGTGAATCAATTCATAATGAAGCGCACCCGAAAGGGAAGAGTCTTTCCCACCGGCAGTTTGTCGAGTTGTGATCCATTGGCACGCCAGCGATAGAGCGCGTCGAGAACGGGTCCATCAATATCTGGATAGCCGCTCGTTTGCAGAATGCGGCAGGTCACAGGCACGCCATCGCGTCCGAAGATGATTTCACAGACGGGATTCTGCGGTGAAGTTGTGAGGCGAGTCAGAGTCGGAAGGGTTGGTTTTTTTGTCCGCACTTCAATGCCCTTGCGAGCGAGGGGCTTTCCAGTTCGCCACGTAGACGGTGGTGCGTCAATGATGCTGATCGCATCCGACTCGCGGTTAGAGCGTTCGCCTTGTTCTTGGCTCGTTCCTGGCGCGCCGGGAGGTCCTGGCACCGGAGCAACAACAGGACTCGTGGCACCAGTGGCTGCAGGTTGCGGCGTCTGCGGTGGATTCTGCGGTGGATTCTGCGGAGTCGCCTCGCGCGCGACTGCATCGGGTGTGTCGGTCGGTTTGATTTCAGCGGTGGGAGCAGGGTCTTTCGACGGATCGGGTTGCGGATCTGGTCGATCAATCGCCACTGGCACCTCGCCGTCAGGCGAGGTGGGGGGCGTTGGCAGTTGGCTCGCGGCACTCACAACCTCGACGGGTGGTGTGGGAGGCACTGGCACTGGCGCTGGCGCTGGCGCTTGTGCTGGCGCTTGCGCTTGTGCTGGCGCTTGCGCTTGTGCTGGCGCTTGCGCTTGTGCTGGCGCTTGTGCTGGCGCTGGCGCTTGCGCTTGTGCTGGCGCTTGTGCTGGCGCTGGCGCTTGTGCTGGCGCTTGCGCTTGCGCTTGTGCTGGCGCTGGTTGCGGAGGCTGCGGCGATGGATCTGGATTCACCACGCCGGCATTTGGTGCGCCACCGCCCCCGGCATCTTTCTCAGTGAATGCCGCTTGATCGACCTGCCCATGCTGTGCAATGTGTTCTTGGTACTCGTCGTAACCGATCCAAGTCATGCCTTCGTCAGAACCATTTTCAACTCCGGGGATCAGTTCCTCTTCGTCGGCGGATTTCTCTTGGGCATCTTTGAGCGCCCTCTCGAGTCGTTCGCGTTGACGCCGTTCGCTTTCGCTGGTTCCATCGAGCGCAGAATCCAAAGGACTTTTGCCTCCCACCCCCCACGATGCAGTCAGAATCGGAAAGCCAATCACCATGTGCAACAACAGCGCGATGAGCGCTCCCCAGTAGAGCGGAGTGTTTGCGTTGCGATGGGCGATCACGGGGTGATCGTAGGCAATGGCGGCGGCGCAGCAGCGTCGTCGAGCGGCTTGCCGACAAAATTCACCTGCAAGCCACAACCGCGCAACTTATCCCAAATGCTCTGCATGACAGGGGCGCGATCGACCGTTCCCTGCCCATCGGCAACCGCAATGTAGACAACCGTCTTGGCGTCTTCTTTTTTCGATTCTGCGACCCGTCCTGCGATGTCACTGAGCTCGCATGGAATGCGGTTGTAGTAAAGCTTGCCGTCTAGCGCGATTGAAATCGTCGCTGCCGTTGCAGGCATTGCCTTCTGGCCGCTCTGAAACTTGCGAAGTTCCATCGGGATGACGCTCACGCGAACGGCGAGCGCCTGCGAATAGATGAAGAACGAGAGCAAGAACATCATCACGTCGATGAGCGGAATCAGTTCGATCCGCGGTTCGTGTGAAGTGCGCCGAATTCGCATTTGGCCTCTCGAAGGCGCTCAGAGCCCAAGTTGCGCGGCCGCAAGCGCGGTGGGAACGTCGTCGGTGAATTTGAAGAGGCGATCGAGCCCCGTCATCAAGAGCACGCTCCACACCGAGTCGCGCACTCCGCAAAGGTGCAGCGAGCCGTCGTTGGCGATCACCCCTTTGCGTAGTTGCAGTAACTGGGCGATATTCGAAGAGTTCAGATATGTCACAGCACGCATGTCGAGTACGATATGAAAAGAACGATCGGCCTTCTCGATGCGGGCAAAGATTGCGTCGAGGTCTTCTCTAAGCGCTGGTTCGTCGGCCATCTCGCCCAGAATCACATTGTCAGACCAGTCGCTCAACGGCATAATTTTGATCCTATCACTTGGCTGACTCGGTCGGTGCGTCAGCAGTCAGCGTTGTCTCGCTCGAGTCATCGGCTTCGAAGCACGCCGCACCCACGAGTGTGTCGCCATCTTGCAACTTGACAACGCGAACTCCAAGGGTGTTACGCCCAACGAGGCGAACCTCGCTAGCCCGAATTCGCACGATCATCCCGCCGCGCGAGACGAACATGAGGTCGTCAGCTTCGAGCGTTGAATGCACTGCGACGACCCGTCCATTGCGTTCGTCTGCCTTGATATCGATGCGCCCCTTGCCGCCGCGCGATTGCGCGCGCGTTTGGCCATCCTCTTGGTGCACGAGATACTCAGTCATCGGCGTGCGCTTTCCAAATCCGTTTTCGGTGCAGGTGAAAAGTGTCGCGTGGTCGTCGCAGCGCACGAGTCCAACCACCGCATCGGCGTCGGAAAGGTCGATTCCACCCACTCCAGCGGCAGCTCGTCCCATCACGCGGGCGTCATTCTCGTCGAAGCGAATCGACATTCCCTGCGCCGTTGCGAGCAGGATGTGGTCGTCGCCGCGCGTCTGCACAACGTTGACGAGTCGATCGCCGTCGTTCAATCCAACCGCGATGATGCCGCTGCGATTGACATTGCGAAACTCTTTGAGAGACGAACGCTTGATGCGACCACTCGCTGTGGCGAAGAAGAGGTAATCCTCACTGCGTTCGAAATCTTTGATCGGCAGGTAGGCGACCATTCGTTCGCCCTCTTTGAGTTCAACGACGTTGTTGATTGCGCGTCCCTTTGCCGTACGCGACATCTCTGGAATCTGCCAGACCTTGATGCGGTAGATGCGACCGGTGTTGGTGAAGCACAAGAGGTCATCGTGGGTGCTGGCGATAAAGACGCGCTCGATGTAGTCACCATCTTTCGCGTCTGATCCGCGCACGCCCACGCCCCCGCGACCTTGGGTGCGAAAGGTGCCAGTTGGCGAACGCTTCACGAATCCTTCGTGGCTGACAGTCACGGCAACATCGTGCTCTTGGATGAGTTCTGCGAGGTCAAAGTCGCCGGCCTCATCGGTCTCGATCTTGGTGCGACGGTCATCGGCAAACTTCGCGCCTATCTCGATGATGTCTTTGCGCACAACTTGCAGCACGAGCGAGGGATCACCAAGCATCTTCTCGTAGCCCTCGATCTCGGTGAGCAGGGCCGAGAATTCGGCGGCGAGTTTCTCGATTTCGAGCCCGACCAGTTGAATCAGGCGCAGGGCTCCAATCGCATCGGCTTGCACACGCGTGAGTTTGATTCCGCTGCCAACGCGGCTCGCCTCAGCGATGCGCTCTGGTACGAGATGGCTGCTCGGATGATCTTGCGCGATGCGAAATGCCCGCCGCATGAGCGTTTCGATCGCCTCTTCGCGGGTGCGCGAGGCCCGGATGATGGCGATGACAGCGTCGATATCGCAGACTGCGTAGACCAATCCTTCAAGGCGATGCGCTTGCTGGCGGGCGTGACGCAAAAGAAACTCTGTGCGCCGTCGAATGACCGTGCAGCGATGATCAATGTAACTCGTGATGAGCGTGCGAAACGGAAGGGTGCGCGGCTGCCCATTCACCAACGCGATGTTGATGATGCTGTACGTCGTCTGCAGTGGTGTGAACTCATAGAGTTGGCGCTCAACCACCGCAGGATCGGCACCCTTTCGCAAGACGACGAGAATGCGCGTCTGCGCATCGCGCCCGGAGTGGTTGCGCACATCGACGATGTCTGGAATGCGATCATCTTTCTTCGCATCGACGATGCGCTCGATGAGCAGACTCTGCACCACCTGATAGGGAATCTCTTCGATGATGATCATGTTGCGACCATCTTTCGATTCGTGTCGCACCCGACCGCGCACGGTGAGCCGACCGCGACCAGTTGCGTATGCCTCGGCGATTCCGCGCCGTCCTACGATGGTGCCACCCGTCGGAAAGTCAGGGCCTGGAACAATCGCAAGCAGTCCAGCCAGATCGATCTCTGGATTGTCAATCGTTGCCACGATTGCGCGCACGATCTCAGCGAGATTGTGGGGTGGCATCGAGCTGGCCATGCCAACGGCAATACCCGACGAACCATTCACCATTAGATTTGGAAACTTGCCCGGCAACACCATCGGCTCAGTGAGTCGATCGTCGTAATTTGGCTTGAAATCAACCGTTTCTTTGTCGAGATCTTCGAGCATCGCGACGGCCGGTCCAGTCATGCGCGCCTCGGTGTATCGCATGGCAGCAGGGGGATCGCCTTCGATAGAACCGAAGTTTCCTTGCTTGTCGATGAGTAACGCGCGCGTCTTCCAAGACTGTCCAAGATTGACCAGCGTTGGATAGATCACCGACTCGCCGTGCGGGTGGTAATTACCACTTGTGTCACCACAAATCTTGGCGCATTTGATCTGCTTTCGACCCGGAGAAAGGTTGAGGTCGTGCATCGCAACGAGGATGCGGCGCTGCGAGGGCTTCAATCCGTCACGCACATCAGGCAGGGCGCGATCGGTGATCGTGCTCATCGCATAGACGAGATATGACTCGTGCAATTCACGGTCAATCGTCTTGTCGATGACGTTTCCGAGCGTCGAATGCCCGTCTGGAGAAGGAGGTGGAACAGCAGTCACAGCGAACTTGAAATACTAGCAATTTCGACGAATCGCTGCCGGGTTTGGCGACTCAAATCACTCGAAAAAGATGCGCCAAATGCTCGCAGTTTCCCCCTCCGCCCTCAATGGGACTTGGGCAGTCGTGTGCAACACGCACTCCCAGTGCAGCCATCTCTGCTAAGACGCGCGCAATGACTTGTGCAGCGACTTGGGGAGGCAGAACTCCCTTGACGAGTGCCTTGCGTTCGTCGCCTTGCGACTCGTAGTGGGGCTTGATGAGCGAGACAATCTGCCCGCCGGCGCGAAGCCAACGCAGGGCCACCGGAATTGAATGCACCTGCTTCGTCCACGCCATATCAACCACGACTAGGTCGACGCCACCCGTGGGGGGCGGTGCATGCAAGACGTTGGTGCGCTCGCGCACTTCGACGCGTGGGTCATTGCGCAATTTCCAGTCGAGCATGCCATATCCGGTGTCGACTGCGACCACTTTTGTGGCCCCTTTCTGCAGCAGGCAGTCGGTAAAACCTCCCGCATTGCAGCCGAAATCTGCGCACTCGAGCCCCGTGACCGTGATAGAGAAGGCGTCTAGCGCCTGGGCGAGTTTCAGTCCTGCTCTTGAGACGAATTGCACTAGGCGCCTCTCAGATTCCAAGCAGCACGATGCCGAGGCGATTGGCGTGATCAATCATCCGCGGCTTCTCAAGCATGATCACGCGACCTGCACCGAGCACGAGCATCCCTCCACCGCGCTTGGCAAGTCGCTCGAGTGTCGCGACCCCAACGGTCGGAACATCTGCCCGCATGTCATGCGAGTCGTGGGCAGTTTTTAGCAGCATCCATCCACCACTTTTGCAGAGACCAGAGGTGCGGTCGATCATCGCGTCGGTGCCTTCCATCGCTTCGACAGAGATCACGTCGCACGCGCGCACGGTGATGCCTTGACCGACTCCGAGGTTTGCAATCGAGCAGAGAATCGGCCAGCCGAATGCGACGTCGCGCGATTGCGAGGCTGATGGGTGCACAGAACCCATCACTCCCAGAGAGGCGAGGTGTTGCGGGATATAAGAGGTTGAGTCGATGAGGCGCACTCCAGAGCTTTCAAGTTCATCAGCAACGACACGCAGCAACACGTGACTTCGCCGATCGAAACGCAGTTGGCGATAGTAGAGCAGGATTGCGCGCAGATCAGGAAGTTGCCGCAATAGCCGCAGTGGCTCATACATCTGCGCCTTTCCAACGCGTCCGACCATCACCGTCTCTTGGATTCCTGCGCGACGAAGCAGGCGAATCCACTTGCCAATCTGAAAGGTGCCAGCAGTGTGAAAGTCGTCGCAGTGGTCGCGCAAGACTGGCTCGAATTGATCGCGCAGTCCGATGCAGAAAACTTTGCGACCCGTGGCGCGGATGCCATCGGCCACGAGAATTGGCAGCAAACCACTGCCAGCGATGATCCCAATTGCACCGTGGCCAGCAGCGGTAGTCATCGGTCAGCTCGCTGATCGGGCGCGGGAGAGTTGCCCAGTCCGTGCATGGGAAGCAGGGCTGTCGCATCGTGAACAGCCGAGTTGGGAGCCACCATCGCGGCGTGCAAGCGCTCAGCAAGAAGCTGTGGATCGCTTTCCATCCAGAGCAGATCGCGGGCAGCTGAGCGGACGAATCCATGGTCAACCCCGTGACTGATGAGTTGCCAGAGCGGCTCTGCGAACCCGCGCGTGTTGAGAAGCCCAATAGGTTTGGAGTGTCGTCCGATCACCCTACCAACGAGTGTTTCGAAAAACTCCTCCCAAGTGCCCAGACCGCCGGCAAGGATCGCGAATCCATCCCCGCGCTCTTCGAGTTGGCGTTTTCGTTCGCGCATCGAGTCGACGACGACGAGTTCATCGCAACCATCCCAGCCTTGTTCGAGAGAGAGGAACTGTTCTGTAATGATGCCCGTGACATGCGCGCCAGAAGTCTGGGCTGTGCGGGCGATCTCACCCATTAGCCCAATCCCGCCGCCGCCATAGACAAGGTTCATGCCGCTTCGACCGATCGCTTCGCCGAAATGACGCGCCGCCTCGAGAAAGATCGGATCGAGTCCGCGCGCACTCGCGCAGTAGACGGTGATCGTTGGGCGCGGCACAGAGTCGGTCATGCGCTTCTACGATAGCGACGAGATGAACCAGAGTGATCTGCCACTTGCCGATCGCATTTCGATGGGAGCGATTCTCGTGGCAGTCGGTGCCCGCGCGATGCTCGCTTTCGCAGCCATCGCAGTCTTCGATATGGATCCTGCAATCGAGGCAGCCTCGTTTGTGGGGGCAGTTCCCGCCGAAAGCGTCTTGCTCGATGCGCTCGCACTCGGCGGAGCATCGTGGTTGATCGTCCGGCGCGTGCTGAGTCCCAATGGTGTCGGCACATTTGGAGTGCTCGCCGCGCTCTTGTCTCTTGCGGCAATTGCGTTGCTTGTCATGCATGCGTGCGGTGACGCTGAGCAACTCTGGCGAGCATCGACTTGGATCGCTGGAGTTGCCCTTGCAATCGCCGTTGTTTCGCAAGCCAACGTCGAATCGGGAGTCGTGCTTCGGCGTGCGGCCGTCGCAGCACTCGGCGGATTCGCGGTCGTGATGGCAGTCCGTGGCCTCTCACAGATGTCGTCGGAACACTTCGCGATGGTGCGGTACTACGAAGAGACCAAGTCAAGTTTTCTCACTGCCCACGGATGGTTACCCGAGTCGTCGCAAGCGCTCGCGTATGAGCGGCGGTTGCTGCAGAACGAGGCCACAGGATGGTTTGGATTCTCAAACGTCTTTGCGACGGTCGCAGTCGCGTCGGCAGTGCTCATGGGAAACATGGCCATCGGGCGCGGTTCGCTCGCCCTTCGCCTCTGGCTGGGGATTGCAGCGTTTTTCTGCGTGGCACTCGTGGCGTTGAGTGGGTCCAAGGGTGGCGTCGCATCGCTCACGATCGGGCTGATCCTCTCTGTCTTGCTGCGGCGCAAAGTGGCGTGGTCATCACTGCTACTCGTTGCTCTACCACTCATCGCCATTGGCGGAGTAATTGCGCGGGGTCTCGCAGGATCGCAGTGGGCTGAGCAAAGTCTGCTCTTTCGCTGGTACTACCTCGTGGGAGCGGCAAAGACATTTGTAAGTGATCCTTGGACCGGGGTCGGAGCGGCGGGATTTCAGCGGGCTTTCCTGCAGTTTCGACCGCAGGAGTGCGTCGAAGAGGTGCTCAGTGCCCACGGCGCGTTCGCCGACTGGATGATCGCTGTTGGTCTTGCTGGAATCGGACTCATCGCCGTGCAACTTCTGTTTGTGTGGTGGGGGCGCCCGCAGCTTGAATCGGGAACGGCTGCGCCAAATCCCCGCAAGGGAGTCGCAGAACTCTCCGTCGCATCAGTCGTCTTTGCCACCGTGATCTCAATCGCGTTTGAGGCACCAGCGATCGACAGCGCCGCGGTCCTGTTCTGGCGATTGGGTGGTCTCGCCCTTGGATCAGCGACCGCATGGGTGCTCGCGCGGATCATGGCGCAGAGTCCAGAACAATCGCAGAAGTCGATCGCAATTGGACTCTCGGCGATGAGCGCGGTGGTCTTGACGCACGGTCAGATCGACATGGTTTTCTGGCTCCCCGGTAGTGCGATGTGGGGATGGCTCACCATCGCGCTGGCCGTGGCGTGGAATGGTCGGCGCAGTGCGCGGGTGCCGCGAAAGAGTGAGAAGCGATTCTGCGCCACGATTGCCGGGCTTTTTGCGGCCATTGCAGTGACGCTGGTTCTCGTCGTTCGCCCCGCACTAGTCGCACAAGACAACATTGCGCTGAGCGCCGCCCTGCTCATCAATTCAGAAGCGCAGGCGAACTCGACGCAACGACTCGCACTGGCGCGGGCCCAGGCCGCGCACTCACTCGCAGACGCAGCGTTGATGTGGCCAATGCGCGGCGCGTACGCCGTGTGCGCAGCGCAGCAGTGGCTGACCGCTGCCTCAGCCGATCCTTCGCCGGCTGATGCTGCGGAATGGTTGCGCGCGGGTCGCGCGAGCGCGAGTACGGTCGAGCATCTTGATTCAGCGGCCTTTTCAGCACGCCTTGTGCAGTCGACTCTGGCGATAAGGCAAGCAGAAATTGCAGGGGGAGAGTGGCAGAGCGCAGAGAGCGCAATCGAAGCGGTGCTCGCGCTCAACGCCCGCCACACCGAAAGTTGGTTGCGTCTGGGAGTGGTGCGGGAGCAAATGGCAGATCGGGTTGGCGCGCGCGCAGCGCTGCAGGGGGCACTCGACGCTGATGCCTCGTTTGCGCTCGATCCACTGCGGCAGTTTTCAGTCGAGAGGCGCAGTGCAATTGAAGGGCGTATGCGGGCGCTTGAGGCATTGCCGCAAGGGCAGCGCTCGTACCCCGCCGAAAATCCGTGAGAGCTCTGGTCTGAGCCCTATCGTGCGCCGCGCGCTTCGTTGAGTGCCCTGATGATCTGCGATGGCGTGTAGGCATCGCTCTTGAAGATCTCGCGACCATCGCGATCGAGAATCACAACGAGCGGAATGGTCAATCGGTCAAAGCGCTTGAGCAGGGCACGTCCCGGTTCGTTGTTGCCGGTGAGGTCGACCTTGATCGCTCTCACTCCACCAGCGTCGAGTCGTTCGAGCACCGATGAACTCTCGAGCACGGTCTTTTCGAGCGTCTTGCAATTGAGGCACCACTCCGCGGTGAAATCGATGAGCACGGCGTCGC
>SIAR01000020.1 GCA_009691705.1 Phycisphaerales bacterium
CTGCGCGAGGCACAATCACTCATCGGTCCTGCGATGACGATCATGTTCATCCCACTGATCCTCTGGCTGCCAATCTCGGAGAACCCCACGGGATGGCTCGCGACGGTAGCAAGTTTCATCCCGCCGATTGGTCCATTCATTATGGTTCTACGAACAACGGGCGCAGTCGAGCAGATTCCTGGATGGCAAATCGTCACCGCGCTGCTCGTCAATGCGGCTGGAACTTGCGTGCTCGTGTGGTTGGCGGGACGGGTCTTTCGCATCGGAGTGCTCATGCAGGGAAAGCCCCCCACTCCGATGGAACTGATTCGCTGGGCGCGCGCCCGCTGAGTTCTCGCCCGTTCTAAGATTGCCCGCATGGCACATCAGGATCTTTGGGCGCCTTGGCGCATGGCATATCTGCACCAACTCGAGTCACAAGAGTCAGACGCGCGCGTGGGTACTGCGCCTGCCTCTGCGAACTTCCTGCGCGCCGCGTGGGATGATGAAGCAAACGCCGCCGCGCATCACGTGGTCTTTCGCAACGCGCATGGACTGGCCCTGCTCAATCGATACCCCTATGCCAATGGTCATGTGTTGGTCGCTCTCGCAGATGCGCGACCAACTTTGATGGATTACACCCCGGAGCAGCGCGCGCAACTCTGGCAACTCGTCGATGTCGCGGTCGATCTCGTCGAGCGCGCCTTTCATCCGCAAGGCATCAACGTTGGATTCAATCAAGGCCGTGCGGCGGGTGCGGGACTCCCCGAACACTTGCATGTGCATGTGGTCGCCCGCTGGGGAGGAGACACGAATTTCATGGCGTCCATCGGTGCGATTCGGGTGGTTCCAGATTCGCTCGAGAACAGTTGGAAAGCTCTGTGCGCCGTCGCGCGATAGCCATGCCTCGTTGGGTCCCGCCGGAGCGATCCGAGCGAACTCGCAGTCGAGACCCGAAGGTCAAATGACTGAAGTTGGCGAAAGCTCTCGAACCCAATTCGTAAGTGGGTTCGCCTTCAGTCGATCCCGATCTTCCACTCGGTGAAACCGGAGGCTTGATCTTCGTCGCCGAGGGGCGATCCCTTGGGTTCGCGCAAGGTTCGAGCGCATGTGTGCCAACTGTCGTCCGGCGGGACCGAACGAGGCTCTAATACTGTAACAATCAGCACGATCCCACCCGTGCGCTTTCCTCTGACCAAATACTTTTTTTCGGCGCTCAACGACTTCGTTGCGGGATTCCATCCCCGCTCGCTTCCGCCGATGTTGCGGGCCAATTATGCGCGCGAACTCTTCTCTTGGTTGCTGTTGCCGCTGATGCTCGGAGCCGTCGAGGGGGGCACGATGGCCATAATCGTGAAGAAGATGTTTGCCGGAGTGGATGGCATCTCTAGCGAGCAACTCGACTTCGCGGTCGCGGCCGTGAGTGCCGCGCCAAACATCGCCAACCTCTCGAGTTTCATTTGGGCTTCACTCGCCCACGGACGCACAAAGATCAGTTTCATCAGCGCGCTGCAACTTGTGACGTGCGCCTGCGTCGCGCTCATCGCGGCAATCCCTATGAGTGCGCTCGGATTGCTGCTGCTCACGCTGCTCATTTTCATCGCCCGCGTCGCGTGGACCGGCGTCATCACCGTACGCACCGCGGTCTGGCGCAACAATTATCCCCGCGCCAATCGCGCGCTCATCGCCGGAAAGATGGCGATGGTGCAATCAGTCGTGCTCGCCATCGGCGGGCTTGCCATCGGCGAGACGATGGACATCGCCCCGGGAACTTTTCGCTTTCTCTTTCCAGCGCTCGCACTTGCCGGATTCGGCGGCAACATGATCTACCGCAAGGTTCGCTTGCGGGGACAGCGGCGCTTGCAACGTGCCGAACAAGATGGTCGCGCCCGAGGTGAAGCGCAAGTCGATCCACGCAGACTTCTGGGGCTCTTGCGCGAAGATCGCCTCTATGCAAAGTTCATGTGGTGGATGTCTGTCTTTGGACTCGGCAACCTCATGATGGGGCCGCCACAAGTCATCGTTCTCAACGAGCAGTTTCATACCTCATATCTCGAGGGAATCCTCGCCACCACCGTCATTCCACTCACGGTGATGCCGCTGGCGATTCCCGCTTGGTCGCGCTTTCTCTCGCGCACACATGTGATTGCATTTCGCGCCGTGCACGGCTGGACGTTTGTGTTCGCCGCCGCCGCGATGTGGATCGCCGTTCTACTGCACTCGCTTGCGTTGATGTACGGCGCAAGTGCGCTGCTTGGCTTGGGCTTCGCCGGTGGATCGCTCGCCTGGAATCTTGGGCACCACGACTTCGCCCCAGCCCACCGCGACAGCGAGTACATGGCGCTTCACGTCACCCTGAACGGTCTGCGCGGGGCGGTCGCCCCGTTCCTCGCCGTCGCGCTCTATGTGCCAATGGCATCCGCAGGATGGGGGGCGTGGTTCTTTTTCATCTGCTTCCTGATCAATCTCATCGGATTGATCGGATTCATCTCGATGCGAAAGCTCATACCTGCCCGAAAGAGCGCGGAAACTTGATATATTCATCGACCCGCCACTGAGATGGTCTCAGGGGCATTCGCCTTGCACTCGAGCACTGTGCTCGTCTGCGCATTTTGGAACGCACCCCCCACCATGGTTGATTACAACTTAATTGAAGACATCGCACTCGATCTTGACGCCGTCACGCTGCAATTGCGCGAGGCATTCGGCGACCGAGCCATTTCAGAAGACCTCAGCGCAATCCTCGAGAAGGCCGGCGCCTCGATCGGTGCTCCCAATAGTGTCATCAAAGGAACAGTTGTTTCGATCAGCGGCGACTTCGTCATCGTCGATGTTGGACTGAAGAGCGAAGGACAGATTCCAAAGGAAGAGTTCGATGATGCCGGCGGCGTTTCGCCTGGCGACCAAGTCGACGTCTTGCTTGAAGAAATTGATGACGGTGAGGGCAACATCGTCATCTCGAAGCGCAAGGCCGATCGCATCCGCGGTTGGGAACAACTCCTGCAATCGAAGAAGGAAGGCGACGTCGTTGAAGGCAAGGTCTTGCGAAAGATCAAGGGCGGATTGCTCGTCGACATCGGCGTACCAGTCTTCTTGCCGGCATCACAGGTTGACGTCCGCCGTCCCGGCGATGTTGGCGACTTTGTTGGACGCACGATTCGTGCCGCCGTTTTGAAGATCGATCTCGAACGACGCAATATCGTCATCAGCCGCCGCAAGTTGATCGAGGTCGAACGTGAAGATGCCCGCCGCAATTTGCTCACCAAAGTCAAGGAAGGCGACATCGTCAAGGGAACCGTTACGAACATCGCGGAGTTCGGCGCATTCGTCGATCTCGGCGGTATCGACGGCCTTTTGCACATCACCGACATGTCTTGGGGACGGGTCAACCACCCAAGCGAGATCGTTCGCATCGGACAGGAAATCGAAGTCAAGGTGCTCAACATCGACCGCGAACGCGAGAAGGTTGCCCTTGGTCTCAAGCAGCGCGAACCAAGTCCGTGGGAAGAGATCGAGAAGAAATACCCAGTCGGCGCTCGCGTGCACGGCTCGGTTGTTAGCTTGATGTCGTACGGCGCGTTCGTTCGCCTCGAAGATGGCATCGAAGGACTCGTGCACGTCAGTGAAATGTCGTGGACGCGTCGCGTGAACCATCCAAGTGAGATCGTCCAAGTGAATCAAGAGATCGACGTTGTCGTTCTTGACTTCAACAAAGACAAACTAGAAATATCGCTGGGCATGAAGCAGTGCGAAGTGAATCCATGGGACCTCGTTGCCGAGCATTACCCTGTTGGCACCGTCATCTCTGGAAAGGTGCGCAACCTCGCCAACTACGGAGCGTTCATCGAGATCGAGGCAGGCATCGACGGATTGCTGCACATCTCGGATATGTCGTGGACCAAGAAGATCGCCCATCCAAATGAGATTCTCAAGAAGGGCGACGAGATCAAGTGCGTTGTCATCGAGGTTGATCAAGAGAAGCAACGCGTCGGACTCGGCGTGAAGCAACTCACCGAAGATCCATGGGTCGAAGCGATCCCAGGCGCATACCGTCCAGGGATGATCGTTAAGGGAACCGTTACCAAGATCACCAACTTCGGTGTCTTCGTCGAACTCGAGGATGGCCTCGAAGGTCTCTTGCACATCTCAGAGCTCAGCGACCAAAAGGTTGAAAACCCGATGGATATCGTCAAGGCCGGCCAAGAAGTCGATGTCAAGATTCTGCGCGTCGACACCGACGATCGCAAGATTGGTCTCAGCCTCAAGCGCGCTCAGTGGGGCAACGCCACCGCGGGTCGCGACGCTGCGCCTGCGACCGAAGATGACGCGTTCATTCTGCCGCGCAAGTCCAAGCCAACCAAGGGTGGAATGGACAGCCACGGGGCACTCGGTACCGACAAGATTCAGCTGGACTGATCAGTTTTCCTCTGCGGTTCCAAACCCGGCTCCACCATCAGGTGGGGTCGGGTTTTTTATCTTGCCGCGCGAGCCCGTGACGGTGCGACGCAAATCAGTCGTTGCAAAAGCAACGACGACCCGCGATAAATCGCAGGCCGTCGCGCTTTTCGGCACATCCTGCACTCGCATGCTGGGACGTGTCTCCCCATCCGCCCTGCCGCCCCCCGAAGGGGGGTGTCAGTGCCGAAAAAGGCGATTGTGTCAGAGGATTGCCAAGAATGAAAGAATCGTGAGCAGCACTAGTCGCTGCTGGGTGACCTCATATGGGATGATTCGGTGTATCAACATCGCAACACTCGTATATATCGTCACTTGAGGACCGACCACACGCATGGTCGCCCCACATACACTCGCAAGATGGCGCGGATTCGGCAGGTTTCCACATTTTGTTTGAGTTTTCTGACTGTAGTTTGTTCCGCCCTGGCGAGCGAAAGCCAATTTCAACCCCCCCGTGCCGAATCGGCACTTCGTGCGTGGCAAACCCTTCGCAAATGGGTAAATGCAGGGAAGATCGGGGCTAATGCTTCAGAATTGACCCCCGGCGAGTGCTGGTCTGCGGTGGTCATCTTGCGACTTGATGGACGGGTGGTCGGCGTTGGCGAGGCTCATGATTCTGAGCCCATTGAGCACGCTCTCTCAGCAGCCATCGCCGATGCGAGGCAACGCAGCTCAAGTTCGAAGAGTGAGCCAGAGGTTGCCAGTTGGCAGCGCATGACGCTCGAACTTGAGCTGGGATCGAAACCAGAACCTCTCATCGGCGCCGACTACGCGCAGGCAGCGCAAGAGGTCGAGCCAGCACTCGACGGGATCGCAGTGCGCAGAGGCGATCAGTGGGCGCTCGCGCATCCTTGCGTCCTTCAGTCGCTGAATGCTGCCGCGTCGCCCGAACAATCATTGCTATCACTTGTACTGCAACTTGGACTTCCCGCCCGTGAACTTGCCGAACTCACCCCGACCGAAAAAGTTGGACTCTATCGATTTCACACGACGCGCATCGTGCAGCCTGCGTTGACAATGACGCCAACGCTGGCATTGCGTGGGGCACGAACACAACCCATCCTGTCAGCAACAAGCGCGTGCATCGAAGCAAATGCGGTTGCCGACTCGATTGTCGAGTGGTTTGATCGGTCGATGATTCGCGCTCCCTCTGGCGATGCGACGCACCCTGCCGGCGAACGAGCCGCGCTGATTTCGCTGGGAATTCGTGGGGACTATCTCCCCGCCGATGGGGTTGACGCGACGCTGTGCGCGCCACCTGCCGAGCAGGCACTCAGCGCCTACGCACTGGCGCGATTTGCGCGACTCAATGCCGCAGAGAGCCCGCTCACATCCAAGGCGCGGGCACTCGCGCGCGAAGTAATCAACGCGCTCGGTGAGGTCTCAGAAATTGAGAGTGACCCGCTCACCAATCGCAAGGCTGTTGCGTGGATTGTCATGGCCGCGGTCGAACTGGGCGGCGATTTCTCGGACGCTCCCAAGGCACGCGCGCTCGTGGCGCAAGCGACAGAAACATTGAAGACACAAGGAATCCAAGGGGATCCGCTCGAGCAAGCGCTCGCTGCGGTTGCGCTCACGGCACTCGATCAGGCTGGCCGACCGGCAGTCGATCGCGCAGTGCTCGTGACAAGTGTTGACAAACTTTGGCAAGCGCAATCACGGGCACAACTCGTTGGGGTGCTCGGATGGATGCTCATTGCCGATGGGCACCTGGGCGTGAATGACCCAACACACACAGAGCTCGCCCGGGCAGCGCGCGTAGCGCTCTCGCGTGCCCAACTCGCAGTCGAAGAGAGTCTCGATGTAGCGGCGGCGACGAGAACACCCCCCGATCTCATCGGAGGATTCGCTCTCTCTGGCATCGGCAGCAAGGGCGCAACGGCTCAATCTGCGCGTCCTGGGCATGCGCTCGCGCTAATGCTTGGCGATCCTCAGGTGACCCCGGTCGGCGAACAGTTCCGTGCGCGCGCCATGCAAGTCGGGCTCGTGCGTTTTATGCGCCAGCTCACGTATGACGAAGTCTCTTCATACCTCGCACCCGATCCGCGACGCACAATGGGAGCGATTCGGACGGCTCCATGGGATTCGCGCGTCTCAGTCGCTGGAAATGCGATGGCGCTTCTGTGCCTCAAGGAGTCTGCGGTCTCACTCGCACGCATCAATTCGTTGCTCGAAACCGCGCCTTAGTGCCTATCCTCTGCTTTGGAGGTTTGCCATGGTCTCGACCAATCATTGGATTACCAGTGCCCTAACCATCGGTCTTCTCAGCACGACTATCGCCGCTCACGCGATGGCGCAGAGTGCTGCGCCGAAGTCTGCCGCGCCGGCGCCTACCCCGAGCGCATCTTCAAAGCCGGCCCCATCGCCAAAGCCAGCGCCACAATCGAATTCGCCTACCCCGAGCGCATCATCAGTCGAACTGCTCAGTGACGCTCCAGACATTCTCTTCATGCTGATGCACGCCGAGATCTCCGTCGACTTCGACGAGACGCCAGCGAAGGAAGCACTCGCGTACATCCAAGATGTGCTTCAAGTGCAGATGATCGCGCGCTGGCAGAGTGACAAGAATTCAACGGGGATGGATCCGCAAGAACTAGTCTCTCTGAAACTTCAACGCGTCTCGGCACTGACCGCACTCGAAGCAGTGCTCGAGCAACTCTCAACTGAGGACTCCTGCACTTGGCAATTGCGGCGCGGGTTTCTTGAAGTCGGCACGAAAGCGAACCTTTCACGCGCTGGTGCACGCGAGACCAAGCTATATCCCATCAAAGACCTGCTCTACGAAGTTCCCTATTTCGATAACGCGCCGAATTTCAACATCGATGCGGCGTTCAATCAAGGCAGCGGAGGTGGCGGCGGCGGATCGGGTGGCGGTGGTGGCGGAATGGGCGGTGGCGGCGGATTCGGTGGAGGCGGCGGTGGCGGATCGGGTGGCGGCGGTGGCGGCGGAAACTTGTTCGGGAATGCAGGAGCAAGCCCCGAACGTGAGACCGATGCTGCAAAGTCGATGCGATTGATCGAACTCATCAAGACCCTCGTCGAGCCCGAGGCATGGATCAACGATTGGGCGTTCATCGACTACACACAGGGATGCCTCGTCGTGCGCGCACCTGACTACGTGCACCGCGCCCTTGGGGGATATGACTTTCTTCCTCCACCCAGAATGGTGAACCAAAGCGGCACGGGACGGTACGTCTCGATGAGTGTTCCAATGACATTTTCGCAGTTGCGCGGATTCACTCCAGCGAGCGTGACCGGATCGGCTGGCGGCGGCGGATTCGGTGGTGGTGGCGGCGGGGGCGCAGGTGGAGGCGGACCGACTCCGTGAGAATTGGTCGGGATCTGCTCAGCCCGCGCCAGATTGTCATTCTCGTCATCGCGTTGAGTTTTCTCGCGCTTGCCTCGCTTGATACAACCCAACTTGCGCTCTTCTTCTCGCATGAACTCTTGACTCAGCGCGCGCGCCTCGCGATTCGGCCCGTCACACTGGATGGGGCGCAACTCTTTCGAATCATGTCAGTTGTCGCCGCGATCGCATGGTTGATCGTTCCCCGTCTCTTCATCACCAACGATGCGCCTCGCAGTTGCGGGCGCCCCAGCATTTCATGCTCGCGCGACACAGTGTTGCTGCTCTGCGTCGTGCTCCTGCTCGGTCTCACCGAGCGCGTCTGGAGAGTTAGCGAGAGTTTTTGGTTTGATGAAATCTCTGCACTCGTCGACTACGCGCAGTACGGTCCAGGAGCGATCGTTGCGACGTACTTCGTGCAGTCCAATCATGTCTTGCACACGTTGCTTTCGTGGTGCGCAATCACACTCGCCGCTGGAGCTAGCGAGCCCATCCTGCGACTTCCTGCGCTGCTGTGTGGGCTCGCCGCGATCCCGATAATTGCTCTGCTCGCCGGCGAGTGCGCGATCTGGCGTGGCGTCTCGCACTCAGTTGCCGTGTCGATCGCCTGCGCCCTCGCGGCACTGAGCCCCATCATGGTTGTCGAGTCAGTCGAAGCGCGCGGCTATTCAATGATGATTCTCTTCGCCGCCCTCGCGTGCTGGCAGTTCTTGCGTGGATGGCGCACCGGCGAATCTGGCGCGTGGATCATCTATGCAATTGCATGTGTGCTTGGAGTCTGGACACACTTCACATTTGTCGCGCTTCCCATCAGCCACGGAGTGATTGCGGCGTGGTTCTTGATTCGCCGCGGAAGTTCTGCGATCGATCGCCGCGCGGCGCGCACTGCCATCGCTGCCCTTGTGCTCGGTGCAATCACGACGCTCGCCTTGCTCGCTCCCCTGCTGCCAGACCTGCTGAGCATTAGAAGCGAGTTTCAGGCACTTGACGGCAACGAGCCATCGCTCATCTCTCGCGAGGGATTTCATCTGCTCATCGGTCTTGGTGGATCATGGACACCGCTGTTCGCACTGCCTGGACTTGCGCTTTTTCTGCTTGGAGTGTGGGGATCGATCCACGACACCGCGCGCCGATTTCCGCTCGCCGTCACATTGCTTGCGCTTCCACTCATGATCGTTGGCACGACGCTCGCTGGCAGTTGGATGTACGCGCGATTCGGCCTGTTTGCATTGCCAGGAATCCTGCTTGCGATCGCGCTTGGGCTCTGCGACCTTCGAACGAAGCGGCTCATGACTGTCATTGGCGTCATCCTTGCATTCGTATGGACCGCCGACCTGTACACGCTTCCTGCTAAGCAACCGATTCGAGACGCAGTCTTCTTCGTGCGCGATCAAGATCGCTCAGTCACCTCGCTGGCGAGTGCGGGACTCGCCGACAACGTCGTCGCCTACTACGGAGTGGTCGCTAAAATTGATGTTGCGAACGCTGGCAGCGCCGGCAGCAATCTTGCCACACTTTCGCCCACGATCGTCTGGCTAATAGTGCTCTATCCCGAGTCACTCACCGAAGAGGCACGGGGACTCATTGAGCGCGACTGGACGCTCGTGCAGAGATTCGAGGGATGGGTCGACTGGACCAACGGCGATGTGCTTGTGTATTGCCGCAAACAGAGTGCGACGCGCTAGTCGTGACGAAGCGCCACGACTGGATCTTTGCGACTGGCAATGATCGCCGGATACATGCCGAAGATCAGTCCCACTGCTGCGGCGACCCCAAAGCTGACGATGATCGACCAGAGTGTGATCACAGGTTGCAGCGAGAATCCGCCGCCGAATGCGCCGCGAAACATCGGCCACTTCTGAATGACTGGGATGATCTCACCCAGTCCGATCGACACGCCGATTCCGAGCGCGATCCCTAGCACCCCTCCCACCGTCGAGAGTGAACCAGTCTCGACCAGAAACTGCAGCGTGATGTGGCGGCGTGTCGCGCCGAGCGCACGACGAATGCCGATCTCACGCGTTCGCTCGGTCACACTCGCGAGCATGATGTTCATGATTCCAATTCCACCCACGAGCAGACTGATAGCGGCGATCGAGACAAGCATCACATTCCAGACCAGCATTGCGCGACGAGCGTTCTCGAGCAACTCCCAAGGCACGACGATTTGCACATCGGTGAGCCCTGGATGCCCGACGGTCATGATGCGCTCGACACGCTGCGAGACTTGATTGACAGCCTCCGTGGATGGCGCCGCAACATAGACCTCGCTCAATTGAATCTCTTCTGCGCTAAATGTTCCCGACGTGCGCCGCTGCACAACGTCGCCAAACTGACGCTCAGCGGTCGAGAGAGGGATGTGCAGATCTCGATTGAGATCGCGTCCCACTAGGGCACTGCCAGCTCCCCCTGCGAACCCCTGCTCTTCGAGCAATCCCACCACGCGAAAGACTTGTTGGTCGATGCGAAAGTCCTGTCCGAGCGCATCGCGCGCAGGAAAGAGTTGCCGCGCCGTCTCTGCACCAAGCACCGCCACGGGCGCATGCGTCTCGATGTCTTGGGCGGTGAGGTATCGACCGCCCCGCGCGACGCGCAGATTGGCGGCGACTGCGAGTTCAGGAACCGTTCCAAATGTCTGACTGTTCGTGCGAAATGCGCCGCGACTGATCTCACTGCCAACTGCCTTCAACGCCACCACCAACTTCGCATCACCGAGCGCCAGTTGCAAACGCCGCGCATCTTCGTAGGTGATTCCGTACCGAGAGATAAACGTGCGCGCTTGGGTCGAGCTAGCGGCATCGGGAGGCTTTGAACTGCGCACAATGATGTTGGTTGCACCAAGCGCCGTGATATCGCGCAGCGCAGACTGTTTGTTGCCCTCCCCGATTGAAACGACCACGATTACTGCGGCGACTCCGAGAATGACTCCAAGACACGTCAGGATCGAGCGCAGTGCGTGTCGGCGCAGGTTGCCCAGTCCGAGGCGAAAAGTCTCGACGAAGAACATCACCGCGAAAGCGTAGAAGATTCTGCGCGATCCGTGGCTATCCTTCGGCGCGATGAATGGACGACTTGAAGTTGCCACCGAGCGCGAAGGGTCAGCCTGTTGGATCTTCGAGATTTGCAGAAGCGGCCAGACCGCTCCAGTCTCGACATTGACTCTGGCGTGGGCCGACTACGACTGGTGGTCACCCGACGGACGTCACACTCCGTCACAAGTCGCACTTGCCGTCGTTGAGGTAATGCAGTGTGCGCCTTCGGTTGACGGAGTTGCGAGCGTGCTTCCCGCAAAGTTCGATGCGAGCACGATTCGAAGGCGCATCAGTCAGGCGGACCGTCTCATCAACGAACACCTTCAGATTTGCCCATGAGCGGCTGGCGTTCTTTCACGCGGAAATAGACGGGAACTTCGACAAAGAATGTGGCGCCGCGCCCTGGTTCTGAGACGACTCCGACGGTTGCGCCCAGCATGTGGGCGAGTTCGCGGCAGATGGCGAGTCCAAGCCCTGTGCCTCCGTGCATCTTTGTGTGACTCGCGTCGACTTGTCGAAACTTCTCGAAGATCGTTTCTTGCAGATCGAATGGGATGCCCTCTCCCTCATCGCGCACCGAAATGCGCACTGCTGGGCGCGTCTCGACTGTGATCGACTGCGCCTCAATTCGGATCTTGCCTCCCGCGGGCGAAAATTTCACCGCGTTCGATAGAAAGTTGTACAGAATCTGCTGCAGTTTTCCTGGATCGGTCTCGACTGTCGTGAGGTCTGGGTCGACACTCGCCAGAAACTCGATCTGCTTCGCCATCGCTTGCGGTCGCATAATCGTTTGCAGTCCCTCGAGGATGTCTGCAACGCTGGCTGGCACGACGGCGAGTGACATACGCCCCGCCTCGATCTTCGCCATGTCAAGCAACTCGTTGATCATGTCGAGCAACAGGCGCGCGCTCGTAAGAATGTTCGATATGTAACGCACCCGCTTTGGATCGGCGCTCGCATCGGTGCGGGCAATTTCGTCGAGCAGTTCGGCGAATCCAATGATCGAGTTGAGTGGCGTGCGAAGTTCATGGGAGACGTTGGCAAGAAACTCGCTCTTCAATCGGTTCGACTCGAAGAGACCGACATTCACCTCCGAGAGTTCAACCACCTTCAGATCGAGCGACTCATTCATCGATCGCAGCGAAGACTGCACATTGTCGACCTCGTCGAGCATGACATCGAATGCCCGCGATAGTTCTTCAAGTTCATCACCCGTACGCAGCGCACTTCGAACGTGCAACTCTCCTCGGCGCACCTTCTCGGCACTCGCCCGCAGGCGCCGCACGGGCGAAAAGATGAGCTTGGTCAGAATCAGAGAAAAGACAACGACCGCGAGTGCGACCGCCACCACGCCACCGACCACGAGGTACCAGCGATTCGACTGGATTTGCTTGGAAGCGAATGAACTTGTCCGCTCAATCACCAGAATTGCACGCAGTGGATCGCCCAGCGACAACTCCGACGCGTGTGGAGCAAAGTTGACAAACTGACGATCCTGAATCGCACGCCACTGACTCTCGCGCAGCGCATGGGCATACCGATAGAGCACTCCGCCCTCAGTCGAAACGGTCGAGAAGAACTCTGCGACTGCAGGCTCAGCAACAAACTGTCGGTAGGACTGCTCAACAAAGATGTCGGCGATTCCTCCCTCTTCGATGCGTTCGACCATGACAACCCGAATCGGTATCGGAATGCCCTCGGTGCGATTGAGATCGAAGCCATTGCGCAGCCAGGTCTCGGCAAGTTGGCGCGACATCTCCCGCTGACTCTCCTCAACACTCTGCTCGAGGCGCATCCACGGAACACTCAATGCCCCCGCAAGAATGAGCAATATCGCACCTCCAAAGAGAATCTGGCATTTGTTGGCGAGAGAGGGTCCACGTGCCATCGGGTACAGCCTAGCGGGATCATTCTCTGCCTATCCTGCCACATGATGCGCCGCGAAGGAACCAACACACAATCTGTCGAGATGTCTGACGTGTTGTGCGACTACTGCCACACGCCATGGACCGCGGATCGGCCCATGATCGAGGGTCACCAAGGCGCGTGCATATGCGGCAACTGTCTGCGTCAGGCATTCTGTTCGGTGAAACTTGCTGGGTGCGATGACGCCATCAGCGGGCAACCCTCGAAGTGCACGATGTGTCTTGAAGAGCGCACCGATGCGTGCTTTCGAAGCCCCGCCTATGGCGACGCACTAATCTGTCAGCGGTGCATCACGATGGCGGCGAAGGCACTCGCGCGCGATCCAGATTCGAATTGGATTCTTCCCAAAGATGGGGAGAGCAGCGCGCCAAGCTGAGCCGGTTCGAGAAAACAACAATGGATGCGGCACGCGGAAAACAAATGGACGTCGGCGAAATCGGACTCGATCGCTCGCACTTGCCGGCGCATGATGCGGGAGCGTTCGACGCCCGCACGCTTTTTGCGCACCCCGAGCGAGCATTCGAGCTCGAAATCGGCTCAGGAAAGGGCACTTTTCTCGTGCAGCAGGCGGTCCTTCAGCCCGAAACAAATTTTCTGGGAATCGAGTGGACCGCTGAGTTCTGGCGCTACGCAGCAGACCGCGTGCGACGAAATGAACTTTCCAACGTGCGACTGCTGCATACCGATGCCACCGAGTTTTTTAGGTTTTGGTTGCCCGATGGCATCGCACGCGTCATCCACCTCTACTTCAGCGACCCTTGGCCCAAGATGCGTCACCACAAACGACGTGTCATCCAGGATGAGAGTCTGCGCCACTTCCACCGCGTGCTCGCCGATGGTGGTGAACTGCGAATCGTCACAGATCACCTTGAACTTTGGAAGTGGTACGAGGAACACGCCGCGCGCAATTCGCACCTGTTTGCGGTGCACCCATTCGTCTCCCCCGATTCAGCGAAAGCGGGCGAGGTCGTAGGAACAAATTTCGAACGCAAGTTCGCCCGCGAGGGGCGACCTTTCATGGCGATGACTTTGGCGAGACTGCCGGTGCCGTCGGCATCGCGCTCGTCGTGCGAACAATCCACTGGGCGACCAAGATCGGCACCGCCGGATCCATCGTCTCCTTGATGGTTGCGTACTCGTCGGGCATCCCAGTGACTGCACTCTGAAAGAGATGGTTTGCCTTTGCGATCACCACGATTTCTGGCTTGACGGGGCTCTTGTCTGCGCCATTTTCAAACGGTTTGAGACTGTGCTGGGGCGAGACTTGCACATCGCGTTCACCAAAGAGCACGAGTGTCGGCACGCTGATCTTCGCAATCGCGGGGGCTGGGTCGAGCGGCAAAAACGTGCGCATCCATGGCGAATTGACTTGCTGCATCCCCTGCTGCACAGCTGATTCGACCAGCGCAGCGGACGGCTTAGTCTTCATGACCACCGCACATTGTGCCTCCACGAGTTTCTTCATGATCGGCGTCAACGTTGCGTCGTCGCTGCCACTCATGACTGCGTCGAGCATCTCGCGGTGGCATTCGATTGCGTAGGCAGCATCGCCCGGGACGGCGCCCATCTTGACATACATGTCAGCGGATTGCCGCACCAGCACCTCGGCACCTGTGATTCCAGGCGGCGCGAGTAAGACTGCAAAGTTCATCGCTGCGTCAGGGCCCTGCGCCATCAGCGTGCCAATCAACCCCCCTTCGCTGTGACCAACGATTCCCACCCGCATCGGATCGATCTCAGGTCGCGCGCGTAACCATGCGACCTGTGCCTTGGCATCGCTGAGAAAATCGAGAGTCGTCGCGAACGATGGATTGCCTGTCGACGCTCCGAAACCACGATCATCGCAGCGCACCGATGCGATGCCGTGCTCGGCGAGTGCTGCGGCGAGCACTCGAAATGGCTTGTGTCCAAAGACCGTCTCGTCGCGGTCCTGCAAGCCACTGCCGGTAATGAACACGACCGCAGCAAGTTTTGTTGGTGCTCCCTGACCATCATGGGACGGCACGACGAATGTTCCGGCGAGCGTGACCCCCTCACCACTGGCAATCGTGACTTCGACACCCTCGCCGTGCGTGATTGCGGGAGTGATCTTGGCAGCGGCGACGGTTGCGGCGGCGACGGTTGCGGCTGCAGCGGTTGTGGCGGCGGTTGGGGTTCGCTCTTTTTGTCCCCCAGCGCAGATCGACACGCCAAAGACGAGGGCGAGTGCAATCATTTCTTTGACGCGGGACGCCACGAAAGTCGCGGTGCGTCTGACCACAATCCCTCAATGTCGTAAAAAGCCCGCTGATTTGGCTCAAAGAGATGCACCACCACATCGACGAAATCAACAACGATCCAACTCGTCCCAGAATCTGCGCTCGTGCGCCAGGCGGGTGATCCAAGGGTCTTGCCGAGTTTGTCGATGTCTTCACCGACCGACTTCATTTGCCGCTGACTCGTTCCGCTGGCGATGATCATGTAGTCGCAAATCTGCGAGCGACCGACCAGATCCAGCACAATGATGTCTGAACACTTCAGTTCAGACATGCGAACAGCCGCTCCGACCGCGAAGGTCTTCGTTCGCGCAGCATCTGACTTCAAACTTGTTCGACTCATCACGATCATCAAATCGAATCAGCGAGCGCCGCCACCAGTGCGTCCGCCGCCACCAGTGCGTCCGCCGCCACCAGTGCGTCCGCCGCCTGAACGACCAGCACTCGGACGACCGCCGCCCGTGCGACCGCCACCTGCTCGTGCGCCGCCGGTCGAACGACCACGCGCGCCCGATGATGATCCACCTGAACTTGAACCACCGCCGCCCATGCCATCGCGGCTCGATGAGTCAGTACGAACCGTGAAGGTGCGCTGCGGGCCGCGAATTGTCTCGCGGCGCTTGATTTCAGAGGGCTTCTCGTGATACTGCCGACGCTTGAGATCTTTGGTGATGCCTTCGCGCTCGCACATCTTCTTGAAGCGGCGCAACATTTGCTCGGCGGTTTCGTTTCCTCTGCTCTTGACTCGAATGGGCATGCGTATGGATCCTTGTATGGGGTGAGTCCCGAATTAGAGCATGTTTTCAGCCTCAAGGCAAGCGGGTGGAGAAGTTGGCAAAATGCCCCCACCAACCCTCTCAACGATCCCATGCCTCTCGTCATCGATCTCAACAACCTCATGCATGTAACTGGCGTTCTCCCCAGTGATATTGCGGGTCTGAGCGAGCGCGAGATGGCCGTCCTCGTCATGCAGAGTCGTTTTGGTGGCGAGGCAATCTGCTTTGTCTGTGATGGTCCGGCCCGCGGCCGACCGAGTGCCGACATCGGATCGATCGTCTTTCATTACGCGGGAACGGGAGTTTCAGCTGATTCGGTGATCGCGCAGATGGTTGAGGATTGCACTGCACCGCGGCGGATGACTGTCGTTTCGAGAGATCGTGCCATTCTCAAACACGCAAAGCGCAGGCGATGCCCAACCATGAAGTGCGATGATTTTCTTGAGATCATCGCGCGCGACTATTCGAAGCGCTCCCAATCGAACCGAAAGGGATCATCCCTCGTCGATCGGTCGACCATCGATCCGCTCACCCAAGATCAGATTGATGCGTGGAAGCGCTACTTCGGACTCGACGATGCCCAGAAGGTCGAGTCGCTGCGCCAGGCGGCGCGCGAGGGTCCCGCCCACAAAAAGCCTCACGACCGGCGTGAACCACGCCGCCTTGACTAGTCGCGCACCTCTATTCTCTTGCGCATGAGTGATGCGGCTGACAATTCCCAGCGGTTCATCGGCAGCGCACAGCGACCCTTGCCGACGCTCGACTTCGAACCAGTCGCCATGGATTTCGACACACCGCCGAGTGATCCAGTGTGTGAGTTTCATCGTTGGCTCGCAGAAGCAAACCAACTGGCGGTCTTCAATCCAAATGCGATGTCGCTCGCGACCGTTGACGCGGATGGAACTCCATCTGTTCGCACCGTCTTGCTCAAGGCATTCGATGAACGCGGAGCAGTCTTCTTCACCAATCGCATGAGTCGCAAGGGACGCGCGCTCGACAGCCATCCGCAGGCAGCGCTTTCTTTTCACTGGGACAATCTTGCCCGTCAGATTCACATCGTTGGGCGGGTCTCACGCACGGGCGATGCATTGAGCGATGCATACTTTCAAACGCGGCCGCGCGCGAGCCGCATCGGCGCTTGGGCGAGCCTCCAGAGCCAACCGGTTGCCGATCGCGCCGCGCTCGACCGACACGTTGCTGAAACAGAAGCGCGATTCGCTGGCAGCGATGTACCGCGCCCTCCGCATTGGGGTGGATATCGCGTTGCGCTCGACTCAATCGAATTCTGGCAGGGAGATCTCTTTCGACTGCACGATCGCGTCGTCTACAAGCGATCAGAGTGCGGCTGGAACATCACCCGTTTGTTTCCGTGAACCAAAACGGTTTTCGCGCTCGCGCTTGGGCGGAACCCAACCCCCGCGCACAATCACGCGGCCGGGTCCGGCGATTTCAGTGAGTTTGCGCAGCAAGTTCTTTTCGGCGACGACGCGCATGCCGTGAGGCAAGAGTGTCGCAGAGCCCGCCGCAACCTCGAGAATCACTGCAACTTCGACGGGACGCCCCTTCAGACTCAGCACACTTCCCGCTGCTTGTCGCAGCACGCCTGCCAACATTGCCAGCGTGCCACTCAGTTCTGCCTCACCCGCCGCACCTAGCGCAGGATCGCTCAGGCGAATCTCAATGCGACTCGCAAGGTGTGCCCCTGCATCTTCGATTGCGAACACGCGGTCGACGATCACGCCAGCCGCTGCGCGCGAACGGTCGATCGATCCAGCGAGCAGCACAACTTTGCCATCCTGCATTAACTCGCCGTACGAAGCAAAGGTCTCGGCAAAGAGCACCGCATCAAAGTTGCCAGTGCGGTCTGCAAGGGTTGCGATTGCCATGCGTTGATTCGCGCTCGCTCCCCGCTGCGTAATGATCTGCCGCACACGGGTGATCAGCCCCGCGATGATGATCGTGCCATTGGCCGAGGAATCGGCGAGGCGCGCGCTGTCACTGTTGCAAAACGATGCGATTTCACTGCGATAGTCATCGAGTGGATGGCCCGAAACGTGAAACCCGAGTGCCTCGCGTTCGTAGCTGAGTGCGGTCATTCGATCCCATGGATCGGTTCGCCGAAGGTTCATTCCCACCGGCGCGCTCTGAGTCGTTGCCACTTCCTCGGGTTGCGAGAACATCGCCATCTGTCCAGCCGCCCGGTCGCGGGCTGATGTCGCCCCCGCCCGCAACGCATCGTCAAGCGATGCAGCGACGGCGGCGCGTTGGGGAGTGCCATGCAGCGAGTCCAAGACCCCGGCCTTGATGAGCGTCTCGAGCGACGAACGATTCACTGCCCGCAGATTGACTCGTGCGCAAAGATCGAACACATCGCGGTACGCCCCACCCTGGGCGCGCTCTTGTGTAATGGCAGTGATCGCGTTGTCGCTAACACCCTTCATCGCGCGTAGTCCGAAGCGCACATGACCATGCAGGTGATCCTGTGGTTCGTCGGGCGCAAAGACCACTGCAAAATCAGCCGTCGACAGATTGATGTCTGGTCCCTTCACCTCAACTCCGATGTGGCGATGTGCGCGCGTCGAATCAGACCAAGGAATGCGCTTGCATTCTTCGAGATAAACCGCCCAATCTTCGACCTTTTGCGCCTGACTTTCAAACGTCAGCACTGCCGCCATGTAGTGCGCTGGAAAGTAAGTCTTGAGATACGCCGTTTGGTAGGCGATGATCGCGTACCCCGTCGAGTGACTCTTGTTGAACCCATATCCCGCAAACTTCAGAATGAGATCAAAGAGTTCGTTCGCCTGTTCTTTCGCAAGACCGCGCGCTCCAGCGCCGCGAATGAAATCTGCGCGCGCTGCGTTGATGACATCCTGCTTCTTCTTCGAGATCGCCTTGATAATCGTGTAGGCGGTGCGCAGCGGAATATCGCCCAGCTGATGCAGCACCTGCATGATCTGCTCTTGATAGACCATTACGCCATAGGTCTCTGCGGTGAGCCGATCGACGACCTCGTGCACGCGCGGCACCGGCTGCGTTCCTGCCTTGCGCTGGCAATACTCTGGGATGAGTTCCATCGGACCAGGTCGAAAGAGTGCATTGGCTGCGATCAAGTCTTCAAGACGGTCTGGCTGCATCTCGGCGATGGTCTTGCGCATTCCACCAGATTCAAATTGAAACACTCCCCCAGTCTCGGCACGGCGAAAGAGTGCAAAGACGCGCTGATCTGCGAAGTCAATGCGATCGAGATCGAGTGGATCGGCGCCGCGTTTCGTCGCGTCATCCGAAAACTCTGCCCCGCGACCGACCGCGACCCACTGCGCACGGGCAGTCAGCGAACCACGGATGAGACTCTTGGCGCACTCGATTGTCGAGAGTGTGCGCAGTCCCAAGAAATCCATCTTGAGCAGACCGATTTTTTCGCACGTGGGACCATCCCACTGGGTGATCACATCTTCGCTGCCCCCCGTTGCTCGGCAGAGTGGCACGATGTTCTCAAGCGGTTGGGTTGAAATCACAACTCCTGCGGCGTGCACGCTCGAATTGCGGGCATGATCCTCTAGGCCTTGGGCGTGCTCGAGCACTTTGCGCACGACTGGATTCTCGTCGCGCGCCGCGCGCAGGGCGGGCTCGCGCTCGAGCGCCTTCTGAATCGTGATGTGCAACTCGGCGGGAACGAGGTCGCTGAGACGTTGCCCCTCTGAAACAGACAAGCCCATCGTGCGGGCGACATCTTTGATCGCCGCCTTAGCCTTGAGCCGTCCGAAGGTAATGATCTGTGCAACGTGACCGTACTTGTTGCGCACATAGTCGAGCACCGCCGCGCGCCCGTGCTGGCAAATGTCGATATCGATATCGGGATACTCGCTGCGATCGGGATCGGTAAATCGCTCGAAGAGCAACCCAAACTTTTCGGGGCAGGCGTTTGAGAGACCAAGCACATAGCCCACCATCGTGCCAACGCCAGATCCACGCGCGGTCGCTGGAATGCCCTGCTGATGGGCCCAATTCACAAAATCCCAGACGATCAAGAAGTACGCGCTGATCGACTTGTTGGCGAGAATCTGAAGTTCTCGTTCGAGCCGCGAGCGAATTGTTGGAGTGATTCCGTGCGGTCCATAGCGCCAGACCAATCCAGCTTCGCACAACAGAGTCAGTGCGCGATCGCACTGCAACTTGGTCGCTTCGCGCGCCGCATGGTCGCCACCATCGAAGGGGCTCAACTCAAACAAACTGCAGTACCCCTCGAACCACTCGGTCAGATCGCCTCCGTGGTAGCTGGCCGCGTCGGCGGGAATCTTCACCCGAACCATCGGAGCGTGGTTTTCTCCGTGAGGGAGTTCGACCGAGCAGCGGGCGGCTATGCGCACGGTGTTGGCGATTGCGTCTTGCTCATCATCTTCACAAAACGTTGCCGCCATCTCGGCGGGACTCTTGACATACAGCTGCGCCGGATAGCGCATCCGTTCAGTGTCATCCTTGTTCTTTGCCATCGATATGCAACAGAGTGTGTCATGCAGATCGTGATCGCTCTCAAGCAGAAAGTGCGCGTCGTTGTCGACGACGAGCGGCAAGTTCAATTCGCGCGCGAGTTTCTTGAGCAGTGGATTGATCCGCTCCTGCTCTGCTACGTGACGCTGCAACTCGATGTAGAAACGGGGCTCTCCATGTTCGTCGGGTGCAAATGTTCGCGCGTGCCAACGCGCCTCTTCAAGCGCCATTGCCCAGTGCGTTGCCTGACCAGTCTGCACATAGTTCGTTAGGTGAAAGGCGACGCTTGATCCGAGGTGGCCGTTGATCGCAATGAGCCCGTCGTTCCACTGCGTTAACGTCGACTTATCCATGCGCGGGCGGTGATAGAACCCTTGCAAGAAGGCGTCGCTCGACAGCTTCATCAAGTTGCGCCATCCAGTCAGATTCAGAGCCAACAAAACCAAATGAAACCCGCCATCTTGCGCCTTTCCAACCGTTGGCTTAATCGCAACGCGACCGCGTCGATCACCCTCCATCCCCTCGTGGTCAGGCGCAACGTAGGCCTCGATACCCAAGATCGGTTTGATCCCATTCTTGCGCGCGAGTTCATAAAATTCCATCGCGCCAAAGAGATTGCCGTGATCGGTCACTGCAACCGCAGTCATCCCAAGTTGCTTTACACGCTTGACGAGTGCTTCAAGTCGATTGCCCCCGTCGAGCAATGAGTACTCAGAGTGCAGGTGAAGATGAACGAATTCGCCCGCCATTACAGCCATAGTAGGCAGTCGCTCGACCCCCACAACACACCACGTTTCGCCGCTGTTTGGGCGCATTTCTGCTCTACTACTTGCCCCGTGCAACTTCCCCCTGCCACCGATCCCACGCGTTCACGTCCGACGTTGCTGCGACTGATTCGATGGATCATCATGCTGCTCTTCATTGCCGCAGTCGTCATCGTATTGCTCGTCGTTGGGATGGCACTCGTTGCGGCAGTCATCGCGCTCAGCCTGATCGTTTGGGTCGTTCGCAGTATTGGTCGAGCGCGCGCACCTATTGCGGCAGGTGAGAGTTTCTCGCGCGACAACCAAGGTCGCGAAAACGTGCGAGTCATTCGCAATCAATAGCACGATCACCCATCCGACGCAGCGGTCTCGCTCTCGACCACCTCGAGGTAACTCTTGCGCAATGATTGGGCAACTCTTCCGGGAGTTCCTGCCCCGATCGAGGTGCGTTCGACCGCAACCACTGGCAGCACTCCCCAACTAGAATTCGTGAGAAATACCTCGTCTGCCGCCAACAGATCGTCAATGGTGAGTTCACCAGTTTCGGCGGTCAATCCCAACTCTTTTGCGCACTCGAGCACAACGCCGCGCGTCACTCCCGGCAGCACTGGCGATTGCGCCCGACCGGTTCCCTCGCCGCGGGCGGGCGGTGTTCGAACGACGCCCGAACTCACCACAAAGATATTGCTTACGGCACCGCACGCAACGCGATTCGCAGTAGTAAAAAAGATCGACTCTGCACTTCCCATCGAAGCTGCCAGTTGCAACTCGGCGAGTCGTGGCCAGTACCAAACTGTCTTGTGCCCAGCAAAGGGATCGTGCCCATTCAGTTTCGCCGCAGCGACGCAGACGCGCACACCGCGGGCAAAGAGTTCAGCTGGATAGGGAGTCGGTGGTTGAACGACAATCGCAATGGTTGGATCACTTCGCGGCGCCTCACTCGCAACGCCCGGCGACTTGAGCATGCGTAAGTCACCCGCAGTCAGTGTCAGCCGCACCCGCGCCTGCGTTGCCTGATTCTTGTCGAGCGTCAACGCGATCGCATCCGCGAGTGGCTCGAGTTGCAGCACCTCGAGCAATCCCAGTTGCACCGCCGACTCCTTGAGTCGCTCAAGGTGTGTCATCGCCCGAAAGACGCTTCCATTGCGAGCAGTCATCGTCTCGAATAGCCCGACGCCATGCTGAAATCCGGCATCGAAGAGTGAGACTTTGGCATCGGCGAGTTCGACGAATCGGCCGTTGAGCCAAATCTTCATGGTGCGACCTCTGGCGAAGGCGCAAAATCGCGCAATTCTGGCGTAAAAACACCCACTAGGCGCAACTGTGCATCGCCGGGAGTCGCGATCACCCGTACGGCGATTTCTGACCCACCCTCATAGCACGCCAGCGCCGTATGGCTCGCGCTTCCGAGGGCGCCCGCCCCGAAGTCGCCCACGCGCACCACCACGCGCGGCACCTTGTGTGTGGACTCCCGTGCAACGCGTTGCAGTCGCGCTCGAAACTCATCGACCAGAAGTGGATCGCTTGCGCTCAGAGCATTCGAGAGTTGATCAGGATCGCGCGCCGTCTCTTCGAGCACCTGCGTCAAGAAGAGTCGCACTCGGTCTGTCTCGCCTTCGGCACTGCGCGATTGCACCGACGAGATCCACAATCCAGCCCCCACAATCACCAGTGGCATCACAAACAACCGCATCCCACGCCAGCGTGCGATCCAACTTCGTGGTTGATTCAACATTGCACTCATCGACACAGGGTAGCCGCCGTAGTATCGGCGGATGCCGATTGCCACGTTGACGAATGTCCGCTTTGGACATGGAACCCGCCTGCTTCTTGATGGAGCAACGCTCACGATTGAGCCTGGAGAAAAACTTGGTCTCGTGGGACGAAATGGATGCGGCAAGAGCACGCTCATGCGCCTGCTCGCGGGGCAATCGAAGCCCGATGCTGGAATCGTCGGCATTGCGCGCAATTGTCGGATCGGATTCCTGACACAGGATCCCACGATCGAACCCACCGACACACTGCGCGAGGCTGCGGCGCGGGCATTCACGAGACTGCACGAGATTCGCCATGAGCTTGAGGGGGTGTATGAAGCACTTTCGCACGCAGGAGCTGATGATCTCGATCGACTCCTTGCGCGACAAGCAGCGCTCGACGCTGAGTTTGAACGGGGCGGTGGCTACGCGGTCGATCACAAGATCGATGCGGTGCTGCACGGTCTGGGCTTCGTCGATGCGCAGTTCTCAACGCTCGTCAGCAAACTCTCAGGAGGTCAACGGGCGCGTGCCGGCCTCGCCCGCTTGCTGCTCGAAGAACCCGATCTCCTTCTGCTCGACGAACCGACGAATCACTTGGATATCGAGGGACGTGTCTGGCTTGAGGACTTTCTTGCGGATGAGTTTCCTGGTGCAGTGGTCGTTGTCAGCCATGATCGATGGCTTCTCGATCGTGTCGTCTCGCGCATCATCGAGATTCACGATTCGAGCATTCGCGAGTATCCCGGCAATTACGCAGACTTCACTGTTTTGCGGCGCGAGCGCGCACTCACCCAGCAACGCATCCACGAGAAACAGCAAGACAAGATTTCGCGTGAAGAGTCATACATCGCGCGCTACAAGGCTGGGCAGCGCGCGCGACAAGCCAAGGGGCGCGCGACGCGGCTCGAACGATTTCAACGAGACAATCTCGTCGAACGACCAGTCGACTTCGATGTCATGCGACTGCAACTGCCCCGTGCAGAGCGGGTGGGCGACATCGTCGTCTCGGCGCACGAGGTTTTCAAGGCATTTGGACCGCGCGTGCTTCTGCGCGACTTCGAACTCACGCTAAAACCAGGTGATCGTCTCGGGGTTGTTGGCGCGAATGGCACTGGAAAGACCACGCTTTTGCGCATCTTGATGGGTGACGAACGGCCAGATACTGGATCGCTCAAGCGCAGTCCGCGACTATCTGTTGGGTGGTTTCGACAGACACACGATCATCTCGACAAGACGCTCGAAGTCTGGCGCCACTTGCAACTCACCGTTCCACCGCGGGCCAACGGCGTGCGACTCTCTGAGCAAGAGGCTCGTGATCTCGCGGGCGCCTTCCTCTTTTCTGGCGGGGCTCAAGAGTCACTCTTGGGATCGCTCTCAGGTGGCGAGCGCGCGCGCGCGGTGTTGGCTGGACTCGTGGCTGGTGCGCACAATCTGCTCATCCTCGACGAACCCTCAAACCATCTTGACATTCCTAGCGCTGAACGACTCGAGCAGGCACTCTCGCTTCCGCCTGATGAGGGGGGATACGACGGCACGCTCATTCTGGTGAGCCATGATCGCGCGCTTTTGACGGCAACCTGCGATCAGATTCTCGCGCTCGATGGTGACGGAAAATGGCGGCTCTTTCAAGGCACCTACGCAGAATTTGATGCCCAGCGTGTTGCGAGCGAGGCGGCACCCGCTACCACGTTGGCTGTGGCGGCAAAGACTGTGGCGGTCGCCAAGCCGGTACCGGCCGCTAAGCCTGCCCATAAACAAACTGCACCACGAAAGAAAGAGACCGTGCGCTCGCAGGCGCATACCAGCGCGTCGCGCAATCCACTTTCCAGTTTTCCGCTTGATGAACTCGATGCGCGCGTGCAAGCCATCACCGCAAAACTCGCTGCGATCGATGCGAAACTTGGCGATCCTGAGGTCTATGCAGACCGAAAGAAAACCAACGCACTGCTCGATGAACGCACGATGGTTGAAGGCCAGAAGTCTCGCCTCGAAGAGGAATGGCTGCGACGATCAGATGTCTAACGTGCCGAAATGATTCAGTACGTTGGGCGAGATGTAAAAAGCATTGACCCGCGCTGATCTAGAACGCGCCAATCTGAATTGGCATTCGCGATGCCGACTGGAATCTTGAATCCGGTACCGCCGAGGCGATGTTCGGCTACAAAGTTTCCGACGGTTTGAACGACCCCAGATTGGCGGTCAACCGATTGCAGCGAAAATGTCTGCCGAAGTGCAGGGTCGACCCAGAGGATGAGCACCTCGTCAAATGTGGGAGCGAGTGCCACGGTGAAAGACCCGTTATCACGAGCAGTGGCACCCACGAGCCCTCTGATAATGCGGCCTTCTTCGAGAATCTCTGGGAGATCTTTTCCCAAGAGGTCTCTCAATTCGTCGGAATATGAGTTTTGGAGTGCGAGTTCACCGATTCGAGCAGCTTGGCGCGCGGTTGCGACCTGAAACACCATGACTGCGGCAAGACCTGCAATCGACGCGATGCACGCGGCTCGCCAGTACCGGGCGGACTTGCGCCAACGACCATCTATCAGTGATGGCAGCGGCTCATTCGTTTGAGCTGTCGCGCTCGAGTCTCGGTCAAATGGACTCGTGAGTGAGCGTGAAGCCGAAACAGGACGGCCGATCGACGCAATTGGTGCGAGTTCAGCATCGGTTGCTTCGACTGCCTGGGCGACAGACGCCAGAACGCGCAGGCGCAGTGATCTCTCGGGCTCGATCACGGGAAGTAAGAGCGACTCCACCGCCATTGAGGCTTGCAGGTCAACAACTTCGCGCTGTAGTGCAGGTAGAGCCTCTCGAAAGAGACGTTCGAGTCGTACGCCATCGGCGTTTTCAAGTGCGCCGAGAACTTCCAACTGTGCGAGTTCGATGATTTCTTCACGATTTGATGGACAACTTGCCATATACACCTCTGGCGAATACTGAGGATCCCTCAACCCTCAGTCCGGGATGTATGGCGAACCGATCGCCAGTCCCTTTTTCCCACTGCGAGCCCAGTGGCGCACAGTCCTCCTGAGGAGGCTGACACATAGTCAGCCATTCCCTCTGCGAAACCGATACGGATCGCGGCTCCCAATTGCCGCAACATTCCCTCAACCTTTTACAAACATGGCAATCAATCTCTTGATCAGCCAGTTTGTTCGATGCCAAACTTGTCGCGCAACCGGGCCAAGCCGCGGCTGAGCGCACTCTTGATCGTTCCGACGGGCATACTTCGCTGTTCCGCGACCTCGCGAAGCGAATAACCCTGCAAATAAACTCGTTCGATGACTTCGCGCTGAAGCTCGGGAAGTTCGCTCATTCGACGGCGAACTGTCGCGCTTCCTTCCTTGACTTCAGAATCCTGCACTGGTGCGGCAGAAGCGTCATGCAACCCTTCGTCGAGCGACAGCGCGGTGGGCCGCACCATTCGGCGGCGCAAGCGGTCAATAAGCATTCGGCGAGAGATCAGCATCACCCAGGTAACGAGTTTCGCGCGTGCTGGGTCGTAGCGGTCCGCTGTTCGCCAGATCTGCACAAACACCTCTTGGGTGGCGTCTTCCGCCTCTGCGACCGAGCCTAAAACTTGGCATGCATTGCGAAAAACGAGGCTTCCAAAGCGGTCATACAGCGTTCGCACAGCAACTTCGTTGCCCTGCGCAATCCTCTGCATCAAGATCCAGTCTTCGTTTTCGATTCCCATTTCCACTCCAAACGCCTCAAACTCGCGAGGCGCCAAACACTTGATGGAAAAGCAGTTCCTTCCAAACAACTTTGAAGTTCTCCCCCACGGAGAACGACCAACGAGAGGTCCATCTTCTCCTCTCTACTACCCAAGATGCCTCAACAACTGGCAAAAGCAAATCCAAAGCGACTTTTTTCAGTCTTGGTGTGGTTCTGGGTGTGGTTCGTGTGGTTCTGGCCAACCCCCAATAGTGCCATTTCGTCCCAAAACAATTACTCAGAAATCGATAAAAGCGGCAACGAATACTTCACACCAGACCATTGCTGTGGCACAATACATCGGCGTTAGGGAAAGTGGACCGTATTTGCGGTGGAGACACGATGTCCCTGAGATCGATTGGTGATCTTCGCTTACGACCAAAGTGCGCGCAACAACGTGCAACTGAGGTGTCGATCTCGAATCGCGGATTTACAATTGTTGAGTTGCTCGTGACGCTCACGATCGTCGCGATACTCATGGGAATTCTGTTGCCGGGACTGAGTAAGGCGCGCGCAGGAGCGCAGCGCCTCCAGTGCAGTTCAAATCTTCGCCAGATTGGAATTGCGCTCTATCTCTACGCGCTCCACAATGAAGAGCAACTGCCGGCGACGATCTTCGACGACGACGATTATCCCAAGCCTCAGGAAATGATGGCGCTCACGACTGGAGTGGATGTCGCTGGAAGTTCTGGCCATTGGGATGGACTCGGACGATTGGTGGGAGATTCAAGAATGTTCGTCGACTCGCCCGCCATCATGTTTTGCCCCTGCCATCACGGCGATCACCCTCTGCATGTTCACGAAAACGAGATTCACGCATCCTCAGTCGAACGCATCTTCGGCAACTATCACTTCGTTGGCGACAATGACCGCCGCAAAGAACAAGTGCGCAAGCTCTGGCAGTGCGGATCAGAAGTGCTCGTTGCCGACGGCATGCGCGCCGCATCCGACATCAACCACACCACTGGTGCGAACCGCTTGCGCGCCGATGGTTCGGTGAGTTACTGGTCTGACACATCATTCGTGCTTCGAAACACGTTCATCTTGTCTGCGGCTGATGGCGCCCCCGGCCAAGATTCATACGATCGGATTTGGGATGAGTTCTCGAAGCTCGAACCCTGACCCGGTGGTTGGGATTGTGTTCACTTTTTGAATTGAATAATCGCAGCCTGCAGGCGGTGCCTTCCAATTCCCAAGTCAATAGTCTCATATCGTTTCGCACACACTTCTGGCGCGAGCAGAATGTGATCGATGTGCCATAGTGGCCAGTTGCGCGAGTACGTGGCTCCAAAGCCAATTCCCCCCTCGTCGAAAGCGTGGTGCATCTGTGGAGCGAACGAGTGCAACGCATACCCGCCGCGCGCGGTGTTGAAGTCACCAACGATCACCTGAGGAGATGGCAGCGACATCCCGTCAATGCGCGCGCGCATCGATGCAAGCGCTTCGAGTCGTGGAACCCACGGGTCGGACGGAAGATCAACGAGCAGCGCGCTCCAAGATGGATTGCCTTGCCAAGCCGCGAAGCGAACGAGGGCGGCAGTGCTCTTTCCATCGTCAAAGATGGGAACAGCCTCGACGATCGGCACCACTGAAACCACGCCGAATCTGCCGACGCTCGTACCCACAGCGTTGCGAGGCGAAAACGCGCCGATAGCTTCACCACCAAGCAGCGCTCCATACTCAGAGATAAACAAGACATCGGGTGCAGTCCCTCGAAATGCGCCCGCAACACCGCGAGCCATTGCATCGGCGAGCCGCAGCGACTGCTTCCCAGGCCAATTGGCGTTGAAGTGGGCGATCCGAACAATTGGCTGATTCAGTAACTCGCTCTCAGCATGGGCGCGCCCAATCGCGACATCTTGCCACAACAGTGTCGCAAACTGCACAAGTGCCAACACCCACAGCGTGTTCCTCATCCAACGATGCTTTGACGCGATCAATGCGCACGCGCATGCGAGCGTGATTGCCATGGCTAACAGTGTTGGAATCCAATGCAGGTACTGCACGATCGCAAATTGATCGGTTGCGATGCGGCCGACCATCCAAGCGAGCCAGCCGGCACAGCCAATGGCAAAGATTCCCCGCACTAAGACTCTCAACCCAACGCCCCTCGCCCGCCAAACTGTTGCGCAGCCACCTTGTGGATGATCGGCGCGATCTCTCGATCGCACGCGAGTGTTCCAACATTTCGATCGAGCGATTCACCCATGAAAACCAGTGGATTTCCACACAAATCGCTGACGGCAGCCCCTGCCTCTTGTGCGACCACCACCCCAGGCGCGTGGTCCCACACTTTTTCTGCACCTCGCGAACCAGGGACGCGCATGAAACAGTCTGCCGCCCCCTCCGCGACGAGCGCGTACTTGCATTGGCTATCGAGTGCGATTGAGTTCCAGGCCAGTCCTGTAGCAGTCATCACCCCGCGCATGCGCTCGGCGCGCGATCCGCCTTCGATCGAATCACAGACGCGAAGTGTGGTTGCAGTGCGCGCGGGTCTGCGCAAGATGTTCATCGCATCTACCACCCGGCGCTGACCATCGGCTGGTGGAAACTTCCACGCCCCTTGCCCGTGCACCGCCGCGTAGATCGTTCCATTCTGCGAGTCGGCGCCGATCTCTAGCGGATCGCGTCCCATGACAAGTGTTGGGCAACTCAGCACTCCGACGGTTGCACTGCCAGATTCAACAAGCGCCAAACACAATGCGTAGTGCCGGGCGCTACGAAAGCCCTTTGTGCCATCAATGGGATCGACCGTCCACCACTTTTCCCCGGGCTGCTTGGGAGGCTGCATCAGCAGCGCGAGTGGGTCCGCCGGCGCATCAGATCCCATGGACGCACGCACGGCCGCGACTGCGCGAGCCAAGAGTTCATCTCCGCCCGCTCCGTTGACGCTGCCTTCTCCCTCTTCGCCGACCACAGCAAGTTCGGGCGATCGCTTCGCCAGCACCGCGCACACTGCCATTTGGACGGCGAGGTCGCCGGCGGTCACCGGTGACCCGTCCGCCTTGATGAGTGGATCGCGCGCGCGAGGATCCTGCAGAACTACTCGAAGAGCGCTGAGTCCTGCCAATATTGCCTCGAGAGCGATGTCCAAACGGTCGTCATGAGGATTCTGATGGGCCATTCTTTGAGAATAGCGTCGATTGGTGCGCGTTTTGATGCCATCAACCCGTCCCATGCCGGCGGGTGCTGGCATGAACTTTGCTCTACTGCGCCCGCCCCACCCCAAAGGGCAGAAACGGAAGGACTAGCTACATGTCGAAAATCATCGGTATCGATCTTGGCACCACGAACTCTGTGGTTTCAATAATGGAAGGTGGAACCCCAAAGGTTCTCATCAACTCTCAGGGCAATCGCACCACTCCATCGGTGGTTGGCTTCACCGAAAAAGGTGAACGCCTCGTTGGTCAGCCCGCTCGCCACCAACAGATCACCAACCCAAAGAACACGGTCTTCTCGATCAAGCGATTCATGGGTCGGCGCGGAAGCGAAGTCAAGGAAGAGCAGACCCGCGTGCCATACACCGTGACCGGTGGTCAAGACGAACTCGTCAAGGTTGACATCCGTGGCAAGAGCTTCACGCCGCCCGAGATCTCTGCGATGATTCTGCAAGATCTCAAGAAGGTTGCCGAGGATTATCTGGGCGAAAAAGTCGACCGGGCAGTAATCACGGTGCCCGCGTACTTCAACGACGCGCAGCGGCAGGCCACCAAGGATGCTGGCGAAATCGCTGGTCTCAAGGTTGAGCGCATCATCAACGAACCAACCGCTGCTGCGCTTGCCTACGGTCTCGAAAAAAGAAAGAACTCACGCATCGCGGTCTTTGATCTTGGTGGTGGAACATTTGACATCTCGATTCTCGACGTTGGCGATGGTGTCTTCGAAGTGCTCGCATCAAATGGCGACGGCCACCTTGGAGGAGATGACTTTGACCAGCGATTGATCGACTTTGTCGGCGAGGAGTTTCGCAAGCGTGAAGGCATCGACGTGCGCAAAGACCCGATGGCTCTTCAGCGCCTGAAAGAGGCTTCAGAAAAGGCAAAAATTGAACTCTCGACCCAACTCGAGACAACCGTCAATCTGCCATTCATCACGGCCGATCAGAACGGTCCAAAGCACTTGCAGGTCACTGTCACGCGCGCAAAGTTTGAAGAACTGTGCGCCGATCTCTTCGATCGATTGCGCGGACCCTGCCAGGCATGCATCAAAGACTCGAAGCTCAGGGCCAAGGACATCCAAGATGTTGTCATGGTCGGTGGATCGATTCGCATTCCAAAGGTGCAAGAGATCGCCAAGGAGATTTTTGAGACGACCGAACTCGATCGCAGCATCAACCCAGACGAAGTGGTCGCGGTCGGCGCAGCAATTCAGGGCGGCGTGTTGCAGGGCGAAGTGAAAGACGTTCTTCTGCTCGATGTCACGCCACTCTCGCTCGGCGTTGAGACTCTTGGCGGCGTCATGACGCGACTCATCGAACGCAACACCACAATTCCTGCAAGCAAGAAAGAGGTCTTCTCGACCGCCGCAGACAATCAGACTTCGGTCACGATTCATGTGCTGCAGGGAGACCGTGAATTCGCCTCAGACAATCGCAGTCTGGGACGGTTCGACTTGACCGGCATTCCATCCGCTCCGCGCGGAGTTCCCCAAGTTGAAGTTGAGTTCTCGATCGATGCCAACGGAATCATGACCGTCAGCGCAGCCGACAAGGCCAGTGGCAAGAAGCAAGAGATTTGCATCACTGGTTCAAGTGGACTGAGCAAGGACGAGGTCGAACGTATGCGGCGTGAAGCTGAAGAGAACGCCGGCGCTGACAAGAAACGCCGCGAACTCGTCGATGTGCGCAACCAGGCTGAGCAGGCGATCTACGCGACCAAGAAAGCGCTCGAAGAGCATGGTGCGAAGATCAGCCCAGAGGGTCGCGGCAAGATTGAAAGTGCCGTGTCGAATCTCGAGTCGAAGGTGAAAGAAGATGACCGTGCCGCAATCGAAGCGGCGGTCAAAGCGCTCAACGACGCATCGCTCGAACTCGGCAAGGCCGCGTATGAGGCGACAAAGAACGCCAAAGCAGAGGGTTCTGCCTCGGGCGAAACTGGCGCCTCTGCGGCAAAGGGCAAAGATGATGTGATCGATGCCGAGTATGAAGTGAAGGATGGCAACTAGCCGCGTCGCCTACGGATCCAATCAGATTGAAAAGAGAACGCCCCCGACAAATGCCAGGGGCGTTTCTATTTCAAAGGTCAACGAGCTGAGTGGCGAGTCGTTCAGCGGCGACGACGACCGATCAAGCCGGCGAGACCGAGAAGAGCGATTGCTCCGGGAGCTGGAACCATGTTGCCAGATACGACAACATTGTCGATGCGGTTCGTTCCAGCAGCGGTTGTTGTCACGAGCGAGCGCATGCGGAAGATGACATTCCCTGCATTCGCAGCACCAGCAGCACTCGCGGTGGTTGTGAAGGCGGTTTGGTAGGCGCCGGTAGGACTCCACGAAAGTGTGTTTGAGCCTGCAGCCCCAGCCTGAACGACTGCATAACTTGCGACCAATGTTGACCATGATGAGCCGCCGTTTGTGCTCATGACAAGTTCAAACGTCGAAGGTCCAGTGCTGCTGCGGGTTTGATCCCACGAGATCGAGACGCCTTCGTATCCAGTCGTCGCAACGCTGACTTGGTAGTAGTTGCCAGCGGTCCAGTTGTTGCTGCTGAACGAATAGGTCGATCCGTTGCCTGATGGGGTGGAGTACGCAGTCACGACCGCGGTGTGGGAACTCGAGAGCATCGACCCAGCCGCGGCGTCGCCGCTATCTGCCGCGCCGTAGTTGTATGAAGTTCCAACTGTTCCAGCGGCAATCGCCGTCGCCATCGACCAACTTGCGATGACTGCATATGCCCCAGATGCTGAAAGCGAGAGCGCAGATGCCGCAACTGCCGCAACGATGGTCGACTTTGAAATGTTTTGCAAGGAAAGGCTCCAAAGACCAAAAGCGTCGATCAGTTCGACTGATCGCCCAATGCCTCGCCTTCCGCATTCAATGTAGCCCAAGGAAACACCTCTGCAAATCGAGTTTGTCGGTTTTGTATTCATTTTTGGAGTGTGCCACGGATGAGGATCTCCAAATCGTTATGATTGACCCGCAGACCCGATTCGACCGACACTTCAGATTCCAGATGGTCTGGGATCGCAGTGACTGACTCACCTCGGAAGCCTAAATGGAAGCGATAAAAGGCATTGGCGTCAGCTCCGGAATCGCCATTGGCAGGGCGTTGTTGCTGTGCGAACCCGCGGGCGGTGCGTCATTTCGTACTGTTGATCCCGAGAAAGTTCCAGAGGAAATCGCGCGGATGGAGCGCTCCCTCGAGGACGCCAAGCAACAGATTTTGCAGATACGTAATAAAATGACCCTGCGTGGAGGTGAAGAAGCCGCTCGAATCTTCGATTTTCACCTCGAGCTTCTCGGTGATGAGTCCTTGATCCAGCCGATTCGCCAAGACATTCGTCGAGAATGTGTGGTCGCGGAATACGCTGTCGCAGAAAACTTCGCCAAACTTGCAGCGCGCTTTCGGGGGTTGGCGAGCGAGATTTTTGTGCAGAAGGCATCGGATGTGATCGACCTGCAGCGGCGCGTGCTCATGAGGCTGAGCGGTCGAGCGACCGATCGGCTAGTGGGCTTGAAGGGTCCTGTCATAGTGATTGCCCATGAATTGACTCCGAGTCAAACCGTTGAGTTACACCGCGCGCACATCGTCGCCTTCGCGACCAACGGCGGTGGACTCACAGGACACACATCTATTCTCGCCCGCGCACTCGGCATGCCAGCGGTTGTTGGTTGCACGAAGGTAACTACAGACATCGAGGATGGCGACACAGTGATTGTCGATGGTGACGGTGGGGTCGTGATCGTGCGACCCGACGACGTGCTCTTGGCGCGCTACCAGTTGCTTGCGCGCGAGGGGCAACAGCGCCAGCGAGAGTTGCGCAGCGATGCGAGTCAACCATCCGTGACTCGTGATGGCATGCAGATCACTCTGCTCGGAAACATCGAGTTTCCCGAGGAAATTACGACAGTTGTCGAAAATGGCGGCGCTGGGGTTGGGCTCTACCGCACCGAGTTTCTCTATCTCATGAGCGATCTGCCACCCACTGAAGATGATCAACTGCAGAGTTACCGCCGCGCGATCGAACTTTCCGAGGGTCGTCCATTGATCATTCGAACACTTGATCTCGGCGCGGACAAGTACACACAAGGGCAACTCGTAGAAGCTGAGCGCAATCCATTTCTTGGATTGCGGAGTATTCGGTTTTGCCTCGCGAACCAAGAGATGTTCAAGACACAGTTGCGCGCACTCTTGCGGGCGAGTGCATTTGGGCCGATCAAGGTCATGCTTCCGCTCGTCACCCACGTGATGGAGTTGCGTCAGACGCGCATGCTGATCAATGACCTCGCCGAAGAGCTCGACGAAGCGGGCGTGGCCTTCGACCGCAATATTCCCATCGGGATCATGGTTGAGACCCCCGCTGCGGCGCTTATGTCGCGCGCCTTCTCCCACGAGGCGCGGTTCTTCTCGATCGGTACCAACGATCTCATTCAGTACACACTCGCCGTTGATCGAGGCAATGGACAGGTGGCGGGGCTCTATAACGCGGCTAATCCGGCTGTTTTGATGCTCATCAAGATCATTGTGCGCGCTGGAAGACACGTCGGAATCGATGTCAGCGTCTGTGGTGAGATTGCCGGGCAACCTCTCTTCACGGCGTTGCTGCTTGGGATGGGAGTGCGTACACTCTCGATGTCACCTGGACAGATCCCCGCAGTGAAGCGGGTGGTTCGGGGGCTTGAGATCGAACACTGTGAGGCGCTCGCGAGGCGAGTCGGCTCGTTTGACTCAGACCGACAAGTGCTCGCATGCTTGCGTGACGAACTTAGAAAAATCGACCCAGATGCACTGGCGAGCTCAGAAGGCGGCTAGTGCAAGCAAAAGAAAGAACTCTCAGACAGAATGCATGACTGATATCGGGATGGACCCGCGAAGTGCCGCACGTGAATCACGCTGCCGCACCTCGGACCTGAGGACCCCCATCAGCATGTGGACGGAACAGACACGATGAAGTTTGAACAACTACCGCTTCACTCGACCTTGTTGGTCGAATTGACCACAAATGCGCGTCATTGCACGCACGTTTGTGCCGAGGCTCATCGATGCGCGTTCCGTCATTACGCGCCGCAAGAATGCGGCAGGATGACAACGTGCCAGAAGACAACAAGCCAGTAAACGAAGACGCCGACGCGCCCCTTCCAATTGAGATTCCCCTCGATGAGGTCGCAGATATCTCATTCGATGAACGACGACCACTCCCCCCCGAGAGCGGCGAAGTCAATATCGACGACTACGCCGAAGAGGCGCACGAGCGCGCAGAACAACAAGAACGCACACATGATGAGGACGATGTCGACGCAGACGCGCTGAGCAACGAGGCGCATACTGAACTTGATGGCGAGCCTGAGTTGCTCGAGTCTGAAGAGGCGCAACCATCCGACAACGCGCTTCGATCCAGCAGCGACGCGACGCCGAGCGACGAGTCAGTGCCGGGTGCCGATGGCGAAGCCGATGCGGATTCTCCGGCAGCGGCGAGCGGCGATGCCGTGGCTACACCAAAGCCCAAGACGCGCACTCGCGCCAAGGCCCTTCCCGCGCGCACCGTTCAACTCGTCGTCAATGATGAGCCTGGCGACGAATGCCGCATCGCCATCCTTGCCGATGGCCGCCTCGACTCGTACTTCTCTGAACGCGAAGCAACCGCGACGAACGTCGGGAGTATCTACAAGGGGCGCGTCATGAATATTGAAGGGGCGATCCAAGCTGCCTTCATCGATTTCGGCTCTGGACAAAATGGCTTTCTCCACATCAGTGACTTGCACCCGAAGTATTTCCCGGGCGAAGAGCGCACCGAACAGGTCGGCAAGAAGATCGCGCGAAGCGAGCGACCGCTCATCCAGCAGGCGCTGCGCAAGGGGCAAGAGATTCTTGTGCAGGTCATCAAAGAGGGTCTTGGATCTAAGGGACCGACGCTGACGAGTTACCTGAGCCTTCCTGGGCGACTTTTGGTGATGATGCCAGACATGGACCGCGTTGGTGTTTCGCGCCGCGTCGAAGATGAAGATCAGCGGCGTGAGATGCGTCGCATTCTCGACTCACTCCAACTTCCTGAAGGATTTGGATTCATCCTTCGAACTGCTGGCTTTGACAGCACCAAGACTGAATTGCAGCGCGATGCGGCATATCTGCAGCGACTCTGGGACGCGATGGAGAAGCGCAGCTCAAAGACTGGCGCGCCGTGCGAGCTATACACCGAGAGCGATGTGCTCGTGCGAACACTGCGCGATCAAGTCGACTCAACGGTCGAGTCAATCATCGTCGACAGCCCAGGTGCATTCGAGCGGGCCAAGATGTTTCTCGATGTGATCGCCCCCAAGAGTTCGGGAAGCGTGCAGTATTACAACGGAAAAGTGCCTGTTTTTGAGGCATTTGGTATCGAACGGCAGATTGACGAGATTCACTCGCGGGTCGTGCCTCTGCCCTCGGGCGGCGCGCTTGTCTTTGACCAGACCGAAGCACTGGTGGCCATCGACGTCAACAGCGGACGCAGCCGCAGCGCACGAGACTCAGAAACGAACGCGTTTCAGACTAATCGCGAAGCGATTGAAGAGGTCTGCCGTCAGCTGCGCCTGCGAGATCTTGGCGGATTGATTGTGGTCGATTGCATCGACATGCGATTCATCAAGCATCGCCGTGAAATCGAAGAGCGACTGACTGCACTTCTGAAGATTGATCGAGCGAAGAGTTCATTCGCTCCAATCAGTGAGTTCGGAATCATCGAGATGACCCGCCAACGCATGCGTCCGAGCTTGCGAAAGATGCACTACGCAGATTGCACGCACTGCACCGGAAGTGGTGAGATTCGCGTTTCGGGTGCCGTGGCGGCTGACGCGATGCGCCGCATCGCCCTGTTGTTCAGTTACACCAACGTGCACCGCGTCGAACTCGTGTGCTCTGTGCGGGTTGCTGGCGAATTGCTGTCGAATCGTCGGCGGGCGATGCATGAACTCGAAGAACGCGCATCCAAGCGAATAGACGTGCGGATCAGCGAAGCATTTGCCGCCGATCGCATCGAGTTTTACGCCTACGACGAGCAGAATTCTGACCTTGAACTCGATCGACTTCCCGCGGCACCACGTCCAGCAAAGAGCGCGCTGCACGATGAACTTCCCGAAGAAGAAGTAGTCGAACTTTCCCCCGCAGAAGTCTTGGCGCGACGCCGACGGCGAAAGCGACGACCCGCCCCTGCCGACGCAACTGCCATCGCGCTCGCTGGCGGATTCGAAGATCTCCCCGACGTCTCTGACGATGAGTTGTCAGTGCGCGAGGCGCTTGCGCAGCGCACTGACAATGAGGAACCATCTCAACAACAAGATCGTGGACAACGTAGTGGCGGTCGCGATGGACGGCGACGGCGTGGTGGCCGCGCCGATCAACCAGTTCGAGGAGCAGGCGAACGACCTGCGCAAACCGGCGCAGGCAACGAAAGACCAGCGCACGGTCAACCATCCAATCGACGCCGACGAGGACGCGGGCGGCGCGGTATTGACTCGATCATCGACATGGTGGCCGAGAATGCGGCGTTCGAGACAACGCGCGTTGCCGCGATTCTGCAGACCTCGGTCGAAGAACTAATTTCGAAGTTGCGCAGTGATGCTGACCCTGAAGTGGCAGCTCTGCTGACACCTGGCACCACGATGCTTCCGCCTGAATTGATCGCGCGGGCGCAAACGCTTTATCCAGAAGTTTGGGCTCAATCGAGTGATTCTGGCGCTCCAGAGTCAGATACTGCTGAGCGCCAAGAAAGTGCGAGTGATGGCACCTCGGCAACGGTGCAACCGTCGCGGGGAGATTCGCGGCGCCGATCCAGTCGCGAAAAACAAGTCCCGGCGAGAGGCAATGATGGTGAACGTAGTGGACATGGTGGACATGGTGGACATGGCGGGCATGGCGGGCATGGCGGACATGGCGGGCATGGCGGACATGGCGGGCATGGCGGACAGACTGGACAGACTGGACAGGGTCGCCGTGGCAGCCGGCGAGGTCGCGGCGGACGCGATCGTGTGGCACGCGATGGCAATGATCGCGGCACTGCGCAACCACGAACTGAGCCTGCCAATGAATCTGTGCAGACCGGCACAGACGGGTCTCCAACCAAGGCTGTGCAACCTCGCCGCGAGCAACGGTCAGACACTCCACAACCTGCGCGAGAGTCAACCGCGACTCCGTCCGTTCCAACCGCGCCAACACCAGCTGCGCCATCCGCGGCAACTGACGCGCCAGCGAAACCAAAGCGCCGCTCGCTTTACGGTGCGGCCGTGCGATTGCTCTCTTCGCTCGAACGAACGAAAGCCAAGGGGCGTCCTGAGTGACCACGCTGTGATACTGGCATGACTCAACAGCGCAGACTCTTTGTTCTCGGTTCTACTGGATCGATCGGTGAAAACACCCTCGAAGTCGTGCGGCATCTCGCCGCCGAGGGATCGATCAACTATTCAGTCATCGGACTCGCCGCGGGATCAAACGTTGAGAAACTCGCCCTGCAAGCGAACAAACTCGGTTGCGCCGCGGTTGCGATAGCGCACAGCAATGCGGCGCGCCAGTGGCGCGGTCCAACAGCATGCCAACTATTTTCTGGGGCAGATTCTGCGCTCGAGTTGGTCAAGGCGCACGCCCGCCCCGGAGACCTCGTGATGGGGGCGATGGTCGGTGCCGCGGGCATTGCGCCGATCTTGGCCGCAATTGAAGCGGGATGCGACATCGCACTCGCCAATAAGGAGACGCTCGTCGCCGCTGGTGAGATCGTGACCGAGGCTGCGCGCCGGCGCGGGGTGTCGATCATTCCGGTCGACAGCGAACACAGCGCAGTCTTTCAGTGTCTGCGGGCGGCGACGACGCCCAAAGAAGTTCAACGAATCGTTCTCACGGCGAGTGGCGGTCCATTTCGAAACACCCCCAAGGACATCATGAACTGCGCCGTACTTTCGGACGCGCTGAAGCATCCAACGTGGTCGATGGGGCGCAAGGTCACCATCGACAGCGCATCGATGATGAACAAGGCGCTCGAGATTATCGAAGCGCACTGGCTCTTTGATCTTCCCGCCGAGAAAATCGATGCGGTCATCCATCCGCAATCGATCGTGCATTCGTTTGTCGAGTTTGTCGATGGCAGCGTGGTGGCGCAGCTCTCGCCGCCCGACATGAGATTGCCGATTCAACTTGCATTGACCTGGCCGGCGCGCGCTCCCCGGTGCGCCAAGGCGCTCGACTGGACGGCACTGCGCACGCTCGAATTCGAACCGATCGACGTCGATCGGTTTCCTGCGGTGCAACTCGCGTGGCGGGTGATTCGCGCTGGAGGCACTTCTGGTGCGATTCTCAACGCCGCCAACGAAGCCGCGGTTGACGCATTCTCATTGGGATCGATTCACTTTGGAGAGATAAGCACGCTCGTGCTCGCTGCACTTGATGCGATCCCAGCAACGGCTGTTGGCGATCTCTCGACCATCTTGCACGCTGATGCTCAAGCGCGCGCATGGGTGCAAAGCGAAGTCTGTCGACTGCGCGTTGCAGACGCACACTCGGGCGCGCAATAAACCAGTCGCATTCGCTCGCACTTCTCCACACTCGCCTACCCTCCCAAGACGATGGAACTTCTCGGAAACGGCGCGAATGTATTGCTCGTACTCATTGGCTTTGGACTGCTTGTTGCTGTGCACGAGTTTGGGCACTTCATCGCCGCGAAGTGGGCATGTGTTCGGGTCGATAGTTTCGCTGTTGGCATGGGACCCGTGCTCGTCTCCTACCGCACCGGAATCGGAATGCGCTTTGGATCGACCGATCCAATCGTTCTGAAGCAGACTGGAAAACGCCCGATCGAACTCTCAGACAGAGAGATGGAAAGGCTCGAACTTGGCGAGACCGAATACTCGCTTCGCGTGCTTCCACTTGGTGGCTTCGTAAGAATGCTTGGCCAGGATGACCTCGACCCATCCGCCGCGAGTTCTGATGTTCGTTCGTACAACCGTGTCGCGGTGTGGAAACGGATGATCATCGTCAGTGGCGGAGTGGCGTTCAACATAGCGACAGCCGTGCTGTTCTTCGTGATCGCATTCATGATTGGAGTTCGCTTCGAAGCGCCACTCGTCGGCGCTGTGATGCCTGCCGCGGCTGCTGCAACCGCTGGAATGCAAGCTGGCGATCTCGTCGTTGCGATCGACGGATCACCTGTGTCGACTTTCGCAGATCTACAGATTGCCGCGGCAATGGCGAAACCAGCCGAACCGCTGCTCATGACCGTCGACCGTGCGACTGAAGGCGTGCACAAACAATTGACGCTCGAGGTGACCGCGCGACAAGACCCCATTGCCGGAGTGATGTCCATCGGCATCGCTCCTGCCGCGAGCACTGCCCTAGTCAACAACGATGAGGCGCGTCCGTTTCTCTTTGGCGCACTCGCCCGCGCAGGATTCTGGAATCACGCTCCCGATGGGATGCCATCCACGCAGCAATGGGGAGTGCCAGGCGCACCACCGTCGCGCGAAGAATTCGCATCTAGTTTTCAGGGCGCAACATTGCTCACCGTGAACGGCAGCGCAGCGACTTCGTACGACGCACTAGACCGAGCCGCAATACTTTCTGCAGGACAACCACTCGCGACCACCTGGGCATTCGCGTCGGGCGGCGATGTTGCCGTTGCCCTCAATTGTGCGCCGATTTGGCAGATTCTTGTGCACACAAGTAAACCTCCGACCGCGACGATCGATTACGAGCCGGGACTACTCGGGATGGCGCCGCTCGTGCGAATCGGTCGGGTGCTCGACAGTTCTCCCGCACTTGGCGCGATAGAAGAGGGTGATGTCATCCTGCGCGCTGGTGAGGTGACTGGACCGCGACAAATGGAGTTTCGTATCGAGTTGCTCAAGCATGCCGGCAGAACAATTGCGCTGCGTGTTCTGCGCGCTGGCGTCGAGATTGACACCACGCCCCGCGTGGGACGCGACGGAAAGCTCGGCGTCGAAATCGGATTCGCATGGGAGACTCCACTCATCGCGCAACCGTTCGCCGTGACGGGCGCTCCGCCAGGAAAGGCGACCGCAGTTGCGCCATTCAATCTGATGCCACTGACCCGCATCGACTCAGTCAACGGTCATTCGATCGGCGATTGGACCGACATCTTTCGCGCAACCATCGATTTCGTCGGCGAGTCGCCTGCCGCGAGCAATCTTGTGGTGATCATTACTCCGCCGACGCCATCGGCGCGCGCCGAACAGTCAACGATCGTCATTGACAGTGCACAACGGCAAGAACTCGCGACAATTGGATGGCGGCCAGCACTCGGACCTGAGTGGTTCGCGCCTGCCGAGGTCGTGCTCACCGCTGGTGGCGATCCAATCAAGGCAATTGGGATGGGTTTCACCGAGACGAAGAAGATGGTGTTGCTGACGTACCTCACCCTCGATCGACTCTTTCGAGGCACGGTGGGCGTATCGCAGTTGCGCGGTCCAGTTGGAATCGTGCACATCGGCACGCGCGTCGCCGATCGCGGAGTGACCTACTTGCTCTTCTTTCTCGCGATGATCAGTGTCAATCTCGCCGTGATCAACTTCTTGCCGATTCCCATTGCCGACGGCGGGCTCATGGTCTTTCTGGCGTACGAGAAATTGCGCGGCCGACCACCGAGTCCATCCTTTCAGAATGGAGCCATGATTGCTGGATTGGTTCTCGTGGGAGCGCTCTTCGCCGTCACCTTCTACAACGATGTCATGCGTTTGGTGACCTAACCGCACCGGCGAGCGATGCACGCGCCAGTCACGATCATCACCGGTGCAGGCAGCGGCGTCGGACGCGCCACTGCGCAGTTGCTCGCGCGCGCTGGGCACCGACTCGCGCTCGCTGGCCGTCGCCATGAGGCACTGCTAGAGACCGCCGAATCATGCGTCGGTGCCCCTGAGATTCTCTGCCATCGGGCTGACCTCAGCCTCGACCTCTCGGCAAGTCAACTTATCGAAGCGGTCGTTGCAAACTTTGGGCGCATCGACAACTTGGTGAACTGCGCGGGTATCGCACCAATGGTGCCAATCGCGCAGACGACCGAGCAACATCTTTCCGATTGCTTCGGCATCAACACGTTGGGGCCCGCACTTCTCATCATCCGCTGCTGGCCGCACTTCGCAGCGCAGAAGTCGGCACGCATTGTGAACGTCTCGTCGCTCGCGACGAGCGATCCATATGCAGGATTCTTCGCCTACGCCGCATCGAAGAGTGCACTTGATTCACTCACCCGCAGCGCCGACAAAGAAGGTGCTGCCATCGGCGTGAAGGCGTTCTCGATCAATCTTGGCTGCGTTGAGACGGCACTCTTGCGGTCGTTCGCTGATGAGCAACTCGTGCCGAAGTCGCGGGCACTCGCTCCCGAATATGTCGCGCAAGTCATCGCGCAGTACCTCAGTGGATCGCGCGACAGCGAACATGGCACCTGCATCGCTCTGCCAAGCCCATGAACGAGCCGTCACCGCCGGCGATGCATCGCGCGGTCGATGTCGCGTTGACTATCGCGCTTTGAAATCACCTGTCGCTTGTCACCCTTGGTACGTCCCGTGCCGACCCCTACCAGCAATTTGGCGAATCCATTCTTGAAATAAATCTTGAGCGGAACGAGCGAGACACCCTTCGCCTGCATCTGCCCGGCGAGTTTTTCGATCTCGCGACGCTTGGCCAGAAGTCGTCGTACACGAATCGGCACATGTTGGCGGTCGCGTCCCGCTGGCGCGTACTCGGCGATATGAACTCCGTGAAGATTCAGCCGCAGCGGATTGAGCTCGGCCATGACCCACCCCTCAGCAAGGCTGACCTGTGACCCACGAACTGATTTGACCTCAGTTCCGAGCAGCTCTATGCCGCATTCAATCGTTTCTCCTATTGAGAAATCATGAAAAGCCTTGCGATTATCGATCATTGGTGATTGATCGGATGTTTTTTCGCGCTTTCTCGCCACGGGTGAAACATACCCGCGAGCGACTGCGCAACTGCAAATCGACCGAATCTGCCACGAGATAGTTTGCACTAATCAAAGAATGCAGCATAATGACTGCGTACGAATGGCTTGGCTATTCGTATGCGTTTGTGCTGGGCGAGAGTTGTGCCTCGCTCGGCTGTGTTTTCGTTCCAACTCTTGTGAAGCCCACCCCCCCACCAAAGGCACTCTGACCCATGAAGACCCGTGTACTCCTCGGCATCCTTTCGACAGTTGCGACCTCCATTTACTTTGGCGCGAGCGTCCACGCCGATGCGCCACGCGTGCAACCTGCCGCAGCGCTCTCACTCATTGGAACGACGCAAGGACCGCACGATGTTTCAAGTGCGCGTCGAGATTTCTTCGATGCCAACCCAGGCGCTGACTTCTTCGAGCGCGGAGAGCGAATCACTCGCGTTTTCGGACGCGCCTTCTCGCAAGGCCGCGGAGCAAGCGAAAGCGCCAACGCATTCATCGCGCAACACTCTGACATCTATGGGGTTCCTGCTAATCAGATCTTGCCCATTGGAGCATTTCCCGATGGCAGCCACGCCGTCGATGTCTACTGGGATGAAGCCACCGAAGCCTATCGCTTCACTTTGCTCGGATACTCGCAGTTCGTCGCGGGGGTGCCGGTCTTTCGCAGTTCGCTCAAATTGCTGATGCGCAACGAAGCGGGATTTCCACTCGTCCTCGCATCGTCAGACTTGCGCAATCTTGGAGCATTTGCCAGCACACTCGTCGGTCGTCCAACGCTTGGCGACTTCAATCAACGCACTTGGTCTGGCCAAGCGATTCGTATCGCGGCGCTCGCTGAACCAACCGATCCACAACTCGTGATCTTCGCCGGCGTCGATGACTCGCCAGCCAAGCCGACACTCGCGGTGAGTTTCATTGTCACCCGCGGAGTTCCTGGTTCAGGACTCT
>SIAR01000043.1 GCA_009691705.1 Phycisphaerales bacterium
CCGGCCTGCACTGCGAATGCTTCGGTCACCGATGGTTGCTCGTATGCGATCGCCTCGAGTTGCTCGAGCCGCTTGATATAGAGCTCCATTGATTCGCGCCTCGCCCCCGGGCGTGCTCCCGAGAGCGCATCTGCCGCCATCACGATGGGCGTGTATGGGGTGGTTGGCGCAATGTCGGAGTGGTGCCCTCCGATTGCGTTGAGCACCGCCTCTGTCTTCTCACCATGTCGGGCGGCGAATTCCATGCCAATTGCAGGATGTCCTCCCTCCACCTCATGGTCCATCGCTTTGCCGATGTCATGCAAGAACCCCGCGCGACGAGCGATCGCCCCATTGAGTCCGAGTTGATCTGCGATGAGTTGTGAGAAGAACGCAACTTCGAGTGAGTGCTGCAGTACGTTCTGTCCGTAACTCGTGCGAAAGTGCAACTTGCCCATCGCTTCGATGATCTTGGGATGCAACCCGCGGATGTCTGCCTCGAGTGCCGCTTCGGTTCCATGTTGGATGATGCGTAGGTTGATATCGCGCCGCACCTGCTCGACAACCTCTTCGACGCGCGTTGGGTGCACCCGACCATCTGAGACGAGTTTCTGCAGTGTCTCGGCGGCGATCGCTTGTCGAATGCGATCGAAGCATGAGACGCTGATCACTCCAGGCGTATCGTCAATCATGATGTCGACACCAGTCGCCTTCTCAATCGCCCGAATGTTGCGCCCTTCTCGGCCGATTATGCGTCCCTTCATTTCTTCGCTCGAAATCTTGATACTTCGTATTGTCGAATCAGAGACAGTGTCGGCGGCGTAGCGTTGAATTGCCATCAACGTGATCTCGCGCGCTCTCTCGCGCCCCTTCGACTCAGCCTCAGTGATGATCTTCTGCTCGACCACCGCAGCTTCGCGCTGGCTACTCGCCCGCACGTCGGCAAGAAATATCTCACGCGCTTGTTCGCGGGTGAGCCCGGCGATTTCACCGATGCGCCGCTGAATCGACTCGCGCTCTTGAGTTACCGAGGCGAGTGCCTTGGTGACCTGCTCGCCCTTGGTCGTGAGAGTTTGCTCCTGCAAATCGAGTCGCACCTCCCGATCATTGATGTGTTCTAGTTTTCGTTCAAGCGTCTCTTGAATCTTCTGACTTCTTGCTTGGCCATCTTGGATGCCCTGCAACGCCAGCTTCACTTCGCGGTCGACTTCAGTGCGTCGTTCAGCGGCTTGTCGTTCGGCCGCGAGTTGAATGTCCTTGGCAAGGATGCTTGCGGCACTCTCGGCGCTTGAAAGCAAATCGCTCGCTTGCTCCTTGGCGCGGCGAAGGCTGCGTCCGGTGAAGAGCCCGATGGCGATGCCGCCGCCGATGAGTCCAATGAGTAGCGACGCCGCGATGAGCAGCGTCTCAAGCAAGGTAAGGTTGATCAACTCAGTCTGTTCTGTCATGACGGGAACCCCTTTCGAAGGGTAAATCCCAAAAACGACAATGACAGTCGATGTGCAACAGGAAATCAGGCGCAGATGCAGTAGTTCAGTGTCAGGAATCCGATACGAGCTCAGAGCAGAAAAAAGTGAGTCAAGTCAATGCGTCAGATCTATGCAGACTCTTGCGAATCTGTCGGGGGAGTGCCCGAATTTCCTGCCCACGCGACGGTCAGTCGGGGAGCCGGTGAAAAAGTGCTAACGGCAGAGTGCCGCAGCGCGAGTGAGCGTATTCGCGAGCGAGGCGCCAAGTCAACGGCAGTTACCATCGACTTTCGATGAGCGGGCCATTCATGCGACTATTGCGGGTGCTGCCGCTCAACCCAATCGCGGTGCGGCTCGTACAAGGGGGGTCGACTCGTTCTCGGCACATGCTGATCCGGTCTGGTTACCTCGCTCTGATGGTGCTTGTACTGCTGATGGCACTTCTTGGCGCTGGAACGACACTGCGCGAGCTCGCCCAGCGCGGAGCTGAGGCGTTCGCAATCGTGAGCACTGGTCAGGTCTTTCTGATCTGCATGTTGGCGCCAGTATTCATGGGCGGCGCGATCGCACAAGAGTCGAATCCGCAGACATGGGATGTGATGCTGACGTCGCCATTGAGTTCACTGCAAATCGTTTTGGGCAATCTCTTTGGACGGCTCTTCTTCGTGTTTGCGCTGCTCATTTCGACCTTTCCGCTCTTCGCCGTAACGCAACTCTTCGGGGGAGTGCCGGGATCGGCGATTCTTGAGAGTTACGCGATCGCCTCCGCGAGCGCGCTCGTGATGGGAGCGATTGCGATCACGTTGAGCGTGACGCGCGTTGCGGGTCGGCGTTCGGTGTTCGTCTTTTACTCCGCTGTGATTCTCTTTCTCTTCGCCTCCTACGCAATCGACATGGCACTTCGCAAGCCCATCGCTGTCGGAAGTGCGGCAGTCTTTACAACTGTCGTGACGCCTCTGAATCCGTTTCTCACACTCAAGGTGCTGTTGGAATCAAACGCCTACAAGCCAGTCGATGGTGCTGGCACTTCGCAGATTTGGCCCATTCGATTTTGGCTTGGATCGCCCGTTGCGGCGCAACTCTGGTTCTTCTCACTGGCATCGCTCGCGCTGGTGTGCTACGCGACGCTGCGCGTTCGGCTACTCGGCGGCGCACTCCTTGGTGGCAACAAGAGTTTGCGAGGAGATACGGGGCGCGATCCACGGCATGTCGGAACGAGTCCAATCGCATGGCGCGAGGCACATCTGCGAGGGCAGTCACCCTTGGCCCGCGCTCTGCGCTGGATCTTCGTCGCCGCGGCGATCTCGGTCGGTCTGGGCATCGTGCTGCTGGCGCGCGCTCGAACGCTCACTCCTGAAGACGCGCGACTGGCGCTCGCCGCCTTGCTCGGAGCAGAAGTGCTCGTCGTCGTGCTTGCCGCGCTGAATACAAGTGCAACCGCGGTGAGTCGTGAGCGCGAAGGCAAGTCGCTCGACATTCTGCTCACGACACCGATTCAGCCTGGTCCGTATATCTCTGGAAAACTGCGGGGATTAGTGCAATATCTCTCGCCACTAATCGCCGTGCCATGTGCAACGCTCGCGATCGCCGCGCTCTACTCGATGACGGGCGGGTTTGGTCGAACCGGCGGCGCGCTCGTGACCGAATCAGTCGGCACTCGGACCATACAAGCGCCGCTCGTGCTTCCCGAGGCAGCAATCGCGCTGCCAATCGTGTTGACATCCTTCACCGCGCTATGCGTCATGATCGGATTACAGTGGTCGGTGAAGAGTCGCGGCACCATTGGATCGGTCTTCGGCGCAACGGCAGTGATACTCGCAGTTGGTGGATCGGTCGGACTCTGCGGTGGTTCAGTCGGATCAACCATCCCGTATGGAGGTGCTGTGATCAATGCACTCAGTCCGATGAATCTTGTGTTGATGGCGGTCGAGCCCGGCACCATGATCTCTGCAAGTCTCGAGTCGCCGCTCGGTCGACGCATTTCGATTCTCTCTGGCGCAGTCGTCGCGGCACTCGTCTACTGCGCAGTCGTGTATGGATTGCACTCTTCAATGAAGGCGAGTTTCATGATGACCGTTCGCCGACTCTCGGGAACCGCATGACCGCCGCCGATCCGGCGCGAACCGCGCTGATCTGTATCGCAGGATTCCTTGCGCTGCTGTTCATCTTTCTTTCGCTGCGCAGGTTTCGCCAGCGCGCGATATTGCGGGCGATGCCAACGACGCCTGTGGCCGGCGTCTTCGTTGGGGATGTGGAAGTGAAGGGTCGAGCCGTGACGCGAGATCCCAAGATGTCATTTCTCAGCGAGCAACCGTGCGTGCAATTTGCGTGGTCGATTCGAGAGCATTGGATGCGGAATCGCATAGTCACCCGCACCGATAGCAAAGGGCGCACGACAACTCATGTTGTCGTGGAACATGGATCGGACGAAGTTGCAAGCGGTGCCGATCAAGCGTTGCTCGAAGTACAGGATGACACCGGCCGAGTGCTTGTGCAATGGGACGGCGCCGCGTTAGAGGCTCAAACCCTTTTTAATGACTGCGTTAACGAGTCTGATCCGATCTACTTCGCCAAGGGTCCACCGGAGGCGGTGTTTGGCTCGACGGGTGAGCGAACTTTTCACGAGACAGGAATTGCAGTTGGAACTGCACTTTTCGTCGTGGGGTACGCCCGCGAACGCGAGGACATCGTTGACGTCGAGATTGCCCGTGGCGGACGCGATGGAACGGCGACCGAAGGGGCAGTTGCCAGGTGTTTCCTAATCTCCACACGCGATGAATCGGCAGTGACATCGGGTCATGGAGTTGCTGGATGGGTTTATGGTCTGCTCGGACTGCTGGCGCTGGGAGCGTTCTTGTTTGTGGGCGCTGAGTTGGTTCAGGCGCGTTGGCGCCTTCCCATCCCGGCATCGCTGGCAATCGGCATCAGCGGATTCGGCGTGCTGCTCGGTTCGACCTGGGGCATCATGATTTACAACGAGTTTGTCGACTTGCGCAATCGCGTTATTCGCGCGGCTGCCAATGTCGATGTGCAACTCAAGCGGCGGGCAGACCTCATGAGATCACTGGTGGCGGTCGTCATTGGATTGCGCGACCACGAGGCACAACTGCAGCGCGCCGTCGCATTCTTGCGTGGGCAAGCCGCACTCGAAAGCCGAATCCTCGCGCATGGGAAGGCCAAGGCTGCGGTGGCGACTGTCTCTGCAATCGTCGAGGGCTATCCAGAGCTCAAGTCATCTTCAGTGTTCATTGGATTGCAGCAGTCGCTTACTTCGTGCGAACAGCGGATCGCCCTCGCCCGCGATGAATTCAACGGCACGGCAACCGGATACAACGCGCGGATCGCCGTGTTTCCCGCGCGGGTCATCGCGCGGATCGCGGCGATGACTCCCGCGAACTTTTTTCAGGCCGAATCGTTCGCCAGGCACGCGCCGCACGTCTGAGACTGGGTCGTTCACACAGGAACGATCGCTAGAATCCGTTTTTCCCGCTAGTGGCAACGAAACAAGGAACCCACCGCTGTGAGTACTACCGATCCATTCAACGCCAAGACCACACTCAACACACCAAGCGGCCCGCGCACGATTTTCAAACTCGACGCACTCAAGTCGCTCGGAAACGTCGATCGACTGCCATACTCGATTCGTGTGCTGCTGGAAAGTGTGTTACGCAATCTCGATGGTCGCATCTACACGCAAGATCATGTGCGCGCCATCGCGCAGTATGACCCGACGAAACCGAGCGAAGAAGAGATTCCGTTCATGCCAGGTCGTGTCGTGTTGCAAGATTTCACAGGCGTTCCATGCGTGGTCGACCTCGCTGCAATGCGTGGTGCGATGCAGCGCATGGGTGGCGATCCAAAGCGAGTGAATCCACTCGTGCCGTGCGATCTGGTCATCGATCACTCCGTGCAAGTCGATGCCTACGCAAGCAGCGTTGCGCTCACGATCAATAATGACCTTGAATTCAAGCGAAATATGGAGCGTTACGAGTTTCTGAAATGGGGCCAGGGGGCGCTGAAGAATTTTCGCGTGGTGCCGCCGGGCACTGGGATCGTTCATCAAGTCAATCTCGAATACCTCGCAAAGGTTGTTTGGGAGAAGGACGGCGTTCTCTATCCCGACAGCGTTGTCGGCACCGACAGTCACACCACGATGATCAACGGACTGGGAGTTCTCGGTTGGGGAGTGGGCGGCATCGAAGCGGAAGCTGTGATGTTGGGGCAGCCCATTTACATGTTGGTGCCCGAAGTCGTTGGCGTTCGCTTGGTTGGAAAACTTTCGGAGGGAACGACTGCAACAGACCTCGTGCTGCGCGTCACTGAAATGCTGCGCAAGCATGGCGTCGTCAACAAGTTCGTCGAGTTCTTCGGTGCAGGACTCGCAGACATGCCGCTTGCCAATCGCGCCACGATCGCCAACATGGCGCCAGAGTATGGCGCGACTTGCGGGTTCTTTCCGATCGACGAACAGACGCTCGCATATCTGCGACTATCTGGGCGCGACGAAGCGCTTGTGCAGACAATCGAGATCTACGCGAAGGCGCAAGGATTGTGGCGCGACGACGCGCGCAAGATCACCTATTCAACGGTAATCGAGCTCGATCAGTCGACGATCACGCCGAGCCTTGCTGGACCATCGCGCCCGCAAGATCGCGTCGAACTCAAGTCGATGCAGTCGACGTGGAAGCAAGTTCTACCCAGGCTGAAATCTGGTGCAAAGGCCGCCGTGCCCGCGACGACAACGATGCTCGCCGACGACGGTGTTCCAGTCATGATGGATGGCGCCGAGTTTATTCTCAAGAACGGCGCCGTCGTTATCGCCGCGATTACGAGTTGCACGAACACGAGTAACCCGAGCGTCATGCTTGGCGCTGGACTGCTCGCCAAGAAGGCGCGAGCGCTGGGGCTCGAACGAAAGCCGTGGGTGAAGAGTTCGCTCGGTCCTGGTTCAAAGGTCGTCACCGAATATCTAAAAAAATCTGGATCGATGACCGCACTCGAAGAACTTGGCTTCAACGTTGTTGGGTATGGATGCACGACGTGCATTGGCAACAGCGGTCCACTGCCTGCTGCGATTGAGAGCGCAGTCAAAGGCAACGACATGGTTGTTGCGAGTGTGCTCTCGGGTAATCGCAACTTCGAAGCGCGTGTGCACCCGGATGTGAAGGCAAATTACCTTGCGAGCCCGCCACTCGTGGTCGCGTATGCAATTGCGGGCACCGTGGACATCGACCTCGTGACACAACCACTTGGCACAACTCCAGCAGGAAACCCCGTCTTTTTGAGGGATATCTGGCCAACGCAAGCAGAGATCGACGCAGCGGTCGCAACGAACGTGACCAACGAACAGTTTCGCACCCAGTATGCGAATTGCTTTGAGGGAAGCGATCAATGGCAGGCGATCGCAACCAGTGGTGGCGACATGTATCAGTGGAACGACAAGAGCACATACATCCAAGAGCCACCGTTCTTCACGACGATGACGCTCGCTGAACCTGGACCGATCCAAAGCATTTACGGTGCACGATGTCTCGTGAAGGTTGGGGACAGCGTCACCACCGATCACATCTCGCCAGCGGGAAGCATCAAGACCAATGGTCCTGCGGGCGAGTACCTCCAAGCGCACGGCGTGGCGGTATCGATGTTCAACAGTTACGGGAGTCGCCGCGGCAACGATTGCGTCATGACTCGCGGCACGTTTGCGAACACGCGCATTCAGAATCAACTCGCACCAGGAACAATGGGCGGCGTCACGACAGACTTCACCGATGCAACGGTCAAGCCGATCTTCGATGCCGCAGAGAGTTACAAGCGGGCTGGCACGCCGCTTGTCGTACTTGCCGGGAAGGACTACGGGATGGGATCATCCCGCGACTGGGCTGCGAAGGGAGTGTTTCTCTTGGGGGTGCGCGCTGTGATTTCGGAGAGTTTCGAGCGCATTCATCGGTCGAATCTGGTCGGGATGGGCGTCATGCCGCTCACGTATCAGCCTGGGCAAAGTGCACAATCTCTCGGACTCACCGGCGAGGAGGTCTACGAGATCGAATTGCCAGCAGATCTCAAACCACGGCAGCGCATCAACGTGTGTGCGCGACGTGCGTGCGGTGAGGTTGTGAAGTTCGAAGTGATTTGTCGCATCGACACTCCAGTCGAGGTGGACTACTACCGAAACGGTGGCATCCTGCACACGGTGCTGCGTCGCATGGCAGAGTCGAAGTAAGCCGCCCAAGAATCGCGCAAGAAAAATGGCGTGAAAACGAAAAGGGGACGCGCGCCAATCTATGGTCTCGCGCGTGGCATCTCGTTGGTATCAACGATTCATTCGAACGCTCGCAGTCGCTGAGCGGCAGTTGTTCGCAAGCCGAATCGAGTCTGTGAGACGTCTTCCAATTCCTGATGCGCCAGATGTCTGGTGTCATCGCTGCGGCGCAACGCGCAGTGCGCGTGGCGTGATCTCGTGCCGCCACTGCGCGGGAATTCGTCTCGAGCGAGAACGAACACTCAGACTTGGAACATACGACTCGCGCTGGCGTGATCTGATCATCGAAGTAAAACACTCTGCCGACCGGGCGCTAGCTCGCACACTTGGAAGATTGCTTGCTCAGCAACTGCTGTGCGAAGCGCGTAACGAACCGATCGCACTTGATTCGGCAATCATCGTTCCCGTACCGATGCCACTCGCGCGCAGAATCGAACGGGGGATCGACCACACATCTGAACTCGCCAAGGGCATCTCGACCGCAACGGGAATCAGAGTCGCCCACTGCCTCAGCCATCACGCCGGACCTGTGCAGGCAGAACTAGCCGAATCGATGCGGCGCGCGCGGCTTCAGCGCATCATCTGGCGGGGAAATGGCAGCACAATCCCCGTCCGAAGCGTCGTGTTCTTGGTGGATGACGTGTTGACGACAGGATCTACACTTTTGCAAGCGAGCAATGCGATTCGAAGTGCGTTGCCATTGGTAACAATCATCGCACTGGTCGTGGCAGTCACGGACAAGCGTAGAAACGCTTGATTTGTAGGGACCCATGACCATTGTGGTCGATTCGGCGAGCGCTAAACGCAACTCGCGCATTCTGGTTCTAGGACGTGATCGGTCCCCGCGATCTAGGGCACATCATGGCTCGTTTCAGCCGCTCCAGCAAGAGTTCTTGAAGCAGTTGACAGATCGCTGTTTTGCGTTACACTTGCCGACCCTGCTCAACCGAGCAGGCCAGTTTCGCCTTGTTTTCAAGGCGAATCTGGTGATCTTTGACAATTGAGCAGTTGGATCGCCGCGAGGATGCGGCCACTGTCATGAGTTTTCATAGAGCTCATGAAGAGTGGAAAACTTCTCCCGCCACAGCGGGAGAAACTAAGCATCCTCTGTGATGTCCAAGTGAATGGTCATTTCCGAGACCTTCCCGAAGCCGAGTTCAAAAGACAAAGCAAAGGGCAAGGATGATTAGTCAAATCCAGCAATGCCAATTGCTGGTCGCCGAATCGGATCGGTGTAGTCGACCGACCTGCAGTGAGCCATCTAAAAAATGTTTCACCGTGGGTCGCCAGGCAACCTTCTCTCGAAGTATCGGACGCAAGTCCGTGATTCATCAATTGAAGAGTTTGATCCTGGCTCAGATTGAACGCTGGCGGCATAGCTAAAACATGCAAGTTGAGCGAAGCAGTAGCAATACTGACTGAGCG
>SIAR01000044.1 GCA_009691705.1 Phycisphaerales bacterium
ATCTGTTAGCCGATCCAGTGGTCATGCGCATCAATCGTCTCTTTCCGCTCTGGGTTGCCATTGGATTCATCCTCCCCGCAATCATCGGTGGACTCGTCTCGATGACCTGGACCGGCGCACTTCTTGGATTGCTCTGGGGAGGTCTCGCGCGCATGTTCTTCTTGCATCACTCGACTTGGAGCATCAACTCGGTCTGTCATGTCTGGGGATGGCGCGACTATCGATCAGACGACGAGAGCCGCAATAATCCAGTGATGGGGATTCTCTCATTCGGTGAGGGATGGCACAACAACCACCACGCATTTCCATCGAGTGCGCGCCACGGTTTGAAGTGGTGGCAACTCGACATGAGTTGGTTGGTTATTCGATCGCTCAAGGCGCTGGGTCTCGCTGAGAAGATTCGCCTGCCAACCGCAGAGCGAATGGCAGCGCGCGCGCGCAAGAGTTGAGCAGCGCCGAGTGCGTTGAAGGCTTCTGTGGCGAGTCGCTCGCCGCAGACGGAGTGCTTGAGTCGCCGCAGGTGAGCTCGGGTACGCACAAGTGCGACTGTTGAGCGCGTCTTGTCAAACATGGTCGCGGCGGTCGCCGTTGCCGCGTTCGTGTGGGCTGCCCGCAACGATCAGTACGAAGATCTCGACACCCCACCCGTGCGGATATTGATGGACGATGCGCCGGTGGTTGTGGAAGTAGAGTCTGGCGGTGAACCCGACGCCCCTCATTCGAATCGAAGTGGCATCGCGCGGCGATCTTGATCTGATTCTGCCGCTGGTGCAGACGTTTTACGAGCACTTTCAATATCGATTCGTGGACGGCGAAAAGCGCACGCAGCTCGCCGAGTGTGTTGACACCCCGGCGCTGGGTGGATTACTCGCGATCAAGAGCGATGGCGTGATTGTCGGGTATGCGTTGATCGCGTTCTCGTACGGTCTGGAGTTCGGCGGTCGCATTGCATTCGTCGACGAACTCTTCGTACAACCCTCGGCGCGGTCGAGTGGAATAGGCAGTGAAGCGCTGGCGCAGATTGAGCAGGTGTGTGTGGCATGCGGAATGCGCGCGCTGCGACTCGAAGTCGAAAGCGACAACCCCAAAGCTGCCGCGCTCTACTTGCGCACGGGATACACCGATCATGATCGAAGATTGCTTACCAAGCCGCTCGGCACCCCGCCGTTCGCGGCCCGTCCGCCTACTTGATGTACTTCGCGAGCGGATCGTTGGTGACCTTGTGAATGTGATCGGCGCGAACGAGCAGTGCGCCACCGTCAGTCGCCTGCCATGTTCCTTCGACCGCGACCAACATCAGTGGCTTGAGCGTGCCATCCCGTTCGAGCGAGATCGCGAGTGGTTTGTCTTGCGCATCACGGACCTCGATCGACGCCAACCCAGCGGTGAGCGATTTGCGCTCCTCGCAGCAGTAATCCCATGGTCGCGGGCAGTGATCCTCATCACCCGTCTCGACGCATGACTTCAGCGATGGATCAATAATCGTGAAGATCGCGTGGTTGCTTACGAAGGGCGAGCGCGATCCACCAATTCGGCCGAGCAGAACCACACGGTCGCCAGCTTTCGCGCTGGCGCGCGCGGCAATGACACCGACTGCGCCGGCGGGTTGCTCGGCAACGAAGAGTCCGGCAGGGAGCGGCGCGGATGACTTCCCGCCGCTAGCGGGATTCGCTGCGGAATCAGCCGCGCGCTTCTCGCAGGCGACGAACATCAGCGTGACGACCGAAAGAAAAGACGCGCCGAGTCTGGTTATGAGTGAGTGCATTGAGTTCATAAGAGGCTCCAATGTGGCGAAATTACGCAAGATCCGATTTCAGCGCCGATGGGATCGACGCTCGCAAACAACGAATAGCTGGTGGAAGACTGCCGAGAATGCCGAGCAAGAAGGCTGCGCCGAGTCCGCTCGCAATACAGGTTGCATCGACGCTGAGCGAAAAAATCCCCATCGAGAAGCGCACGCCAATGCCGTCGAGCAGAAGCGCCGCGATTACAAGCGCAGGAAGTGCTCCGGCTGCGATAGTGATGAGCGACTCTTGCACGAGGCTCGTGATAACCGCGGTTCGCGAATAGCCAAGCACCTGCAACGTCGCGATCTCGCGCGAACGAGAAGCGAAGGCTGCATCGAGGGCGTTGAGTCCGCCGAGCATCGCTCCGAGTGCAACAATGAGCGCGCTGAAACCGATCATGATCTGCACCGGACGAAAGAACTGCGCGAGCTGCGCGTAGTAAGCAGGCTCGTCAATCGCCGCGAGTTCAAGATCGCTGCGCCGCGCCGCAAAGACTTCAAGATCACTCGCATCGCCGCTGGCAAGCGAGACGACCGTAACCGAAATCGTCTGACGCTTTGTTCGCACCAGCAAGTCAGAAATCGGAACCCAGATCTCACCGTCAATGGCGACTCCTGGCGCGTCGATGATGCCAGTGAGCGTGTATGGGATGTCGTCGATGAAAACTGCGGGCGCAGGCGCAAGCGCGGGGGCGTCGCTCGCCGTGGCCTGCGAGAAATCTGCGTTGGTGAATCCCATGCGCGCAGCGACTGATCTACCGATGAGCGCCTCATCGCGACCCTGCTCAGGAAGGCGCCCGATCGAGAGTCGCGCTTGTGGATGCACGAGAAAGGCGGCAGGCTCAATGCCGCGCACAAGCACGAGGTCGCGCGCGTTGCCAGTGTGAGCCGCATCACCCGCACGGCGCAACGGCAGCGGCACGTGCAACTCTGGCGAGACAAACTGCGCACCACCAAGTGTGCGAATGTTGGGAATGCTCGCCGCAAGAATTCCCGGAGTCGACGCGGTGATCTCACTGCGCTCAACACTCTCTTCGCTTCCGGCGCCGAGCAGCATCACATTGCCAGGCGTGCCACTGGCGCGCACGCCGCGATCGAGGGCGCGCACACTTGCCACCGCGCTCACCACAAGAAAAACCACAATCGCGCCGCCGCCAGCGGTCAGCAAGAGTCGCATCGGACTTCGCTCGATATTGCGCGCGGCATAATGAAAGGGGAGAAAGATCATGAGCGGAATCCTGCAACGATTGATTGGCGTGCTGCGATCAGAGCCGGCACAACTCCCGCGGCAAGACTGAGCGTGATTGCGATCACGAGTCCAAGTGTCGCAATTGCAATGGATGGCGGCACAGCGATCGCGACCCCCTCCATCGTGAATGCAGTGCGCGCCAAGGCGACTGTTGCGTACGAGGCACCTGCTCCGAGAATGCCGCCAACGCTTCCCAGAAGCATCGCCTCAACCATTACAAGTGTTGCGAGATGTGCTCCGCCGAATCCCAGAGTCTGCAAGACGCTTACTTCGCGCTGCCGACTGCGCATCGAGAGAACAATCGCGTTAGCGACGAGTGCAAAGACCGCTGCAAGTGCCGCGAATCCAAGCAGTCGCGCAAAGCCGATCAGGGCAATCACGTCGGTCGCTGCGCGGGCAACGTGGGCAGTCTCGGCGCGCGTCGTCGTTGGGGTCTGATCCGTCGCGAACTGCGCATCGATCGCGAGAGCCACTTCATCGAGTTTCGTCGGATCAGAAATACGCACATCGAACTGTGTGACGATTCCGCCCGTGCTGCCACGTTTCGATTGCTCCTGCAAGAACGGCAGGTGCACGAAAGCACTGCTCTGATCCTGCGGCGCGTCGCTCTCCATGATGCCCGCGACATAGGCGTCGACTCCAGCAGCGGTGAATCGATCGCCGGCCTTGAGTCGGCGGCGATCTGCGAGTTCTCGGCCGATCAGCGCAGAGTCTCCGCGTTTGAGCCAATTCGCCATCGCATCCGACGAGGCGTGCGTGGCGTGATCCTTGGCGAATGCTTCGGACGGCACTCCCCGAAAGGTGACAACATCGAGCGATGCGCGGCAATTAGAAACGACAATCTTTACCGGCGTCACCGAGACGACCCCAGGAATCTTGCGGATCGCATTCTCGTAGTACTGCGGAAGTGCACTCGTGAATGGACAAAAGCGATTCTGTCGGTAGACGATCAGCGCCGTCTCTTGCGAGGCGCGGGAAGTGGCGCGTTCGACGCCCGTGCGCATCGCATCAACGGTGCAGAAGAGAAAGACCGCGACGGTCACCCCAGCGACGACAAGCCCACTTCGTGTTGGACGTCGCACCAGTCCATGCCATGCGAGTGTGACAAGTCCCATGAGGGCAGCGCGCGAAATCATCGGCGCACCTCGGGCGTCTCGAGGAGCCGTCCCTTTTCGAGAAACACTGTGCGCTGGGCATGATGTGCAGTCGCAGGATCATGCGTGACCATCACGATTGTTTGTCCACGATCTCGGTGTAAGTGCGCGAGGAGGTCCATCACTCCAGCCGCGGCGACGCGGTCGAGATCACCAGTTGGTTCGTCGGCGAGCAGGAGCGCAGGTTGGGTAACGATCGCCCGCGCGATTGCAACGCGCTGCTCTTGTCCACCAGAAAGTTGCCGGGGATAGTGCGCGTAACGGTCGGCGATCCCAACCGAATCGAGCGCCTCGCTCACCCGGCGATGGCGTTCGCGTCGCGAAAGGGGCTGCAAATACAGCGGTAACTCGACATTTTCGTAGGCCGTGAGCACCGGCACGAGGTGATAGAGCTGAAAGATGTAACCCACGCACGCTGCGCGCCACGCTGCGAGCGCCGCGCGCGAGAGGTGCGCGATGTCGTGACCATCAACGGTGAGCGATCCCGCGGTGTGTCGGTCAATCCCTGCAAAGAGATTGAGCAGCGTGGTCTTGCCAGATCCTGATGGACCCATCAGCGCAACAAATGCGCCGCGGTCGAGGGAGAGATCGATCGACTCGAGCACGCGCACCGTCTCGCCTCCGCGCGTGTAGTGCTTCTCGAGTGCAGCGCAGGTGATGATTGCGTCAGTTGTGTGCATCGTGTTCTCCCTTTGTTCCGTTGGATACTGCAGCGGGTGAAGGCGTTGCGGCGGGCGGCGCGACGACGATGTCATCAGTCCCAATGCGCACGGTTTGCCCTTTGTGCGTCGGCGGCGAATCTGCAAGCACTACGAAGTCTCCGGGGCGCAACCCTTCAAAGACCGTAGTCCATCCATCGGCGCCTGTCTGATCGGCAGCGACCACCGCGCGCTCATCGATTGTGCCGACTCCATCGCGCACATCGATCACCACGCGAATCGTTCCCGCGCGCATCCCATCTGGAGTGAGCGCGAGATGCGCGACAACAGATTCTGGCACGGCAAGTTCGGTGCGTCCGCCGCCAGCTGCACCACCCGCTGCAGCCGCTGCACCACTGCTGGTGCTGCCAAGTTGAATGCGCACGCGGGCGAGCATGTCTGGCACGAGTCCCGCTGGGGGATTCTCAAGCAACACCTTCGCTTGCAGCGTGTTCTTTGCGATGTCTGCCTGCTGCACGAGCCGAATCACGCGACCGCGAATGGTCTGCCCTGGTAACGCGTCGACTTGAATCTCAGCGGTCTGCCCGATGGCAAGTCGTCCTGCATCGGCGAGTGGCACATCGGTACGCACTTGCAGACTCGCCGGATCAAAGATCTGCACCACCGCCGCATTCTCAGGGCCCATGCCGACGAACGATCCCGTGGTCACCAGACGCGCCATCACAACTCCCTCCGCTGGCGTGCGCACCTCAGTGCGAGCTAGTGCGAGTGCGCTCTCGTCGCGGGCGGACGCGACTTGTGCCCGCGCTGCCTTCGCGCCTTGCACGCGAAGTGCGAGCCGGGCAACTTCGCCAACGCTCACGCCGCCGATCGCAACAAGTTGCTCTTTGCGCGTCAGTTCGTCTGCGATCCCCGCGAGTTCGGCATCCTTCACGAGCAACTCTGCTTCGGCGCGTTGAAGTGCCAGCTTCGCTGAATCGTCGATGAGTCGCGCGACAACTTGTCCGGCGATGACGTGATCGCCTTCGAGTACCAGCACTTCGCGCACAACTCCAGGGGTGAGCGCCGAGGCGCTGATCGGAAATGGCGCGGGTTCTATCCATCCCGGAGCCTGAACAATTGGACCGCGTTGCTGCGAGGTGCGCGCTGGGAGGCCGCCACTCGTTGCCGTGCCACTCGTCATCCCACCATCGCTCGCCGTGCGAATGACGACGGCGCTAGCCCGCACGACAGTCAGCGGTGCCCATGCCCGCCAACTCGACCAAGCGAGAATTGCAGTTGCGCCGCCGACAATAATCAACGGCAGAACCACGCGTGATCCGATTCGAAGACTTGGTGCTGGGATAGTTGTGTGAGTCGTGTTGGTCGTCATGGCATCACCTCGGTTGGAAGAAATCCTGCGGCGGCACTCAATGCAATGCGGGCGCGCCTGCGCTCTCGTTCAAGATCTGTTAGGGCAAGATTCGCGTGGTTGAGAGCGTGTGCCGCATCGATCGCCGACCGCTGCGATCCTTGGCCGACGAGAACTGCCGCCTCAGCACGAGCGACCGACTGCGCGCTCGGGTCAACAACATTCACTTGCGTAATCGCGTGTCTAGCCTGCACAGACTTCGCCTTTACGAGTGCAGTGCGAAGTGCAATGATTGCATACTGCCGCACCCGTTCTGCTTCGATCTGGGCAGCGCGGTACTGAGCCTGCGCCCGGGATATGCGCATCGATCCATCGTTGAATAGCGGAATCTCGACGTTCGCCGAGAACGCAGCGGCTTCGTCGCCTTCCATATCGCGGTCGAATCCACCGCCGATTTGCACATTGTTGAGACGACTGCGCATCGCGAGTTCAAGCGTCGACTGCGCTGCGCGCACGCGAGCCTCTGCCGCGCGCACATCGAGGCGCGTCGACGAGAGAAGGTTCAAGAGAGTTTTCTCATCGACCAGCGGCGCATTGACCGCGAACTGCGCGCCATCGTCGGGTTTGCCAATGTGCCAAGTTGCGGGTGCCTCAGCGCGACCTGCGAGCGCCATAAGTTCTAGTCGGCCACTCTGACGCGCTTCGATTGCTATTTCAAGTCGGTGATGGGCATCGACATACTCGGCCTGCGCTTTGGCAACCGAGTCGCCATCCAATTCGCCGACTGAAAACTGCGCGCGCGCAATCGCAAGCAATCGTTCTGTGAGCGCCAGGTCATTGAGCGCGAACGAGCATTCCAGCTCGCGCAGCGCAACCTCGTGCCAGAGTGAGCGCGCATCGGATGCGATCGCTACGGCGCGCGCGCCGAGTGCCAGCAGCGCAGCCTCGTAAGTATCGCGCGCGGCAGCGCTGCGAATGGGTTGCTTCCAGAGATCGTCAATCTGCACCATGAGCATTGCGAAGATCGGCACGACGCTCATCGAGTCGAGCGGAATACCCGAAGTGAAGTTCACCATGGGATTCTGCGGCGCGGCGGTGTCGAGCGCCTCGGCGCGCATCGCTTGCGTCTCGGCGATCATCCGCGCGAGCTCTGGATTTGCATCGAGCGCCATCGCGACTGCGACAAGTTCGTCGAGCGAAGGTGGCAGCGCGAGCGCCGAGGCGGCGCGCAACTGCGCAGCATCTGGTGAAGCAGCGGCATCGCCATTGGCCCAAGATGGCGTTGCTCCGGTGCGCGAAGCAATTTCAGAACCGATCGATGAAGGTGGGTCGAGTTTCGGCGGGGTGCAGCCAGCCAGTATCGAGAGCGGCAAGATGGTTGCCAAGGCCGCGGCCGAGACCATCATGCGAATTGAGTTGTGCATACATGAACTCCAAAAAACCAATTGACAGCGAACAACTGCGCGAAAACGCTTCGCGCAGAACAGTCGTGTCAGGAGTTCAGATTGTCCAGAGTGAAAGGGTCGCGCATCGCTCGCTGCTGTGCAGCGGCGGCGCGGGCGGTTCGAGAGGCGGCGGCACATTCCATCCACCCGCGTTGTCAGCGGCATGAATCAGCGTTGGATCTATTGACGAATGAGGCAGCGCCGCTTCGAATGCAACCAAGCTCATCACAAAGAATGAGTCGAGTGAAATCGGTTGTGGCGCCGGGGCCTTGACGACGCAGTGGGTGCACGACTGTGGAGCGTCCTCGTCGTGACCGCCGTCGCTCGACTGTTCATCGCGCGACGGATCATCACAGCAACTTGTTTGGCAGCACGATGCTTCGGAGTCGCACGCCGCATTCGCAAACGCAAGCACTTGGCAGCAGCACAGTGGCAACCACAGCGCGATGATTGAGACAACGAAGATGCGCGGCAGGCGACTCATCAGTAGAGACATTAGACAGTCTGTGCGCGCACTGTCAAGAAAACCCTTCATACACTCCGTAGCGTGCTGCCTCAATCTCAA
>SIAR01000021.1 GCA_009691705.1 Phycisphaerales bacterium
CGCGGGCGGTCCACTCGTCGGCCTGAACGCTCGCCAGATCAGCGATGAGCGCGGCGTTCGCGCGCTCCTTCTCTGCCGCGAGCCGTCCCGAGATGGGAATCGTCAGGGCAATCTGAGCGCCCATCGAAAGTCCAGCGCCGTATTTTTGAGAGACATCGTTGAGATTGATGCCCGTCACGGGGTCGTCCCAAAGCCCTGCGGTTTCAGCCGTGGCGCGGGTGACTCCAACTTCGAGCCGCGCGACGCGTAGGCGGGGGTTGTAGACAAGCGCAACGACCTCTGCCTCGGCGAGGGTGAGTGCATCGGCAGCGTTGAATGTTTCGCGTGCGGAAAGTTCTGGGACCGCGGCAAGTCGGGCGGCGAGCCTGATGATCTCTTCATCCGCGGGCGTGCGGGCATCGAGGCGCTGCCGTGTCGCGGCCGCATCGAGCGGTTTGGGCTCGTAACTCGCGCAACCAGAAACGAGAGTCGCCATGCCAATGAGAACTGCAAGTTGTTGAATAGTTGTGCTTTTCAAGAAAACTCCTGATGATTGCTGTGAGACAACGCCCGCATGCGATGGCGCATGCACAGTCGAAGTCACCAATCAAATCAGAAGGCGCGTGATACGAAGCGCACAGCGATCTGCCATCTCGTTGGGATCGGGAGGAATGCGAAGCCTCGGGCATTCTGGCGCAGGATGCGGCACAAAGACAAACAGCACCAAAGCGCATTCGATGGGCGTCGCGAGATCAAGGTCGCTGACTGCACTCTGCCGCGCCTGCGCAGAGTTATCCGGAGCGGTCACATGCACGCAGGTCTCGCACGCATCATGCTGCCCATCGACAGAAACGGGAGCAGAATGGTCGTGATCACACTGGCCGTGGTCACTCTCAGGTGCATCGCAGAAGCACAGCGGCTGGCCACGCGCAACGCTCAACACGCCTTGCACGAGGAGTAGGAGGAGTGCGCAGAGCTGGATGAGCCGCGAATTCATCATTGGCTCAATGAAGCGTAGTCAGAGTGTTCGCCAGCCGCAAGCCGTCCATCGGCGAGTCGACGCGGCAACACGCACCTTCTCAATGCGGCTCGTCTGGCGTGCGATGCGGCGCCGCTGGTTTCGAAGACTCAGTGATCTGCGGAATATCTATCGCTCCATCGCCGAAACCGATCCCAAGAGTCTGCAGGTAGAGATCGAATGTCTGGCGAAGTTTGAATCGCCGCGGTTCGATGCCCGCGAGCAAGAAGAGCGTCATCAGTCGCATGACACCGGTAGCGACGAAGACCATCGCGTAGCCCTGCCGCCCGACTTCCATGCTTCCCAGGATTGTCGCACCGATCAGCGAACCGCTTACCACGGCGGTGCTCTGAACGATGTTGTAAACGGTCATGACGCTGGTGCGCCGTTCGCTTGGAATGACATCAAAGACGAGCAGAAATGTCGCCGTTTCCCAGCACGCCCAGGCCATCCCGACTGAGAATTGAAGAAAGAGGATCCACCAAAAACTGTCTGAAACGAGGTAAAGCGTTGCTGTTGGAATGATGCCGATGGCACCAAGCCAGAGGGGGACGCCGGGTCCATAGCGCTTGGCGAGCCGGCCGACTCCAGGAAGCGCGAGGACCTTCGCGGAGAATGTCACCGCGAACGCGCACATGAGTTGGGTGTAGGTGAACTTCAACTCGTTGAGCATGTACGGAGTGATGAACGCCGCTGAGACATTGGTCGCAAGCACAACGGCAAGCATGTAGACCAGAAGTGTGCGCACCGATCGATCGGCCCAGAGGTCACGACGCAACACACTCAGCGATGGCGGCTCAGTTGCGGCGGCGAGTTCTGGTTTAGGTTCACTGTGGCGCGCAAGAAACACCGCCGATGCCGCCCGCGTCAGAAACGCAAGGAAAAATGTGATCGAGAATGCGACGAGCACGTGATCGGTTTGCCGACCCCATTCCAGTATGAGGCCACCTAAGAGTCCCAAGCCAAGCAGTGCCTGCACGGTTCGACTGCGACTCGTCCAAAAGTGCGTCGAGATCAACCGCGGAATCAGAGTTGGCACCCATGTTTGCCAAGGTGGGGCGGTGCAGAATCCTGCCGCCCAGTAGAGGCTCACGAGCAGGTAGACCATCGGCGCAGACGCGCTGCCAAGCAATGCGCAGATCGATAGTGCGAGCAACGCAAGCGCTTGAAGCGCGGCGAAACAGGAGACCCACAATCGCAGGCTTCTCACGCACCGCACACCCCACGGCGTGATTGAATGAATCATCGCACCCACGAGTACCGGCACAGTTGCGATGAGACCCGCTTCGACTTGCGATAGGCCAGCAGCGAGCGCGAATGCGACAAAGTATGCCTCGGCCAAGCCCATTGTGAGTGCCGCGGCAGCGCCATCGGCTTGAAGGAGACGCATGTCACGGCGTAGTCTCTGAACACGAGGATTGGTGGATGCGGTCACGAGCGCCGAAGGGTATCGCCAGTCACCGGCCACTTGGCGCGCATCACGAGCATCTCGTTGGCGCCGTGGCGCAAGATCGTCCACCATCTCTCGTCAGGGAATGGCGTCGTATAGACATCGATGCCCAGAATGCGCTTGGGTTCGAGGTCGAACCACTCTGGGTCAGGTGGTTTGAAAAGCGCTCGAGAAAGAGTTGTGCCATCACCGCGGCCGACAGGGAGTCTGCACGCTCATGCGCTCGCGCGCGAGTGCGATGAACCGGCAGGGTTTCTTGGCGTCGATGATTCGAATCGCACCATGCGATTGCTGTGAGTGAGATCGAACATTGCTGCGCTTGTGCAGCGCCCTAGTGCTAGTCTTGGGCGCAAGGAGCCTGCAACATGAAGAACTCAACGATCCATTTTCTTTGCTGCCTGACAACCATGCTTGCGGTCACAGTCGCCGCGCTAGCCGCCGGCGAACACACCGCACCAGCGCAACTTCCCATCACATCGATCACGCTCTACCGGTCTGGAGTTGGCTACTTCGAGCGCGAGGGATCTATCACTGCCGGCGACGACGTGCAGTTGCGATTCGCCACCGATCAGATCAACGACATGCTGAAGTCGATGGTGATTCTCGATCCGCAGCAGGCGTTGCAATCTGTCACGTATGACTCGAAAGAGCCGCTCGCCCGACAACTCGCTAGTTTCGGCGTCGATCTTGCAGACAATCCCTCGCTGCCAACAATCCTGGGACGGCTGCGCGGCACGCGTGTAAAGATCGTTACCAATGACGGTCCGGTGGCAGGAATCATTCTTGGTGGCGAGAGACGTGAGCAGGCTTATGACAGCGCGCAGCAGGCGATCGACATTCCGTTTCTGAACGTTGTCACCGACACTGGAGTGCGGTCAATCAACCTTACAACGATGGTTTCGGTGCAGCTGGAAAGTGAAACGCTCAACGCTGAACTCACCAAAGCTCTCGCCGCACTCGCGTCGCACACTACCGATCGTTTCAAGAGCGTTGATCTTGCCTTCGGCGGCAAGGGCACGCGTCCGGTGCGGGTCGCGTATGTGAACGAGATGCCAATATGGAAAACGAGTTACCGACTCGTGCTGCCCGATGCCGTCAACACGAAAGAGAAGCCACTCATTCAGGGATGGGCGATCGTCGAGAACACCACCGACGATGATTGGACTGGTGTGCGACTTGCACTCGTGGCGAGCCAACCGGTCAGCTTTCAGATGGATCTTTCAGAGTCGCTGCACATCAACAGACCAACGCTTGCCGTGCCGATGGTCGCGGGCGCTGCTCCGCGCATCTATCAAGATGGCGACGCCTTTCAAGAGAAAAAGAAACTCATGGCAATGCCCACGCCCGGAAGTCCACCGGTCGGCTCTGCGTCGAGTGCGCCCGCACGGCCTATGAAAAAGTTGGACGCTGGCAGTGGCGGCGCTTTCGAGGTGGTCATGGATGCTGAGCGTGGCGCGTTACTCGGGGCGCGCTCGACATTCGGAGAAGCTCTCGATAAATCTTCTGCCGCGGTGGGAGGAGAGGTTGGGGAGTCGTTTCAGTACACGCTGAAGGATCCCATTTCGATTGCTCGCCAACAATCAGCGATGCTTCCGATTCTGACCTCAGCCATCGACGGCAGACGCGTGAGCATCTTCAACCGCGATGATCAAATCGATCACCCGATGCGCGGCGTTGAGATCACCAATTCATCGGGATTGCAACTCATTCCCGGACCCATCGCCGTCTTTGATGGGTCGACCTACGCCGGCGATGCAGAGATCGGCTTTCTCACGCTCAATGACAAGCGCTTGCTGGCATACGCGGTTGACCTGGCAGTATCAGTTGCGATTCGCGATGAGAGTTCGAACACGGTGCGAGCGATTCGAATTGTCGATGGACTTGTCGAGCAAACACACAGGCAGGTCAACACAGTCTCGTACGCCTTTGTGAACAAGGATGAAACGCGCGACCGCACGTTGTTGGTCGAAGTGCAGAAACAACATGATTGGCAATTGACTGCGCCCGCGAAGCCCGCTCAAGAGACGGCAAATCTTTACAGATTCGAAGTCACTCTTCCCGAGGGGGAGAGCGGAACTCTCGTGGTCACGCAAGAGCGAACCGCACTGCAGCATATTGGGGTCGTGGGGTACGACATGCCAACCCTGCTCTCGTATGCGACCGATGGCAAGGTGTCGGCTGCCGTTGTGGACGCGATCAGGAATGCTGCGCAACTGCAGGGGACGATCAACGCGACCTCAGAAAAGATCGCACGACTCGAGCAAGAGCGGCAAGCCATTGACGCAGACCAGAATCGCATTCGCCAGAACATGACTTCGATCAGTCACGACACCGACGTCTATCGCCGTTACCTCGCGAAGTTCGACGAGCAAGAGACGCGGCTTGAGGCAATCCACGTCGAAGTTGGCCATCGTCACAACGCACTCTCTGCACAGCGGGAGGAGCTCGCGGCGTACCTGCGGGCGCTGAACGTCTCGTAGTAGACGCGCGCGCCCGCTGTCAGAGCCAAAACGTCCCGGGGTGGGATCGAACCACCGACCTGCAGATTAGAAATCTGCTGCTCTATCCAACTGAGCTACCGGGACTCTTGTTGCCCGCACTCGCACCGGTGGGTGCGATCGAGGACCGCTTGGAATGAGTGTAATTGTTCTCATCCCCCATCGCGCGAAAACATCGGCACGATAGCATTCAAGACGCAGGCGACGACGCGTCGCCGTTGGATCCCAGGTTCACCGGTCGCACTAAGCGTGCGAAAGGAGGCACTCGTGGGCGTCAAATACCGTTTCAAGAGTGGCGACTTTATCTCTGGGTGGATCTTGGCAGATGGACTGCGCGATGCGGTTGAGAAAAGGCAACTTACCGCCGACTCGACCGTCCAACAGGCGGGGCGCGATGACTGGATCGCAGCGACTTTGATTCCAGGACTCATTACTGTTGCGGCCATCGGCGCTGCGGTCGAACCATCTGTGAAAGAGAGCGAGCCAGCGCGCGTCGATCCGCGCCACGGCACACGCCCCGGAGAATCGATTCATCATCTGCTCTACCGCGTCTTGCACATGACTATTCACGTCGTTGCGCACAATGACGAACATGATGGTGAGCCTGCCATAGCGGGAATGCTCATTGGGGTGACAGCCGAAGGAATCATGGTCGAGTTCACGCAGTTTGGGGCGATTGTGTACATCCCACTCACGCGCATCCGCTGCGCCTGCATCATGTCTAAGTTTCCTACGCTCGGTCCGCCGCGCCGTGGCGAGATAGTTCAGATCGAAGTCGATGCCCTGCCCGACCTGCACAATTGGTCGAGTCGCACGACACCTGAAGTTGCTCGTACTGACTCGTAGCGTTCGCCAACGCCCAGTGCAGTACTGCGGCTACAGTATGCATATGCAACGATCGCTTCGGCTCATCGCATTCTGCTTCATAGCCGCAACAACAACGGGATGTGCAAGTCCATCGGCATTGCCGGAGGGTTACTGCGTGCCCGAACTATTACAAAGCGAACTGCCTAGCGCCCAGCAGGCGATCCTGAAGTATGCCCATGAGCACAACGACCAGCTTCCAGAGACAACAATTGGCGAGCAGATCGCAATGCGTGCGATCGCCATTCGTAATCGTTCGGTCGACGAACTCGATGCGGCGAGATCGCTAGTGACTGTCGCGCAGTACATCGACGACATCGCGTACCTCTACCGTCCCGCACAAGACACATTCATACTGACGCTGTGTGGCCGCGTCGTGCGAACTTCACAAGGCGCGCCGACTCCGATGTGCGCATGGTTCTGCTACCAGGGTCGCTACTCTGACAATGGCACAGTCATCGAAGACCGCACGACCTACTACGAAAACACTGAACTGTTCATCGACGCGATGCGCGCAACGACTCACACGACTGCGTGGAACTCATCGGCGTGGGCGATCACCCGCTGCTACGCCGCAGTGGTCGCAGCGAATGGGCAGCAGTCGGCCGACGGGATGGTGGCGCATTTCATCAAAGAAGCGATCGCCACTGGACGCGCGCGCGTTCCAACGGGCATGGCTCCGCGACAAGCCGCATTTGGCGGAATTGCCAGCAAATCGGCCGTGATTGCGCCTGCCTCGAAGTAATCGCGTGCCCAGCTGGGTCAGTCGAGCAGCAACGCGATCCACATCGTAAAGAACATGATGTGCACGATTCCCTGCATGAGATTCGCGCGCCCGTTTGAGAGATGCAGCATCGAGAGGACGATCGTGCCCGCGAGCAAGCAAATCTGAGCAGGTTCGAGCCCGAGTTCAACTGGGGTGTCAATGATGAGCGACACGAAGAGCACTGCGGGAATGGTGAGGCCGATCGTGCTCAGCGCTGATCCATGCAGAATGTTGATGGTGGTCTGCAGGTTCGATCGCCACGCGGCGCGGATCGCAGCGATTCCCTCAGGAAGCAGAATGAGGAATGCGACCACAACCCCTTCGAGTACGTTGGGAAGGTGGCGATTACTCCAGAAGTTGACGAGCAAGCCTCCAAGCGACTCAGCGAGCAATACAACTGCGAGCAACGCGACCACCAAGAGCGCCACTGACTCTGCCATCGCGCGACGTGAATTGACTGGAGCGATCACGCTGGGCGCCGAGTCGTCGGCAGGAACATCTGCCTCGTGCTGTACGAAGAACTCGCGGTGTGAAGATGATTGAAGCGCGAGAAACGCGACGTAGACACCAAGCGAGGCGCACGCGACGTAGAGTTCCATCTGCTCGGACATGTATCCACCTGGACGCGAGACGGTGAGTCGCGGCAATACCAAGCCGATCAAAGTGAGCGCAGTAATGAGAGCCAAGAACGCCGAGGCAGATTTCGCATTGAACGTTTGCTCACGCTTTCGAAGTCCGCCCATGATCAACGCAAATCCAATGAGTCCATTCATGACCATCATGATCACGGCAAACATTGTGTCGCGGGCAACTTGATCTTCAGACTTTCCCGCCAGCATGATGCCGACAACAAGGGTCACTTCGATCGTGACGGCGGAGAGCGTGAGTATGAGCGAACCGAATGGTTCGCGCAGCCGGTGCGCGATCACCTCAGCGTGGGCAGATGCACGAAACGCACAGATGAGAATCACCGCCAGGATGAGCGGCAAGACGAACCATGGCTCAGCCTCGCCGTGCACGATACCAATCCACGCGGGTCGCCCCGCGACAACGATGGCGAAGAGCAGACCAAGACACAAGGGAAGGTCAGCGAGTTTGGAGAGCCAGTGAATTGCTGTTTGTTTCGGTGTCATGCGCGCGCTCACTCTAGACGATCGCGCATGCCGTTGATTCGAACCCGCGTACAGTAGGCTTTGGGCGCAATGCTGGCACTGCTCTTGATGACACTCGTCGTTACGCTCTCGCAGGATGGCAAGGTGCCCATCGTCGCCCCACCATCGGGACCTGATGAAGAGCGCGAGACCAAGCGAAGCGCTGCGCGCCCCCCACTCTCGTTCGACTCGCCGATGCCTGTTCCAGAAGTCGCTCAGTGGCTCAATGGCTCAGCTCCCGACTTTTCCGATCGAGCTAAGGTTTTTTTGTTCGTCTTCTGGGCGTCGAACATCACTCCCGCGCGCGAAGCGCTTCCGCGTCTTTCAGTGATCGCCGATGGCTACCGGTCACAGGGAGTCGTGGTTGTGGGAATGACTACAGAACCAGCTGATGGAATCCGTCCACTGCTGGATTCGCCGATTTACAAAGATGCGATCACATTCGCGATCGGTTGCGATCCTGACCGAAGCACATTCCAGCAGTTCATGACCGCGTCGTGGCAGACATCACTGCCTACGGTGTTTCTTGCCCAGGGTGGGAAGGTTCTCTGGATCGGAACTCCGCGCGAAGTTGAAGCGGTGTTGAAGTCGGTGCTCGCTGGTACTTGGACTGTGCATGGTCAAGCGGATGCGCACCAGCGCGATGCGGCAACAATGAAACGCGCGGGAGAGTTCGAGCAGCGACTCAACGTGCTTGTCGATCGCCGCGATTGGGATGGCATGCTCGCGGTGCTCGGTGAGATGGAAGTTGATAGCGACGCTTCGCTGGCCCGGGAAGGGCGACTGCTGCGCATAGGAGTATTGCAGCAAGCGGGTCGCACCGACGAGGCGCTGCGGGCGTGCGATGCGCTAGTGGAGTCGACCAAGGATTGGATCGTCGCCGCCGAGGTCGCAAAGATGCTCTCGTCGCCACTCTTTGTGAAGCACGATGTGTCGCGGGCGACACTCGGCGCCCTCAAGGCAATCGCGCTTTCGAAGCAGAAGCAAGCGCTGGCATACGTCGCGCTCGCCCGCGTGCAGGCGCGGTGTGGGCAGTCCGACCTCGCGCTTCGTTCCCTCGAGCGGGCGCTCACCCTCGCGCTGCCCGATGAGCGCGATTTGGTTCAGGAAGAGATCGAGATGCTGAAGTCACGGCCTGCGCCGACCCCCTAGACATGCTTGGCATTCGACGCATTCTGCTTGGTGTAGTGCTCATCACTGCGGTAGCGAGTGGACTGATCATGACCGATCGCACGACAGCTTCGCACAAACATGTGGTCTGGGTTTTGGCGTGGGCCGAGACGCTTCCTGTTGAAGAGTCGATCGCTGGATTTCGCGCTGGGCTGGCGGACGCTGGATTCTCGACCAACGACACTCTTGAACTCGTGGTTCGTAATGCGCAACTAGACGTGGGCACCCTCTCGATGATCGTCGCCCAAGCGATTGAGGCGAAACCAGATCTCATCGCCACGATCACAACTCCGGCAACACAGGCGGTGATGGGACGGGCATCTGGCATCGACATTGTCTTCATGACCGTTGCAAGCCCAGCGCTGATCGGAATTGGCGCAACCCCGAGCGAGCACCTGCCACACATCACGGGCGTGGCGTGCGCCTCGGACTATGTGGGTATCGCCCGCATAATCCCCGAGGTACTGCCATCAACGCGAACGGCTGGGGCGATCTTCTGCCCCAGTGAAATGAACAGCGTCTTCAACATCAAAGAGGGAACGTGCGAACTTGCCAAGAACGGAATCACGCTCACGGCGACCCCGGCTGAGAAAGTGAGTGACGCTCCTGCGGCAGTGCAAGAACTCATTGCAAACCATCCCGATGTGCTGATCGTCTTTTCAGACAGTCTCTCATCGTCGTCGGCGCCTGCGATCATCGCTGCGGCGCAGAAGGCTCGCATTCCAGTCTTTGGCGTGAACTCTGACACCGTAAACCTCGGCGCGGTGCTGTCGGTTTCGCGCGACTTTGTCGATCTTGCTCACGATGCGGGAACGATCGCTGCCCGCATTCTCAACGGCGAACAGGCGGCGGCGATTCCGTACGTGTTGCCAGCGAAGTCGCAACTCATTGTGAATATCGACGCGGCGAGACAACTCGGCATTGAGATTCCCGACGCAGTGAAATCACGTGCGTGGCGGGTGATCGAAAGAAAGGTGAATCCGTGATCGACGTAGAGATCACACGCGACGGATCGTTCGCGCGCATAGTGGTGCGCGGTCGCCTCGACGCATCGTCGAGCGAGAGTTTTCTCGCCGATGTCGAGAAAGCGATTCGCAGTGGCTGCGCCGAGATCGAACTCGATGCGCGGGGTTTGACTTTTGTGTCGAGCGTCGGACTGGGAGCGCTCGTGCAGACTTCTGCCCGCCTGCGCAGCGCCGGTGGGGCTCTGCGGGTTACTAATCTCTCGCGCGCACTCTCTGAACTGATTCGCTCCTCGAGACTTGAGAAGGTGTTGGGAGTCTGTGAAACCCCAGCGCCTGCGCGCGGCACAACCGCGAGCGGCGACCCAAACGATGGGGAGGCGCGGCAGGCGTTTGGCGATCCTCTGGGAATGATTGGCTCTGCCATCGCACTGCCTCGCGTGCGCACTGAGATGGTGGCGATGGAGTCTGTGCGCCGCACCCGCGTGGGCGATGTACACAGTTTGCCGATTTCACCGCTGACGAGTGCGATCGCACTTGGCGCACTCGCAGGCGATTGTGACACAGCACAAGGAGTCTCTGGGGAATTGCTTGCAGCCGCGGGCGTTGCTGTGGCATATCCCGCTGGAACAATGACCGCCGACTTCGTCGTGGCTACTGGCATTGACGACCGCGGAACAGGGGTTGTCTGGGCCAGTGAGGCGCTCTTCTGCCGCGGAGAGCCCGCGTGGCATGCGACCTTCGAGCCGATCGATCAATGCGAGATCGCCCTGAGTGCGATCGTTGAAGCGGCCGTCGCGTGCGCGGGTGGCAGCTGCTCGATCGTGATCGCAGGAGAGGCGCGCGGTCTCGTTGGAGCGTGGGCCCGCACTGCCCCAGAGTCGTGGCCCCGATCTGCTGGCGAGCTCTCCACGAGTGAACTGAAGAAGCATGTCGCCTTTTCGATCGAGCGCATCGGTGCGAATGACACGGCAGTGATCGTCGTTTTCGCGGCGCCGAACGATCACCCAGAACTTGCTCCTGGCGGATTTCTTCACGCGGTTGGTCTGCGCGCGATGGGACCGCGCGTTGCTGCGCATGCTCACGCAACACTGCTTGCATTTCGTCCCCTGCCACCCGCAACGGGCAATGCGAGCGATGTGTTCGCAGGCGTACGACTGCTGCTTTGTGAGCAGCATCCAAAGATCGTGCTGCATCTCGTGCATGACGAGCGGGTAGGCGCACCCCGCAGCGCGATGGTGCGCGGGCAGGCGTGGATCACTCCCCTTGGAGTCGATCGATGAGCATCCTGATCACGACTCTTTCCATCGGTCTTGTGCTGGCCGTGCTCGGACTTGGGGTGCATATCGCATTTCGTGTCTTTGGATTCTCTGACATCACGGCGGATGGATCTTTTCCGCTTGGAGCGGCAGTCGCAGCGGCATTGATCATCGCGGAGGTTGATCCATTCATTGCAACGGCGATTGCAGGCGCGGCGGGGGGCGCTGCTGGGGCGATCACAGGAGTTCTCAACACGCGGTTCAAGATCAATCCCCTGCTCGCTGGCATTCTGACAATGACCGCGCTTTACACGGTCAATCTGCGGGTTATGGGAAAGAGCAACATCGGCTTGCTCGGCAAGGCAACGGTGTTTACGCCAGCCGAGAGTCTGCTCACTTCACTCGTGAGCGGCGCATCTCACTGCACACTTCTTGGACGCGATGTAGCAGTGCAAGATCTTGCGTGCCTCGCGGTCAGCGGCGTGATCGTGCTGATTTGCTCTGTCGCGTTGTGGTGGTTCTTGCGAACTGAGATTGGCGCCGCGATGCGCGCGACCGGCGACAACGGTGCAATGGTGCGCGCCCTGGGCGGCAACACCGATCGGTTACTCATATGCGGGCTGGCGCTCGCCAACGCGCTTATCGCGCTTTCTGGTGGACTGCTCGCACAATTGCAGAGCTTCGCCGATGTGCAGATGGGCATCGGCATCATTGTGCTTGGACTCGCCAGCGTCATCATCGGACAAACACTTGTTGGCGGTGGCGCGAGCGTTGGCGTTTCGATCGTTGGCGTCATCATGGGCAGTGTGCTCTTTCGACTGTTGATAGCCATCGCACTGCGCATGGGACTCGACCCCAACGATCTCAAGCTCATCACGGCCGTTGTTGTGCTTGTGGCACTCGTTGTTCCATCTGCGCTTGGCAGAGTGCGCCCGCGTCCACGACGGAGCATGGCATGAGCGACCGACCATCCCCATCTGCAGCATCGGGGGAGCGCGTGCAATTGAAGGAAGTGTTCAAGACTTTCGGCGTTGGCACTGCCAACGAGACTCACGCCCTCGATGGGGTCGCTCTCGAGTTTGCAGCTGGATCGTTCACTGTCGTCATTGGCACCAACGGATCTGGCAAGAGCACATTGCTGAGCGCAATTGCTGGAACATTTCGCGCAGATCAAGGCACGATCGCCATCGGCGCAACCGACGTCACGAGCTGGGTCGAGCATCGCCGCGCCCGATTCATAGGTCGTGTCTTTCAGGATCCCTTTGCCGGCACGGCCCCAACGCTTACTGTCGCCGAGAATCTCGCGCTCGCCGAGAGCCGCGGACTCGCGCGCACGCTTCGCCCACTTCTGCGACGGGCGCAACGTGATTCGTGGCGCGAACGACTCGTTGCCATAGGCCTTGGTCTTGAGGATCGACTGGACGATCCAATTGGATTGCTCTCCGGCGGTCAACGACAGTCGATCACACTCTTGATGGCGACCATGTGCGCGCCCGCCGTGCTCCTGCTCGATGAACATACTGCGGCACTAGACCCCAAGAGTGCTGAACAGGTCATCGAACTGACGCAGCGCGCGGTTGATCGTTACCGCCCCACAACAATCATGGTTACGCACGCGATGTCGCAGGCTGCGATGCTCGGTGATCGGCTCATTGCGATGCACAGCGGACGGATCTACCTCGACGTTAGCGCACAGGCGAAACAAGGGCTGCAGGCCAGCGACTTGCACGCGCTCTTCAGTCAGATGCGCCGCGAAGATCGGCTTGATGAAGCGACCACCGCGATGCTGCGCGCGCAGTATTCGTGAGTCAGCTTCCGCGAATCTGAAATGCTGGCACATACGCCTTGCGGGTGTACTCAGCGACCATGCGGTGAGAATTGAAGACGGCGGGCACGGTCGCGGCGCTGTGAAGCGCACGTGCGATCCAGCCGCGGGGAAGTCCCGCCTCATCCCGTTCATAAAACTGCGGGATGATTGACTCTTCGAGTAGTGCGTAGACGCTCTGCGCATCGGCATCATCTCGCGCGGCCGGGTCTGGCACTTCTGTCGTACCGCCGATACTCCAGCCATTGATACCGTCGGTTGCTTCGGGCCACCATCCATCGAGAATCGAGAGATTGAGTCCGCCGTGCAGTGGTGTTTTCATGCCGCTCGTGCCGCTCGCTTCATAGGGACGGATGGGAGTGTTGAGCCAGATGTCGCAACCCGCTGTGAGCATGCGACCAACGTGCATGTCGTACTCCTCGACGAATGCCACCCGACCAACGAAGCGCGAATCGCGCGTCATCGCAAAGATTTTTTGCGCAAATGCCTGCCCACCTTCATCGCGCGGATGCGCCTTTCCGGCAAAGATCAACTGCACAGGACGATCGCTGTTCGAGAGAATCGCCGCGAGCCGCTGCGCATCGTGAAAGATGAGTGGAGCTCGTTTGTAGGTTGCGAAGCGCCGCGCAAAGCCGATCGTGAGCGCATCGTCGTGCAAGAGCGAGTAGGTCGCCGCCACAGCAGTCTGCCCTTCACCGCGGCGTTTGCACTGCATCGCGAGCCGATCACGCACAAAGTGCACAAGCCGACGGCGCAGTCGACCGCGCAACTTCCAGAATGCGTCTTGATCGCACCCCTCGACGTGGCGCCATCCTGTTGCTTTGGGAGCCTGCTTAGAAAGGCGCAGTCCGCTCGCGCTCTGCCAAAATCGTTCTGCGTCAGGATCGATCCACGTCTTTACGTGCACACCGTTAGTGATGGACGTGATTGGAACCTTGCTCGCCGGCAGTCCGTAAAACTCTTTCCACATCTCGCGACTCACTTCGCCATGCAGTTGCGACACTCCATTGACGCGCTGCGCAAGTCTCAGCGCGAGCACAGTCATACAGAAAGTCTCCTTGGGATCACCGGGCTTGATTCGCCCGAGATCCGCAAGTTCTTCGCTCGAGAGTCCCGCGCGCAGGGCGAGCGAGGCAAGTTCTTCTGCGACCATCTTTGGGTCGTAACGATCATGTCCTGCGGGCACTGGCGTGTGAGTTGTGAAGACCGTTGCACGCCGCACGGCATCAAACGCCTCTTGAATAGGTCGACCAGACGAATGCAAATCGACGGTGCGTTGCAAAGCGGCGAAGGCCGCGTGGCCTTCGTTGAGATGCAACACCGTGACCTTCTCGCCAAGAGCCTTGAGCGCCATCATGCCGCCAACACCGAGCAGGACCTGCTGGCGCAGACGCAGGTGCGGCTCGCCCTTGTAGAGACCTTCGGTGAGTTTGCGATCTTCGGGGGCATTTGCCTTTAGATCGGTGTCAAGCAGATAAAGCGGCACGCGTCCAACCCACATGCGCATGACGCGCGCGGTGACGATGCGCGAACCAATTGGACAGCCGATGGTGACGCGCGTGTCTTCGACTCCCCAGCGGGCAAAGTCGTAGTCGGGATAGAGCACAACCGTTGATCCATCGCGCGCCAGTTGTTGGATGTAGTAGCCGTGGCGGTAAGCGAGTCCGACTGCGACGAGCGGAATGCCCAAGTCGGATGCGCTCTTGAGATGGTCGCCGGCCAAGATGCCAAGGCCGCCTGCGTATTGTTGGATCGACTCGTGCAATCCATACTCGCTGCAGAAGTATCCGACGCGCAGTCCTGCCATTTGTGCCGAGGCGCCACGCTGAAACCAGGCGCGCTCACCGAGGTAGGCCGCGCGGGCAGCCAACCCGTCGTAAACGCGCTTCACGAACATCGGATCGCACGCCAACGCCGCGATACGGGCAGGAGTTGTTCGCTCGAGTGTGCCGATGGGCGAGTGGTTCGTCGCCCGCCACTCACTGGGTTCAAGCGTTTGAAAGACCGACCATCCCTCTTCATTCCAAGACCACCAGACATTCGAGGCGAGGTCGCGCAGGTGCGAGATGAGTTCGTCAACACCGATCGATGGAAAGCACTGGGCTCGTGACATGAGTCGCGCATTTCTACCAAAAGCGCCGACGCTTGTTATCTGATGCGACCGGTGAGCGCGGCGAGCGCCCGGATATTTTTTGCACAGTTCTTGCCCTGTTTGCGCCAATCGCTCGCCAAGCGCCAGCGCCACTCCCCATGCGCACGCCCCGGAAGATTCATGCGCGCGCTGCGGTCGAGAGCGAGCACATCTTGCATCGTAATAATCGCGAGCTGGGCGGGCGATGCGAACGCGAGACGCATCATCGCCTCGGGTGGGTCACGCGCCGCATCGGCGCCGCAATAGGCGATGAATCGCTGGCGCGATGCCGCTGAGAGTGATTGATACCAGCCGCGCGTCGTGTCGTTGTCGTGCGTGCCGGGATAGACCACGCACTTCGACTCATGGCGGTGAAGCAGATCACCAGAATTGTCGCAGCCAAATGCGTGATGCAGCACGCGCATTCCAGGAAGATCGAATTGCGTGCGAAGCGCGACAACTTCGGCGGTCACTGCGCCAAGGTCTTCTGCGATCAATGAGAGTGCTCCGAGCTTCTTGCGGGTTGCTGCCAGTAGTTCTTCGCCCGCTTGCGGCGTCCAACGACCAGTGCGGGCCGTCTTTGCTCGGGCGGGAATCTCGTATGCGTGGTGGAATCCAACAAAGTGATCGATCCGCACCCCATCAAAGCGGCGCAGCGATGCGGCGATGCGCTCAGTCCACCAGCGAAACCCATCCGCGCGGTGCGCCGACCAGCGATAGTGCGGATGTCCCCAGAGTTGGCCATCCTTCGAGAAGCAATCTGGAGGAACGCCAGTGAGCACTTCAGGACGACCCGCGCGATCAAGTCGAAAGAGTTGTGGATGCTCAGCGACATCGGCACTTTCTAGCGAGACGAAGATTGGCACGTCACCGAGCAACTGCACGCCGTGGGCGCGCGCATGGGATCGCAACTGCTGCCACTGTGCGTCGAAGCTGAACTGTAAGAACGCGTGGTACCCGATGCCATCGTTCTGAAACGCGCGCCAGCCTGCAAGCCAATACTTCTCGCGCTCGGCAAACGCGCGGTAGTGGGCACTCTCAAACCCGCCGTCCGCCCGAAACGACTCAAATGCCCGCAGAAACGCGGGCTCTTTCGCCCGACGAGCAGCGTCGTAATTTGTCTTCGCCATCGACCCATGACTCGCAATTGATCCCCGCGCAAATCGCTTTGCCGCCGCTGCCGACTCTCGCACGTCACGTGCGCCGAGCAACCCTACATCGCGCAATCCTGCAAGCGAAATGAAGAGCGGCTCACCGGCAAAACTCGACGTGCTCGCATAGGGCGAATCACCCGCTCCAATTGGACCCACCGGCAACATCTGCCACCATGAGAACCCCGCATCGCTACACCACTCAACATATTCCTTGGCACTAGGACCGAGGTCGCCGATGGCGCATGGTCCCGCGAGGCTTGAGAGATGGCAGAGCACACCCGCGGCTCGATGAGCCATCATCGGGTTGCCAGCAATGTTCATTGTTCGCGAGTCCACACGCGACCCGAGAGTGCGGGCACCGAGATCTTTGGAAATGCATCATCGGCAACAGCCGCTCCCTCGCCGCCGAAGATTGTGCGCCAACGAGCACTGCGTGCCGCACTGCTCGTCTTTGAAAGATCGAGCTGCACTTCATTGGGCGAGGCATTCAGAGCCACCAACAGCGTCTCGCTGCCGAGCGCCCGTTCGAAGATCCACACATCGTGCGCGTCATCACAGAGAATCGTCTCGATCGAGCCACTGCGAAGTGCCGGGTGCGCGTTACGCAGGGCGATCACCCGCTTGTACCACGCGTAGTGCGCCGCATCGATCGTGTTCTCGAGTGGCTTCTCATACGGCTCGAGGTCGCTCCACAGCATCGGCTTGCGATTCGTTGGATCATCCGCCCCCCACATGCCGACCTCATCGCCGTAGTACACCATCGGCGCACCGACGTAGACCATTTGCACCAATGCGATCAGACGCGCCCGCTGGTACTCGTCGCTCGCTGGTTTTCCACCTTTGTACGCAGGGTTTTCTTGCTCTCTATTGCCCTTGTCATATTCCGAGTCGGGATGGCGCAACTTCGAGACGAGACGATCGGTGTCGTGGCTGTCGACGAGATTCTGCAAGACGTATGTCGCCTGCGCGGGATAGGCGCGGCGCAACTCGGCTAGGCGACGATCAAGTTCACTCGCCGTGATCTTGCGATCCTTGTCGCGAATCCATTGCAAGAGCGACTCTGCGAATGGATAGTTCATCACGGCGTCGAACGAACGACCATCGAGCCATGAATCGGCGCGCTTCCATATCTCGCCCACGATGTATGCGTCGGGATTGATCGACTTCACAAGCGCCCGCCACTCATACCAAAATGGCATCGCGACTTCGTTTGGAACATCGAGTCGCCATCCATCAATGCCATCGGATGGATCGCCGTCACCGTTAGGGTCCATCCAACGCCGCGTGATATTGAAAATGTGTTGCTTCACCTCTTCACAGATGAACCCCTGATCGTTCTTGCGAAAGACTGGAAGTTCGGTGAATCCTGCCCAACCGTCATACTCGAATGGATCCCACGACCGCACGCTGAACCAGTCGCGGTAACGGCTCGCTTGACCGTGCTTCATCACATCGCGAAATGCAGGGTGGGCGGTGCCAACGTGATTGAAAACGCCATCGAGAATCACCCGAATTCCAAGCCTCTTTGCCGCGCGAATCACCTCAAGAAATAGTTGGTCGGTAGCAGTCCATGTCCAGGTCTTTGGATCGCGCAGATCCTCGGCCGCCTCGGCCTTTTCGTAGTCGCCGCGCGTACCAAAGTGCTCATCAACGTGGATGAAACTAGTCGCGTTGTACTTGTGGTGGGTAGTCGCTTGAAAGATCGGATTGAGATAGAGCGCATTGATGCCGAGATCCTTTAGATATGACAACTGACTGCGCAACCCGGCGAGGTCGCCGCCATAATGCCGTGAGAAAACGTACCAGTTGAAGAATGTCTGTCCGCTCTTCTCTTCCAAGGGGCTCGGCGTGTACCACTCGCTTGTCCATGGTCGACAGGGATCAGGATTGTTTGCGACATCGCCATCGCGAAATCGTTCGAGCATGATTTGGTACCAGATCGCATCCTTCGCCCACGCGGGAGTGGTGAAGAACTGGTCGGGCGAAGATTCGAGTGCATAGATGCGGGCGTCGCTCAATCGTGTGGCTCCATCTGAGAAGAGGAAGGTATAGGAGAGCGCACTGGTCGGTTGCGCGATCGCAACTTCCCACCACGAAAAAAGCTCGTCGCTTCCGGAGTCACGCATTTGCACCCGCGCGCCGCCACGCTGCGCGAACTCGACCGACTCAACATCACCCCGCAAGGTGCGCACACGCACGAGAATTCGACCATCGGGAAGTTTCTGAACAAACACAGCGCGGGTGGGATCGTGCAGCACTCCCCCGCCTTCAATCTTTCCATCGCCAAGACGCACGCGCACTCCATCGAGATTCGCCTCACCGCCGAGTCGCAGCACACTGTTGCTTCCTCCATTGCCATCGTCGACCTTTCGCGGATTTCGCGCATCAGCGAGCCACAAACTGCCGTCGACCACAAACTTGTAGAGCCGCTCACCCGCCGCCAATTGCACCGATACTCGCCAGACCCCATCGTCGCCGCGAGTCATCGGGGTCGCAGTCGTACTCCACGAATTGAAATCGCCCGCGAGATTCACCCGCGTGGCGGTCTGGCTTGGCTGAAACGAAAACTGCGCGTCGAACGTGCCGCCACTGAGCGCCCGCACCTCGACACTCGACGCGGTCGAGACCAGCGATGCTGCGAGCGTGCTCTTGATCTTGGCTTCACTTGGCGGCCAGTTGGCGACCTGCTGTCCAAGCGCGGCGGGCATGAAGATGGTCGTGACAAGTACAGAGGCGATCAGAATTGGATTGCGTGACCTTCTACTCGGCATCGTCCACAGAGTAGAACGCATCACACATTGGCGCGCGATCCCGACGGCGAATCTATGCTTGAAGGCGGATGATTCGCCGCACCGCACGATGCATTCGCTACCTGCTCATTGCGCTGTCAGTTGCGATTGTGCTCTGGGCATTTGCGACTGTCGTGACCCGTGAGGTGCGCCGACTCTGGGTGCAGGATGCCCGCACTGAACTCGTGGTGATGCACTGGTCGGGTGAGGGTGGTCAAGAAGAAGATCAGATTGTCGAGGATGCCCTGCGCACGTTCGAGCGCGCCCATCCCACGCTTCGTGTGCGGCGGATCAATCCTGGTGACGCGGGAAGTTTCTACACCAAGTTGCAGACGATGATGGCATCGGGCGATGGACCAGACGTCTTCTATGTCGGATCAGAGCGCATTCCAGCCTTCGTCGCACTCGGATTGCTCGCGCCGCTTGATGACTTTCTGGCGGTGGATGAGCGCAATCGCGCCACCGACCGACTGATGCTCGACGCGTTTTATCCCGCGACCGTTGCGGCGTTTCGCTATGACGGCGAGCAGACTGGGTCGGGCGCGCTCTACGGCATTCCCAAAGATTTCACGACCGTCGGTTTCTACTGGAACAAGGATCTCTTTCAACGGGCTGGGCTCGCCGCGCCGAGTGCCGAGTGGACCTGGGATGAGTTCATCGCCGATGCGCGCGCGATTGGAAAACTTCCCGAGTGCACCGGTGCAGAGTTCGTCACCTGGCCGGCGATGGTGCGCGCATACTTGATGAGCGAAGGAGTCGACGTCAAAGGTGCATCGTTTGATGATCTGCGCACATCTGAGATGCCAGTTGTGGCTGCGCTCGATCGACTTCGTAGTTGGCGTCACGACGAGAGTGGCGCGCTCACTAGCGGCAAGAGCAAGATCGCCACAGGATCGAGCGTCTTCTTGGGAGGCAAGGTCGGTCTCGCTGGACCATTTGGACGGTGGGTCGTGCCGAGTTACCGCAAGATTCCATCCTCGGCGGATGGTGGATTCGGCTGGGACTTCGCCCCGCTTCCGCGCGGTAGTGCCCAGAGCAACATCGTGTTGACCGTCTCGTGGTCGATTTCAAGTCAGAGCAAGCATCAGAGCGAAGCGTGGCAACTCGTGCGCTTTCTCTCGGGCGAAACCAATCAACGCGCGTTCGCCAAACTCGGACTTGCGATCCCAACGATTCGAACTGCAGCGCAGAGTGATTCATTCGATGATCCCACCCAAGAGCCGGCAAACGACCGTGGCTTTCTCGACGCCGCCGAGCACGCGCGGGTGGTCGACTGGCCGACCGATCCACAATTCGAAGCACTTTTGGGATCGCGCCTCGACCAAGCGCTCAAGACTGGCGACCTTCCGCTCAACGAGGCAATTGCGAACTTCGAGCGCGATTGGAAGTCGCAGCGGCAAACTCCACTGCGCAGCGAGACGATGCCCGCGATGCCGTGGACCTTTCTGAGTTGGCTTGCGATTGGACTCGCGCTCGTCGGCATCACAGTAACAATCGTGCGCCTGCGCGCTGGGACTCTCAGCCGCGCGCAGCGCCGCGAAGAACGCACCGGATTTCTGCTCGCCTCACCGTGGATGGTCGGCTTTGGCCTCTTCATGGTTTTTCCAATCGCGATGAGCCTCGCGCTGGCCTTCGCGCGATGGAAGGGTGTCTCGCCACTGAGCGAAGCAGACTTCGCCGGCACGGCAAACTTCGAGCAACTTCTGGCATTCGACCATCGCTTTCGGGCCAGCCTGTGGGTCACCGTCTACTACGCACTGCTCGCCGTGCCAGCGGGGCAGGTGCTTGCGCTGCTTGCGGCACTCTTGATGAATGCGAAGTTGCGCGGCATCCACCTCTTTCGCGCAGCCTGGTATCTGCCCACGGTGCTTGCAGGAGTCGGCGTTGCCGTGCTCTGGCGCTGGATCTTCGATGCCGATGGCGGACTTCTCAACACTGCCCTGCAACCACTACTCACCCCACTGGGCCTCACCGCTCCAGAGTGGTTCGGCCGCGACGCAGGCATTTGGGGAGCACCAGCATTCGCACTGATGAGTCTCTGGTTCATGGGAGGAACGATGATTGTCTTTCTCGCAGGATTGCAACAGATTCCCGGCGAACTCTACGAAGCTGCATCGATCGATGGCGCCAGCAAGCGCCGTCAATTCTGGTCGGTCACGCTGCCGATGCTCTCGCCGATCATCCTCTTCAATGTCATCATGGCGATCATCGCGAGCTTTCAAGTCTTTACGCAAGCATTCGTGATGACGGGTGGAGAGCCCGGCGACCTCACTCGCTTCTACGTGCTTTACCTGTACAACCAGGGATTTGAGTATTACGAGATGGGATACGCCAGTGCTATGGCGTGGCTCTTGCTGCTCATCGTTCTGGCACTCACAGTGATCGTCATGCGCACTAGCAAGCGCTGGGTCTACTCCGAGGGGGTGAAGTCGTGAACCGCATGCTCTACCGTGCATTTCAGTACACACTGCTCGTCTCAGGCGCGGTCATCATGCTCTTACCACTCTGGTGGATGTTTGTGGTCAGCCTCGAGACTCCCGAGCGCGCGGGCGCCGCAGTCGGTGGCACTGGCGGCATTGCGCTCTGGCCAGAATCACCACAATGGCTGAACTATCCCCAAGCCCTGCGCGAAATGGGTTCGGTGCAGTGGCAGGGTTTTCTCAACGCCCTTGCAAACTCGATTGTCATCACCACGCTGGTCGTAATCGGCACCGTTCTCTCGAGCAGTCTCGTCGGGTTTGCCTTTGCGCGCATTCGATTTCGCGGCAGTCGAACGCTCTTCATCATCATGCTTGGCACGATGATGTTGCCCGGACAGGTGACGCTCATCCCTCTCTTCATCCTCTTTCGAAACCTTGGATGGATCGACTCTTTGCTTCCGCTCATCGTGCCAGCGTTCTTTGGAAACGCATTCTTCATCTTTATGTACCGGCAGTTCATCGCCCAGATTCCTGAGAGTCTGATCGAAGCTGCCAAGGTTGACGGCTACACGCTGGTCGAAGTCTGGTGGAAGATCATCTTGCCGCTCTGCAAGCCTGTGACCGCGATTTGCGCAGTATTCACGTTCATTTACGTTTGGAATGACTTCATGGGACCGCTGGTCTACCTGCACAGCGACGAGCAAGCGACGTTAGCTGTCGCCCTCAATTCATTTCGCAATCAGTATGGCGGACTCGAAGATGTGCACCTCTTGATGGCGGCGAGTCTGGTCACGATGGTGCCCTGCATCGCGCTCTTCGTCGCCGCGCAGCGGCAGTTCATCGAGGGATTGACCCGCGGCGCAGTCAAGGGCTGAGCCCACGGAACTCGTCGCGTTTCACATCGCAGGATTGAGGTAGTTGTTGCGCAACCAGGCAATGTGCTGCTTCGCATTGTCGCCCTTGATTGTCAATGCTGGAGCCTGCAACATCAACGCATCCACTTCGCTCTGAAGTGCGGTGACTTCGGCCTTGAACTCTAGATCGCTCGTCATCATCGGACTCTTGGCGAGAGTTGAGGCGACCGACGTTGCCTGACCAGTCGCGGCGCTCGCCTCTTCGTACATGCGCAGCACAGCTTCCCACGCCGTAATCGAAAAGTTACAGTTGATACGCCACGCATTCGTGCCTACGTGCGTGTACGCCCAGCTGCTTCCAGTATTCGAGTTGGTGGTGTTGGACGTCCAGCTTCTCGAATAGGTCTTGCGATACTGCTGCTTTCTTGGATCAGTCGCGCGCGCATTCGCCTCTGCTTCGATAAGACCTCCAACCAGGGCACGGGCATTCTTGACCGCTGTAAAGCCGGTCTTCAACCCCAGCGCGCGTTGAGCAACATCCTGCGATTTTCGTTCTTCAATCTGAGCAAGAATCTTCTGGGCAACATTTGGTTGTGCGATCCACTTTTCGACTCCGAGCACTTTGCCCAATCCATCGATCGAACCACTCCCAGGCAGCGCTAGGCCCGAGGTAACTAGCTTAGCGGCGGTCATCCCTGGCAATGCGTCCTTTCCGTTGGAGAGTTGCACTGCAGAAAATCCCGCCGGTGCACTCTGCTATGTCTGTGAGCAACCGTCGCTGCCACGCCAGAGATAGAGGTCGAGCCTTGGATCGAGGAGCGCGGCGACAACTGCCTTCATGAAGGTGCGGTCTGCCGCCCGCGACATAATCGCTTCGAAGCACTTTCCAGTCTCGACTGATATTCCCGCGTCTGAAACATCCTGCGCTGGCGACCACTCGAGCACCGTCGCATCTGATGCGGGATCGAGCACAACGAGATAGTCGCACACTACTGGCAATATTGCGCCGACTCCGACGCACGAGCCAAAGACACCGATCACTGGCATTCGATTGCGCACCTGAACTATCTGAGCGGCAAGCGCGAGCGTCGCGTCGTGCTCGCCTCCGGTCAAATTGAACTGGATCACAAGCGCATTCACTCCGTTCGTTGCGGGAGTGCGCTTGAGAAACTCTGCGAGCGCCTCTGTGATCGACGAGTCGCCGACCGACCCGTTCAGTGGCAGCGTTGCATACCGCAAGGTGTGGGCGAGTCGGCGGTCCTTCGAACACTTCGATGTCGGAGGCACGAGGTCGATTGGTCCATCATCGGAAGCCGCTTCTTGTGTCGCAGCCGTTGCGGGACTGCGCACTGGTATGAGCGCTGGAACTGTTGGGTCTTGAGCGGTGATGGTGAGAAGTGCGACTAGCCAGTTTGTTGTGATCATGACCACAGTGTTGTACCGCATTGACGGCGTTGGGTAGCCTGTGACCCTCATGGCAACAGTGCAATTGCGTGCGGTGTCGAAGAGTTACGGAAGCGGCGCCGCGGCAGTGAAATCTGTCGACCTCGCTGTCGCCGACGGAGAATTCGTCGTGCTCGTTGGACCATCCGGTTGCGGAAAGAGCACGACGCTGCGCATGATTGCTGGTCTCGAAGACCTCACCGATGGCACGATTTCTATAGGCGAGCGAGTTGTCAATGACGTTGCGCCCAAGGACCGAGACATTGCGATGGTCTTTCAGAATTACGCGCTGTATCCGCATCTAAATGTTCGCCAGAACCTCTCGTTTGGCCTTGAACGCCGGCGCGCGTTCAAGAGTCGTTGGCGCGGCATCTTCGACTCTTCCTATCGCACCCACTGCCGCGCTGAACACGCCGCGATCGTCACCCGCGTCGAAAGTGCCGCGTGCACGCTCGGCATAGAACAGTTGCTGCACCGGCAACCGCGCGAACTTTCAGGTGGACAGCGACAGCGCGTTGCAGTCGGGCGGGCGCTGGTGCGTGATCCTGCAGTCTTCCTCTTCGATGAACCGCTCTCGAACCTCGATGCGCTCTTGCGCGGCGAGATGCGCACCGAACTGCGCATTCTTCATCGGGCACTGCGCGCGACAATGATCTACGTCACGCACGATCAAGAAGAGGCGATGAGTCTTGCCGACCGAATCGTTGTCATGAAGGATGGCATCGTGCAACAGATCGCATCGCCGGCCGAGATTTACGAGCGACCTGCAAACAGGTTTGTGGCGGGATTCATCGGCACACCACCGATGAACATGATCGATGGAACCCTCACCTCTGCGGCGGATGGCACGCTGACTTTTCGCGCGGCATGTTGCGCATTCACACTGCCTGGCGATCGCTGGAATCTCACGGGACTCTCGGGCAGCGGCGCGCGGGCAGTCACGCTGGGAATTCGCCCCGAACGACTCGCGCTCACGAGCGACCAATCGACTAATGCTGCAACGCTAACTGGCAAGGTGGTGGCGACTGAGCGCTACGGCGCCTGTGCAGATGTTGTCTTCGTGGTGGATGGCATTCGCCTTATCTCCCGCGCACCGCAAGAGCAGACCGTGCGCATTCGCGAAGGAGACACGACAACGATGTCGATCGACCTGCACGCCGCGCAACTCTTTGACTCGACAACCGGATGCGCAATCGCGCGCAGGGCTGAGTTGGGCTGAGCTATATCTATCAGGGCGCCCAGCCGCTGAGCATGCTGGCGAGGTCGCTTCCCCCCACCGTTCCATCACCGTCGATGTCGGCGACGCTGCCTGACGTTCCCCACGCTGAAAGCAGCACCGAGAGGTCGGCTCCATTCACCGATCCATCGCGGTTGAGATCTTGCGGCGCATAGACCGGCGGTAAATCGCCCTGCGAGAACATCGTCACCGAATAGGCACCCACCGAAATGAGCGCGCTCTGCGCAAGGCCGTCCCATGCCGTGGGTGAGGTCGAAGTTGTCAGACAGAGCGTGTTGGCGTAGTCAGCGCCATAACCCGTCCAGTCGCTGTTGAATCGGCACTTCCAAAGTCCGGAACGCGGCATTCCGATGCGGTAATTCAACTTTGGCGTTGCGGAGAAGTTTGCAATGATGATCGTGTCATCGAGCTCTCCACCATTCTGCCAGCGGTGATAGGCGATGAGCTTGTCTGTGTTGTTCACATGAAAAACATTGGTGCTGAATCCTGAAAGTCCGCGTGTCACTCCCGTTGCGTTCTTGCGAAGTGCCACGAGATCTTGGTAGAGCTTGAAGACCCCCGCGAAGGTCGACTTGCGCGACCAATCGAGTGGAACGTCATCGCGAAACCACTCATCTTCGAGAAACTCCTGCCCTTGAAAAAGCAGCGGGATTCCAGGCGCACTCATCACAATCGCGGCGGCAAGGGTCGAACGCTTGCGGGCGTACCACGAACTGGCGTTGCCCGGCGAAATCTCTTCAGGCACGCGCTGCTTGCCATTAGCGACCTCGTCGTGACTCTCTGAATAAATGACGCGCTGCTGCATCGAGCCGTTGTATGAAAATGCGATCGCATCCCGCACCAAAAACATATTGCGATCCGCATCATTTGGCGTGATCGCCGCGGCGCGAATCTGTGGATAGAAACTCGCATCCCACTGACTGTCGAATCCTGCGCCACCTGCCCCAGTTGTCTTGGTCATGTACGACTCGACGGCCATGTCTTCTGCGACCATGATTTTCTGTGGCGCGACGGCGTCGACTTCGTTGTTGATCCACTGCAGCAGCGACCATCCATCGGCAATGTCTGGACCATCTTGACCCACGCGGCGGATGTACTTGGTTCCGTCCACTCGCAGACCGTCCATGCGAAACTCATTGAGCCACATCATGGCGTTGTCGCGCAGGTAAGTACGCACCTCACCGCGTCCGAAATCTGGTCGCGTATCGCCCCACGGTGTGTAAGCGCGGAAATCGTTGTAGAAGAAGACTCCTCCGAGACCGTTCTGCGACCAACCGTCGAACTGCCACATGTCCATATCGTTGGGACCGATGTGGTTGTAAACCACGTCACAAGTCACTGCGATTCCGCGGGTATGGGCGGCATCGATGAACTCTTTGAGATCGTTTGGAGTTCCGTAGGCGCTCTCTACAGAAAATGGATACGAACCGTTGTAGCCCCACGAACGGTCTGTTGGAAACTCGCAGATCGGCATTAGCGCGATCGCATTCACGCCGAGTTCGACGAGGTGATCTAGTTTGGCAACGCACTGATCGAGCGATGCGGGCGGAAAGCCGCTCGTCGAAGTTCCAAACGTTCCGATGTGCATTTCGTACATCACCATTTTGTCCCAGGTCGGCAGGGCGAACGAGGCGTTCTGCCAGAGGTACGAGTTTGGGTCGTAGACAACCGAGTTGCCGATGGAACTCACTAGGTCACGGGCGCGCGGGTCATTCTTCCAAAGCAACTGCGTGCCGCGCTTGATGTAAAACTTGTACTGCGCTCCGGCTTGCACGAGTGGCACGTCGACCGACCAGTAGCCGTTGCCCTCGTTGAAAAGCGGTCGTGAAGTCGTGCTCCAGAAATTGAATGTGCCCCCGACGACCACTGTATCTGCGTTGGGAGCGAACGTACGAAAGGTCGTCCCGTTTCCACTCGCAGAGGTGTACGGGATCGCCCCAATACCAGGTCGCGTTGAAATCTGGGCCGTGGCTACCTGCGAGCAAAGTAAAATCGTGCCGTTGAGTGCGATGACCGCGAGCAAGTGGGCGCGAAACGGCATACCAACGAAGCCTACTTCCAACGGTGAGGGATGCCTAATTTTCTAGCCAATATCAGACAAAACCCCGCGACTATGTGCCGCTCTCGAGTTGCTTGGAAAGCTCGATGCCACCAGGAGGCTGCGGGAACTTTCCGTTGAGAATGTCGACTACTGTGGCATCAGCGCCGTACGCAGCGGCATTCGCTTTCTCTTTGAACGTGACCCCTAGTCCGCCGATTGATGCCGCCCCGTAGAGGCCAGCTGCGCGAACGTAGGACTTCACCGGCGCGCCCGCGGCCCGCGTCGATACCGTGTTCGTCGCGGCAGTCCCCTCCGCTCCTGCGCAGAAGTAACTGCCATCCGTGATGAACTTGTCGAATGCCGCGGCGTCTGAAAAAACCATCACTATGTCGAGATACTGCGCACCGATCAAAGCACCGAAATCTCCTTTGACCACGCCGATTGCGACCGGTGAGGACCATCCTGATGGAAGTTTCTTGACGGCGACTCCGCTACCACCCATCATTCCAAACACAACGCCGGCCTGAAAACACTTGACGAGTGCGACGCCAACGGCCGATTTGAGTTCCTCTTTAGGAATCGGGTTTCCAGATGTCTGCACGCTTTGAAAAGCTTCGCTGCCTTCGGTGATGTGACTGAGAATCGGACTCTGTGATGAGCAACCGCTGCCTGCAACCAGCACGAGCGACGCGAGAAATAATCCGAGTGACGCGATGACGATCCTTGTCATGGTGAGATCTCCGAGGTGCGAATGCGGCGCATCCTTAATGCGCTGACGCATGGAGTCTAACCATTCGCGCACTTTGAAGTGCTCAGACGCACGCCCCCCATGCGCTCAGGACTGCCGCGAGGTCTGCACCATCTGTGCTGCCGTCGCCGTTGGTGTCGCCGCCGGCAGTTCCCCATCCACCGAGAACGGTTGCGAGATCGGCTCCGTCGATGACGCCGTCGCCGTTTAGGTCTGCTGGGCAGGATGGCGGCACGACTGGGCAGTCTGGCTCAGCCGCGTCAACCACAACGACCGCATACTGATTGGCCGCGATCGAGGCAAAGTTCACTAGGCGCGGTTCGGCAAGGTTGGCGCTTCCAGCACCGAGTCCTCCGATGACTTGGTTCGATACCCAGTCGTGCCCACCACCATTGATCATCGCACAGACTTTGATGTTTTTCTGTGTTGCTGCGTCATATCCCATGAGAGCGAGTGGGATCGCAACTTCGACACCGGTGGCGACACCCGAGCCATCCGCACTGCCACCGTCGGCGCCGACTCCGAGGATGTTCGAATTGTTGAGAGCGACCTTGACTCCATACTTCACGTTGTCGATCGCGACCGTTCCAGGTGCTCCGCTGCCAATATAGGCACCGATTCCGCCGCCGCCGGTGAGAATCTGCGCGATGTTTGCGTACAACGTGGTGGGCGTTCCGCCACACGTGGTCGTGAGGTAGAAGTTTGCCGAGAAACACTCGTCGAACTTCATTCCATCACCAACGCCAGCAGCGCTCTCGCCGAGTCGGTTGAGACCGTTGAAGTCAACATCGGCGTTGTCGCCGCGCACCGAGTTCTGACCACCGACACCGCTATCGATGAACAGTTCGAGTTTGTTGAAGTTGCTCTCGAGATTTCCTCCAAAGAACAGATACAGCACTCCGCCATCAATTGTGGCGTAGCAGTTGTCGAGCTCAGATCCATTGGCGGCGTTGACCAACCCGAGGTTTGAGTCGCCAAAGCCAGTCGTTGTGTTCTGGACCGCGAGCGCTGCTCCAAACGCGTTATCGCGACTGCCGTCGACAACGATTTGGCCGAGAACTGACGGCACGAGAGTGAGTGCTGTCACGATAGACACGATAGCGATCTGGGTAATCATTGCTGTCTCCTTGTTCCCAAAGATAGCCCAATGGATGGCTGCAGCAAAATACCGTTGCAAAAATGCCAAGTAAACAAGTCGCCCCATGCGCGACCGGCGCTCTCAAGGACCTACAGCAGCAACTGCAACGCCCGCGATGGCGAGGTGCGCGGCCTGAGTTCGAAGCAGCAGATCACGAGCGAGTTTTCGATTTGGATCGACCTGGCATGCCTTTGCGAGCACCGTTGCAGCGGCTTCCAAGTCGCCTCGACGCTCGAGGATGACTCCCTTGAGTAGATAACCATCACAAAGAGTTGGATTGCGTGCCATGAGCCGGTCGGCGCAGGCTTCGGCACGGGGTGCATCCCCAATGAGCCAAGCGATGTACCCAAGGGTGAGGTCATGCTCGAGCGTGTAACCCGCTTTGCTCGACGCTGGGGCGTTTTCGAGGCGAACGAGCATGTCACGCGCTTCATGGCCGCGATTGGTTAGCACCAGACAGCGAGCTCGCATTCGAAGCAAATCTTCCCGTTGGGAGGTCTCAGGTGGCAGTGTGGCTAGCGCGGTCAGGCAGCGGTCCCATTGCTCGGCATTGAATGCGACGACTGCGGCATCCTCCTGATAGAGCATTGGATCAGGAGCAAGTGTCACGGCGAGTTCGATGAAGTGAAGCGCCTCTACATCGTCACCCTCCGCTGCTGCAATCTCAGATCGCAGATGGGCGAGAGCTGAGTTGAATTCAAAGTGGCAAAGCGAGTCATCGACGAGTTGCTTCGCCTCACTGACCCGACCCAGCACGAGCAATGTCTCTGCCTCGCTCAAGAGATAGTGGGTGTTCGAGGGCTCGATCGCGAGCGCGACCGAATAGTTGGCAAGTGCCTCGTCATCGCGACCCCACCGTTGATAGACCACGCCCAAGTAGTACCGGCCCTCATCGCAACCAGGATTGAGTTCACACGCCATCTTGAAATCGGTCGCCGCAGATTCGAGGCGTCCCATCTCGAGAACGATTCTCCCTCGCAACAGTCGCGCGTTGAAATCATCGGGAGTCACCGCCACAACCTTGTCAATGTGCTTTAGCGCAGCACTGAACTGACCCGCCTCGAGCGCCTGCTCTGCTTGGTCGGTCGCAACGCCAACCCCAACGCGATCGAACCGCGTTTTCGCTGCCTTGCGCGCTTCGAGCCCCGCCGCGGATGGTCCTTTGCAGGCCGTGATTGCGCCAACGCTCAGAGTGAGCGCCGCCGCGAACGAGAGAGAATTGCTAAGGATGTGCGCGCGTTTCACTTTGGACTCGTTGCTGGAGTTGGTGGTGCGACTGGAGTGAGCGTCTGGGCTGGCGAAAACGTGCGGCGTTCCAAGAGTGTCTTGTCGATCTGATCTTGATAATCAGATCCAGGCATCGACAGCACGCGCTCACGCAACTGCTGCATGGCGGGCGACACGGGTTTCATGCGAAGCGCGGCGTTCGAATAGAAAAGCGTCTTGGTGAGATCGCCATCTTGGTAGGCATCAAATGCATCCTGTTGATAGTTAGCAGTGACCTGCTCACGCGAGAATGGCAAGAGACCCGCGCGCGCACCGACGCGCACGTTTTCTGTGATCTCAAGCGAGTCACGACCCTCTTCGTAGAGTTTCTCATCTTCGATCACGGTCGGAGTCACCAAGAAGATGATCTCCTTGCGTTGCACTTGATCACCCTGGCCACCAGTGAGTCCACCGAGAAACGGAACCTCGCTCAACCCTGGCACCTGCTTGCGCTGCGTCACAATCTTGTCGCTGAAGAGTCCGCCAAGCACGACCGTTTGTCCGCTTCTCACCCGCACATTGGTGCGGATTTCTTGCTTGTTTTCGTCAGGAACCTCGGTGTAGGTTGGCGACGTTGGCAGACCGATTTGTCGCAGCTTGTAATCGGAGATGCTCGGCATGAGTTCCATGCGAATCATCCCGTCATCCGAGATGAATGGACGAAAATGCAGGATGATTCCAGTGTCGAGAAAGTTCACCGTCTGGGTTGTACTGGTCTGGCTGACGGTGGACGTCACATACGCGACGCGCTCGCCAACTTCGACTGAGGCTCTTTGACGATTGAGACACGTCACGGCGGGACGAGCTAGCACCGTCGTGTCAGTGACGTCATCGAGAATGTTGAGAAACACTGCCATGTCACCTGCGATGAGTCCCATCTTCACGTTCGCTGGAGGCGCGCCGGGGAGGCTCACGATGTTGCTCACTGCCCCCGCTTGGGCACTTGTGCTTGGGTAGGGTTTCGCTGTGCCGGTTCTGATCGCATCAGGGATGCCAAGCGGCGGAACTAGGTTCCCGAGCACTGAGTCGGTCACATTGTCGAAATTCAGATTGCCGATCGCGGCAAAGTCGACGCCATAGGCATTGTTCTCGTTGACGCTCGCCGAGACGATTGTGCACTCCACCCGCACCTGCTGGGGGGCAACGTCGATCTCTTTCAGCACGCGGGCGACTTCGTCAAGATTCGCCTCGTAGTCGCTCACCAAGATACGGGCGGTGAACGCATATTCGTCTGCGCCACCATTCGCGATTGTCGACTCAAACCCAGGGGTGACGAGTCCGCGCGCGGCGATCACTCCCTCTTTCGAGAGGATGGGCTTCACCAACGTTTCAGCATCGAGCGAACTGAGGAATTGCAGTGTGTAGACGCGCGTCGCGATCTTGCGGGCTGCCTTCTCTGACTCGGCAAACTCGACCTTTGTGTAGACGTAGATGAACCCAGCTTCACGAACTGAGATGAGTCCATTCACCGACAAGATCGCTTCGAGCGCTTGATCAAATGGGACGTCGTAGAGATTGACAGAGACTTTTCCTTCGACCTTGTCGCTCGCGACGATGTTCTGCTTGCTTCGAACCGCAAGCAGTTCGAGAAGTGAATCGATCTCGACGTTTTGGGCGGCGAGCGTAATGGTTCCGCTGGGTGAAATCTCGATCGTCGAATCTGCGGCGATCGACGGCTCGGTCGATTTTGATTCCTTTGGCGGCACGGTTGACTCTTGCACTGCACCCGTTGTCGGCGATTGCGACTTTGCGGCGACCGCTGTGCCAACGGGGGCGATCCCGCCGGGTGGAACGGTTGGTTCACTCTGACCGAACGCGCCGCTGTGCACGAGCAGCGTTGTCAAGGCAACCGCGAAGAACGAAACAGCAGTCCACCTGCAAATGGTGGGTTGACATCGTCCGAAGTTTTTCGGATGTGCCATCAATGTGCGCAATTCCGCCTCAGCCGCCTCGCAGCGGTGTGTGGTGATGATCGGCACACTTATGGCAATCCAATCGCATTTTCGAGCCGGATTTGTCCTGATGTTGGTTGCAACACCAGATCAATGCGCTCGACGCCGCCCTCGGTGGATAGTTGAATTCGTGGCTCACGAGCATCAAGCCCAACATCGAGTGCGCCAGAATGATTGAATGGGATTCCGCCCGGTGGGACATCGGTCACGGTGATTTTGACTCCATTTGCTTCGGAGAAACTACTACTGGTGAATCGCACGGTGCCACCGTCAGGGGGTCCAGCGATGATGTAGCCGTCGGCAAGAAACCGAATCGTTGCCGGATTGGATGGATTCGCAATTGTCCACGCCTGTGCGTATTGGATGTCTGCCCAGAGTCGATGCTTGGCGGCCGCGAGCCGTCCCGCATCGTGGTCCGAGAACATAGGGATGGCGAGAGAAACGAGTATCGACAGGATGATCGTTGCGATTATCAGTTCAATCAGTGTGAATGCGCGGGACATAGTGCTTTCTCAAAGTGGTTTTAGAACTCGATCTGGATGCGGGTTGGAATCTGCTGCGTTCCACCGCGAGGCGGAGGCGCCCCCTCAGTCATTCCGGTGATGTCATCAAGCGCGTGGTCGTAGAAGAAGCTCGCCGTGTCGCGCAGCAAGACGTGATTCGCCGCGATGCGCCCGTAGACCTCGGTTGTTCCGCGCAGAATCACTGGATTTGTAGGCATGTAGATCGACCCAACCACGCAGGTCGAGGCAAAGTCCCAGATAAAGATGCTCGAGAGGAAGGCGGGATCTGGATAGATGCGCACCCGCCATGGCTCGATGTACTGGGGTTCCTGGGGAGCAAATGTCGAGCAGGCATTGGCAGCCCATTGGTTCATCCACTTCTTTCTGTGTGGATCTCCAGCGGCGAGGGCGGGGTTGCTTTCGCTGGCACAGGTGTATTCCTTGCCGATCCAAGAGTTGTTCATGACGAGGTCGTACGCGACGAACAAGAGCAACTGCGAATTGCCCTTCAATTCGATAGACGAGTTTGAGACGTCAAGGCTCTTGGCATCGAGGTCAAGCCACATGCGCGCCTTCATCACAATCTTGACATTGCCGTCAATGATGAGTTTGCTGTTGCTGAGCGTGAATTTGTCATCCACGCGGTAGACACCGCTCTTGAGCGTGATCACCGAGTTGTTCTGAATCTTGAGATCGCCACCACTGATGGGAAACCCAAAGAGTTCGTAGCACTTCACACGAATTGGATTGAGCGTGAGAGTCTGGGCGCTGTACGTTTTGTTGCCGGTGTACGTGGTTCCAGGAATGAACGATGGCTCGTTGGGTGGAGTCGGCATGCGAATCGACTCGCCAGCAGAAAGCCGCACTTGTTCGACTTCATCGGCGCTCCCACCAGTGATCGTCACGCTTTCGGCGTTGCTTGGAAAGTACAGATAGGCTTGTTTTGTCGCGAAATCGGACGAGAGTTGCCAGGACGCCGCCACCAGTGGATTGCCGCCTTGATATTTGTAGACACCCGCCACGCCTCCAACAGTCACACCGGCATATCCAGAGCGCGACGCGCAGTGAAACTTCGTTTGATTGGCGGCGATCGCAGTTGTGATGGTCGTGTATGTGCCAGAGATGTCAACCGCTTGATCTTCAAAGTACGCGGCTTCATCGAAATAAGCGCCTTCGTTTCCCCACCAAGTTCGCATCGCCTGCGTGCCGAGACTGATTGGATACTTCAGCGAACTCTTGGGTGAGTTCTCCCAGCGGCCGACGAAGTTATCGCCCTCCATACGAAAGAGTTTGTTCGCGAAGATGGCGTACTGACCCTTGATGAGACTCTGCAGACTCATCTGCGCACTCATCTGGTAACTGGTCTCACCCACGGTGACTGTGATGTTGGCCTGAAACTCTGTTGTAATGATGGTGGGCGGCGCCCCGGTGTTGATGTCAGCAACCGTCACGTTGAGCGTTGCACCGTTGATCTGATAGTTCGTCAGAAGTGTTCCGTCGGCAAGTTGCCCCCGCCACTGCGCTGCGAGAGTCGCATCGGATTGGCAGAAGATTCCCGCCAGCACCTCACGCGAGATCGCAAGACCTTCGGCTGCCGCGAGACGCGCCCGTGCCGCCTCGCCCATACTGCGACCGACGAGCACGCTTCGATCGCGCGATTTCACAAAGGCTGTGCCGGCACTGCCTGCCACACCGAGCGCAAAGATTGCCATCAGCAACGCTGCGCCGCGCCGCACCCGGGCGCCGGCTGGTTTCGGGAACCTCGCCCTTGAGTTGAGGGGGTTTTTCATGATCCGGACTCGGTACAAATTGGGTGCCGATCAAAGAACGCCAACGCGCTTTCCATGCGCATATCACTTCGCAACTCTGCATCACCTTCGAGGGCGACGAATGCGAACTCAGCTCCAATTGAGTGGTTTTCGCAGCAATCTGCCGATTGCCAGACAAATCGTGGCGCCGCAGCGATCACTCCAGCAGCAAGCGGCGGCGCGAGATTGACTGCGATTGGAGAGCGGCGCAGTTGTTCGGTGTCGCGCAACTGCACGAAGAGGTTGTCCCAGAACGCGGCGTCCGACGAGAAGTAGACCTCTGACTCACCAGCTGGAACCGCCTCGGGCTTGACCGTCCATTCGATAAGGGTCCAGGTCAAGTCTGCTTCTTGCGCGAACTCGAGCCAGTGCAACTCATCATCAACCAGATCGATGCGGTCAAACGCAGAGTCGCTTCCGCTGCCTGATTCTGCGAGTGTTTCTGCAGGCAACCACAACAGCACCCGTTGCTCACCCAGGGCAAGCGTCATGCGAGTCTTCAAGCTGAGGAGTCCAATGTGTGATTGCAATCCTGCGCCGCGAACAATCGCTTCACTGCGAAGATCTTGGATCGCAAGCGCGCCAGTGAGACCATCGATGAGCGCAATGACCGTCGCTGCGATCATGGTTGTGATGGTCGTGGCGATGATGACTTCGATCAGGGTGAATGCGCGGCGCGTCATGCTCATGGAGTTGGTTCACTCTCTTCAATCGTCCGCGGGCGAAAGCGCTGCAACGAAACAAGTTTGCGCTGCGCGCCAGCCCAAGTGTCAAAGACTGTGACATCGATCAAATAGCCATGGATCAGCAGTCCAGGAAAGTCTGGCACGGTGAGATTGGCTAATGTCACTTGGGTGTGGCGACCGAGTCGTGCGTACGAACCACTGAATGGGTCGCCACCAGAAGAGGTCATCGTTCCGATCGCTTCGACTACATCTGCTGCAGCGATTGTTTCGTACGAGCGCGCGAGATAGTCGCTGATGCGCGACTCGGCAGCTGTGCCGGCGAGTGTCATCGCGAGGGCATCCTCTTGAGCAGCGAGACCAGCTTGCACCGAAGAGGCCATGATCGCCGCAGAGATGGTGAGCACCACCATCGCGACGAGGCACTCCATCAGAGTCATGGCGCGCCGCCAACCCGTTTGTGCAAATTGCAAAGAGATCCTTTTCACACTGAGAGAGTGCCTTTCCCCCATTTCAATGCAAATTCTGCGGTGACGATTATCTCGGCGAGAAACTTGCGAAAATCGAAGAGTTCGCTTGATTGACGCTCTCGACAAACCGATTGTTTGAGAGTCGGACATCGATTGTCGCTGTCCTGCTCTACAAACCGGCAAGGTGTGCCCAGCACAACCTGCCACTGAACTGGGAGACTCACAATGATTGCTCGAAACATCAAGCGCGGATTCACACTCATCGAAATTTTGATCGTCGTCGTTATTCTCGGCGTGCTCGCGGCACTGGTTGTGCCATCGGTCACCAGCGCGCTGGCCGACGCTCAAACTGAAGCAGCGGATGCTCGCGGAAGCCAGATCCTGACCATGATCACTCGATATAACCAATTCTTGCCAGGCGGCGGAACAGCGATCACGACTGCGGATGGCACGATCTCTGCCGCAGACATGGCGAAGTTGTCGACTGCCGGTTACTGCACTGCTGAGGATGTTGTTAACCAAATCAACTCAGGCAAGGGCTGGAACTTCTCTTCAGGAAAAGTCATCCCTCAGCCATAACTGTCTGACCCAAGTATCAGTCGGGTGCCCCGCGGCGGACACCTGATCATGTAGAGCAGCGCGCCGCGGTTGGACGATCGTCCTTCCGCGGCGCGCAGTGTTTTAATGGTGAACGAAACCAATAGGAGCTTCCAGTGTTCAAGTCCCCAGGCCAACGCAATCTGATCGCAGTGGAGTTCTGTTCGAACTCCCTCCGCCTCCTACAACTCGCGGGAAACACAACCCAGCCAGTCGTGCAAGCGGCATACGCGCTCAGTGGGGTCAACTGGAACTCCCAACAGGCAAACGTCGACGAAGGTACGGTTCGTCGACTCAGAGACGCACTGCGCGGGGGCGGATTCTCCGGCCGCGCATGCGCTTTGGCTCTCCCTTCAAAGTCTGTGCTCACCGAATGCATCGAAGTTCCAACACTATCGGCCGAAGAACTCAAAGAGACTGTTGCATGGACCGCAGTCGACCGCCTCGGCGGCGAACGCGATGAACTAGTTGCGGGCCACATCGCGATTCGTATCGGCACACTTGGTGCGACGCGCTCAGAAGTACTGTTGATCGCAGCGCGCCGCGCGGCAGTCAATAAGGCAATTGCGCTGCTGAATTCGGCGGGTCTCGAACCACGCCGCGCCGAACTCGGAGCGATGGCTGCACTGCGGATGGCATGGAACCAGACCAAGGCGCCAGCGCTCGGCACCACCTACGCCTTCTTGAATCTCGAATCAGATCATGCCACTCTGGCTGTACTGAATCACTATGGACTGCTCTTTCACCGCGCCTTCGCGTGGGAGTCGAGTGCCGACATCAATCCTTCGGCGATCCCCATGGCTGGAGCCGAAGATGAGTCGCACGCATGGCGTTGGCGACAGGTGGCTGAAGAAATCTTGCTCTGCCTTCGACACGTCGAACGACGCGCCGGAGGAGCGTGGCCCGAAGCCATGTTGCTCAGCGGAGCGTTTGCCGACGAGCCAGGCATTGCGACGGCAGTTCGCTCTGTGTGCGGTGCAGAGACACGACTCTTGCAGAATGATCAAATCGTTGACTGGTCAAAGGTCGATCGGCCGGCCGGCCCCATCACGGCTTGGAACACGGCTGTGGCAATCGCCCTGCCCTGCGAGACAACCACCGCCGCACGCACTGAACGGAAGGTCGCATGAGTGCATTCTTCGTCGATCTTCTTCCCAGTGATGCACATCAGGCGCTTCGTCGCCGTGTGAACTTTCGCCTGGTGAAACTCGGGGCAGCCCTCGCGCTCACGCTGACCACGGGCGGCGTCGTCAAGTCATTCGTCGAACTGCGCAACGCCCGCGCTGAGCACGAAGTGATCGTCTCGCTGCGCGAGCGCGCGAGCAAGATCGACGAGCAACTGGCCCAAGGCGTCAGCGATCGGGCAATGATTCGCAGTGAGATCGCAGTGGATGCGATTCTGCGCTCGCCGGTTTCGACCAGCACGATTATCGCAACGATCTCGCACTTGCTTCCAGAGGGAAGTTGGCTCGAGAGCATGAAAGTCTCACTTGAAGATGCCAGGCTTGGCAAGACTCTTGCGGCGAGTCGTCCTGCATATTCCATCATGATGAATGGCAACGCACCCAACGCCCAAGCCGTGCAAGAGTTTGCCGCGCAGATTCGCAAGACCCCACCTTTCGTCGCAGTGACTGTGCTCGAGCAGAGAACAGCCCAGCGTGCGGGTGGTGGATCGGATCAGCAGTTCGTGATGCGTGCGCGCATCGATCCAACTGCCGCCAACAACGATGCGAGCACCTCAGTGCAACCATGGAATTCAACCGTTGCACTCGACACTTCGGCATCAACTGCGGAGTTCAACCGATGAAACTCTCGCCACTCTGGATCTGGACAGTCGTGTCGAGCGCGGTCAGCCTTGTCTTTATGGGTTTCGTCGCGCTTCCCAATTTTCAACAGTCGCGGCAAATGCGCAGCGACAGCCGCAACCTCTCGAAGGCGACTGATGCCTACCTGATCCAGCGCGATGAGTTAGAACGGTTGCGCGATGACATCGCGAGCTTGCGCGAAAAGCGCGATTCGAGTGGACATTCGGCCCGCAGCGATTTGAACGAAAGCAGGCTTGTCTCATCGCTAACCCGTCCCATCGATGGAACTGAAGTGGTTGATCAATCGATTCGCATCGGCGATCGCGAACCGGTCGTAGCACGACCTGCTGGCCTCGCACTCGACCGGCGCAGTGTCGAAATGCAGATGACTGGATCGTTCGACGCGGTCTTCTCGACACTTCGAACCGCAGAAGCCGAGAGTGGACTGACGCGCGTTCGATCTATCGAACTGCATCGCACTGGACCACAAGTGCAGGCGACCGTTGGCATCGACGAGTTCTTTCACGCATCGCTCACGGAGGAAGCACCATGAGCAACTCTTGGACACTATGGGGGAAGTTTGCCAGCAAGTTGGGGACGTCACCAAAGCAATTGGCATTGCTGACGGCTTCGGCTCTCGCGGCCGTTGGCATCTTCGGTGGCAAGCTGTTGATAGAGCCAAAGTCCGCCGCGGCCACCGCGCCAATGGCGGCACCAACAACCAAGGTGGCTTCTGAAGCGGCAGTTGTGATTCCTGAGACACTCTTTCACACTGCACCACGCTGGAATCTTGCGAGTATTGCCGCCCGAAGTCCATTCATGTCGCCAGCCGATCTGCAACCAAAGCTCGATGTGACCTTGCCCACCGGCGAGACGGCTGTCGCTAGGGTCGCATGCGATTTAGTGTTGCAGGCAACACTCGATCGATCGTTGGCCATTGTGAGTGGCAAGACGCTGCGCGTTGGACAGCAGTGGACCGATCCACAGACCAAGAAAACGTTTCAACTTCTTGAAGTCGGCGAGCGAACGGCCCGATTCTCGAGCGGTGGTCACTTCATCGAACTTTCGCTCAGACACTGACGCAAGGCACGTCCACCAATGAACGATTCTCACCGGCCAATTTCTGTTTCACTGGGGCAGGTGCTCATGGACTCTGGGCTGCTGACCAGCGACCAACTGCGCGAAGCCCTGCTGACACAGTCGGCTGATTCGCAGCGCAAAATGCTCGGAGAGATCTTGATTGAACGGGGATTTGTTGCCCCGGAGCAGCTCTTGCGGGCCCTCGCCCGAGCGAAGTCGCTCGAGTTCATCGATAATCCAAGCGAAGTTGCCGATCCCGGCGTTCGGGCGCTCGTGCCAGAATCGATCCGCCAAGAACATCTTGTCTTGCCGCTCTCGCTCTCAGAGGGTGAACTCGTCGTCTGCACGGCAAATCCCGATGACTTTGTGGTGAGCGAACATCTCGCCCGCATCACCGGCTTTCGCGTTCGGGTGACGGTCAGTACTCCCGAGGCACTCGAAGCGGCGCTTGCGATTCCCCTTCCTGATATTGAAATCTCGCCCGAGCGCGACGGCGCACAGACCCAAGAGATCGTTGCTGAACTTCTGAACAATCTTGACAACCTAGTCGGCGAGGTCACCGAGACCCAGGCCGCCGAGATGTCGGGCGGTTCTGAAGAAGCATCGAGCGGTCCTGTGGTGCGACTAGTCAACCACATCATCGCGAGCGCGGTGAGCGAGGGCGCTTCAGATATTCACATCGAACCCGACGATGGACAGTTGCGCGTGCGACTTCGCGTCGACGGCGTGTTGAGTCTCTGTGTGAAGCCCCCATACCGAATGCACTCGGCACTGGCGAGTCGCATCAAGATCATGGCGCGCCTCGACATTTCTGAACGGCGCATTCCTCAGGATGGCGAGATCAGCGTGCGCGTGAATGGTCGCCCAATCGATCTCCGCGTCTCTACTTTGCCCGGCAAATTTGGTGAAAAGGTGGTGATGCGAGTCATCGACGTCGGTGGCACACGCATCGGACTCGACAAGCTTGGCTTTCGTCCATCGACCGAAAAGACCTTTCGCGAAGTGATTGATCAGCCCCACGGCGTCGTGCTCGTCACGGGTCCAACCGGCAGCGGCAAATCGACAACGCTCTATTCAGTGCTCGCTGGATTCGACACCGAGACCCTCAACGTCTCGACTGTTGAGGATCCAGTAGAGAGCAATCTGCCTGGAGTGCACCAGAC
>SIAR01000022.1 GCA_009691705.1 Phycisphaerales bacterium
TGTTCGCACGCGCAGCGAAGTTCGGTCCCATTGTGTCAGCCCCGCTCGATTCAATCATTGGATGGGCACTCTCGATCGCGTCAATCGTGAGCGCGGTCTGGCTCGCCCGGCTAAAACTGCCCGCCTGGGCGGCGATCTTTGGCGCCATGTCGATCGCCCTGAATGTGTTCGCACCCCTGCAAATGCCGGAAAATTGGATCATCCCGTTCAACATCGTCTGCGGCGTCTTGTGCGCCGCATGCGTCGTGCGAAACTGGGAGTGAGCTCGTTGTGTAATGAGCGCTTACTTCGTCTGCGTCGAAGTGGGAGCGAGCAGTGGCGTTGATGATGCTGCGGTCTCTCCTGGCGTGACCAGCGGCGCAACAGTTTCACTCGCAGGTGGCAACGTAAAGAGCAGCGCGCCGCCGGGCATGATGCCATCGCGCTCGTTCTGTGAGCGAGCGACGACGACTCGGCGACCATCGACGCGCAGAGCGACACCCCACCGCGAGGTCGCGACGGGAACGGTTGGCATCAACCGAAGCGCTTCGCTCCAGGAGCCTGGCGCAGTTCTCACAAAGCATCCGACGTATCCAGGAGATTGACCGGCAGTGGTCGCTGTTGGATCGCCAACGACAATCTGTCCTTGCGAGATTCCAAGGGCGATTCCCCAGCCTGCGCCAGTCGTGACGTCGCCGAGCGGCTTCAATTCACCGTCGTACGTCCATCCAGTATCGCCTCGTCGGTAGACAAGCACTGCCGCCCCCGGACCCGTGACCTGCGCGAGCCGCACAGCGACGGTCGACGCGTCTGCCGCGACGACGGTGCCGAATCCGAGATAGTCGCGGCGATTTTCGGGGGGAGTCAACTCGCCATCTATCGCCCACTGACCTTGCGCGTTCAACTTGTAAATGACAACTACTGACTCGCCACCGGTGACTAGCTTTTGATGAGGAGCTGCTGGGATCGCCTTGGGACAACCGATCACAATCTGCCCAGGAGTCATCGCAAGCGAGGCGCCAAAGAAGGTTGGTTGCTTCTCTGCTTCGCGCTGCAGATACCCCATTCCATTCCAACCATCCGCGGTGCGATTGAAGAGGAAAACCTTTGGGGCAACTTGCACCGTGCGCGCGAGTTCACCGAGCACGCGCATGTCGACGGTTGAAACCCCAACGATCACGCCGTCGGTTGCCAGCGATCCGCCGAATGCAGGTTCTGGAGGACCAGCTGACGCGACCAGTCGACCATCCTGTTTCCATCCAGAGTTTGTCGCATCGGCTTGAAATGTTGCAACGGAGCTGCTCGATCCATCGCGCCGCTCGATTGACGCAAGCAGAATGCTGCCACCCAGCGCGATGCGTCCAAGCGCCATCTCGCCAGGCATGACCTGTTCAACTGCTTGCATCTCCCGAAATGCCTTCCACTCGCCCGTTGGCTGAAACTCAAACGTTGCGATCTGACCGACCGCTCCACCACTCTTCGATGGGTCTGCACCTGATGCGATGATTCTGCCACCCGAAATTCCTACGTGAATTCCGAACGTCGGCGAGACAGTCGGCGATGGGGCATCGAGCACAGCCGTTTGATTGATGAGTGGAACTGGTGGCACCGACAGTGCGGTGGTGAGAATGATGGCGAGTGCGAGCATCTCGAAATCCTACCGAAACATGCGCAGCTAGAAGTTCACTGAGAGTCGCAAGATTCCGATCACGGCGACTGGCATCTCTGAACTGCCCGCTGGAGTGATAACCAATTGCAGATCGGGTTGCAGGAGAATCCAACTCGTGATTGCGATTGAGTAATAGGCTTCAACGTTGAGTTCGTAGAGTCCAGGCTGGGCTTGGTAGATCTCGGGATTGCTCGAGAGTGCTGCGTATCCCGCTGCGATTCCAAAAGAATCGCTCTCGCGCCCTGGCAGTGGACCGTCGAACGCGAATCCTGCGGCGAGCGACCAGTGCGCGGGGTTACTCGATGGACTGCTCCATCCAAACTGCGAGAAGAGGCGCACGCCACGGGCGACCGAGGCAGTTGGATCGGGGTTGTAAACGCGCTGATACCCCTGCAGATAAAACCCCCCAGTGAGATCGCTCACCGTTGGAATCAGCGGACCGTTCGACACGGAGGCTATCGACTGGCCTGATTGCCACCATCCTCCGATTGATGCAGAACCGTCGAGACCTGATTCGGTCGTCCAATTGCAGTCGATTTCGTTGAGAAAGAACCATGAACCAGGATTGTCAAAGAATTTTCCTGGACCGAGGCTTCCAGTCGATTGTGGTGGAACTCGACCCGATGGGTAGGCATTGGATCCGTCGAACCAAGCGCTCTTGAGTTCGAGCCAGTCGGTGGGCTTTCCAACGAGCACCAATCCCATCGCCTGGTCGGGATAGGTCGGCGTGTATGGAACCATCGTTGCTGGATAGCAGTCGATGTTGCTGATGAAGTATCCGGTTGCGCCAAGTGGATTCAAAAAGTTGTTCAGCGCATCTTGCTTGCCAAACGTCACCACCAGACCGCCGTCGATAAGCGCCTGACTGTAATAGCACTGCGAGAGTTGATTGATGTTTCCGAGGGCTGAGTCAATCGACTCGAACCCCCAGTAATCAGGAACAAGGTTGTATGCCCCAGAATTCGTCGTGAAGAAGTCTTGCCAAGAGACGAGAAACGTGCCGCCTTTGACGTTGGCAATCTTCTCGAGATCGAACTGCGCGGTCGCGGTGACAAGACCCTCAATGAATCCGCCCGTTTGTGCGCCACCAGTGAAGTTCCATCCGCTGTCGAGCGTGAGATTCAAGTTGAAGATGAATCCTGAATTCGTCCAGTCGGTGCGCGCCGCGGTGATGCGCTCATCGAAATCGAATGCTCCCCGCGGCTGAACGCCGAGCGATGGAGTTTCAGTGGGAAGATCGGTCGTGACCGATTGCCGCACCGGCTGCACGATGGGGGCGGGCAGCGGACCGTGCTGCGGTTCGATCGGGGGGGTCGATTGGTTCAACGCAGTTGCGAGAACTAGCGAAGCGGCGATCATCATGGCTTCCATTCGCCCAGTTTACGGCGTATCTGCAAGCAGCGAACGTCAGGATCGACCATGATGCGCGGTGGGGCGAATGGCGTCTTGATCTCGATCATTGAACGAGAGGTTGGATCGCCATCTGGACCAACAGTCACCGATTTCGTCACCCGTTCTGCGGTCTCTGCGCTGCCAGTCTCTCCTTCAACGGCCGCCGATATTCAGCGAGACGCCTTGAAGCGCATTGACAGGTCTAGGATAAATCTTGACGAGATCGCGCCTTACACTCTCTGCATGCTCATTGCATCGCTGACCGCTGTCGCTCTTGCCATCATGATCCATCCGGTCGACGATGCTCAAGTGCTCGCCCCGCCGACTGCTCCGCTCGATTCGCGCATCGCAAAAGAGAAGGTCACTGAGCAAGATCTGCCACAGATGCCGACCGCCATCGTGCAGCCGCTGCCTGCCGTGCACCGCATCGCACCCTCTGCGGCCGCCGTGCCGTGCAGCGAGAAAACATATGCCGATGCCCGCCTCGCGATCGACCTCGCCCTGACACGATTGCGGGCAACCCAAGATGTCTCGGGTGGATGGATGGTCAAGAAGGCAGCTGCGGGCACCGATCAACAACAGCCGTCAATGGCGGCATCGACCGCGGTCTCTGCGATCGCCCTCAAAGCGTTCGCCCAAGCAGGTGCGACGCCATCCTCAGATGCTGCAGCGGCGAAAGCAGCCACACTGATTCGACAGCGGGTGCGCGGAGGCGATGGATTCTTCAACCCCGATCCCAACGGTGGGCTCGGCAACTACGTCGCGAGTGCCGTCGTTAGCGGGCTTGCCGCGGTGGATGATGCGAGCGACCGTCCACTCATTGAAGAGGCGATCAATTGGCTCACAAAAACACAGTGGGATCAGAGCGAAGGCGTCTCGGCCCGCATGGACTGGTTCGGCGGCAGTGGCTACGGAAAGTGGGGACGCCCCGACCTTTCAAACACGCAGATGATGCTCGACGCGCTGCATGATGCGCAGGTTTCTGCCGATGATCCTGCCGTTCAACGCGCCCTGGTCTTTCTCACCCGCACCCAGAATCTTCCCGCGACGAATGCCGTGCCGTGGGTTGAAGCGGGCTCGAAAGATGGCGGTTTCGTTTACACGCCAGCCAATGGTGGAGAGAGCTTTGCCAGTGATGCTGCCGGAGAAGGCCGCTACGGCGAGAAGATGCCCGCGGGTCAACCGCGCAGCCTGCGTTCATATGGATCGATGACCTACGCCGGATTCAAGAGTCTGCTTTACGCAGGCTTGACCAAAGATGATCCGCGCGTGCAAGCGGCGTTCAATTGGATCCGTCGTCACTGGACTTTCAATGAAAACCCAGGGCTTGGACAACAGGGGTATTTCTATTTCATCCACGCGATGTCGCGCGCGCTTCTTGCGAGTGGCCAAGACCAAGTCATCGACGGCAAAGGAACCAGTCACGCTTGGCGCGACGAACTTGTTGCGACACTGATCGCGCGACAGCGATCCGATGGCTCGTGGGTCAACGAAGCGTCTCGCTGGGAAGAGGGGGACGCAGACCTCTGCACCGCCTACTGCGTGCTCGCGCTCGAAGAGGCAATCAAGTCGACGAAGGCAGCACCGTAAGCCGGCGCCACCAGACAGCGAGCAGCACACTCGTTGCGAAGAGGAGTGCTCCTGTGGCTTGATGCATCGTGGTGAAGATGATTTCGCCGGTTGGGATGGCCAGCGACTTGCGGGTAATCACAAAGACGAATGCGCCAATCCCAAGGGCGAATTGCAATCCGACCAGCATGAGTATTCCGTGTCCGAGTTGCGGAAGTGGACGCAGCGACTTTGGAAAGCGCATCGCGCGAAGTCCAACCAACAGCGACATTACGAACACGACAACCGACCATGAGAGATGCAAGTGCATCGCCCATTTGGGATAGGTCGCGGGTCCATCCACCACCGGCACTTGATAGTGACGATAGATCGCACCAGAGAGCAGCTGCACGAACAAGAAGGCGATCAGCACGGTGCTCAGGCTTCGGCCATTTCCAGTCTCGCCTGCAACCTGTGTCGCGGGACTCTTCCAACGCGCCCCACACAGCACAGCAATCCAACAGTAGAGGGCGAAAACGATCTGTCCAAAGATTCCGTGGGCGACTCCGATTGAAGTGCTCGGGGCGAGGTCAGCGGCATCCTGTGAGAGTGTGAAGTTGCCGGTGACGCGAAGTGCGCCCATCAGCCCTTGCACGATGACGATGAGCACTCCAATAATCGCCAGCGCGCGGACGAGTCCGGCGCTTTCGAATCGCATGATGAGCACGAGCAACGTGACTGCGCTCACTCCCACCAACATTCCATAGAGTCGGTGGGCATGTTCGTAGTAGATGCCTCCCTTCATCTCAGAGAGCGGATAGAGAAGCATGTTGTGACCGAATGAGTTTGGCCAATCTGGCACGGCAAGTCCCGCTTCGAGTCCGGTGACGAGTCCACCGGTGATGAGCAAGAGAAAGATGGTCGCGGCGGTGACCCACCCAAAGAGCGAGGTCACGGGAAAGCGCAACTTCCAACGGGTACCTCTTCCACCAATCGCGCCACCAATTGCACCACACACGATGCTCGCGCCATACAGCCCGCCAACCCAGTTCACGAGTTGCGTCCAGACCGAGGCTTGCGTGTCGCTTCCGAACAGACTTCCAACGATGAGCAGATTCACTGTTGCGCTCAACACTCCAACGAGTGCTCCCGCGCGGAATCCTGCGCCGGGCGATGATGACACCGAGAGCCGTCCCGCAACAAATCCGCCCAAGATGAGCGCGACGAACATCAAAGCGAAGAGCACTTCGCCCGCAACGACTCCTGGGCGCATCATTGCGACGTAACCGATCGCCCACATGAAAACTGACGTTGCGAATGCGAGCGCGAGATGCAGTCCACGACGGTCAATGGGATGATTACTCATGAGTGGTTCCTATACTAGGGCGATCGAAAACGCGCAGACGATTTCTCACCAACCGCGACTCATCCCCATGCTGAGCGCGCTCACCAAGATTCGCCTCAATGCGTTGGTGGTAGTCACGACGGGCGTTGGGTTTCTCGTCGCAGTTCCCTCATCAACGCAGTGGATGCTGCTGCTCTGGACGCTCGCCGGAACCGCGGCATCAGCCGCAAGCGCGTCGATGTTCAACCAACTCATCGAGAGTCGTCGCGACGGGTTGATGCGTCGCACAGAGATGCGTCCCCTGCCGCGTCAACACATTGGAAAGCCGCTTGTTTTTGGCATGGGAGTAGTGCTTGGATATGCGGGGTGGGCGACGCTCATGTGGAGCGTTGGCTGGATTCCTGCCGCGCTCGCGACGGCGAACATCGTGCTGTACGCCCTCGTCTACACGCCGCTGAAACCGCTGACATCGATGAACACACTTGTGGGGGCAGTCTGCGGAGCGGTTCCGCCACTGGTTGGATGGACCGCCGCCGCGGGATCGTTTGCGCCCGGTGGCTGGGTGCTCGCTGGAATCCTCTTCGTCTGGCAACTCCCCCACTTCATGGCGCTCGCGTGGATGTACCGCGATGATTACGCCCGCGGCGGATTCGTCATGCTTCCGCAACTCGATCCCACAGGTCGCATCACCGCGCAGACGATGGTGCTGACCTCGCTCATCTTGGTGCCGCTCTCTTTGATGGCGACGATGTACGGAGTCGCTGGGTGGTGGTTCGCAGTTGCATCGCTCATTCTTGGAGTCTGGATGTCTCGCGAGAGTTTCTGCTTTCTGCGCGAGCGCACCGACGCGCGCGCGCGCAGAGTTTTCTTTGCGAGCATCACCTATCTGCCACTGCTGCTCTTCATCCTCGTGCTCGATCGTGGCGCAGTCTCGCCAGAGGTTGGCGCGCGCGGCGCACCAATCCAATTGGATTCCCGATGAGCCGCACCGCCTCGACCTCTCAGACACGGCTGACCTTCGCCGCAGGTGGATGGGTGATCGCGCTTGCGGCACTCATCGTTGCCGCGATTATCGTGTTCGCGCTGCTTGGAGTCATGCGCGGCGAAAAACCCATCGGTGATGGGCGCGATGTCACGACTTACGGCTTCGACTTGACCAACTTCACACTCCCGCGCGAGTCACTCGCGGCGAGTGGTAATCCTCGTGATTTTCTGCGGGCACTCGATCTGCCAGAGACGCGGGCGGGGGCAGAAGTCGCGGCGCACAACGCGAACGAACGGATGAAGTATGCGGTCACGACTGATCGGGTGATCGGGGTCGAAGTGAACGGTGAAGTTCGCGCATATCCGCTGCAGATGATGAATGTGCATGAGATCGTCAACGACGAGCTCGGCGGCGTGCCAATCGCCGTGACCTATAGCCCGCTCTGCGATAGTGCGGTCGTCTTTGATCGCCGGGTCGGCGGCAGAACGCTGTCTTTCGGTGTGAGTGGCCTGCTCATCAACAGCAACCTCGTCATGTACGACCGACCGATCGATCCAAAGGACGTGCCGAGTCTTTGGTCGCAGTTGGCATTTCGGGCGGTGGCTGGTCCCGCAGCACTGCGCGGCGAATCTCTCTCCATCATCGCCGGTGTTGAAGTCTCAACGTGGGCGGCGTGGTTTCGTGGCTACCCACAGACGACCGTTGCGCTCGCCGCAGATGCCGACCGACGGCGTATGAAAGAGACTGACTACGAACGCTACTGGGCAGATGGCAGAGTCAACTATCCGGTGGTGCCCCTGCAACCTGGCAGCGATGCGCAGTGGTCAATTCCGTTTGCACAGATCAATCCTGCATCTGCGCCGATGATCGAAGCGGGGATGAGTGAGATGACGATGGTGATCGCTGTCGAATCAGAGAGCGGATGGAAGGTGCTCCCCCAGCCCATCTTGCAGCGGCTCGTGGGACCACCCGAAGGATTCGCTGATTCGTCAGTGCTTGGGGTACGCGCGCTCTGGCGCGTCGTCCCTCAGCGAGGGGCGACTATCGAGGAGAGTGATGCGGTTCTCACCACCGTTCCCTGCCGCTGGTTTGCCTGGCAGGCGTTTCATCCATTTCACTCGAGATAACCTCAGAATTCTCGCCATTTTGACAATGGGCGTTTTGGGGTCACTATTGGGCGTATCAACTGCAGGAGCAAACCATACATGAGAACAATCCGTGCACTCACCATCGTTGACACTCTGATAGCCCTCGCTTGCGGGGGGATACTTTGCGCCCTCGGGGCAAGTGCCGCAGCGAGGCTTCGCCCCGCAAGTGGCGAGGCGATCTCGATGGCCAACGAGATAGAAATCGGCACCGCCCACGCTCTCTACTCGTGGGACTGGGGAGGGTTGCAGTGGTGTACTCACAAGAGCGACTTCGGACTCACCCTTGGAAGTTGTTCGACATACCTCAGCACTGTGAGTTGCCCTCCGCAGGTGATTCTCGGGTCGGACGCAGGGGGCGCACTCTGGGGGTACTGGCTTGCGGGCGGATTGTGTCCATGGTCGTTTCCCGGCAGTTGTGGCAATTGGATTTTATACACTCCCAACGAGTTCACGACGACCAGCGGCGTCTTTGGGGGGTATCGCATGATGCAGGCGCGCTCGTTTCACGACTATCTCAATGGGCGCTTTTACGACGAGGTCTACTACGCCCCCAATGATCGGCGCACATACGGTGCAGCGTCGCGTCACTTCGCTGGGTCGGCCGAGTTCAGTTCTCTGCCCAATCCACCAGTCTTTTCTAGTTATGCAATGTCGCCTGCGGCAATGTGGCACCCTGATGTCTTGCGTGGCGCAAGCGATGGTGGCTTCCAATCCCCCTCCGCTTTTCCTGATGCATTCGCGCGACAGTCGCTTTTCAACGCTGCCTATCCAGAGCTCAAGTCACTCGTCTTCGAGGTGAATTGGAATCAGAACCCTCCCGCGTCTGGGCAGTCTCTGGGCTCAACGGTTGCCCCCTATCGCTTCAATCAAGGCGCGGCGAGCCGTCCAATCACTCTCTTCTACGACGGGCATGTTGGGTTCTTGCCGAACAAGCAAGCGATGGCTGACGATGCGGCCTTGATCGCACAAGGGGCTGATGGCCTGTGGAGTCGCGACACACCACTTGGGGTAAACGGCTACTTCGCAGATCAATCGATCGATGGATCGCGCACAAACCACTCCATCCTTACAACCGACGGCATCCTCGGTCGAGACGTGTTGAGCGCGCCATGAGTAGCCACCACCACCCAACCTCAGGACTCGCTATCTCCAGCGCGCTGCTCTGCGCTGCTAGCGCCTTGGCACAGAACACCCAGTGGATCAATGGCAGTGGATCGTGGCTCTCACCAACCAAGTGGACCGCCGGCGTTCCAACCGCATCGTCGAATGGGATCTTCAATCTCATAGGAATGCAATCCGTGGTCACGCTCTCAAACACGAGCGAGATCATTTCTGGCCGGATGACGCTCCAGCGCGGCTCAGTGCGCTTCATGGGCTCGTCATCGACGCCTATGAATCTTGTAGAAGAAAACGCCTTCGCAGCAGCTCTCACTGTGGGCACTTTGACAGGCGAGAGTGCCGCAATGCAATTCACCGGAGGCGTGCCCATCACCGCCAAGAGTGTTGACATCGCTCTCGCGCCACAGATTTTTGCAACGCTTGATATCTCACTGAATCTCTCGCAGCTGGTAGTCACAAACGCGCTGCGAGTGGGTGTCATCGGCAGTGGGTATTGCTACGCACGCGGTGCTGCGATCACTGCAAACACACTCGAAGTCGGGGTGACCGCTGGATCATTTGGACTGCTCATGGGCAGTGTGGCGAACGACTATGCGGGTGAGATTCACGTCGCCGACCAGTGCACCGCCGGTCTCTTTGGAAGCGGAGAGATTCGCAGCGGCATCGCTGGCATGGATTGCGGCGCACTAATGCTCGGCCAGAACAATGGATCGTGGGGGGTTCTTCGCGCGAATGGTGCTGTGCAAGTACGCGGGCGCACGACGATTGGTTACAGGGGCGGCGGAGTTCTCGAATTGACCTCGACCTTGAGCGCGATGGGCGGAGTAACAATGGCACTTGAATCTGGGCAGTCGCCAGCTGGGCCTGCCGTGGCGCCTTCTGTGGCATTTGTCACGATTGATGGTGGATCGATCGTCTCCAGCGCTGATGTCGCCATTGGTGTTGGCGGAGAGGCAACGGTCGAAATGCGCGGCGGCGCATCGATCGAGTCAACTGAGAACATCACGATGAACGGTGCGAACACCTCTGATCCGATCAACATCACGCTGCCGACGATTCCCACAGCAAACCCCTGCTTCTCAGCGCCCACGATGACGGGGGTGCGGGCATCGCTCTTTCTTAGTGGATCGCCAGCGAGTGGATCGGTCTGGCACATCGCGCGGCTCTTCAGTGGCGCGTTTCCAACCTGCACGATCAACTCGATTCCTGATGCAGGACTGCAATTGAAGTTGATCGCCTGCCAGCACGATCTTTATCTCGCGCTCTTTCCAGTTGGCGCGGCTGATCCTGAAGTCTGCGCGAGTAACGAAAGTGCAACGATCGTGCCCGACGCAATTGGAATCACGAGCCGGCTCTTTGGACAGGGTGGAATCGCCATCGGAAATGGTTGGTACTGCGTTGGATCACCTGGCGTCGACGGCGGCGTCGATGTCTACCGCAGCGTGAACGGAAACTGGATGCTCGATGCGACTCTCGTCTCGCCCGAACCTGCTCGAGTGCTCGGAGCCGCTGTCGCGGCGAGCGGCGCACGACTCGCCGCCCGCACAACCGATGGCGCGCGCGTGTTCACCTTCGTGCGCGCCGATGGGCACTGGCAACTTGAACAGGCAATCGACTTGGGGAGTGAAAGCACGAACCCCACTTCGCGCTCTCTCGCGCTGGATGGATCAACGCTGGTTGTTGGCGATCCATACTTTGACGCCGGGTCGATCGCCGATGTCGGACGCGCAACTATTCACGCGCTCGTTGGTGGAGTGTGGGTGGTTGAGTCGGTGGTGGGTCCAGATGCTCTCACCGCGAACCAACGATTTGGCGCTGTCGTTACGAACAGCGGCAACCAGTGTGCAATTGGATCACTCGCCAATGGGACGGTCACACTGTTCGATCGCGTTGACTCAGCGTGGGCGCTTGCAGGATTCGTCACATCGATGTCGAGTGCGGGGGACATCGCGATGCACGGCGACGAACTTGTGACAGGCGCGTCGGCGCGCTTCTGGCGGCAAACCGCTGGAGTGTGGAATGCTTCGGGCCGTGGCGGCGTCGGATCTGAATTCACAGCGATGCTCGGCAAAATGAGCTTCGATGGATCGACCGCCGCCTACCTGGGGTCTAGCACGATTTCGACCTATCACCTCATGGCCGATGGCATGTGGCGCATGGGGCAATCGATCACTCCTCCCGCCAGCGAGGAGAGTCTGCTCAAGATTGCGGTGAGTGATCCACTGATCTGCCTCGCGCGATCGGCAAGTGTTGTTGTGTATGGATCGCTGCCATCATCGACTTGCCCATCTGATTTCGATGGCGATGGCGAGGTCGGTGGCGCTGATCTGACCTTTGTGCTTTCGGCATGGGGCGACTCTCCGCTGGGCGATCTCAACAACGATGGTGTGACAAACGGCCTCGACCTTGCCTACGTCTTGTCTGCATGGGGCGCCTGTCAGTAGAAAACGACCACTGGACGGCACGCAATCTCACGGCGCAAATCGGCGCGCGCTCACGCCGACCGCGAGCCGATCCACAGCGTGGCGTAGAGCACAAGCCAGATCACATCAAGCGAATGCCAGTAGATGCCGCAGAGGACGATTCCGTTGTGGCTCGCTTGCGTGTACTTCTGCTCGCCAGCTCTGCGCGCAACGATGCCGAGCGCGAAGAGTCCGCCAAGAATGTGGATCACATGCAGCGCGGTCAATACATAAAACGTCCAGGCGTAGAGGTTCTCTTCGATCACAACCTTCTGCCGCCACATCGACCACCACGCCTCGCCTTGCAGCAGCACGAAAGCGACTCCGAGCCAATAGGTCGCGATGGCGAATCGTGCGCAACCAACTTGGTCTGCGCGGCGCACGCGCTTGAGCGATGTGTGCAGCGTCACACTCGATGCGATGAGCACCCCGGTGCTGATGAGCAGCGTGAACGGCAAGTCGGCGACATTGCCCGCGCGCCATGGCGCGGTCATGTGCGGATTGAGTCGAACCACGAGGTATCCCAAGATGGTCGCGGCAAACACTACCGAGACCACGATGACGAATACCCACATCCCCTGCCGCGCGGCTCGGTCGCGCCCCGCCGAGTCGCTGCCAAATGCATCGCGACTAGGTTCGAGCGACTTCAACGACGTTGCAACCTCTTACCCGTCACACTCCCGCTCACTGCTGGTTTGCGCACTTAGGGGTTCATTCCTGGCTTGAACCGCGCGACTGGAGCCGCAGGCGCATTCGCGTCGAGCGTCTCCTGTGCGAGCGGAGGATTACCTGTGTACTGCGTTGCGCGGTATTGACTCGTGTCGAGCACACAGAATGCCATCATTAGCACGACGAATACGGTGCAACCAACAAAGACCAGCAGATTGAATGGGCGATCCCATCGAAGATGCATAAAGAAACTCGCCACGAGTGCCGCCTTCACCACGGCTATGCCGATTGCGACCCAGACGTTGAACTCGCCGATGTCGATGTAGCGCACCGCGACCGTGATGAACGTCAGCACCAAGAGTGCCGAAGCGGTCGCAATGAGCGTCGATACTGGAACGAGATGTCCCACGAGTGGATGATCATCGTGCGCGGCAGGTTGCGCACTCGTTGCATGACCCGTTGTTGTGTGTGGTGTTGACATGGGAACTCAGTGAATGAGGTAGAAGAGCGGAAAGAGAAAGATCCAGACGAGATCGACGATGTGCCAGTAAAGGCCAACGAGATCGACTGGGGTGTAATACTTGGGACCGAAGTCTCCGCGATTGGCGCGAAAGATCAATATGCCGATGACGACCATTCCAACGATCACGTGAAATCCGTGAAGTCCAGTCATCGCGTAGTAAATCGCGAAGAACAGGTGGGTGTTGGGCGGCATCTTGGCATCCTCTAGATGCGCCGATGGCAGATCGTGCGGGATGATGTCGTGTGATTCGCCAATCACCGCGTTCACTGCCCCCGAACTCAATCCACTAGGACCAGCACTCGCCGCCTTGATGGCCGACGCATCAACCGCTGGACGATCACCAATCGTTGGCAATCCGCTGCTGGCCGGAGTCGCAGCAGTGGCAGGAGTAGCGACAGCGACAGCGGCGGCCGCTGGAGTATGCGCAAGTTGAGTCGCTTCGAGTTCACCCACAACGTCATGCGGCGGAATGTAAAACGTTGGACCCCACACGAGGTGGGCGTGAATCTTGTGGGAGTACTCGAAGTACTTGATAACCAAGAATCCGGCGGCGCCGGCCATGGTGAGCCAGAGACAGATAAGCAACGCCGTCTTGCGACCTCGCTGTGCGAAGTACACACCGAGCGCCATCGTCAAACTCGAGACGATCAGCACGGCAGTGTTGATGCCACCCATCGTCGTATCGAGGTAGTGGCTGGCGTACGAGAAGACTTCCGGAAAGCGACTTCGAAGAACCGCATAAGCCACAAAGAGCGCACCGAAGAACAAGACTTCGGTCGCAAGAAAAAGCCACATGCCGAGCTTGGCGCTATCGAATTGCTGCGCCGGCGTGTCGAAGTGATGGGCAAGAAATGGGTACTTGGCGTGCTCCGCAGAGTGCGGGTGGTGCGCCCCGTCAGGTGCACCCTGCTGCGAACCTTGGTTTGCCGCGGCGTGGCTCATCAATGACTCCCTTCGCTCGTCGAATGCGCGAGTTCTGCCTTGTGGTCGACGATGTAGTTTTTCGTCGCTTCATCCCAGCGCACGACTGAGAAGTCGTAGCAGTTGCCAACGTGCGGCGTTGTCTTGAAATTGTCGTGCGGCGGAGGCGATGCGCACTGCCACTCGAGGCTGACGCCTCCCCACGGATTCGATGGTGCCTTCGCACCAGACATGAGACTCTGAATGAAACACACCGCCGATGTGAAGAACCCGATCGCCAGGATGTAAGAACCGATCGTGGAGATCACGTGGTAGATCTGAAACTCGGGCTGGTAGTCGTAGTACCGGCGGGGCATCCCTTGGCTGCCGAGCATGAACTGCGTGAAGAATGTCATGTTGAAGCCGATGAACACAATGATGCAGGCGGTGATCGCTATCTTCTCGTTGTACATCTTGCCAGTCATCTTGGGCCACCAATGGTGCAGTCCGCCGATCATGCCGATGAGCGCCGATCCCATCATGACATAGTGGAAGTGGGCGACCACGAAGTAGGTGTCGTGCAGATGCACGTCGGTGTTCAGTGTTGCGCAGTGGATTCCGGTGAGACCACCGATGGTGAACAAGAAGAGGAATGAGAGCGCGTACATCATCGGCGCTGTCAAACTGATCGTGCCCTTGTAGAGCGTCATTGTCCAGTTAAATGTCTTGACCGCCGACGGAATAGCCACGCTGAACGAGATGAACGAGAAGATCGTATTCATCAATCCGCTCTGTCCGGACATGAACATGTGGTGACCCCAGACGATGAACGAGAACATCGCGATTGCGATCGATGAGAATGCGATGAAGCGGTAACCGAAGATCTGCCGATGCGAATGCACCGCGATGATCTCAGAGATGATTCCCATCGCTGGCACAATCATGATGTACACCGCCGGGTGGCTATAGAACCAGAAGAAGTGCTGATAGAGCACTGGATCTCCACCCATCGATGGGTTGAAGATCCCGACGTTTAGCACGCGCTCAACAATGAGCAGGCAGAGCGTGATGGCGAGAACTGGCGTGGCGAGCACCTGAATGATCGCGGTTGAGTAGAGCGCCCACAAGAAGAGCGGCATCTTGAACCAGGTCATGCCCGGCGGGCGCAGTTTGTGCACCGTGACGATGAAGTTGAGACCAGTGAAGATCGATGAGAAGCCCAAGATGAACACACCGATGAGCACAGGGATAACTCCGCCTGTTGTCGTCGTTGTTGAATATGGGGTGTAGAAAGTCCAACCAGTGTCGAAGCCACCTGCGGCGAGTGAGTAGAGGGTGAATCCCGCTCCACCGAGCCAGAGGAAGTACGAGAAGAGATTGAGGCGCGGAAACGCCACGTCTTTCGCTCCGAGCATGATCGGCAGGACGAAGTTGCCGAGTGCGGCAGGGATGCTCGGAATGATCACGAGGAAGACCATGATCGCCCCGTGCAGCGTGAAGAACTGGTTGTAGGCCTCTGCGCTGCAGATCGTGCGACCCGGGGTCAAGAGCTCGGTGCGTAAGAGCAGCGCGAACATTCCTCCCACTAAAAACGAGACGAGCACTGACACCGTGTACATCACGCCGATGCGTTTGTGATCGAGCGTGAGAATCCATGAAAGGAATCCGCGCGTGTGCGTGAGATAGTTGTCCGTACTTGCGGTGCTGTCGAGAACATCTTGTCTGGGAGTATCGATCGTTGTCATATGAAAACCTTTGTGCACAAACGTGCGAACTTACTTCTGCGCTGCTGGTGGAGTCTTGGCGTATGCGCCCTTGGCATCGAACTCATCGAGGTGCTGCATCATGCCAATGATCGCTTCGACGCCGCGATCGTTGAGTTGACCCTTGAATGTTGGCATAACGTTTCCGAACGTGGCAACGAGATGTTTGCCTGGGTTGTAAATCGAATCGCGGATGTACTCCTCAGCGTTGGCGTATTCCTTGCCCGGACCGATGAAGTCTGCGTAGCTCTTGCCATCGCTGAATCGCGCGCCGCTGGGAGTGGTGATGCGCGTCCAAATGCCCTTCCAGGTCGGCCCAAGTCCCTCTGTCCCGTCGATTGAGTGACATTGGGAGCAACGGGCGTAGATCTTGGGGCCCGCCTTGAAATACAGCTCTTCGTCAGGAATCTCATCAAGCCATGCCGCTTGCTTGGTGAGCCAGGCGTCGAACTCTGCTTGTGGAAGTACAAACACACGGCGATTCATGTTCGAGTGACCCGTGCCGCAGTACTCGGCGCAGAAGAGGTGATAGCCATCTTTCTCTTCGAGACCGGTTGGAATGTTGCACTGAAACCAGAGTGAGGTAACACGCCCCGGCACGATGTCTTTCTTCACTCGAAAGGCTGGGATGAAACAGCAGTGCAAGACATCATTCGAGCGCATAACGAGCCGAACTGGGCAATCACTTGGAACGACGAGATTGTCTGACTGCGCACCGTTTGGATACTTGAATTGCCATCCCCACTTGATGGCCGTCACGTTGACGTCGTACGAGTTCTTGGGAGGGGTGATGAGGTCGACATATCCCGTGAAGCCGAAAAAGAAGATGAATATGCAGATCAACAGCGGAATGACAGACCACGAAAGTTCGAGGACTGCGTGATGAGTGATGCCGTCAGTGCGGATGCGTGTGCCGCGCTTGCCGCGATATCTGACAACAAACACGACCATCATCGCAACGACCACGGCGAAGAAGAAGTAACAGATGTAGTTGATCATGTTGAACATGAAGTCAACATTGCCCGACTGCACCGATGCCCCAATGGGCAGCCAGAAGTCAGCGGGAGTGACTGCGGGAGGAGCGGCTTGAGCGAGGATGGCGGTGGCAATTGACAGCATGTTTGAGTCCTAGACGGTCCGATGGGTCATTGGTGAAGGCGAAAGCGGAGCAAGTTGGGCAGTGCGCGCACCACGACGAAAGAGATAGACGAGACCAACCGCGAGCACGATCACGGTGACCGCGCCGCCAACTTGCATCACACGAAACGCGAAGAGCACGTAGCCCTCGCTCGATGGGTCGTATTGGTGACACCAAAGAATGAATCGATCGAGTGGAGTGCCGATCTTGCCTTCGCCAGCTTCGACGAGCGCCATGCGCATCGTCGCGGGATCGAACTTCACTCCGTAGAGGTAGCGCACGATGCGACCGTCGGTGGCAATCATCGCGAGCATTGCAGGATGCGAGTACTCACCACTTGCCAGCAGCTTGTATTGGAATCCAACGGCCTGTGCAATTGTCGCGGGAGCAGTCGCACCTTCTTCGCTCTGCACGGCGGTGAGAAATCGCACGCCACTCTCAGAGCCTTTGCGGGCGTACTCGGCGAGGTATCCCAACTTCTTCGCGTGCGCGAGTTCATTGCTCTCTTTGGGATTCACTGAGATCGAGACGAACTCAAAGTCTTTACCGACCGAGAGGTCGACCTGTGCGAGGGCGCGAAAACCCTCGTTCAAGACGAGCGTGCAAAGCATTGGGCACTTGTAGTAGCCCAAATGCAGCATGATCGGCTTGCCACCTTGCAATATCTGGCCGATGGTGATCTCTTTGCCATCGTCACCCATCAACACAGTGTCGAGTGGAACCCTTTCGCCTAGATGCTCGATGATGTCGACACCTTGCATCTCTGCCGCAATGGTGTCGCCTGATATCGGCCTATCGCCTGGAGCAAATGGCGGAATCGACGCTTGTGAAAGCGCCGCACTCAAGCACAAGATTGACGCAACAATCGTCACTTCGGCGAGGTTCCTATGGTCGAGGCGGGGGTCGCCGTTGGGGTTGCGACTGGGGTCGCAGTTGGGGTCGCAGTTGGGGTCGCAGTTGGGGTCGCAGTTGGGGTCGCAGTTGGCTCCGCGGCGATCAACTGCATCGCGCGCTCGATTGGAATGCGAATGCGTGGCTCTTCACTACCGTTGGATGTCGTGACTGTGTATTTCTCGTAGACGCCGAGTTGACCGAGTTGCGCAACCTTGAGAGTGGTCACCCAAGTGTCAGCTGGTTCGATGACCTTGACCTCGACTTCGATGTTTTCAAATCGAAAGTAGAAGACCGATGTCGCAATCACCATTACAACCAAGATGATGATGCTCGAGAGCGAAATCACCCAGGTCGGTCCAGCAACTGGATCGTCAATCTGCGGGGTTGAAATTGGGGTGGCGTGATGTGACATGTTCGTTCCTTCTCAGATGTTTTCGAACCGCAGACTCTCTTCAAGCCGAGGATCGCGTCGGCAGAGCACTGCGCCGCTCGAGAGCCGTCCCGCCGTGCTGCCGATGAAGAGTGAAACGAAGCCAGCCAGCAGCAGATAGTTCACTGGATTGCTCAGCCCAGTCGAAGTGTGCTCGTATGCGAGGGCAAGTTGGTCGTAGGTTGTGAATGTTGCGATGTCATGTGGAACGACTGGCATGACGAGCCAGTAGATGTCGATCCACGCGAAGGCGAGCATCCACAGCGCGCCCACCAACAGTGTGGTGCGCCAGCGCTTGGTCCAACGCGAGACAAAGAAGAGAAACGGAAAGATGAAGTGACCCAAGATGAGGGCGACGCTCACCGCCGACCAGTCGCCGACTTGACGCGCGACGAACCAGACTGTTTCTTCGGGAAGATTGCCGTACCAAATGAGCATGTACTGACTGAACGCGATGTACGCCCAGAAGACGATTCCGAATGCCCAGATCATCTTGCCAAGGTCTTGATAGTGCTCACTTGTGATTACTCCGCGCAGGTAGCCGCGCGCTTGCAGACGCAGGCATGCGATGGCGATGGCCGAGAATCCGCTCGCGCACAGGCCCGCGAAGAAATAGATGCCGAACATCGTGCTGAACCAGGCTGGCGAGAGCGACATGATCCAGTCGAAGGCTGCGAAGGTTGAGGTAAGCGCGAAGAGAATGAGCGCTGGCGCTGCTGCGAAACGCATCTTCTTGGATAGTCCTTCGTCGCCCGAGTGATCTTGCGCCCGCGAGGTGCGAAAGAACCATCCTGCAGCGAGTGCCCAGAATGCGAAGTAAACGCAGGCCCGAATCATGAAGAATGTGGGATTGAGGAAGGCACTCTTCGCTGTGACTATTGCGCCTTCTGCGGGCGCCTCGGCACTGAGATGCGCAAGGTCAGCCCAAGGCCAGACGAGGGCGAGTCCGTGGCCATGACCTGCCCAATCGCGATCGGTCGCGACGAGCCAGAACATTGGCACGAGAAAAAGCAGCCCGATCCACTGCAAGTTTGCGGCCTGCGCTTCGGCGACGCGACGCACGGCGATCGCCCATCCTGCCCCCGTGATGTGCTGCAGGAGTGTGAAAAAGAATGCCCCGAGCGCGAGGGTGAGAATGAAGATCGCGTTCTGCAGCCAACTCATCGCGAATGCGTGGGCGTCTTGTTGCTTCCACGCCACGAGGAATGCGACGGCGAGGGCGACGACACCGATGGCATATGCAGAGCGCGAGACGCTGGTGAGGCGCGCATCGCCAATGATGCTGCGGTCGGAGAGGTCGGCGACTTGGGTGAGAGTTGCACTCATGTGTTTACATTCCCCCCCGCTTGTCGGCGGGAACATCGTTGATCGAAGCGTTCTGGCTTCTCTGCAGCGCACGCACATACGCGACGATCGCCCAGCGATCCTCGGTTGGAATCTGCGATCCATAACCGGCCATGTTGCGAACTCCGTTGGTGACGGTGTTGAAGAGTTGTCCCAGCGGCTGTGCTGTGACGGTTGCATCGTGCACACTCTTGGCGGCGACCCATACGGTTCCATTCACTGGACCATCGACATTCGAGACGAGCGCAAGTGCGCGTTGATTCACGGTTCCGTCGCCTGCGCCCGAGTAACCGTGGCAGGGAGTGCAGTAGATGTTGAAGCGTTCTCGACCGCGTTGCAAGAATGCCATCGTGAGAGGTAACTGCGTCGGAGTTGTGGTTGCCCACTGTCCCGCGACGACACCCTCGTTGAAGTGCGTGTCGAGATACGACTCGCCATTGGCGACTGTGCCAACGATTTGTGGACGCTGCGAGCGCTTGTCGGCGAAGAGATCGTTCTGGGATTGCGCTTTGAACTTCGCCTGCAGATCCATGTCTTGGATGATGTTGATCGGCAAGTTCGGACTCGGGGTCGAACGCGCTTGCGCCGCAATGATCGGCGGAAGCATCGCGAGCAGACTGAGGATGAGCAAGAAACAAGCAATGATGCGTGGCATTAGCGGTTCTCCACCACTTCGATGTGCTTCGCGCCGAGGGACTTGAGGAACGCCTCAGTCTTACTGCGCAGGAACTTTGGATCACGCGCTTCGATCACGACGAAAAAACGGTCGTCAGAGGCGCGGCGAAAACGATTGTTGCTCAACAGTGGATGCGAGAGGCGTGGCAGCCCGTTCAAGAGCAACATCAAGCCAGCGGCAGAGAGTGCCGCCAAAAGGATGGTGAGCTCAAAGATGACTGGAATCCATGAAGGAACTGACATCAGCGGCTTGCCCGAGATCAAGAATGGATACCCCGTGACCCACACCAGCGCCCAGATTGAAACACTTGATGCGTTGGTAAATGCTTGCAGGAATATTCCAAGCGTTGCGCCCGTTGCGCCGGCGCCAAAGACAAGCACCGGAAGAATCGTGCGCTTGATGCCCATCGCCTTATCGAGACCATGCACCGCGAATGGCGTGTGGCAGTCCCAGAAGCGATAGCCCGCGGCGCTTACTTTCTTGGCTGCCTCCATGATCTGGGCGGGTGTTTCGAACTCGGCCATGATGCCGTATGGGTGAGCGTGCGTCGTCATCGTGAACCCTCCGTCGCGTGGGCGTGGTCGCCTGCATGACCTGCATGACCTGCATGCGGGTCTGCCTCGGGCATCACCGCTTTGACTTCGGCAATCGCGATCATCGGCAAGTAACGGCAGAACAGCAAGAAGAGCACTCCAAAGAGTCCGAATGCTCCAACCATTGTTCCGATGTCAACCCAAGTTGGCACGAATGCATCCCATGATGAAGGTAGGTAGTCGTTGGCAAGGCTCGAGACGATGATCACAAATCGCTCGAACCACATGCCGACATTCACAAAGATGCTCAGTATGAACATCAGCGGAATACTCGTACGAACTGCCTTGAACCAGAAGAGTTGCGGCGTGATCACGTTGCAACTGACCATGATCCAGTAAGCCCACCAGTACTGACCGAAGGCGCGATTGACGAAGGCGAACTTCTCATACATCGCACCCGAGTACCAGGCGATGAAGAACTCCATCGAGTAGGCGTATCCGACCATGCAACCCGTGAGCAAGATGATCTTGTTCATGTTGTCGAGATGGCGAAGTGTGATGAGGTCTTTGAGTCCAAAGAGTTGTCGCGCTGGAACTGCCAGCGAAACGACCATGGCGAATCCTGAGAAGATCGCGCCGGCCACGAAGTATGGCGGGAAGATCGTGGTGTGCCATCCAGGAACCTGACTCACTGCGAAGTCGAACGACACGACGCTATGCACTGAGAGCACCAGCGGCGTCGCGAGCGCGGCGAGCAAGAGGTAGGCGACTTCATAGCGATGCCAGTGCCGCATCGAGCCGCGCCATCCAATGGCCGCGAGTCCGTAGGCGAATTGTTGAAACTTGCCCTTGGCACGGTCGCGCAGTGTGGCAAGATCGGGAACCATTCCGATGTACCAGAAGACCAGCGAGACGGTGAAGTATGTGCTCACGGCGAAGACGTCCCAGAGCAGCGGACTGCGAAACTGCGGCCACATATCCATCGAGTTTGGGATCGGGAAGAGCCAGTACGCAAACCAAACGCGACCAACGTGAATTCCCGGAAAGAGTCCGGCGCAGATGACTGCGAAGATCGTCATTGCCTCTGCGAATCGATTGATTCCAGTGCGCCACTTCTGGCGAAAGAGAAAGAGGATCGCCGAGATCAGCGTTCCGGCGTGACCGATACCGACCCAGAAGACGAAGTTCGTGATGTCGTATGCCCACATCACTGGGTTGTTGAGTCCCCAGACTCCAACGCCTGTGAAGATGAGATAGGTCACACAGAATCCGAGAAAGCCGACCATGCCGAGACAGATCGCAAACGCGACATACCACGCGAGCGGTGGACGATTCTCAGCGACGCGGCAGACTTGATGGGTCACCTCGCCGAACGAGTGCATGTTGAGCACCAGTTGCACGCGACCAGTCAGGGGTTGCTGCGTGTTGTCTGTGTCGACGAAACCTTTCGTAGCCGATTGGGGGGAGGTACTCGACATGCTCAACCTTTGGCGTGTCCGTTGGAGTGCGATTGTGAATGCGAATCTGGATGGCCGCCAGTGCCGCCGCTTTCACGGGCGGTTGCTGGATTGCTCACGCGCGCCAGGTATTGCAAGCGAGTCTTGGTGTTGAGCTCTTCGAGCATCTGGTAGGAGCGCCCGCTGCGATGCAACTTGGCGACCTTGCTGTCAGTGACGTTGAGATCTCCAAAGGTGATCGCGGCGGTCGGACAGGCTTGTTGGCAGGCCGTGACGATCGATCCATCTGGGATCGAGAAGTTCGCACTGCCACTCTTGGTGCCGCCTGCTTTCGCCCAGGCATTCTTGTATTTGATCTTTGCCGCCTGAATGCGCTGGGTGCAGAAGGTGCACTTCTCCATGACGCCGCGCATGCGCACAGTCACATCTGGATTGAACTGCATTCGCAACCAGACATCGGGACCGCTCTCCACGTAGTACTCAGGCTTTACCTTGACGAACCCCTCTTCACGCTGCAGTTCACGGCGTTGATAGTCAAAGAAATTGAAGCGGCGCACTTTGTAGGGGCAATTGTTGCTGCAATAGCGCGTACCAATGCACCGGTTGTAGACCATCGAGTTGAGTCCATCTTTGTCATGCACGGTTGCCGCGACGGGACATACTTGCTCGCATGGTGCGTTCTCGCAGTGCATGCAGGTCACGGGCTGAATCGCAAAGCTCTCAGGTGCGGCTGGATTTGCGCCCCGGAAGTATCGGTCGATGCGAATCCAGTGCATCTCGCGACCGCGAAGCACTTGATCTTTGCCGACGACGGGAATGTTGTTTTCTGCTTGGCACGCGGTGACACAAGCGCTGCACCCAGTGCATTTGCTGAGGTCGATCGACATCGCCCAACGAAACTCTGCGCCATCGAGGTTGACTTCGGACCAGAGCGAGAGGCGACTGGCAACGTGCGTGACGTGACGGGCAAAATCGGGATGATTGCGATACTCGCCGACTGTCGCCTCGCGAATCAGCGTTGGAAGTCGCTCCTGCACTCCCTCGTGCGGAACCTTGGGGTCGAGCGCATCGACTGCACCGTGATCTTGGGTGTGCGCGATCTCATACTTCTCACCCGTCTTTTCGATTGAAACTGCTGGCGCCCAATCGGGACGCGAAGATGATCGCAACTTGTACGCGTTGAATCCCGCGTCGAGGGCGGTAGCGGCGACGCCTGCCCCAGTACGACCGTAGCCGAGACTGAGTCCGACTGAACTTTGTGAGTATCCCGGAACTGGCCACGCCGCAGCGGCGACTGAACGACCGTCTACGGCTAGTTTCACCATGTCGCCTCGGCGAACACCGATGGTGTGCGCTAACTCGAGACTCATCAGTGCGACGTTGTCCCACGTGATTTTGGTGACGGGGTCAGGGAGTTCCTGCATCCATGAAAGTTCGGAGAAGCGACCATCCCACACTTTGACATCGCATAGGAAGACGAGTTCGTTGCTGTTCGATGGCGCAAGTGCGGCGTGTTCAGACTGCAATGCGCTGGCGATAGCAGTGCGATCGATTTGGGGAGCAAGAATGGCCGCTGTCGTTGCTGGCACGTATCCCTGATCGAGCCATCCCCGCCATGCGCTTTCAAAGAGCGGGCCGGTGAGTCCGCTTGCCGCGACATGCGTGCGGCGCACGATCGAGTATCCGTCGATTGGATCACTGCCCACGAGGGCGGCGAGAAGTTCGATGTGGCTGCGTCCTCCTTGATCGGCGGCGACCATTGGAAGAATGAGCGGCTGCTGAATTGCGAGTGTTCCGTCGAACGAACGCGCATCCCCCCATGACTCAAGAAAACTCGCTTGAGGAATATGCCACGAACATGACGGATGCATCGCTGTTTCGTTGGCATACATACCGATGTGGATGACATCTGCGACCTTGGCAAGCGCCCCGCCAAAGTCGAGATCGACCGGAGCGTCGTAGACGGGATTCCCATCGAGCACGATGAGCGTGTTGACGTTGCCAGCCCGCATCGCCGCAACGAGCGCGGCGAATGGTGCCGCCGATGGTGTCGCGGACTCTGCGATGTAGTTGATGGTGGCTGCTGTGCCGACTGCGTTGCCCAACGCATCGTTGATCGCGGCCACAAGGGCGTGCGTCGCAGGTGACGCCGTTGCGCCCGCCGTGACAAGCGACTGCACGTGATGACTCTTGGCCGAGTTGAGATCGGCGATGAGTGCGGCAAAGACTTCTTTGCCGCGCCCAGCCATCAGTGCTTGCGCAGCAGGAGATTTGGCGACCGTATCGATCGTCGCTTGCAGTTGGGGATTTCCCTGACCCGCTGCAACTCCTTGGGCAATGATCGCTGCGGCGAGCGTGAGATCGCACAAACGAATCGCGAGTCGTTCATCGGCGTTCATGCCAGTGGTTGTGAGTCCATTCTCAATCACGTAGAGACGGGCGATGTCTTGCGTCTTTGGATCGACTGCTTCGACCGCGCGACCTGCTGCCCATTGGCGTGCCCAGCGCGGTGCGTCGGGCGATCCATACAAGAAGTCATCGCCGAGTGAGACGATGACTTGTGCCTTGTCGAATGCTGGCAAGGCACGGCAGGCGCTTGAGAAGGCGACCACGCTTCCGTTGACTGCGTTGTCGCGCGAGAGTGGCTCCCACGTGACGATTTGGCTTTGCGGGAAGGCAGATTTCACGCGCGCGATCAGGTCGGCGTAGGAGGGTCCACTGTGATTCTGTGTGAGGATCGCCAGACCCTTGCCGGCTTGACCGCGCAGAGCGGCAGACTTGTTGTTCAAGTAGGAGACGAATGCTGGATCAGTTGATGCATGACCCCGCGAGAGCACAGTGCGGCTGCGCTGTGGATCGTAGAGCGCGAGAATCTGCGCCTGCGCGACCGACGACACGCCACTGCCACCCCATGGATGTGCAGAGTTTGTCTCGAGTTTGATCGGGCGACCGTCGAAGCTCTTGGCGAGCAGTGGTTGCGCGAATCCTGCGAACTCCCAAGCGGTGCTATAGAAAACAGGATCGCCCGGCACACGATTGGCGGCCTGGCTCGCCGCAGGAACAATCTTTGTCTCTGGCCAGCGGCGGCATCCCGTGAGGCCGAGCCCCGCGAGCGCGAATGATGCACCCATCACCTTCAAGAAGTTGCGGCGCTCGTTCTCGGTGACTTGCTCGGAGGCTCCATCAGGAAACTCCCGGTGCATCCACTCACGAAACTCGGTGGTGCCGGTGAGATCCTCAACGCTGCGCCAGTAGGGTTTGTTTACCGATGACATGTCGAACAGTTCTCGCTTGGGTTGATGTGATAAAGCTTGACGAGTGACTCGCGCGCTTCTGGTGTCATTTCTATTTTCTGATCCCACGCCATGTTTGTCATTTGCGACACAGGGCGCAGTCGATCGATCGGATCGCGGTGGCACTCGAGGCACCATCCCATTGCCAGGGGCGAGTATCGATAGACGACCTCCATCTGATCGACGCGCCCATGACACTCGACACAACCGACGCCACGGTTTACGTGGGCGCTGTGATTGAAATAGGAGTAGTCGGGAAGTTTGTGAACCTTGATCCACTCCACTGGAAGACCACTCTCGTACGAACTGCGAATCTTTTCGAGCTTTGGGCTCTCGCGGTGAATCTGGGTGTGACAGTTCATGCACGTCTGGGTCGGAGGAATCGCCGCAAATGCGGCGCGATCAACGGTGCTGTGGCAGTATCGACAATCGAGGCCGAGCTTTCCCACGTGCGTCGCGTGGCTATATGGAACGGGTTGCAGGGGCTGATAGCCCACATCGATCGTCTTGGGACTGAACCCGTACGCAACGACAAACGCCGCATACAACGGCGCAATCGCCGCTGAAATGAGCAAGAATGGCAGGAGCGCGTTGGTCCAACGAGGAAAGAGGAATCGGCTCATAGTGGTGGTGCGATCAGGGGCGACAAACGACTTCGTGCTTTTTTTCACAAACTCAACGGGAACCAAGGAGATTAGGGGGCAACGGAGCGGCGCGTCAAGGATTCAAACAAATGCGCGTTGCTCTAGAGTGACCGCGGTGACAACTCCCATTCCAATCGCGATCGTTGCTGCAGTTGCGCACTTTCGATGCAGCGATATTTCGGCTGTTTTCAGCGAAATTGCGAGGCGCGCCAATTCGTGCGGTCTTGATGGGTGCTCGATGGAGAGTCTTGCCGCATCACTTGCCGCTCGTGAAGCGATTGCGTTCACTTCGACTCCAGAAGGCGTCGCCTTTCCGCATGTCATTCAAGAGGCGATTGCGGCCGAGAAGGCGATGGCTATCGTGCTGACGCTCGCCGAACCAGTCACCTGGGGATCGCATCAAGTGCGCATCGTACTGGCGCTCTTTGGATCGCCTGCCGAACCTTGGAGGCACGTGCGAATGCTCGCTCGGGCGGCGCGTGTGTGTATGCAACCTGATACAAGGCAACGGTTTATGGATTGCGCGAGCGATACCGAGCTATTGGATCTTTTCACTGCCGAGTGCAATAACCATGGGTGAGACGATCCAGTCCATGAAGATGGTCTTTCTGTTGGTGCCGCACGGGCATTCGTTTGACGCGGTCATAAACGCCGTGCTCGATGCCGGAATCTCGGATGCGACGGTCGTCGAGGCGCGAAACCTCGCGGCGATTATGCAGCAAGATTTACCCATCTTTGCCGGACTCGCCGCGCTCTTGCCTCAGGCGTCGGGAACTCGCGCGATACTTGCGCTCTGCCGTGGCGACCGCGCGACGACATTGATGACCTACCTGCGAGAGATTCCAAAGGATGACCGACCCATTGCGGTTGTGATCACGGTCGAGAACTTTCTCGGATCGGACTCGTGACCAGTTCTCTTATCTGGCTCGCGCTCGGATCAATCATCCTCGTCGCGGGCAGCCGATGGGTGCAACGCGCGCGAAGAATGTTTCCGGCGATGCGGGTACTGGGAGGCGGGTGGGCAATCTTGGCGTTTGGAGTTTTGGTCGGTCCTGGAGTGTTTGGCGTATTCGACGGCGAGCGACTGTTGCAGGTGCAACCGATCCTCTTGATTCTGCTGACCTGGGCCGGCATCGTGATTGGAATGCAGTGTCGGGTGCGACTCTTTCGCGCGATTCCACCGGCGCTCTGGCGCTGGGTGAGTTTGGATTTATGCGTGAGCTTGATGTTGAGCGTCGTCGCTGGCGGTCTCGTCGCCCGCATCTGGCAACCAGACTCTCCCGCAGCTGCGCACATCTTGCTCACTGGAACCTTTGCGGCAGTCGCCATTGGATGGAACCCCGAGTCACGTTCGCTTGGCGCGCATACAGATGCTGCGGCGACGCGGATGGGAGTGCTCGTGCAGGCAGGCGCAGGAGTACTCGCGATTTGCACGGTGGTGATCTCGTCGCTCGCACTGCAATGCGCATTTCAAGATTCGAATGGCAATGTGATATTCGCCCCGTATGGCGGCCTGCTCGCCCTCATGATGGAGATTGGCGCAGTTGCCGTTGTCGCACTCGGCGCGCGCGAGATCTTGCGCGACACACGCGAAGATGACGCCCGCACGACCTTGATCGTCATCGGCACGCTTTGCATTCTCTCTGGCATCACTGTGTTGTTCGGCGGCTCTGGGCTTCTCGCCGGACTCATCTTCGGCGCATCGATCGGACTAAGCCGGCGCCGTTTGCGCGCACTCGAGCACTTCATATCGTCGGCAGAACCAATCGTGGCGAGCGGCTGCTTCTTCTTTGCCGGTATCACACTCGCCCTGCCCACCGCGTCGTTCACGCTCATCGGCGCACTCGCCGTCGGCGCGATCGTGATCATGCTTGCACTCGCCCGGCGCGTGTTGAAGCCGCTCATCATGACGCTCGCACTGGCGCGTGACTGCCAGACCGTTGCGCTCGATTCACCCGCCGCGCGCGCCCCCGTGCGTCAAGCGCCACTCACGATCATCGTGCTGCTTGCGTTTGCGATCCAAGACACTTCGGGACTTGCCAATCAACTGCTCGCGCTCGCGGTGCTCGTCTCGCTGCTGAGCGTGGCGTTCACTCTTGTGCCGCGCATCGCAGAACCAGCCCACCTGCGCGGGAGCGGGTCCGCATGATTGCGCAGGCCCGTCAAGAAGCGAAGGCGCGAAGGCGTCCCAGATTTGGCGCACTATTTCTGGCAGTCGCGCTCGCCTGCCTGGTGGGATTGATCGTGCTCGCGCGCGAATTGCATGCGACGGTGGTTGGCATTCCAACATCTGATCTTCCCGCAGCTGGCGAAACGACGTTGCTGCTCGGTCTCGTCATCTTGGGATCGTGGCTCGCGGGACGACTCGTGCGAAAGATCGCTTTGCCGCCGATCACCGGACAGCTTCTCTTTGGAATGTTGATCGGTCCCGGATTGTGGGAGTGGTTGCGGCGCCCAGAACTCGCGCTGATCACTCCAGCGCAACTCACATCACTGCACGGGGCCGAGGTGCTCGCCGTCGTGATGATCGGACTCGTCGCCGGATCGGAGATCGACAGTTCGTTCGTGCGGGCACGATTGCGGGCGATTGTGATGCTCGCGCTTGGGCAAGTGACAGTGATCGTTGCCACCGTTGGATGCGTTGCGTATTGGTTCTTTCGATCCCCTGCCCATGCAGTGATCTTCGCGACGCTCGCAGCGACGTGTAGCAGCGCAGTCTCAGTGGCTCTCTTGCGCGAGATGCGCCATCCCACTGCATTTGCGCGCCTACTGCTCGCCACGACAGTCACGAAAGATCTCGTGCTGGTCGTCGCGTTTTCTGTGGTGCTCTTCACCGTTGCAACGACAACCAACGCCGGTGGACACGCCTGGCATTGGATCGTCTTGCACGTGGCAGGAAGCGTCGGCATTGGATGCCTGCTCGCAATTCCGCTGCGTCTTGCCCTGCGGCAGATCGAAGAGCGGATGATCGCGGTCGTGCTAGTGGTCGCTGTGCTCATCGTGATTCTCTGTGAGATCACTGACACCGCACCACTCATCACGGCGCTCACGCTCGGCTACACGGCGCGCGCGATTGCGCCGGTTGGCAGCGCTTCGTTCTTCGCAACGGCGCGCCGCTTGTTTCTTCCTGTCTGCTGCGTCTTCTTCGCCGCGGCCGGGGCGCACATCGAATGCGCTGCGCTCTTTGCAAACTGGGGAGTGGTGCTCGCACTATCGAGCAGCCGCCTGGTGGCTGTCTGGATTGGTGCAACCGTGGCAGCACGTGCCGCGGGACTGCCCGCCGCGATGCAGCGCTGGGCGTGGGCTGGATTCGTGCCGCAGGCTGGCATCTCACTCGCACTCGCTGCGCAAGTGCTCATCGCATTCCCCGGTCAAGCTTGGGCACGCAACTTGGTCGCGATCATGATCGCGTGCATCACACTCAACGAAGTCATCGGACCCATCCTCATGCGCATTGCCTTGCGACGCGTGCCAGACTCTGCTTGAACACATGATCGATACACACTGCCATCTCACCTTTCCAGACTTTTCAGGACGCGTCACCGAAGTGCTGGCAGCTGCGGCGCACGTCGGAGTGCATAGTTGCATTTCAATTTCAACGACCACCGCCGACGCTCTGCGCACCACCGAATTGGCAGGGCTTCATGCGCGGCTCTTCGCGAGTGCTGGCGTTCACCCGCTCTATGCAGACAAGCCCTGTGATTGGGCTGAAATGCGCCGCGCGGGAGAGCATCCCAAGTGTGTTGCCTGGGGGGAACTCGGACTCGACAACCATCACGAGACTCCGCTGCCTGCGCTGCAGCGCGAAGTACTCGACGCGCAGCTCGCCCACATATGCGCCTGGGCGCGCGAGGGACTCGTCAAACCAATCGTCGTGCACTGCCGCAAGGCGTTCGCGCAACTCGTACCAATCTTGGCAGCCTCGGGCATCCCTGGAAATCGATTCGTCTTTCACTGCTTCACGGGCGACACTACGGACTTGCGTATGGCGCTCGATCTTGGCGCGTCCATCTCGTTTACGGGCGTGCTGACATTTCCGGGTGCCCGCGAATTGCGCGCGGCAGCCCAACTCGTTCCGGTCGATCGGCTCATGATCGAAACAGACTCTCCATTTCTCTCGCCGCAACCCGTGCGCGGATCCAGACCCAACGAACCCAAGCACATCGTGTACATCGCGGCGGCACTGGCGCTCGCCCGGCGTGCCAATCTTGCTGCGCTCAACGAGCAGCTCGACATGAATGCGGTGCGCTTCTTTGGCGAAGCACTGCGCGCCCCTACCATGACCAACCCATGACTGCGCGCCCTGTTCGACCCGCAATGCTGATGAGCTTTGGAGATCACCTCGATGAACTCCGCAAGCGCGTTTTTCTTGCAGTCATAGTTCCGGTGCCATTGATGCTGCTGCTCTTCGTTTTCGCCTCGCACATTCGCATGTTTCTCTGTGCGCCACTGCTCGAGGCGATGCGCGCCAACAATCTTCCGGCGCAATTGACGGTGCTGAGTCCGATCGAGACGATGACCACCGACCTGAAAATCTCGCTGATCGGCGCGCTTGTCATCTCAGCGCCGTGGGTGATTTGGCAAGTTTGGAAGTTCATTTCGCCGGGGCTCTATCAACACGAACAACGCTTTGTGCGACTGCTGCTTCCAGGCAGTGGCTTGCTCGCGATCGTTGGTCTTACGCTTCTTTACTACGTAATGCTGCCGCTGATGTTGACAGTCCTTGTCTCATTCAGCGTGGCGCCATCCACTTTGCTTGATGCGCCGACCACTGCGGCCGCACCGCGCGCGACTTCGGCGCTCAGGGTGGTCGAGAGCGATCCAACGTCGGTGCATGCGGGCGAGTCGTGGATCAATGCAACAACCCGCGAGTTGCGCATTGCGATTCCAGTTGTGGGAGATCCGGCCCATCTTGAGATTGCGAGCGTTGCACTTGATCACCCTGGAACAATCGTGTCGGCATTTCGGCTCAGCGAGTATCTCGACTTCGTTCTGCTATTCGCGATGTGCTTTGCGCTGGCATTTCAGTTGCCCATCGCGCTCTTGCTCTTGAGTTGGGTTGGTATTGTGAATGCATCCATGCTGCGCAAGAATCGGCGGTACGCGCTCTTTGGGGTAGTGCTGGTCGCCGCTGCAGTTGCCCCAGGCGATGCGCTGTCACTGTTCGTGGTCGCCATTCCGCTGTACCTGCTCTTTGAGTTTTCGATTTGGCTCATCGTGATGGCGCCGCCCTCCCGGGTAGCGGCAGGAAGCGTGCTCACAGAGTTTGGCGACCGATTTCGAACCGGTGGATCGCGCGAAGGAAATGTTGGAGACGAGTGATGATGCGCCTCGGTCAACTTGCGCAGCAGAGTGGCTGGAGACGACGCGTGCGAGCTCGCATCTTGGCGCTGCCACGTGGCACGACCCAAGAAGATCAGCGGATGATGGCGCGCGCGATTGAACTCGCCCATGCGGCAGGGGCGCGCGGCGAGGTTCCGGTGGGCGCAGTGATCTACCGCGCTGGAGTAATTCTCGGCGAGGCGTCCAATGATCGCGAAGCGAGTGCCGATCCAACGGGTCATGCTGAAGTGGTCGCACTGCGTCGCGCCGCAATCACACATGGTGGATGGCGCCTCAACAACTGTTCGATCGCTGTCACGCTCGAACCCTGTCCGATGTGCGCGGGAGCGCTCGTCAATGCGCGCATCGCCCGCCTTGTATACGGAGCGCGCGATCCCAAGGCTGGTGCGGTTGACACTCTTTACGATCTTTGCCGCGACGTGCGACTCAACCACCGCATGAGCGTCATCGGCGGAGTGATGCGGCAGCCTTGCGCGCAACTATTGACTGACTTCTTTCGTGCGCGTCGCCAAGCAAAGCGCGGCGCTGCGACCCGTCCATCGGCGGGCGCGTGACCCGCGCCACACCCCGGGTTGTGTGCGTCGATCTGGGCGGAGTGGTCGTGCGCATCTGTCGAACGTGGCAAGAAGGTTGTGCGGCAGTGAACGTTGCCCCGCGCGGCGGCTGGGGCAGCAGCGTTGACGAGACTCAACCACTTCGTCACGCGGCAGTCGATCGTTACCAACGCGGGCTCACGACCTACCAAGACTTCGTCGCAGAAATCGCCGCGCTCTCGCAAGGCGACTACACGCCGCACGAGATCGACCGCATTCACAGGGGATGGATTCTGGGCGACTACCCCGGCATCGTCGAGTTGTTCGCCCGCCTTCGCGCGCTCAACATTCCTGTGGCGTGTCTCTCGAACACCAACGATGCACACTGGCAGCAGATGCGCGAGACCTCGCCAGCATTTCGGGCGATTGACCTGCATCACGCCTCGCACTTGCTCGCCCTCAACAAACCCGATCCTGCTATCTACGCGGCTTTCGAACAAGCGACGGGCTATGCACCCCACGAGATTTTCTTCGCCGACGACTTGATCGAAAACGTGCGGGCCGCAGCGGCACGGGGCTGGCACGCGATTCACATCGATCACACCGGCGATCCTGCTGCACAGATCGAGCAAGCGTTGCGCGCGTTGGGAGTCTTGGCTGCCACCGACACTCCTTGCGAACCTGCTCACCCTCGCATCGCTGTGGGCGATATGCCCTCACCGCTTCTCACCCAGACGCTCTGCTGCGGCGCCCAACTTGGTGGCACCATCAAGGCGCGACCGAGTGACTTTCTCGTCGATGAATTGCCGCTCTACGAACTCTCAGGCGAAGGCGAGCATCTCTTTCTCGGCGTGCAGAAGCAAGACATGACCCACGACGAGCTCGTGCACATCATCGCTGAGCACTACAAAGTTGATCCAGCCACGATCGGCACGGCTGGAAAGAAAGATCGGCGCGCCGTCACCCGACAAACGATTTCTGTAACCCTTCCGAACCGGGCGGCTGCGCTCGAACTGCGGCACGATCGACTCGCGATTCTCTGGAGCAAACGCCACGGCAACAAACTACGCACTGGACATCTCGCCGGCAATCGCTTTGTCATTCGCGTGCGCGATGTTGACCCCCTGAAGGCTCCCGCGGTTTACAAACGTCTGCGCGAACTGATGCGCTGCGGAGTGCCAAATGGCTTTGGACCGCAACGCTTCGGCCAGCGACTCAACAACCATCGACTCGGCAGACTCGTAGTCGAAGAGAATTGGACCGCCCTGCTCAAAGAGCTCACCGGCAGTTCGAATCTGCCCTTTCCTGAACATCAACGCGCCGCGCGACTGCTCTGCGATCAAAGCGCATTCAGTGAGAGTCTCGCACTGTGGGGGGCCGGCGACTGGGACGAACGCAAAATGGCGCTAGCGCAGTCGCGGGGCTGGACCGCGTCACGCAGTGTCAAATCGCTCGGTGGCACCACACTGCGATTCTGGGTGAGCGCACTGCAAGCGGCGATCTTCAATCGTGTGCTCGACCGTCGCATCGAATCGCAAACACTCAACACCGTGAACATTGGAGACATCGCTTACCGCCACGAGGGCGGAGCGTGCTTCATGGTCGACGCGAGTGAGTCTGCCGAGTCGCTGGCGGCACGCGTCGCGGCATTTGAGATTTCGCCCACGGGTCCTCTGGTTGGTGAGCGCACGCTCGTTGCGGCAGACGCAACCGCCCATGAAGAGAGCGCCGCGGCGCGCGCGTTTGGCATCACCCCAGAACTGCTGCGCGCATCGAGTCAGCCACCCTCGGGCGAACGGCGACCGCTGCGCATTGCGCTGACAAATGCGGCCCTCGAATCTGGAACCGATGAGTTCGGCGGATACATTCGCGTTGCATTCGATCTGCCCGCGGGTGCGTTTGCAACTGTTGTGATTGACGAACTCTTTGGCGCGGTCAACTCACGCGTCGTCTGATCCAGGGTTCTCAGTGAAGAGATCATCGCCATCATCGGACGGCTTGTCATCCGCATCGTCTAGATCGGCATCATCGTCTTCGTCGCTCTCATCGAACGAAGGAACGTCGGTGTGGGCAATCGAGAGCGACGCTTCTGCGAGCACCCGCTCGGATGCGAACATCGGTGCGTTGGTCGCCACGGCGAGCGCGACCGCATCGGATGGTCTGGCATCGAGTTCGATCACCTTGTCGCCGCGCCGAAGAAAGATGCGTGCAAAGAATGTTGTCTGCTTGAGCTCTGCGATTTCGATGCGGTCGACCGTTGCGCCGAGCGCTTCGATCGCGTTCGAAAGCAAGTCGTGTGTCTGCGGTCGCTCGACACCGCATCCCTTTCGCCGCCGTTCGATTGCGCAAGCTTCGGTCATCCCAATCACTATGGGAAACGACCGCGTTCCACCGATCTCTGACAATTCGATGATCTGGCAGTCAGTCATTTCACGGATGTAGATTCTTGAAAGTTCAACGGGGATAGGCATCAGGGTGTGACCTCATTGGCATCTTATTGCGGCGACCAGGTCGAGAGCACAAGCGCGAGATCGCTCCCGCCCACGACGCAGTCATGGTCGAAGTCTGCGGCGCACGCGCATCCAGTGCACGCTCCCCACTGCGAAAGAAACGCGGTCAGATCGGCTCCGTCGACCCGTCCATCGCCGTTCATGTCTGCCAGGCCAGGATTCGTATCGCGCGCTTGGGCGACAGCCGCGGCAACGTTGATGACCCCAGAGCCTGTGTAGTTATCGAAGCCGACTGTGCCGATATCGCGCGCGGTTGCCATGAGCGTTGTGCGAATCGAAGTCGCGCTCATCGTGGGATACATCGCCAGCATGAGCGCGACGGTTCCTGCGACGTGCGGAGTCGCCATGCTTGTGCCGGTGCGCGTTCCATATCCGCTGAGGAGTCCTAGTGAATAGACCGACTCTCCCGGAGCAGTCACGTCGACTTCCGGACCAAAGTTTGAATTCGTCCACCGGACGTCGAAGCGATTGGATGCCGCCACGGCGATCGTCTCTTGCCACTTCGCTGGCCATGCGACTGCTGCGTTTGAGTTTCCCGTTGCGGCGATCATTGGCACACCTTGCGCAGCGGCATACTGCACCGCGCTGTAGAGATAGGTCGATCCAAGGCTGTATTGCAGGCTCATGTTGATGACGTCAGCATTCGCGTCGACGGCCCATGTCAATCCATCGGCGACGTACGACTCGAATCCGCTGCACGGGTTCACAACGACGACCGGCAAGATCAGTGCGTCCCAACAGAGTCCCGCGATCCCTGCGGCGTTGTTGCCTTGCGCGGCAAGAATTCCGGCAACGTGCGTTCCATGTCCACTGCAGACATCGGTCGTGTCGGTGGTGTTGAGTGGAATGTTCTTGCCTAGGAGAATGCGTCCTGCAAGTTCTGGATGGGGCGAACAGCCGCTATCAAGTGTTGCGATGATGAGGGTTGGATTGCTCGAGACGATCGACCATGCTGCGGTCGCGCGAATGTCTGCCCCAATGGTGCCCCCAGACTGACCAGTGTTGAGTAGCGGATACTGCGATGCAAAACTTGGGTCGTTTGGAATGTCGGCGAGCCCGCCAGTGCCGTCGACTTCTGCTACCTCGAATCCATCCCAGCTTGCCCGCAAGAGATCGGCGGCGGCGAGCGCACTCGAACCGGGTGTGATGGCGATGCTGTACCAGCGGTCGAGTCCAATGGCGCGCGCGACTTCGACATTGCGCGGTGGGTCAGTTGGAATTTTGGTGATTGCGGTGGCACCAAGCGTCGAGAGAATCCGCGCGAGACCCTCTTGTGGAGAGCCTCCTGGAGCGACAAATGTGGGGCTCCCCGTCACGCTCACTGCGGCGCGGCAGCCGGCCCGCACGCGAACGAGCACATGATCGCTCGCGAAGGGTTGCTCGACTTCGATGGCAGGAATCGCTTGCCCATGCGCGCTCGCGCTCAGCGCGGCAGAGCACAGCGCGATCCAACAAAGTGGTCGAGCGCGTGGACGAAAATTGCGTATCTCGCGTGGCATCGTCGAAAGCCTTGGCGGCCTTGTTTGGGGGCGACCTGAGCGTGTACAGTCCTCTGCTTGACACTATTCCTTCAAGGAGCCCCAAATGCCAACAAACCTCTACACATTTACCTCTGAATCAGTCTCGATGGGCCATCCCGACAAGATGGCTGACCAGATTTCAGATGCCATTTTGGACGCAATGCTTGCGGTTGACCCCGCCGCGCGCGTCGCCTGCGAGACGCTCGTGACCACCGGACTCGCCGTGGTCGCGGGGGAGGTCACGTGCAGCGGTTATGTGGACATCGCGCAGGTGGTGCGCGACACTGTGTTGCGCATCGGATACGACTCTGCAGACAAGGGCTTTGATGGACGCTCGTGCGGAGTGCTGGTGACATTGGGCCGCCAATCGCCCGACATTGCGCGCGGCGTGAACACAAAGAAATCGCTCAAGCAGAATAAAGCTCAAGGGGCGGGCGATCAGGGGATGATGTTCGGTTTCGCCTGCCGCGAAACTCGTCAGTTGATGCCGCTGCCAATCATGTTGTCGCACCGGCTCGTTGCGCGACAAGCCGAAGTGCGTCAGAAAGAAATCATCAAGGGACTGCGCCCCGATGCCAAGAGCCAAGTCGCCGTTGAATACGACGGTCGCAATCCTCGCAAGATCGTCAACGTTGTGCTCTCGACGCAGCACCATCCAATGTGGAATGATTGCCAGGCAAAACTCGGTGAAGAAGTGCTCAAGCACATCATTCGTCCAGTGCTGGGCGATTGGTGGCACGATGGAATCAAGGTCTGGGTCAATCCAACAGGACGATTCGAAATCGGTGGACCGCACGGCGATTGTGGTTTGACTGGTCGCAAGATCATTGTCGACACCTACGGCGGTCGCGGTCGCCATGGTGGCGGAGCATTCAGCGGAAAGGATCCATCCAAGGTCGACCGATCCGCCGCATACATGGCGCGGTACATCGCCAAGAACATTGTCGCTGCCGACCTCGCTGAAGTGTGTGAAGTGCAACTGGCGTATGCCATTGGCGTTGCGCAGCCCACATCGGTGCTCATTGACACCCAGGGCACTGGAAAGATTCCAGACCAGAAGTTGTCGCAGCTCGTTGAGACACAATTCGATCTCACCCCACACGGCATCGTTGAGAAACTCGGACTTCTTGCCCCGATCTATTCGCACACCGCCTACCACGGCCACTTCGGCCGTGAACCAAATGAAGGCGGCAAGGGATCGTTCATGTGGGAGCGCGCAGACATGGCGCCGGCACTTCGCAAGTCGGCACTGCGAGTGAAGAGCAAGTGAATTCGACCGTGAGTTGCGCCAAGTGAGCGCACGCGTTGCGACACCCGCCCGCGCGGCGGCACTGACTCGAATTCTCGCACAGATTCCCCACTTTCCAGAACTGCGCTTTGACGCGCGCGGTGGTCGTACCGCACGCTTGTTGAAAGAAGAGGCGGCCCAACGCGCCCAGAGTGCAGTCGCGACTGAAGTGATCGAAGAGAGTGTTGCCGACCTCACCGAAAGCACCAAGCTTGCCGGCGGCGGACTCGGCAGCGCAATCGAATACGCAACCATCCGCCATTGGTTGACCGCCGAATCGCTGGCGCGCGTCATCTGCACACGCCCGTGGCTCGAGGTGCAACCCGAGGTGCGTGCCGCACTGCTCGTCAGCATCACCCAGATTCTTTTCATGCCCAATGAGCCAGACCACGCCGTCGTCAACGATGCCGTGACCTGGACGCGCGGACGATTGCAGGCCGGTGCGGGAGGATTCGTCAACGCCCTTCTGCGCCGAGTGATTGGCTTGCGCGGCGCGCTGCACCAACGCCATGAGAACTTTCCTTGGTGGCAGCATGGAGATGCGATCCCCCTGCCCGATGGTTCGGTGCAACGACTCACCGATGCGATTCTTCCAGCAGATCCAATCGCACGACTCGCTGCGCAGACCAGCAATCCGCAAGCACTCATCGCGCGCTGGGCGACCAATCGCGGCATGGAAGCAACTCGCAAGCTCGCTGCGCACGGACTGCTTCAGATGCCACTCATCATTCACTCTGCCACTGGACGCGCGATCGCTGATGATCCCGCGCTCGCCGCGCATGGCGTGCGGCATAGTCACGAAGGATTCATGGTCTGGACGAGTTCGACTGCCGAACTCGCTGGCGCACTCGAAGCATTTCCTGATCTCATCGTGCAAGATGCGGCGAGCGCTAGGGCAGTCGATTCGACCCGCGATCTCTCGCCAAAGCGCATCCTCGATGCGTGTGCAGGACGCGGCACCAAAGCTGTGCAGTGCGCGATGGCTCATCCCAGTGCTGAAGTCTGGGCGACAGACCCCGACTTGCAGCGGTTGAGTGCGCTGCGATTGCGCGCGAAGCCATTTGCAAACCTGCGCGTTGTTGAACTCGCCGAACTCGGACAACTTCCAAAGCACTTCGATCTCTTGTTGCTCGATGTGCCCTGCTCAAACACTGGCGTCTTGGCGCGCCGGCTTGAGGCGCGCTACCGATTCAATGAACGCAATCTCGATGATCTGACGAGGCTGCAGCGTGGCATCGCCGATCATCACCGCGGACTCTGTGCGCCGGGTGGCACGATCATCTGGAGCACCTGCAGTTTGGACAAGGCTGAGAATCAAGACCAGGTGCGCTGGCTCGCGAAACAATCGGGCGGCCGAGTCGTGCGCGATGAAGAGTGGATGCCGCGCGGCGCGCCAGGGAGCACCGCGAGTGAATGCACCGACGGCTCGTATCACGCGCGCATCGGGCTACCGTTGTAGCCTCTCGCCCGATGAGCGACGCACCTCCAACGTTTTCAACCTCATCCGTGGGACCTTCAACCGAATCGACGTGGCCTGTGAAACTTGCAATGGTGACAATCGTTCTGGGCGCACTCGGAGCAGTCGGCGGAGTGTGCGGAATCGGTGGCTCGCTCATGAGCGGCGCAATGGCTGGGATGATGGGTGGCATAACACCGCCGCCGGGGTCGGGTCCATCGCCAGCAGAGGCACTCGAAATCGTGACGAGATATCAGGGGGTCACGATCGCGCACGCGCTGGTGTCAATCGCAGTGGGCGTGCTGCTGCTGGTCGCTGGAATCAAGTTGCGCAAGCGATTGAAACAATCGCGCAAGCTCATCATGATTTGGGCTCCACTGAAAGTCGTGATGGCGCTGGCAGCTTCGGCGATCGGCTACGTCATGCAGCAAGAGTCGGCAAAGCTCATGACCACAGCGGCGACGGCTGCGAATCCTGTTGCGGGCTACATGGAAACGATGCAGACCGTCATGGGAATTCTCATGTTTGTCTGGGGGATCGCCTTCGCCGTCTTCATGGTGATCTGGTTCACGCGCGACTCAATCGCGGCTGAAGTTGAAACGTGGTCGTGAAAGTCGGCGGTACGCGCCGCCGCAACTCACCGCTCGACAAGCGCACTATCAGCTGCAAGCAGTTCTTCGTAGAGCGCGGCTGGCGTTGAGGCCAAGCAGGCTCGCTCCCGCGTCGCGATGTTCGAGAAGATCCTGCTAATGCGGTGCAGCACTTGAATGTGCTCAGTGATCTTTTCAGGGGGCGATGCGAGCAGCACGATCAAACGCACGGGCCGCTTGTCGATCGACTCGAATTCCATCGGAACCGCAGGACGACCGATCGCAATTGCAGGCCGCGTCACACCGGCACACTTGCCGTGCGGAATCGCAAGTCCTTCGCCAATTCCAGTCGAGCGTTGCTGCTCGCGCTCCCA
>SIAR01000002.1 GCA_009691705.1 Phycisphaerales bacterium
GCGGCGGTCGATCCGTCACCAATCACGATCATGGTGAGACCCGCAAAACTCGTCCCAGGCGCGCCGACGAATTCGATCCACTCATCAGTGTCCGTCCCCAAGTGATCGATGCGAATCTCGCTGAATGAGATGACATCGCGCTCGCACGATGAAGAACCAGATTGATTGCAGGATGCTGTCGCAGCAACTACGCAGGCGGTATCCCAACTTACTGTGCAGCAAGTCGGCTGCGTGAGGCAGATGAGCGTGCAGCAAACCGAGTCAGCGCAATATGGGGTGGTGTGCGTTGCGGTGCAAAGTCCGGTGATCGCTTCACCGCACTCAGGAACTGGTCCAAGATCGCAAGCGCGGTTCTGGTACCCAGGCGTATCGCCGCCCGCGAAGAGATCGAAAGCTCCAATCGACAGCATGCCATCTGGGTAGCAGCGGAATGCGTGCGCTGTGGTGAAGGTCGCGTCTGGGCCGGCTACCTCGGTCGAGTAGACACAGGTCGTATCAAGTCCGGTGAGAGCGATCGAATCAACGATGGTCGTCCAAGTGGCGCCGCCGTCAATGGTGCAGTTATTGTCGAGGTCGACGTCTCCGTTGAGCACTCCGGTGAATCCGGTGACGAGAATGTGCGTGACGTTGTCGCTGTTCTCGAAGTTCATTGCCGCAGCCACGACAATAAAGTCTGGAATTGCGACGGTCATAGTTGACTTCGCTATCAAGAGGTAGCCATCGGCAGGAATAACAGCGCCATCGAGGGGGGTGACGCTTTCAATCGAACCAGCAAGATCGACCGAACCAGTTACGTTGTTGTCGCCAATGACGAGGTAGGTGTAGCCCGTGAGGCTTGTCCCAGCGGGTCCCTGCAGTTCGATGTACTCATCGTTGTCGGTACCAGACTGATCGATGCGAACTTCAGAAATCTTGATCGCGACTGTGCTGCCGCATGTGGGATTCGCACTGCCTGGGCTATCTGATCCAGCGGTTGTGTCAGCGCCTCCCACTGTCCAACTTGCGCTGTTTGCACAGCGCCACGCTTGGGCTGGACTGCTTGTTCCGTCTGGTCCTGCGTGGATTGCGGAGTAGACAAAATCTGTGGTCGTGCCATTTGGAGTGTGGGTCAGCACAAATGCCACCGAGTCGACAATGGCAGTCCATGGCGTACTGTCCAAGATGCCGTCATTGTTGGTATCGAGATCGTTGCCGTCAGCGCCAGTGAATCCGCTGACCAGCAAGAATGTGAGATCGTCGGGATTCTCAAAGTTCAAGACTGCCACTTGATCTGCCGATCCGAGTGCAAATGTCGCCTCAGCGAGCACGAAGAACCCGCTCGAGGGGATCACTCCTGAGAGTGCCACGACCGCTTCGATCGTTCCATTCTGCTCAGGCGCAGCTGCCGCATCGTTGTCGCCGATGACGAGCAGGGTGAGACCCGCAAGCGAAGCTCCGGCTGTGCCCTTGAATTCGACATACTCGCTCAGATCAAGACCAGGTTGATCGACGCGAATCTCGTTGATCGTGGCTTGCGCGAGGGCGCCAGAGGCGACTGCCAGAGTGAGGGTTGTCGAAAAGAGGTTCACACAGCAGCGATTCGTTCGTTGATACATGTCTTTCTCCAGTAATAGTCGAGCAGTAAAGTGAGAGCGATCACGCAGAAGATTGCACAGCGAGTCTAACCCCGTTGGGGTTGAAAGCCAATTCTTTTGCGCAGAATCGCATCTATGCAGTTGAATTCACCTGCACCACCCAAAAAAAACAACCCCGTCGCGGGGTTGTTTTGAGTTCGGGAGTGGCCGAGACTGGATGCTCTCGAACAGCCAAGCTGGTCGATCACTTCGTCGGTTCGTCGTCAATCACCGTCGCTGCAGGCGCGGTCACTGGCCGAGTCGCTGGTGCAGCAGGAAGTGTGTCAGCAGTCGAGAGGTCAGTCGCCATCGGTACGAAGTACGGCATCAGATAGACATCGACGCGCCGATTCTGGGCTGATCCGTTTGGTCCGTTGGCAACCATCGGGCGGAACTCGCCATATCCAGCCACCAGAAATCGCGTTGCCTGAACTCCATCATGGGCGAGTCCATCGCGGACTGCAATTGCACGATGCGCTGAGAGGTGCATGTTCGTCGGATGCTGCGCGGCAGACTTGCGAATTGGCACGTTGTCGGTGTGACCAACAACGACGACCTCAAACGATGCCGCCTCGCTCGAATTCAAAACGCTTGCCAATTTTGAGAGCACCGCGACGGCACTCGGCTTTAGAGCGACCGATCCAGAGTCAAAGGTAAAGTCCGCAGCGAAGCGCAACATTCCACGGCGCTCGTCGAATTGCAGAATGTCTGGAAACTGGGCAGCGAGTGCAGCAAGAGCGGCATTCACTTCGGCGGGGAGCGGTCCGCCATTCATATCGCCAATCTTCTTGAGCAACGATTCGTAATCCGCCAGCAGTTTGTCGACGTCGACATTCTGTCCCTTGCGCAGTGCCTCGAGGCTCGCAAGATCGCCCGCCGCTTGGGCTAACTGCGAGCGTAGGCGCGACTCGTTGGCGCGGGTCGTCTCGAGATCACCCTGACTTCGCAGCAACTGTTGTTGTTGGCTGCGATAGGCCAGTTCGAGATCATTGTACTTTTCTTGGGGGACGCATCCAACACCGATCAGGGCAACAAGTCCGACGAGTGTTGTGCGAAACGACGCTTCCTTTGCGTTCATAGTGAGACCTCCGTGTGTTGGCGCAAGTGTAGCGATTGTCTCGCGCCCGTCCACTCTCGTCGCCGCAAATCAAGCGACAATTGACAGTGATCTTGAGCGACATAGTTGGTCGATAGACTTGAGCGATGCCATTTAAGGAGCCTGTCGACACAGATCTCGCAAAACTGCGCGCCTCAGCGGGACCATACCCCCTCGAGGCCTTGTACTTTGTGCAAACTGGTTTCTCGCATGCCTCCAAGTCGCTGCTTAAGAAGCACAACCACGGGCACCAGGATGGGACGAACCAACTCTCCCAAGATGACCGTCACCTCAGCGGGCAGCAACTCTGTTTCGGCTTGCTCGAATTCGCCATCGACCAGTACGGGATGCTCGCCCCAGTCGTTTTGCGCCACTGGAATGTGCAGCGCACTGATGACTTTGGACGGATCGTCTTTGCGCTTATCGATATTGGCGTGTTTCGCAAATCTCCCAGCGATTCGATCGACGACTTTCGCAGCGTGTACGACTTCGGCGAGGTCTTTTCGAGGGACGTGCTGCGCAGAAAAATCTTAGAAAGCAGGGGCTAATCGATGGGTTCTGATGGAGGTGGTCCTGCGGGGATGCCGCCCACCGAGCAAGGTTCTACCCGCGACCCATCCTCAGTCGCACACCTTCACATTTGGCAGATTCAAGCGGTGCGCGATGTGCTCATCGTCGCCCTCATAGTTGTGGCGATTTGGGTTGGGTATGCGCTGCGTTTCGTGACTGTTCCGCTGCTGCTCGCCTTTACGCTCGCCTACCTCGTTGAGCCGCTTGTGCACTGGATTTGTCGCGTGCTAAAACTCGCCCGACCCCTCGCAGTTGGGCTCATCCTTGGGACGTTTGGGGTTGTCATAGTCATCGCCGGTCTGCTCTTTGTGCCCATGGTTGTGCGGCAGTCATCGGAGTTCGTCGACAACGTGCGGGCGGGGCAGTTTGACAGTTGGATCGACCGAGCGCAGGATGTGCTTCCAAAGGATTTCCGCGATGAAATCACGCGTGTTCGAGTCTGGACTAAGTCGCTCGCGTCGTCGAGCGCTGCAGGCAGTCTAGCGCCAGCGTCCGATGCGAATGCGCCTGCCGCGCCGCACTCGGGTATTGGGCCGACGGCTCCGCGCTTGCCAGAGACGGCGGTCGTGCCAGCGGCTTCACTCGTGTCAGATGCCACGATTACTCAAACCATCATGAATCCCACTGCGCAAGCGGCGCTTTGGCGATTGCTCGATTTTTCTGGATTGATCTTTGCAGCGATGTTGATTCCGTTTTACTTCTGGTTTTTCAGCAATGGTTTTCCGGGGGCAATTCGCTTTCTTGGCAGTCTCGTGCCCGAGTCGCGCAAGAAGACGACTTTCAGACTCGCCGCCGAGATGGACGCGGCAGTCGCTGGATTTGTGCGTGGCCGCATTCTGATTGCCGCTGGGATGGGAGTAATGTTCGCGGTGGGTTGGTGGATCAACGGCGTTCCGTACGCGCTTACGCTGGGACTATTGGCGGGGCTTCTCTCGATTGTTCCCTATCTCGGTGCGGTCGTTATAGTTCCAGCGGTGGCAATTCTTGCCGCGAATCAACTCTCTCACGAAGAAGCGCATCGGATGGCGTGGTACTGGATCGTCGGCGGACCACCACTCGTCTTCATCATCGTGCAGTCGATTGAGGGATACATCTTGACCCCGATCTTTGCGGGACGCGCAACGAACCTAGGTCCGGTGTCGATCTTTGTTGCCGTGCTGGCAGGCGCAAGTGTGGCGGGGCTCTACGGAATGCTCCTAGCAATACCAGTCGCCGCCTGTGCCAAGATCTTGATTCGCGAGGCGGTGATGCCGTCGCTGCGAGATTGGGCGGCAGGAAAGTCAGCCGATCCACTTCCGCTCAATAGAGATTAGCGGCGGCGTTGGAGAGATTAGCGGCGGCGTTGGAGAGATTAGCGGCGGCGTTGGAGAGATTAGCGGCGGGGGCGCTGCTTGAATCGACTCTTGGCCGCGTCGGGCTTAGACATCGCGCTGCTTGGCATGCTTGGCATGCCACCGCCTCCAGCCATCTCGCGCATCGCATTGAGTTTTCCTGACATCCCGGCAAGTCCGCCACCACTCATCTGCTTCATCATCTTCTGCATCATCTCGAACTGTTTAGTGAGTCGACCGACTTCCGTCGCTTCGGTTCCGCTGCCCGCCGCAATCCGCTTCACGCGACTGCGATCGATGAGCGTCGGCGTCTCGCGCTCGCACTTGGTCATCGATCGGATCATTCCCTCGATTCGGTCAAACTGTTTTTCGTCGATGTCGATGTCTTTGACCATCGATCCAACTCCCGGCAGCAACCCAAGAAGTTGCTTCAAGGGACCCATTCGCCGCAGCGAACGCAACTGACCCAAGAAGTCATCCATCGTCAGGCGACCCTTCGCCATCTTTGTCGCGATCTCTTCTTGCTCTTTCTCGTCGAGTTGCCCCTGCACCTTTTCAACGAGCGAAACAACATCACCCATGCCAAGGATGCGACCCGCCATCCTCTGCGGATCGAACTCGTCGAGCCCATCAACCCGCTCGCTGGTTCCAACAAACTTCACCGGCGCACCAGTCACCCGGCGCACCGAAAGCGCCGCACCACCACGGGTGTCAGAATCGAGTTTGGTCAGGATCACACCATCAATGGCGAGGCGCTTGTGAAACACACTTGCGCTCGCCACTGCATCTTGCCCCGTCATCGAATCGACGACGAGCAAGATCTCATGCGCTTCGATTGCACGGTCGACCGACTCGAGTTCGCGCATCAGCGCGTCATCGATGTGCAATCGTCCCGCAGTGTCGACGATGAGCACATCGAACTTCTCCGCGCGCGCTCGGCGAAGCGCGCGTTGGGCAACACCAACGGCGTTGCCCATGGCTGTGCCATGTGCGCCGCACTGCTCTGGTTCGCCGTGAAACATGATGCGCGCGCCCGCAGAAGCAGCGGCGGCAGCCTCAGTGACCACGCCGAGTTGTTCAACAGCCGCGGGGCGCTGCAAGTCGCAGGCCGCAATCAGCACGCTCTTGCCGCGGCGCGCGAGCCACGCGGCGAGTTTTCCGCAGGTGGTCGTCTTTCCCGCACCTTGCAGTCCACACATCATCACAACGGTCGGACCTGGTTCAACAAACGTCAGTCGCGCCGCACTCTCACCCATCAGCGCAATCAGGCGCTTGTGCACGATGCCAACCATCTGCTCATCGGGACGCAGACTCTCAAGCACGGCTGTGCCAAGCGACTCCTCGAGAACTTCAGCGCAGAACTCCGTCACGATCTCGTGGTTGACATCGGCTTCAAGAAGTGCGATCTCAATCGCAGCCATCGCCTCTCGCACATTTGCCTGCGAAATGCGACCGCGGCCCGAAAGTGTGCGCAGGGCGCCAGAGAGCTTGACAGTGAGTGTTTCAAACATCGAACTTTGATCCTATCGCAGGAGTGGATGGGTTTGCAGAGGCGGCACTCACGAACGACTAGAACGCTTGCGCCCGAGCCACGCCTGCAGTTTCTGCGCATCCCAAGTGTTGACGCAATGCGATGCAACAAGTCCACCGCGGCGTGCGGTGGCGATGCCATATCGCAAGTTGTCAGCGTCGGGGGCAGAGTGAATGTCGCAGTCGATTGCAATCAAGCATCCCGCAGAAACCGCGGCGCGAACGTGTGTGTCGCGCAAATCGAGGCGCATCCAGTGGCAGTTGATCTCGAGCGCCGTCTCGCACTCCTGCGCCGCCGCGCAAAGCGCTGCGATATCGGGGGCAAGGCCCTCGCGACCGTGAATGATGCGCCCCGTTGGGTGACCCAGAACATGCACCAATGGATGGCGAATCGCCGCAAGCAGACGCGCGGTCGCTGCCTCTGAAGATTGCCGCAGCGCCGTGTGCGGGCTCGCAACAACGATGTCGAGTTGTTCGAGAATCGAATCGTCATAGTCGAGGCGACCATCGGCGAGGATGTCGACCTCGCTTCCAGCGAGGATTCGGATTCCGCCGACTGCGGCTTCTGCTTCACGAATAGCGGCGATGTGTTGTAGCAATCGCTCGACAGAGAGACCGTTTGCTTGGGCGCTTGCTTTGCTGTGATCGGTGACTGCGATGGTGTGAAATCCACGCGCCTTTGCCAGCCGAGCGAGTTCGCTAATCGTGAGCAACCCATCGCTCGCGGTGGTGTGCGCATGCAGTTCAGACTTGATGTCGGCGAGTGCGACCAGCGCTGGGGGTTGCTGGGTGAAGTCGGTTCCGTGACTCTCGCGCAGTTCAGCAGGCCAGAGTGGAAGATCGAGTGCGGCATAGATTGACGCTTCGCTCTCTGCGGCGACGAGGGGTAGCGGTGAGTCCCCATCGGCTGGCAAATCGGTGCGAAAGAGCCCATACTCATTGAGTCTCATGCCGCGCTCGATGGCGCGTTCGCGTAGAAAAACATTGTGGTCTTTGCTTCCCGTGAAATAGACGAGTGCGGCCCCGAATGCGCCATCTTCGACGATGCGCAAATCGATTTGCAATCCGCTTGTGAGTTGCACTGCACACTTGGTCTCGCCCTGCACAAGAACCTTGGCGACGCTCGGCGCGGCTAGAAACGCCGCCTTCGCTGCCGTTGGATCTTTCGTCGAGACAAGTAAATCGAGATCACCAACGGTGTCGCGTCCGCGCCTCGCACTTCCTGCGAAGGTCGCGCGCACAGTTCCTGCGGCCGCGCGCAGTCGATCCAAGAATGCCTCGGCGATTGGGATCGCCTCACCAAGGCGATAGCGCGTTGGACGGCTTCCGGCGACATCATGCGCTGCGACAGCCTCGCGCAGGTTGGCGACGGTCTTTGCTCCCATCCGCGGAATCAAAGCGACTGTTCCATTTGCGATGGCGCTGCGCAAATCATCGATGCTGGTCACTTTTGCCTCATCCCACAGCAACTTGACCGTCTTTGGACCGACTCCCGCGAGCGTCAGCAGTACCGGCAGACCGGGCGGTACCTGCGACCGAAGTGCCTCGAGTTCACCCATCGATCCACTCGTGGCAAACTCGATGATCTTTGCCTTGGTGCTTGCGCCGATGCCTTCGATCGTCGCCAATTCATCAGGATTTTCTCGGGCGAGTCGTCCGAGGTCGCGTGATTCATCTTCACAACTGCGCATTGCTTTGCGATAGGCATTCACTTTGAAGGCGTTGGCGCCAGTGATTTCAAGAAGATCGGCGATCGTTGAAAATGCGCTTGCAATCTCATGGTTCGTCGACACGAAAACACCTCTTGAGTTGAAGAATATTGACCTGAAAAAAGCGCGGCCAGCAGGACTCGAACCTGCAACCCCGAGCTTCGTAGGCTCGTGCTCTATCCAGTTGAGCTATGGCCGCGAGGCGAACAATCATAGCACCATCATGCAGATTATGCCGATCACGGATGGTTTGAGTGTGAAGTGTGCGAGGCGCTTGCGGAAGCGCTGTCGGTCGAAGTTCGTACCGCCTGCAAGAGCACTCCAACTGCTGCCGACAGCGCGATTGTCGCGACGCCGCAGACGATCGCCGCAGTCTGTGGCCAGCGACTTGGAACGCGCGTCACTTCCTGAGAGCGCGCCGATGGCGGCGAGACGAGTGGCACGAGTGCCAACCGCAAGTAATACAAACCGCTCACCGCACTATTGAGCACCGCGGCGATGACCAACCCGAGTTGATTTGCTTCGAACGCGGCAATAAAGAGATAAATCTTGCCGAAGAACCCGATGAATGGCGGCATGCCGACGAGCGAAAGTGCGCAAAGTGCGATCACCCAAGCCATCGCAGGATGGCGCACGCGCAGTCCAGCCAGATCTGAGAATGAATTGATTTCTTCGCCGCGTCGTTCGATCGCCGCCAGCGCTGCAAAAGTCGCAATCGTCATGACCCCGTATGCAACCAGATAGAGATAGAGCGCGTCAATTCCCGCTCCAGCGCCCGCGATCAGTCCAAGCACGAGGTATCCCGAATGCGCGATCGAACTGTAGGCCAGCATGCGCTTCACCGACGTCTGCAAGAGCGCACCTAGGTTGCCCAGCGTCATTGTGAGCACGGCAATCATCCACAGGATTGCTGAGATCGGAGTTGGAAGACCGAGGTACTGAACGCGGACGCCATCGGGAGCGATCAGCGCGTGTCCGGTCCATCCAACGCAGGTCAGAATGAGCACAAGTGCCGTGAAACCGGCAGTCTTTGGCACGAACGACAAGAATGCGGTGACGTGGGTTGGGGCGCCCTCGTAGACATCAGGGGCGTAGAAGTGCATCGGAACGGCGGTGATCTTGAAACAGAGTCCAAGCAGGATGAGCACAATCCCGATGGTTGCGAGTGAGTCGATGCCATTACCCGCCGCCTGTGTGGCGAGCGAATCGCGAATGACCAGCAATTCGAGTGAACCAGTCGATCCGTATAGCAGTGCAAAGCCATAGAGAAACACAGCGGTGCTCATCGCGCCGAGAAAGAAATACTTGACGGCTGCTTCTTGTGGGCGACTTCCGTTTCCGCCTACTGCAACCATGATGTAGGTCGGCAGCGAGACGAGTTCGATGGCTAGGAAGAGCCAAATCAAATCGTGCGCATTGCACAACAACATCGCACCCATCAGACTCAGCAAAAAGAATGCGTAGTACTCGCCGCGGGCAACCTTCTGGGCATCGAAGGGCTGGCGCCCGCGTGCGATCAACTCTTCCATCCGTCGGTCGACCGATCCAACTGAGAGGAGCACGAGCCAAACGCCCATCGCTGCGAGCAGGGGCTTGACGAATCGGCCGAGCATTGGCAGAAGCAGATGCGCGCCTTGGGCATTGTCGTCCGTCCAAGTAAACGGAACAGCGACGATCGAAGCGATCAGTGCCGCGCACGTGATGAATGGCAGCGCCTCGCGAACCGAGCGCTGCTTCGACAGACCCAAAACCGCAACGACGACGGCTCCCACAAAGAGAGTCATCTCTGGAACAAGTAGCGCGAGTCGTGGTGAGAGTGATTCGATCATTGGATCATGGCACCTTCAATGTCGTCTTCATGGATGTGATGACCGGAGTGGGTGCAACAGGTATCGACTCGGCCATGACACGTTCAACTTGCGCTGGGTAATTCACGAGCATGCGCTGCGCACAGGGACTGATCGCGTCCAGCATCGGCTTGGGTTGAACCCCGAGCCAGAGGCAGGCGATCGCAATCGGCATCAAGACGGCTATCTCACGCAGCCCAAGATCGCTTGGAAGGGCAGGCGCTGCAGCGTGCGATCCATGCGATACATCACCGTGTGGTTCGCGCAGTGGACCCCAGACAATCTTGCCAAGCAGAATCAACAGGTACATCGCGGCGAAGATGAGTCCAAGCCCTGCAACGATTGCGTACCAAGGACCGAGCACTCCGGGATAACCAGAGTTTGCATCGTGTTCAGCGATAAACGTTCCGCCCAGACAGAGAAACTCGCCGACGAATCCGTTGAGTCCGGGAAGTCCGATGCTGGCAAGGGTGAAGAACACCATGAAGCACGACCAGACCGGCATGCGCTTGGCGAGTCCACCCAGAACGTCGGTGTCTTTCGTGTGGTAGCGCTCGTAAAACATTCCGATGCAGAGAAAGAGTGCGCCGGTCGATAGTCCATGGTTCACCATGTAGAAGACCGCACCCTCGGCGCCCATGGGATTGAGCGCGAAGAGTCCCAGCATGCAAAGTCCCAGATGGGCGATTGATGAGTATGCGATCAGTTTCTTCGCATCGGTCTGCACCCAGCAGATGAGCGATGCGTAGATGATCGCGATGATCGAAAGCACCGCGACAACATTCATGAGTTCAGCGCCGCCGGCGGGGGCCATAGGCAGTGCGAATCGGTAATTGCCGTAGGTGCCGAGTTTCAGAAGCGCCGATGCGAGAATGACCGACCCAGCCGTCGGAGCTTGATCATGGGCGAGTGGTAACCAGGTGTGCAGCGGGAAGAGTGGAACCTTTACCGCGAACCCGATCATGAGCGCAGCGAAGAGCCAGTACTGCGTGGCGCTTGGAAGTCGCACAGCAGTTGCGGTGAGCGCGTCGATGTCGAAGTTCCACGCCCCTGACGCGATGCGGTGTTCCCAGCCGACATACAGCAGCGCGGCGAGCATGAACATCGATCCGAGAAACGTGTAAAGAAACATCTTGATCGCAGCTACGCGGCGTTCGGTGCCGCCGTAAATCGCCACGATGAGCGTCATTGGGACGAGCGTGAACTCGTAGCCGATGTAAAAGAGGATCGCATCGCGCGCCGCGAACGCCAGCAGGATGGACGAACCAAGAACGAGAAACCATCCATAGAACTCTTTGACGCGGTCGGTGATGGCGGTGAACGAGCCCAAGATGCACAGCGGCATGAGGAATGCCGTGAGCAATGCGAGCAAGAGTGACACGGTGTCGAAGCCGACTGATAGTGAGACGCCCGCGCCATGCACCCAGTGGGCTCCAGCAGTCATCGGAAAGTACGTGCCCGCCTTCCAGGCGGGGAAGTTCCATGCAAACAGTGCAAGCGCTGCGAGCGAGAGAAGCGAGCCTGCAAATGCCGTGTTTCGCGCGTGTTTGGATGGACTAATAGCGATCACACCCGCAGTCAGCACAGGAATGATGATGCTGAGCCAGATCAGTTCCATATCAATGCACCCCTCGCAGCCAGACCCAGCTAGCCCACGCAAGCACTAGTGCGACGCCACCGGCCATCGTGACTGCGTACCCCTGCAATGCCCCGCTGTAGAGCGGACGAAAGACCCGGCCAAGCGCCAGTGGAATCTTTGCGATGCCATCGACCAGAACGCCGTCGAGAAAATGGCGATCGCCAAAGTTGAGAATCTGAGCGCCGATCCACATCGGCAAACGAAAGAGCGCGTGATAGATCTGATCGACGTACCACTTGTGTTCCATCGCAGTTGGAATCCAACCAAGCCACCAACGTCGCAGCAGAGCCGCGCGGAGTTGATCGGCAGACTTTCGGGAACGCAAGTGAAAGAACCACGCCACGAGGATGCCACCGACCGAGGCCGTCGACCCCACAACGGTCAATCCTGTGTGTGCATCCATGCCAAGCATGGTTGGCGTGGGCGCGTCGCTGTGACCATGCGCATCTGCGAGGCCCGCGCCTTCGTAGGCGCTGGAGTGCGCGATCATCTGTTGGGCCCAGTTATCTTCATGCATGAAGACGGTCTTGTATGCCGGGAGTCCCACCGCGAGCGCTCCTATTGCAAGAATCAGTAACACCCCGTTGATTGCCCAGCGTGGCGCATGGGGATGAAATGTGGCGTGGGTGCCGGGCGCATCACGGCGGTCTTGCGCATGATGCCCATCATCGTGGTCATGGTGACCTTCGCTGCCCGCTTCGAAGTGCACGGGACCAGCACAGACCCGAAACCAGACGCGAAAGGTGTAGTACGCGGTGAGCGCGGCGGTGAAGAGTCCCATCCATCCCAAGAATCGGAAGTCGGCACGCGCGCTCGTCAGCGCTTGCAAGAGGATCGCATCTTTCGAGAAGAAGGCGGCGGTGTAGGGGAATGCGGAGAGCCAGAGGCAGCCGACGAACATTGTCCATGAAACGATGCGCCATCCGGCGACATGGCGAAGTCCGCTTAGTTTTCGCAGATCGAGTTGTCCGGCAAATCCGTGCATGATTGCACCGGCGGTGAGAAACAACAGTGCCTTGAAAAAGGCATGGGTGAGAGTGTGGTAGCAAGCGCCAAACGTTGTTCCAACGCCCAATCCCAGAAACATGTATCCGAGTTGCGAGATCGTTGAATAGGCGAAGACGCGTTTGATGTCGTACTGCGCCATGCCGATGGTTGCGGCGAGAAGTGCGGTCGCGCAGCCGATCCACGCGACTGTTGCCAGAGCTTCTGGATGGAGTTCAAAGAATGGATAGAGCCGCGCAATGAGGTAGACGCCCGCCGTCACCATGGTCGCGGCATGAATGAGTGCGGAGACTGGGGTGGGGCCTTCCATCGCATCTGGAAGCCAGGTGAAAAGTGGAATCTGAGCGCTCTTTCCGAAGGCTCCGAGCATCAGCAGGAATGGGATGACTGAAATGTGCCAATCGACCGCAGATTGCCCGCCACTGTTCATCGCGGCGAAAAGTTCGGAGTACTGAATCGTTCCGTAGTTTGCCCAAAGCATGAAGATGCCCAGTGCGAGACCGAGGTCTCCTACACGGTTCATGATGAATGCTTTTTTTGCAGCGGCAACTGCGCTGGGGCGATCGTAGTTGTAGCCAATCAACAAGTAGCTCGCCAGACCGACGCCTTCCCATCCCAGATAGAGCATCGCCAAGTTGTCACCAAGCACGAGGGCACTCATGGCGAAGAGAAAGATGCTGATTCCAAAGAAGAAGCGCGAGTAGCCACTGCCCCGATCGCCTTCCATGTACTCGCTGGCGTAGATCGTGATCAGCGTGCCGAGTCCGGTGACGAAGAGCATCCAGTAGAGAGTCAGCGAATCGATGTAGAGCGAGCAGTTTGCCGTGAAAGAGTGAAAGGGACCGCCCGCGCCCCACTGGAATGTCATCCACTGAAAGATTGGAACTTGCACCGGTCCCGAGTAGGCGAAGTACGCCTGCACGATGATCACAAACGAGATCGCCAGTGCGAGTGCGGTGACGATTGCCGGCAACTTGTTTTTTACACGGAGCGCACCGCAAATGGCACAGACCACCGCCGAGAGCAATGGCAGCAAGATCGCAAGGCCGACCCACGCGAGCTCCGGGGCGATCACAACTTGTGGGATTGAAAGTTCACCATTCATGATTCGCCCAAATCTGCCCAGGCTTCGCTATTCAACGTCTCACGCCGGCGGTAGAGCAGCACAACAAGTCCAAGTGCGAGCGCCGCTTCTGCGGCGGCCACAGTCAAGATGAATATGACAAAGACTTGGCCCGAAACATCCATGCGCATTCGCGCGAAAGCGATCATGGCGAGCGCGGCGCCTTGAAACATCAGTTCAGTGCAGAGAAACATGATGATGAGATTTCTGCGGCAGAGGAATCCGATGAGCCCGAGTGAAAAGAGAATCGCACTGATGGCCAGTGCGATCGAAATCTGAGTTGGCGCAGCGATCGTGAATGCGCTTGAGAGTGCCTCGCTCATGAATTGTGCTCCCGCGGCGTGTCGTGGGCAGTGGCCTCGGATTGTCGTCGCGCAAGGACAACTGCGCCGAGCATCGCCATCAACAGGATCACACCCGCCAGTTCGAGGCTCACCGGAAACTTTGTAACGAGCGCCATCCCAACCCGACTCGTATTGTCGGGCAGAAGCGCTGGAGGCAGGATGATCGTGGATGGTGCGCTGCCATCGGCGTGCGCGACAGTTACCGCCGCCGAGAAGTCTGGTTGCACCGTGAGCATCTGTCCGTCGGGTTGTCGCACCACGGCGATGGCAGAAGCATCGACCCGCCGCGCCTGCTCAGTAAGAAAGCGGGGCATGCGCGCCAGGTCGTTCCATGCCCCGCGCACGGCGAGCGCCTGATCGGCGGCTGCACGGGCGGTGGTGTGGTTACCACCGAAGATCGATCCGCCGAGTACTGCGACTAGCACAAATCCTGCGATCACAGCACCCGCTGGTTCACGAGCGACGCGGTCGTAATCAACCGCATCGGCCCCCTTGGTATCGGCGGGCGATTGCTGCGCAAGCATGAGCACGAACAAGTAGGTGATCAGAATCGCCCCCGCATAGACGATAATGAGCGAAAACGCCACGAATTCGGCAGAAAGCAGCACATACATCGCCGCGCCACTAACGACCACCAACACAAAGTAGAGCGCGCAGAAAACAGGGCGATGGTGGGTGATCACTCGAACGGCGCTGCCGATCGAGATAAATGCGCACAAAATCATGAGACCGACTTGACCCAGCGAATCGTTGGTAACCGGTATCGCCTGCACGATCACTACCAGAATCCACGCGATTCCCGCCAATCCGAGCACAGTTGCAACTGCGCGCATGGCACGCCCCTGACCGTCGTGGCCGGCGTTGCCGCCACTAGACATGAGAAGCAGCAGAAGTCCTGCTGAAGCGACCGCACACGCGGCGTAAAAAAGTATCGGCACCATTTGCTGCAGGTTCTCGAATCGACGCGAATCCCGACACATCCGTGTGCGGGCGAGTGGGGAAGATAATGCCGATTTGAATTGCCTGCAACGACCTTTGCAAGTTGCGTACGATCACCTTCTGATGAACGGAGTTCAACGGTCACTTCCCAACGCCATTACCGTTGGTCGCCTGCTCTTGGCAGTAGTTTTCTTTGTGGTGATTTCGGGTGTTGCCGGCACACCTGGTGAAGACCCGAGTCGCGCGTGGCTCGCAGTCTGGATCTTTATCGTCGCAGCGGTTACAGACATTCTCGATGGATATCTCGCCCGTCGATGGGACACGGTTTCGCCCTTTGGGCGGGTGCTCGATCCAGTCGTTGACAAGGTCTTGGTGATTGGCGGCTTGGTCTTTCTTGTCGCCCCCCCATTCGCACAGAACAGTGGCGTCATGCCGTGGATGGTTGTTATTGTGATTGCGCGCGAGGTTCTCGTGACTAGCGTTCGAGCGATGATTGAGGCATCAGGCAAGGCATTTGGCGCAGACTGGGCTGGAAAGTTCAAGATGCTCGTGCAGTGCGTCGCCGTTCCGGTCTGTTTCGGCAACGCGGCGATTGAGTCGCGGCGCACCTCGCCAGACTTCAACACCTTCGCTGCGATCATGGTCTGGTCGATGGTGATCGTGACAGTTCTGAGTGGCGTCTCGGCAATGATTCGCGCGGTTCGCGCGATGCAGGCGCCTTCTGGAAAATCACAAACGTGAGCGCGGGAAGTCGTTTCGCAAACGGAATGCCGCTGGGAGCGATGGTGGCGGTGACCGCGGGTGGAATCGGGCTCATGCGCCCCGCGTCGGGTTCATGGGGGTCGCTCCCGCCCGTTGGGTTGGTTGTGCTCATTGTCTGGAGCGGCGCACCATGGTGGGTGGTTGGCGCGACTCTCGCACTGTTGACCGTCTATGGAATTGTCGCGTGTGTGCGCTTTGGCGCACTGGCCGAGAAGTGTTTTGGTGCGAAAGATCCCTCGTCGGTTGTTGCAGATGAAACTGCGGGATGCGCTCTCACGCTGCTCGGGGCACCGTGGTGGATGATCATTGGAGCGGACTCCAACGCGCTGATGCGAACCGTCATCGTCTGCGCGACGGGGTTCTTCTTCTTTCGACTTTTCGATGTCTGGAAACCCGGATACGTCGCCGACCTGCAATCGCAGCCATTTGGCTGGGGAATCGTGCTCGACGATCTCGCGGCCGGGGCGTGGGCGTGGCCGCCGGTGATCCTGAGCGCTGCCTGCGCGCTGCACTTCTATCCGGTGCCGTGAGGGCGTTGCGCCGGGGGGCGATGGGTTACAGCGGGCGCACCGTGCGCATATCGACTGATGCTTCAAAAACTGTGCGAAGATTACACATGTACCAACGCCAGCTTTCGCAGTCCTCTGCCATCGCCATCAGCGATTCAGGATCTGCCGGCACGGGACCCATGCGCAAGACGACTTCGCTTCCTGCTTCGACCGAATGATGCACCGTCCACTCAATGCGCACGAACTTCTCGTCGACGCGCGATGGCCAGTGCCACGTCACGTGACCGCCCGCATCGAACTCATCGATGCCAATGGTCAACGTGCGTTTGAACTTGCGGTCCCACCCCAGCACGACCGACCCTCCAGCGCGCAGATCCACCTTTGCGGCAACTGGAAACCAGCGAATCAATCCCGCTTCGCTGGTAAGGGCGGCAAAGATCTCCTCGGGATGCGCCGCGATCGTCTCTCGCAGAATTGTCCAAACACCTTTTTCGTCGCGGATAACCATTTGAAGGGATGGGATTCTAGAACGAGTCGCGCTCGTGCTGCACAAGGTCTTCGTACTGTTCACGGGCGCGGATGACCCGCATTGACGCGCCATCGATGAGCACTTCGGTGGGAAGTGGATGGCTGTTGTATCGACTCGCCATCGCCATCCCGTATGCACCTGCTGTGAAAACCGCCACAAGATCTCCACGGCGCAGGGGCGGCAAGAGGCGATCCTCGGCAAGAAAGTCGCCAGTTTCGCAGAGTGGACCAACAACTTCGGTGCGTTCCAGTCCTGGAAGGATGAGTTCGCGCGCGCGGCGCGGTGGAGTCAGCGCGACTCCAGGTTGCACCGGCCAGACAAAGTGAAATGCACCATAGTGACTTGGTCGCAGAAGCGTGTTCATACCCGCATCGCAGATTACGAAGTTGCGATCGCCAGATTTCTTGATGTACTCGACGCGGGTCAGCAAGATGCCAGCATTCGCGGCGATCGATCGCCCCGGTTCAAGAATGATTCGAAGACCCCGCGCGACCCGTTCTTGCAAGATCGGCACGATTGCAGCGGCGTACTGGCTGGCGAGGGGGGACTGATCGCTCTCGTAGTCAGCGCCAAATCCGCCGCCGAGGTCAAGAGTGTCGATGCGAAACCCCTCTACTGCGAGTTCGTCTATCAATGCGAGTGCCTTCTGCACACTTTCGACATACGGACCAGTCGTGTAGACGGGCGATCCAATGTGCAAGTGGATTCCGCAGAGCGCCACAAATGGATCGTGACCGTAGGCGCGAAAGAACGCGACCGCGCGTTCGAGATCGACGCCAAACTTGCTCTCGCGTTTTCCAGTCGTTGTGTAGCGATGCGTCTTGGGGTCGACATCTGGATTGACCCGCAGCGCGGCGCGCGTTCGAATATTCATCTCGCGGGCAATACGCGCAACATGTTCAAACTCCATCTCACTCTCAATGTTGAAGAGTCCCACGCCGCGCTCAAGGGCCAGACGTATCTCACTCTCAGACTTACCGACGCCGGCGTAAACGAATGTCTTGGGATCGCCCCCAGCGCAGCAGGAACGAAAAATCTCGCCGCCCGAGACGACATCCATCCCCGCGCCAAGTTCGGTCAGGAGGCGCAGAATCGCGAGATTCGAGCAGCACTTGACCGAGTAGCAGATGAGAGGATTCAGAGGCGCAAACGCATCGCGCAAGCGTGTGTAATGCTGCCGCAACGTGGTCGCCGAGTAGACGTAGCACGGGGTGCCCGCACTTCGCGCGATATCGCTCGCGGGAATGTTCTCGCAGTAAAGAGCACCGTCGTTGTAGTGAAAGTCATCCATGTGCCTATTCCATTGCGGCGAGTTTTATCACGTCTGCAGGATAGTGAACTCTGACTACGAGGCGGGGGTTGGTGACTCTGTGCGCTCTTGCACACGGCGCATCTGAAATGCCCAGCCGGCAAGCGTCGTGGCCGCTCCAAGAAAAAGCCAAGCACTAGCAGACTCGGGGCAGCGAAAACTCGGCACGAGTGATTCTAGTACTGGCATCCCGCATCCGAGAAGCAACAGCGAACCGAGCGCGGATGATGCGCCAGCGAGTGCCCAGCGTGAGAAGAGCAGTCCAATACCCAGGCCAACAATCGCACCACCGCCCGTCATCGCCGTAAGAAATGTCTGTGTGGCTTGAGGTACGAGCTTCCATCGCGACTTGACGAGCGTTGCAATGCGGCTTCCCGCTCCCGCGAGAGTTGTGAGTCGTGCGGAGGGTTCGGCAGTGGGGATCGCATCGTCGAGGATCGTGAGAATCGACTGCGCCAGCCCGCTGCGGGCCGCGCGGACGCTTGCCGCGGGTAGTGGTTCACGGTCGATCTTCAGCGCGGGTGTCGAGGTCGCGAGCGGCGCCGTTGGAGCGATGCCACGTTCCACCAGCACTCCGCCGAGAAGCAACCCGATGATCGTGCCGGCGACGCCAAATCCAAGCGCGACTGCAGGTCGAACAAAAAGTGCGGCGATCGCAGCACCGATGACAGATGCCGTCGCCGCGCAGAGTGTTGGCGGCCACTCGGTCACTAGCGAATCGTGCAGAAAGCCTCCGAGGCACCATCCCAAGACCCCGCCTGTGAATGCTGCGACGAGCCCGAGCAAGCGAAAGCCGGCGATGATCAAGAAAAATCCTAGAGTCGTGAAGAGCGTGAGAACGAGCGTCGTCATGAGTTGGTTACAGTATCGGCCCATGAGCCACTGCCACTTGCCGTTTTCGAAGCGCGCTCACGGAATCGCCCTGTGACTTCGTCAGAATCACCGCGAGCTGGCGGATACCGCCTCGATGCGACTCAAAGCCCGTACCTCTTGCAGCATGCAGGTAATCCAGTGGCTTGGTGGCCTTGGTGTGCCGAGGCATTTGCGCAGGCGCGCGTTCGCGACGTGCCAGTCTTTGTTTCGATTGGATATGCAACATGTCACTGGTGTCATGTCATGGAACGGGAAAGCTTCGCAAATGATGAGTGTGCGGCGGCGATGAATGCGGCGTTTGTCTCGATAAAAGTGGATCGTGAACAGCGACCGGACGTTGATGATGCCTTCATGTCGGCCTGCCAGATTTACACGCAAGCCGCCGAGGGTCGGGCGAGCGGCGGTTGGCCACTCAGCGCGTTTCTCGATCCAGAGAGTGGATTTCCATTTTTCGTAGGCACATATTTTCCTCCTGAACCCGCGTGGGGTCGGCCAAGTTTCATGCAGTTGCTTGCGGGACTTTCTAGCGCATGGCAGAGTCGACGACCCGCCCTCGTCGAGCAGTCGAAGCGCATCGCGAGTGCAGTTGTTGACGGGGTTGCAGTCGATCATCCGCCCAAGAAAGTTCGGTGGGGTTGTGCAGAACGCACGGCGACCCAACTCATGCGTCTCTTCGATGAAGCGCACGGCGGATTTGGCGATGCTCCGAAGTTTCCACAACCCAGTTACCTCGCGCTGGTGCGTGACGCTGGAGCGGACGCCGGTGCAACGATTGTGCACACAACGCTCACAAAGATGGCACTCGGTGGAGTATTCGATCAGGTGGCGGGTGGATTTCACAGGTATTCAGTCGATGCGGCTTGGCAGGTTCCGCACTTCGAGAAGATGCTCTACGACAATGCCCTCTTGGCGCCGCTCTACGCAGAGTGCGCGCAGCAGTCGGGCGATGCATTTCTGCGGCAGGTGTGCCAACGCACGCTTGCTTTCGTAGACCGAGAATTGTCGCTGCCGCACGGCGGGTTTTACTGCGCACTCGACGCAGATGTGAATCACCGCGAAGGGGCAGGGCACGTCTGGACCCCGCGCGAAGTCACCGAAACACTTTCGAAGGCGGGAGTGTCTTCTGCGCAGATCGAAGAGTTCTCATGTGCGACTGGACTGAATGGCGACGCGAACTTTCGTGATCCTCACCACGGCCACGAGCCACCCACCTGGGTGCTTCAGATGAGAAGTGCTCAGGATGCTCTCGACCCAATGATTTGCGCAGCGTTGAAAGCGCTGCATGAGCGACGCGCTCGGCGAACCCAACCACTGCGCGACGAAAAGGTCCTGCTCGGCTGGAATGGACTCATGATCGAAGCGTTCGCGAGCGCGGGCGGCGCGCTCAACAATGCCGCGTGGATCACGCGCGCATCAGATGCCGCAGAGTGGGTCTTCAAGAATATGCAGACATCTACAGGATGGCAGCGCTGCTGGTACGCGGGTAGTGCTTCAACCTCGGCCGCACTCGAAGATCTGGCGGCACTGGGCAACAGTTGCATCACGCTCGCGCGGGTCACCGCAGACAATCGCTGGATCGAGCGGGCGACGGCACTCTTTCGAAGTGCCCGCCTTGAGTTTTTCGACGAACAGCGGGCGCGCTGGCATGATTCGGTGGCGGGTGACACGACCCTCTTTGTGCGCCCGCGCAGTTTGCACGATGGAGCAACGCCGTCGGGAACAACCGGCATCGTGCGGCTAATGTTGGCGCTCTCGGGCGGAGCTGATGACGCATCGGTGCGCGGCGATCTGGCGCGCTCGGTTGAAGCGATGGGGCAGTCAATCGCGGTTCAGCCTTTGGCGATGACGGCCATGGTCTCTCTGTTGAATAGAGTGCGTGTTGTTGTGCCGTCGGCATTTGACGAAAGTGATTAGCCTCTGTTCATGTTTCGAGCACTCATCATCTCAACGGGCGGCACGATCGAGAAAACATACTGCGAGTTGCAGGGGGTGCTCGCCAACAATGTCAGCGTTCTTGATGTCATGCTTGCCTCGCTGGAGACACGCGGTGTAGTCATTTCGCGCCGTGCCCTTATGAACAAAGACAGTCTTGAGATGAGCGCGAACGATCATCAACTGATCGCCGCTGCGGCTGTCGCGGGAGCTGCTGATCATGACGGCATTGTCATCGTGCACGGCACCGACCGTCTCGCCATGACTGGCGAAACGATTTTCGAGCGCTGGTCGCAGCCGAACGCGCCGCGCATTCCGGTGGTGTTGACTGGCGCGATGCGTCCATACGAATTGCGGCGCACCGACGCCGTACAGAATCTCACGGAAGCGCTGCTCGCCGTGCAGATTCTAGGTGCAGGCGTCTACGCAGTGCTGCACAACAAGGTGCTCGCCTTTCCGGGAGTCACAAAGGACGCGCGGCATGGAACATTCGTCCACTCGACTGACTGAAACTGCTCAACTGCGCCGAGCCAATGAACGACCGACCTTTGCCCGCTCCCGAGATTTGGTGGTCGGCGCTTGCTTCTTCGCACTCGCCTTCGATTGCAATGTGTCCATCACGTAGTGAAACATCATCGGAGCGACAATCGTTGCATCGCTTTCGACTATGAAACGCGGAGTCGTCTTGCCGAGTTTGCCCCAGGTTATTTTCTCATTGGGAGTCGCGCCGGAGTACGAACCGTACGAAGTCGTTGAATCGCTGATCTGGCAGAAGTATCCCCAGAGCGGAATCTTGCGCCGTCCTAGATCCTGGTGAAGCATCGGCACAACGCAGATTGGAAAGTCCCCAGCGATTCCGCCGCCCACTTGAAAGAAGCCGATGCTCGACTTGGGCGACGTCTGCGAATACCACTCGGCAAGCGCCATCATGTATTCAATGCCCGTGCGCACGGTGTGCACGTTCTTGATGTTGCCGGTGATGCAGTGCGATGCAAAGATGTTGCCAGTGGTTGAGTCTTCCCATCCTGGAACCACCATCGGAAGTTTTCGTTCTGCCGCGGCAAGCAGCCACGAATCTTTGGGATCGATCTCGTAGTACTTCTTGAGCGCACCCGAGAGCAGGATGCGGTAGAAAAACTCGTGCGGGAAAAACTGCTGGTTGGAGCGATCGGCACGCGTCCATTCGTCAAGGATCGCCCGCTCGATGCGACGAATCGCCTCTTCTTCTGGGATGCATGTGTCCGTCACCCGATTGAGATGGCGATTGAGCAATTTCTGTTCATCATCGGGTGTGAGTTGTCGCCAGTTGGGAATGCGCTCGTAGTGCGAGTGGGCCACCAAGTTGTAGACGTCTTCTTCGAGATTTGCCCCCGTGCACGAAATTGCGTGCACATACCCGCGGCGGATCATCTCAGCGAGCGAGAGGCCGAGTTCGGCCGTGCTCATCGCACCAGCGAGGGTGACCATCATCGATCCACCGCTACGAAGGTGGGTGGCATAGGCCTCGGATGCCTCAACCGCTGTGGCGGAATTGAAGTGGCGAAAATTGTGACGCATGAACTCTCGAATGGACATTCAGAAAACTCCTAGGGTGGAAGGCCAGCGACCGAAGCGATGTTACGACTGTGCGTGCGATGCACTCACCGCGATTGGTTCGACGGATGCGCGCTCGTCCGAGTCCTCTGCGACGACTGACTCGGCGATACGACCACCCGCCCCGACCTGCTCGAATCGCACGCTTACACGTTTCGAAACGCCACGCTGTGGCATCGTCACGCCATGCAGGCGATGACAAGCCTGCATCGTGCGTTTGTGATGGGTAATCACGATGAAGTGGCTCTCATCGAGGAATCCGCCCAGCGCATTACAGAATCGCTCAACGTTGGATTCGTCAAGCGCGGCATCCACTTCGTCGAGGATGCAGAATGGTGCGGGCTTACTCTTGAAGATCGCCAAGAGCAGGGCGACGGTAGTCATCGACTTCTCACCACCCGAGAGTTGCGTGATGATGCGGGGTTCTTTCCCGGGCGGCTTGGCGCGAATCTCGATGCCCGACGCGAGCCAATCGATTGTGCCATCCTCGAGTGGGAGCAGGTACATATCTGCGCTGCCACCGCCGAAGAGTCTGCGGAACATTCCGTTGGTGCCGCCGAAGTTTTCCCGCACCATGTTGAAGGTCTCTTCAAACTGCACACGGCTCGTCTTGTCAAGTTCAACGACAAGCTTCTCGAGGTGTCCCTTCGCCAGATCAATATCTGTGAGTTGGTTGGCCAGTTCTTGGGTGCGTGTCTCGAGTTCGGTCAGTTCGGCCATCGCATCGAGATTGACGTTGCCAAGCGAGCGAATCTCGTCGCGCAACTGATCGGCTTCGAACGAAGCGATCGCACGATCGGTGAGGACAAATGCGCCAGACTCACGCTCTGCAACATGCGCCGCCCAGAGTGTGTCGAGTTCGAGACCGAGTTCTTCGCGTGCCTGTGCAGTCAGCGACTCAAGACGCATCGCACACTCTCGCCGGGCCAGTTCTGCCTCGCTCCACTGTCGTTCAGTTTCGGAGGCAGAATCGCGCAGCGTTCGCAGTGTCTCGCCCGCGCCATCGTTGGCAACAACTGCCACTGAAAGTGCTTGAGCGAGATCGGCGAGCTGGACGGCGATTCCATCGTGCTTGTGTTGATCCCGTTGGGCGATGGTGCGCGACTCTGCAATCGACTCTTCGAGCGTTTCGATGTGCGCCTCGCGGCGGCGCAGATGATCTTCTGCAGTGGTGCGCTGGCGCCGCGACTCTTGCAATGCAGTTTCAATCAGCGCCTGTTCGCGGCGCGCCACGCCAGTTTGGCTCGTCGCAACTCCCAGAGCCAGTCGGGCCGATGACAACGTTTCCTGCGCCCCGTCGAGGGTGCGTTGCCCCAGCGCCGCGGCCTCGCGGGCTTGGGTTGCGTTGGTATCGGCCGCGCCAAGGGCTTCATCTGCGGCCGTGAGCCGCTGGCAGATCAAGGTGTGCTCTTCGACCGCGGCCTGATTGCGACGGGCATTATCTGTTGCCTCGAAGCGCAGCGATGCCTGCTCGCGTTCGATGCGGGTGATGAGTTGTTCTGCGCGGGCAGTTTGAAACTCGCACTCAATGACCGTACGTCTAGAAACCTGCAAGGCACGATCGCGTTCGTCGTGCCGTCCCTTGGCGGCCACTCCGAGTGCCGCGATTCGCGATGCATCGCTCTCAAGATCACTGATCCGAGAATTCAATATCTGGATCGAAGCAACAAGGTCAGTGAGTTCAGCGCGACGGCTCACCGAACCTCCGCCACCGCCGCGAAGTCGTCCGACAGTCACCGCACCAAAGGAGTCGATGACTTCACCCGCCATCGTGACGAAACGCGACGATTGGGGGGCGTCCTTTACAAGATTCAAGGCGGTCGCCAGATCTGCAACAAGCCACGTCTGACTCAAGACGCTAGCGACAAGTTCCTGCGATCCACCAGAGGTTCGCAACACCGCGCTGAGCGACCGCGCTCCTTCGGGGCAGCTGATCGGGGTCGTAGTGCGCGACTCTTGAGGAGTCATGGGAACGAATGTCACACGACCATCGAACTCGCATGCTTGGGCGAGCAGGGGAGTCGCATCGAGCGAACCTTCAACGACGAGGCATTCAACCCACGATCCCAGTGCCGCTTCGACTGCGATCGCGTGTACACGATCAGTCGAGACGAGATCTCCAAGCGCTCCACGCACAGTGGGAAAGCGCGCCGTGTCGGTCAGCACCGTTCGAGCGGCAACGCCGAAACCTTCGCGCGCGAGTTCCATCTCTTCGAGCACCGCCCGTCGGCTCTCGTCGCGCGTGCGATCATCGCGCAGGCTCGTCAGTCGGGCGCTCATTGCGATTCCCTCTTCGCCGTACGACTCAATACTTCGCAGTTCGGCTGAGACCTCGGCTTGCACTGCCTCTGCAGCCGTTTGAAACTCAGCGCGACGGGCGATCGCAGTATCTCGTGCGGCGACATGCACCAGCATTTCGCGCGCCTGTTCAGTTTCGCGGGCAGTGATGCGCGACGACTCTTCGCCGATCGATGCGAGTCGCACCTCTGCGGCCTGTCGGCGGGCGGCGAGACGCGACTTCTCACGTTCGATGGCGAGATGTTCTTCACGCCATCGCAAGTCAGCATCGCGTGCGGCAGAGGCAGCTGAGGCTTGCTGCGCACGATCCTCTTCAGCCTTGGAGTTCTCATCTTCGGCGCGCGTCACTGACTCGATGGCGGCGACGACGGCCAACGAAAGTTCTGCGAGTTGGTCGGCGTGTTGGGCGATGCGGGCATCGAGGGCGCCGATTGCCGTCGCATCTTGTTCGAGTGCTGAGCGAGTTTCATCGAGTGACTGCTGCGAAAACTCGCAGCGCTGCTGGGCCTGTTTCACCGCCGACGCGGCTTCGAGCCGTTCACGCTCGAGGCCCTGCTGCTGATGCATCACTACATCACGTTCCGATTCGCGCAGTCGCTTGGCGTGTTCAGCCTCCTCGAGCGATTGAGTCAGCGCATTGCGCGCCGCCTCTGCGGATATGACCAACTCTTCGGACAGCGTCAGCTTCGTGCGATGTTCGAAGTATTGATCGAATGTCAGCGCTGATCGAAGCGCCCGACGTCGCGCATCGAGTTCAACAAAACGCTTGGCCTTTTCGGCCTGGCCGCGCACGATGCGCAGGCGGCGCTCTGCACCCGAGAGTTGCTCGCGCAAGACGACCAAGTTCTTCTCGGCGAGTTCGAGTTTGCGCGCTGCTTCTTCTTTGCGCGCACGAAACTTCGAAACTCCAGCGGCCTCTTCGAGGATTCCACGACGCTCGGCGGGATTCGCTTCGAGCAGCGCGGCAACCTTTCCCTGTTCGATGATCGAGTACGCATCGGTTCCGATGCCAGTGTCCATGAAGAGTTCTTTAATGTCGCGCAGGCGCACCTTGCGGGAATTGATCAGATACTCAGACCGCCCATCGCTATATAGCCGGCGCGTGACGTCGACCTCATCGGCATCGACTGGAAGAGCGCGATGGCGAACGTGCGCCCGCTGCACGATGGTCGGTTCATCGTCAATTGCATCAGCCTGTTCAGTGGTGGGGGAAGTCGCGGCGTCGGAAATCTCGCGGTGGGCTGGCTCGCTTCCGTCTGTGATCGGGGCGCGCAGAGTCGAAAGCACAGGGTTTGCAAACACGAGCGAGACCGTCGCGCATCCCATGGGCTTTCGCACGGCGCTTCCTGCAAAGATGACATCGACCATCGCGCTTCCGCGCAGGCTCTTGGCGCTCCGCTCACCAAGCACCCATTTGATTGCGTCGACGACATTGCTCTTGCCGCAGCCATTGGGTCCGACGATCCCGATGATCGGTTCGTCAAATCGAAACTCAGTGTGATCCGCGAAACTCTTAAAACCGCTCAATACGAGTTTGGAAAGACGCACGCCGACCTCCTGTCGCAATTCCGATCAACCGACCATCCGTGGATTATCTTCTCCCGAAGGGACCACGACGCTAGCGGGGTACAGTATCGCGTCTTGGAGCGTTGGGATCAAGTTGCCTTGCCGAATTTGCTGGGGCTGGAACCGTGGGAGTCAATCCAGGAACGGCAGCACCGACAGACGCCGCCGCCTCTGCTTCTGGATCCTTCTCATCTTCGATGAACTCTGGTCGATCGGTGCGCTCTGCTTCTGCGCCAGCCTTTGCGATCGCGGCGAGAATTCGATCTTGCTCAACTTTGAAAATGCCCGGGATGTAGCCACCTTCCCAGAGTGCGTAGAGGGCTCCGATCACCTGGCTGTACGACATCGACATGCCAGGTGCGGGGTTCGCCGGATCCATCGAATGTCCGAGGAAACGGGTCACTTCTGCGACATTTGGTCGAACGTCATCGACCAGCGGTTCTGCGCCTTCGTTGGGGCGGTAAAAGACCTCGAGCTCGTCCTTTCCCAGGTCGGCCTTGAACATGAGTCGACCACTCCACGTCCGAAGCGTCATTGGCATCTTGACCGCAAGTGCCTCGTCAAAGACCACCACCGTTGGTTCTCCAGACTGCTTCACATAGATCATCGGGATCGTGCTCGGCACGACATCGATGTGATATTTCTTGCCCACCGTTCGGCGCTGAATGATTGGATCCCCACGACTGCGCAGTACCTCATACGCGGCGAGTCGAACATCGATGTCGCTGTCGTTGAGGATCGGCCGCAATCCAACGTCGATCGCTGGGTTGATGCTCATTCGGTCGAGCAATCGAATCGCCGGAACGCGCAGTTCGGCGCTTCCTGAGGTCGCAAGCGCCAAAAGATGCGGCACGACCAACGCATCATCGAGGTTCGCTCCAGCTTCGAGCGCAGCGAAGCGCGGTTGCTCTTCTGGATAGTCGTACAGCGGACGGATCGACGCCAGGCTCTTCTTTCCGAGCGCCTCCCAGCGCATCGCCGCCGCTTTCGCAGCGCCCGGGTTGTTCGTGACTGCCTTGGCAATTCCGGCAGCAGTCGCATCGATTGGGCCAACATTGACCGATGTATGGCGCAAGAGATCGACAAAGTGATCGGAGCGGTTCTTCCACGATGGAGGAACGGAGACCTTGATGAGTTCACCAGACATTCCCTGGGCGGTCTCGCCCCGCTGCGTGGGCTCGCGCGGATAGTTCGAATTTATCGCGCTCGCGATCAATCGCGCCCGCGAGTGACTCGGCGTTGCCATCACAAGTTTGATTGGCAGTTCCTTCGTAGAGGTTCCGCCGTTCAGCACGCGTCCGCTTAGGCGATTGATCGTTGAACTGGTCGCTTGACTTCCATCCGAAAATGGATTGATCACAATCGGCCCCTTGGCTTGCGCGAGCATCTGCGCCTCCTTGCTTCCCACGAGCAGCACTCCAGGTCGCAAGTCGGTCGTCCACAGACTTCCCCCTTCAAGACTGGTCGTCGCTGTGCCGGGAGCGGCGTAGACCCGTATATCAAACTTCGTGCTGCGGGGAGCGCCTGCCGGAATCAGCGCTTCGACAATGACAATCGCCGAGTCTTCAGAACTCAACAGTTGTTCTGGTTGCCACGTGTGCCCTTGATTGTTTGGATCTCCCACTCCCCGCCGCGCCATCTCGCGCAGGATGTATTGGCGCACTTCTGCTGGCGCAGTCTTACTTCCTGTTCCCTTGAGTCCTGTGACGAATCCGTAGCCGCGCACAACGACGGGCTGATAGCCCGTGACTACCGTTTCGCTCGCAACCGTTCCACGCATGATCGGATCAACGTCGAGCGGAATGGGAGGCCGCGCTGCGCGCTTGGGGGCAAGAGTTGGATCAGCCTTCTCGATGTTCGAACAGCCCACGACGCACAGGGTCGCAAGTGCCGTGATGTTCATCCAGAGTCGAAGGTGTCGCATGGGATTCTGAAGCCAAATCAAGTCGATCGAAATGAGCGCTACAGGATTCGAACCTGTGACACCTGCCATGTAAGGGCAGTGCTCTAGCCAGCTGAGCTAAGCGCCCGAAGGTTCAAGCATAGCGGCGTCAGCCGCGCGCGAAGAACGTTGTCACCCACTGTTGGGTGGGCCACGCGTAGTGGCGGAACTTTTCCTGCGTTCCAGACTCTTCGCTGTGAAGCAGCACTCTCTGCGCACCCAATCGGCTCGCGACGGGAGAATCAATGAGCGTGCTCGAATCAGACGCGCTTACCTGAAAGAGCATGCGCCACTCGAACTCACGAATTGAGTTACGGTCGAAGCAGCGCGCGAGATTTGTCGCGCTATCGCAGGTCACCATGACGTGCATTCCCAGTGCAGGACCATCGCGGAGCAGCGCTGCCAACTGTCGATCGGCAGTCAGAGCGGCGTCAGTCGACGACGAAACACTGTAGTCATCCTCGTTGCGCCGCAAGCCTCTAAAGCGATGAATCGCATGCACGAGCACGAGGCATGTGGCAGGTGAAATCGTCAAATCACTCTGCCTGCGAGCGAGTTCGGCGGTCGCGCGGGTGAGCAACCCTTCACAATCGCGCAGTCCACCCGCTTCGCCACCGAGTCGGAGCTGCGTGTGCAGCGCAGCAAGGTGTCCAAATGTTGGGTCATCGGGTGGTGTTCCGTCGAGCAAGAGCACCTGCGCCTGCCCAGGCTGAACTTGCGAGGCAAGCGAAACCATCGCTGCCGCTGCGATGGCGAGTGCCGCATCATCGCGTTGCCCAACGAGCATGATGTTGGTTCCAGTCTGCCGGCGCAGTGCAACCGAGGTCGGATCTTTGATCGAAATCGCGTCGCCAAACCAGAGCAGCGCGGGACCACTCAACGGCTGACCTGACGCGCGCGCGCGCGCTGCACGCATGGGCGCGTTCGCCTCAAGGTGCGCGGGAGCGTTGCCTTCAAACAGGATCAGTTCAGATCGCCGCTTGGGTGGATGATTCGCGCAGTGCGCCCGCACCCTGGCGAGCATGCGGTCGCGCTCATCATCTGGAAGCCAGACGACTTGAAACGGATTGTTGCCTTCGACGAGCCCTCCCGCGTCGTTGTATATCGCCTCGCCGGGGCGCGAAAGCAGCCGAGCCGCGACGTTGTCATCCGAAAGTATGAGTTGCGAGTCGGCCTCGTTGCATTGCAGCGCGATGCGAATCGCCATCTGTCCCATGGTCGTGCGGGCGATCGAATAGGCGCCGCCAAGAGTTTGCGAACCGAGGATGACGTGCATTCCAAAGGCGCGACCTTGTCGCACTAGACGATCAAGTAGGAGCGCCGACTCTTCGGAAATCTTGTCATCCTCTGTAAACAGTTCTTGAAACTCATCCACAATGAGCAGTGAGCGTGGAATGATTTCTTGGGCGTGCAGGCGCCGATATCCGGTGAGATCCTGCACCGACTTCTCACGAAAGATCTCGCCGCGGCGGCGCAGTTCGGCGTCAAGCCCGCGCAACACCGAGAGTCCAAACTCGCGGTCGCTCTCGACCGCAACCGCCCGCGCGTGGGGAAGTGCGTTGGTCGCATAGGTTCGAAACTCGACGCCCTTTTTGAAATCGATAAGCCACAACTCAGCCTCGTCTGGGCTGTAGCGCAGCGCAAGATTTGTGATCAGGGCGTGAAAGAGCGTCGACTTTCCAGACCCCGTCTTTCCGGCGATCAGCGCGTGTTGGCTCGTGCCAATCCCCAGTGTGATCTGTTGCAGTCGGCTGGCGCCAGATCGTCCAAGCGCAACAGAAATAGTCTGCGCCGCTGACTCACTCCAGATCGCATCGTCCCGCGGAGCAATCGCCGAGAAGGGCACTTCAACCCGTTTGGCCTTCTTGGCGGTGCGGGCAATTCGCCGCAAGAGTTCCATCGTCTGATCATTGGATGGCAACTGCTCGGTTGTGAACTCGAACTTATCCATTGGTTCGTGATCGACTGCGTATCGGCCATCCCGCCATTGCATGCAGAGAGATCTATCTCGAATGTCTTGCAGGTCAAGGCCCGCCGGCACCGCCTGTCGGGTATCACGAAGCAGGATCGTGAAGACTCCACAGCGCGCACCGCTGTTGACGATGCTTGCTAGCCGCCGCGCCGCAATCTCCGAGACATTCGCTGGGAAGTCACAAAACACAAGAAAGCGGTAGGGCTCAGCAATCTCGCCAGCCTGCCGGTTGTACTCATCAAGGTTTGCAAACTCATTTCGCAGAAACTTCTGGATCACCGTTTCCATGTGGTCGCAGAGATCTGTCAGCCGCTGTTCGATGTGTCTGCCATCGGTCCAAATGCGCTCGCCAATCAGATGTTCTGCCTCATCGGCGAGGTGCATGAATGCAGCGAACCCTTCCCCAAGCCCAACCGGATCGATGATCGTGAATCGCGCTGACCCTGGGGGAAGCGCGGTAAGTATGCGAAGCATTGCCTCTTGCAGCAACGCGATTCCCGCGGGACGCCCCTCATTTGCGCACTCGATCAACAATGAGGCATGGGACGGCAACGAAAGAACAACAGGAAGCAGCAGTTCTTTGGGTGTGCCCGCAGGCCACGCCAGCATGGGTTCGTTTGAAACTGCCCCAGCAATGCTCTCGAGGCGAACCCGCAGCGACCCCAGCTTCGCAGCACCTGTGGCAGCCGTGACCCCGTCGAACGTCTCCCACTTAGAGTTCTTCCAAGGGGCAAAGAGTGACGCGTCGAGTTGCGAAATGGCAGCGATATCGGCCACGGTGTGGTCACGCGCCGCGATCCAACGCGAAACGATCAAGGCGCGCTCGCACCCATCGCTGGCGAGAATCGCGCTCATGCGCGTTTGATGACGCGCTGCTTCTGCGCTGAGTTGTTGGTCGCTTGCGGCGTGCAAGAGACTGTTGGCTTCTGCACAGGCGCGCTCTGCAGTGGTGATCGCGGCAGTGTGCTGCGCGATCGAGTTTCGCCGCAGCGTCGCGGCATTCTCGCTGATCAAATTCTGCTGTCTCAGATGCCGCGCGTCGAGTTCTAGGCTGGCAGGTCGCACGCGGTTTCTCGCTGCAGCGCGCGCAGTTCGATGCTGTTCAAGAATCACCTTCTCAAGTTCGGTGCGGCGGCGCATGCCATTTTTAAGACTCTCACGCGCGGCTGTTGCGGCGATCACTTCGACAGCGCTGAGGTCGCCTGCGATGCGCCGCAATCGCCCGCCCGCCCAGAGATAGAGCATCGCCTGAGCGGCGAGCCCAAGACCAAGTCCGATCACTGCACCAACTGGCACCGATGCGTCTGTCCAGCGATTGCATAGCAGTGCGATCGCGCCGCCAATGGCTCCCCACGCCACGACGGCGCAGATATGCACCACGATCAAACGCAGAATGCGCGCGCGTGTCTCGCCGCGCAGTTGCGCTACGACCTGCGCCGCACTCTGCGCCTGCGCTGCAAGAACTTCGGCCGCCGGTTGTTCACGCGGCGAGGGCGCAATCTCATCGACAACTGGACGGCTCACATGGGCGCGTTTGAGAATCGACTCGACGGCCTCAACCTGCTCAGCAACCGTCACAAGCAACCGGTCGGTGGCCGCGCGAAGTTCTTCAAACTCAACCATCGCACGGGGTTCTTGCGATTCAAACATCGTGTCGGCGGTCCACTCATCTTCCTCTGCCGTCTGTTCGATCAATTCGAGTTTGTTTAGGTGTTCCCGTTGTTCGGTCTTGCGAGCTTCGGCGAGGCTCGTGTCAATGCGCGCAATCTGGCGGGCGAGCCGCTCATCGGACTCTGTTCGCACCAGTTGCAGCGCAGTCAGTGCGGCAGTCTGTGCCTGTTTGTTCTGGTTGGTGATCGAGCCTTGGTTGGTCGTGTGCAATTGTCGCTCGCCACTCGCAGCTGCAGCCGTGACGCGCTCAAGAAGTTCCTGAGCTGCCAGCCGATCGGCGGGAGCACAGAGCAATGTCTGCATCACGCGCAGCGTCAGCGCTCGAAGGTCCTGCCCGAGCAGGGGCTGCGTTGCGTCAATCGAGCGGATCATTGCCGAAGTGTATGAAGTCGATGCGATCCCACCTCAACACTCATTGGCCCCGCACTCGTGGCGCGCTCGTGCGATCGCCTCACCAATCTGCTCGAGGGCAAGAATGGCCATGCGCACTGCGTCATCCGCACTGTCAACTGCATCGCGTTGCATCGTCTCACTCGCTGAGTCGCGCCACTCGCTCTTGAGTCCGTTCCATTGCTCATGCATCGTGCGCAAGGTCTCTTTCAACTTCGCTTTGCTGCTTGCGTCGCTCATGGTTGGGGCGGTGCTTTCGTTGGTTCAACGGCTGGGGTGGTCGACTCCTGTGTGCTACGTCGCATCGAACCTGCGCCATCCGCTTCCGCACCAAGCTCGCTCGTCTCTCGCCCAAATGTCTCGATGCCATCTGGATCGCTGCGCTTGACCGTCGTTGCGAGATAGCCATCGATCGATTGTGCCATCCTGTTCAGTGCTGCCGTTGCCGTTGGTACTACTTGATCGACATAATGCGAAAGTGGATTCATTCCCGCCCGAAACTGCGCGAGCAGCCGTTGGTACTCACCTCGCCAACGCTTCAGGTTGCGCAAGAAGGCCTCAGCCTGCTGCACTGCCAATTCTGAGCGGGCGACCGCCCGTTTCTCATCCACAACGGAAGGTGGTCTGCCATCTGCAGTCATCTGAATCTGCTTGCGAAAGAGTGCCGCCTTATCAATGTTCAGTTTCTCTGTTCGAAGTCTGCGCTGCCTCTCCCAGTGCGCCTGCCCCTCGTTGTCGAGCCACATTCCAAATCGCTCGGCATCGGACTGTGCCTCTTCGATTGCTGTCGCAAACGACCGACCGGCTTTGACGAGGATCGCCTTCGCCGCCATCAGCGTTCTTGCATCACGAAGATTTGCACCGGCGTCCATCGGCTGATTTCATCGACTCTCGTCGCGACTACCGCTGTTGCAAGTACTCGTCGATTCGGTCGGCTTTGCGCAAGAGAAACGGAATGTGCTCTTCGCTGGCCTTCATGAGCCGCTGAAGAACCTTGAGCGTTTGATCGAACTCTTCGGCGAACTTCTGTTGCTCTTGATCGCGCCACGTCTGAGAGAGGGTGTTCATGCGACCGCCAATGGTCGAGATACCCGCCTGCAGCTCTTGATTGAACTTGCGCAAGTCGCCAGCAAATCGTCGCAGTTCATTGGGATCAACAACGGCCTTCGCCATGACCAAAGTGTAGCGGTCGCCTGAAGGCGGACGGTAGGAGGGACTTCGCGCGCTTTCGCGCCTCGAACTACATCTGCACCGTCACGCCTTAGTGACAAAGTTTCGCGATCGAATCACTCCATGACAGTTGGGACTTCAGATTCGCTGCCATCCTCGCTCTGCATGAAACTCGTGAGTCGTTGACGACGCACTGGATGCTGCAGTTTGCGAAGCGCCTTGCTCTCAACCTGGCGTACGCGCTCGCGGGTGACCTTGAAAATGCGTCCGACCTCTTCGAGGGTGTAGGTGTATCCGTCGCCGATGCCATAACGCAGTTTCAGAATCTCGCGTTCACGGTATGTGAGCGTTTTGAGCACGTCGTTGATGCGCGTACGCAACATTTCACTTCCAGCAGAGATGCTCGGAGGCTCTTGCCGCTCGTCTTCGATGAAGTCTCCGAAGTGCGAGTCTTCGCTCTCGCCGACTGGTCGGTCGAGCGAAATTGGATGGCGTGAGATCTTGAGCACACGCTTGACCTCTTCAACTGGCATCTTGGCCTTCGCTGCAATCTCGTCATGATTTGGTTCATGGCCGAGCTCTTGCAAGAGATGCTTCTGAATGTTGCGCAGTTTCGACATCGTTTCGATCATGTGCACCGGCACCCGAATCGTTCGCGCGTGATCGGCAATGGCACGCGTGATCGCTTGTCGAATCCACCATGTGGCATAGGTTGAAAACTTGTAGCCACGCTTGTATTCGTACTTATCAACTGCCCGCATGAGCCCCGTGTTTCCCTCCTGAATGATGTCGAGGAAGGGAAGCCCACGATTGCGATACTTCTTTGCGATCGAGACCACAAGTCGCAAGTTCCCTCCCGATAGGGCGCGCTTTGCCAATTCGTGTTCAACGAAAATGGACGAGATCGAACGAACGCGTAGTGCGAGATCTGCTGGGTCTTCAAGAACGAGATTGCGCAGTCCATCCAACTCTTCGCGCATCACGTTGACGTCCTCGGCGTCGTAGCGCTCTGGGTTCTTTTCGGCACGCTCGATGAGCGTCAGCAACTCAACACACTTGCGATTGACTGAACTCAACTTGCGCATGAGCGGCTGGATGCGACCGGTGCGCAAACAACACTCTTCGAGCAGGGTCGCGATCCGCCGACGGTTCGCCCAGAGTTTCTGACGCAATGACTCAACGCGTTCTGGGGTGAGACCGCCGCCGTCGAGTTGCGCCCAGATCTCGTTGTTCTGATCGAGTTTTGTGCGCACGGTTGCGAGGTTGTATGGAATGCGCGATGCGATGCGGTCCTTTGCATTCGACTCAGCGGTGGAGATTCGCATCGTGCGGTCGAACGGCAACGTGCCTTCATGTACTTGCTGCAGAATCTCGACTGCTTGCCGGGCGCAGTAGTCGCTCTCGAGCACCATTCGGCGAAAGATGTACCGACTCATTTCGATCTTCTTGGCCAGTCGAATCTCCTCTTCGCGGGTCAAGAGGGGAATCGATCCCATCTGGGTGAGGTACATGCGAATTGGATCGTCGATGCGGATCGGGGTCGGTTCGGCGATGGCGAGTTCGAGTGAACTCTGCACATCATCATCGAGTCCATCATCATCAAATGGTGATGGATCAGCACCTTTGGCACCACCCGAATCTTGTTGGTGCAGCTTGGTACGGGCAGCGGCAACAGCGGCCGCGGCGGCTCCCACTAGGGGACGGCGAACGGCTGGAACGGCTGCAGCAGTTGCTGCCGAGTCGCTGCTGTGGGCGTGGCCGCGCTTTGGCTTCTTATCGGTGTCACGCAGGAAGCGAAGGTCGGTCTGCAACTGGGCGGGGAATGCGCGATGGTGGGCCGTGCGCATCTCGTTCTCATCGATCAGTGCGATCTTGAGTTGTGAGAGCAGCACCAGCAACTCGTCGAGCGGATATGGATCGACGAAGTCGTCGGGCAGGCAGGTGTTCAATTCTTCGTAACTGATCCACCCACGCTTTCGGCCAGCGTGAACGAGGGAACGAAGTACAGGATGCAACTCTTGAAGTAGAAGGCTCACAGTCAATACTCCTTGGTCGGTATTTCCCGACCGGTATTGGGGGTGAAAGAACACGAACTCAAACTCAAATGCACCATCATGGCGCACTCCTCGCCGTCCTGGCGATTGCAGAAGGTCTCGGCCCAGCAGCACGAATCTGATTCAGACGCTGGGCCAACTCCTCAGGGGTTCTGGCAGCGGGGGCGCTCGCCAACTGATGCCGTCGGCTCAGTCGATCGAGTGCCGTCGCTGCGGTCATCAGTCCAGCGCGCGCATCGACTTCTTGCGCAAAGCGATTCGTGCCCTGCTCAAACAATTCGATCGCAAGCGCTTTAAGGGACGGGTCAACGAGCTCAGCAAGTAGATCTTGCATCGCGAATGACTTTCCCTCTTCTAGCCATTGAAAGAGCGGTTCATAGATCGCACGCGCGGCGGGATCTTCGATCGAGGCAGGAAGAATGAATTCCGACAGCGGTGCAGCATCGCCATCATCGGTTGCAATGCGCACGCTGCACGCCGACGGCCAGGCAAGCAGGATCGAGAGAAGATCGCGCTCGGCGCGTCCTCGTCCGGGACTGCCGATGGTCGATGGGATTACGATGGGAGCCGCTTCCGTCTGACCGGTTGATTGGGGCGCAATTGCCCGACGACTCGACAGAAGCGCCCGCTCGATTTCGCTGGCCGGAACGCCGCTTGTTTGGGCGATCGAATCGATCACGAATCGGCGGCGGATGCCATCGAGTGCTCCCAATCCGAGTGAAAGCAACTTTGTGAGCAGCGCTTCGATTGTTCGTTGGCGGGCTGAGAGTCCTGGACGCGCATCGAGTTCTTTGCGAAAGCCACCCACCATGTGCGCGAGTGCATCTTCGCTCGCGGCGATCGCAGCATCGAACCGTTCACGACCATTGGGTTGCCGCAAGAGTTCATCTGGATCTAGTTGATCTGGAAGTGTGCAAATCTTTAGATCGACTGGCGCGGCGAAGAACAATTCGAGCGCGCGGTCGGCAGCACGTTGTCCTGCTGAATCGCCGTCAAAGAGCAAGATGATTGTGTCGCAGAGGCGCTGGAGCACGCGGGCATGTTCACGTGTCAGTGCAGTACCCAGCGTCGCGACGGCATTTTCAATCCCAGCGCTGTGGCAGGCGATCACATCGGTGTAACCCTCAGTGATGATTGCGGTTCGTGACTGGATGATCGCGCGCTTCGCCAAGTGAATTCCGTAGAGCGACTTCGACTTATGAAAGAGCGCAGTCTCAGGGCTGTTGAGATACTTGGGTTGATCTTCTGGATCGATTGCCCGCGCTCCGAAGGCGATGCAGCGCCCCAGTTCATCGGCGATTGGAAAGATGATTCGATTGCGAAAGCCATCGACGACGCCGCCACGACGACGCAAGAGTCCAGCGGCTTCGAATGATGCGCGGATGGCCGCATGATCGAGGCGGTCGGCGCCATCCTTTGGCTGATTGGCGATGAGTCGCTCGACGTACTGCGCCAGTGCATCTCCGCTGGCAGGTGCTGCACCAAGCGAGAATGTCTCAATCGACTTCGCGTCGATGCTGCGATTGCTTAGCGCATCGCGGGCCGCGGCGCCGAGCGCAGAGTCTGCCAACGAACGTTGAAAGAAACGAACTGCTGCATCATTTGCCCGGCGCAGAGCAGATGGGCTGTCTGGATCGCTGGCGCGCGGGGTATCGCTTGTGCGTCCCTGCAATTCGAATCCAGCACGCTGTGCAAGAAACGCCAGCGACTCGGGAAAGTCCATCCTGTGAAAATTGATCATGAAGTCGATCGCGTTGCCGCTCGCGCCACATGAAAAGCAGTTGTAAAACGCGTTGCTCTTGTGCGTCACCACAGAGAACGAAGGTTTGTGATCTTCGTGAAATGGACAGAGTCCCACATGCTCGCGACCCTTGGGGCGAAGCACGACCGACTCGCCGACCAGTGCGACGAGGTCTGTCGATTCGAGAACGCGGTCTCGGTCGGATTGACTTGAACGGTTGGGGATCATGTTTGACGAAGCCACAGTGAAGACAAGCGATAGCAAAACCCTGCCGAAAAACCCTGCAAAAAGATACGAACAACACCAAAGACAAGTTCTGAATCCATTCAGAACTTCCAACGACCGAGCTCAAAGTCAGTTCGAAGCATCAGCCGAACCCTCCAAAAGCAAACCCACTCAACTGCCGTGAAGCAGAAGGTGAATTCCCCAAGAGGAGAAGAGTTGATCCAAGAACTAAACCGCTGGATCCGATCATGAGCCACTTACGATTCAGACTGAGGCGTCACCGAAGCGACGGACCATCCGAATCAATGTCACCGGAAATCCGGCCCCACAAGGAGGTGTTTGCTCGAGTCTCGAAATGCCGTTCCTGGCAGATGATAATGACTGCTGAGCCTGAATTCCTTGCGAACTATTCGATTGTAGCCCGAAAACCGACATGGTCAAGAAAATTATCTGAAAACAGCGAAATCATTGCCCAGGCGTGGCGCAATGTTGCTAGGACCCGCGCCAGTCGCGAGGTGCGAGGTGCGAACACGAAACCCGGCAGTTACTTACGACGCGGCGGCAGCAAGTTTTCTGGTGTAGGCGAACTTACGACGAATTGGTTTGACAACCAATCCTGTGCGAATTGCCCTTGTACTCGCGAGAATTCGCACCGGAGCACCATCAATCAGCGCCTTCACCCGCTGCAAATTCGGCTTGAACTTGCGCTTGGTGATGCTGGTGGTCTTGATACCAACGCCGCCGAGGTACTTCGCCTTTCCGCGACGAGTAATGCGGTGACCAGTTGCGGTGCGGGCTCCAGTAAAAAAGCAAATGCGTGGCATAAATATGTTCTCTCCGAGGGGTCGGGGAGGTTACACACAACCCTGAGAAAAAGCAACTAGATGGCGCTCGACTGTGCCCAACTCCAGCTGCGGGCTTTTCAGCCCGAGATGCTCGCAGCGTTGACCACTGTGGTGAGGTCTGCCGCCGATTGCGCCGTGAAGTACCCAATCTGGTGGCTATCGAGGTCGAGCACTCCCCACCCGGCTCCCGAACGATCGAGGCACGCAATGACTAGTTCGCTGCGATCCATTGGATCGCAAGCGATGTAACTGCCGCCAAGATCTCGCACATCAGCGACCACAACGGGGCGCTTCGATGTCAGGCATCCCCCACAGGCGCCATGCATCCCGATGGGACTGCACGCGGGCTTGTCGCGATGGGGTCCAAGAATGAGCCTTTCATCTTGGCACACTGTGCCAGAATCGAGATAGAAGCCGACCCACGACAAACCGTCATTTGAAAACGTCTCCCAGATCAGATCGACGAGCGCCGACATGCGATCGTGACGCGAGACGAATTGACTTGCGATGCCGCGCGCGCCGGCCAGCAGATGCTCGTCGCAGAGTTTCATACGCGCACTCCTGCTCGTCAGGCCGTCTCACGCTTGCGCTGCCGAGAGCGCTCAACCGAAACCGTGCCATCGCGCACCGAGGTTTCATCGATCACGTAGGTGATGTTTGTGTTGTCGAGCTCTGGCAGTTGGTACATCAAGTCGGTCATCAATTCATCCATGACCGCTCGAAGCGCGCGTGCCCCAGTTTCACGTTGCAACGCGCGGTCAGCGATCGCGTCCATCGCACCCGCAGTGAATTCAAGCAGGGTGTTTTCAAGGCGAAAGAGGTGCTGATACTGCTTGACTAGGGCGTTTTTTGGCTCGGTGAGAATCTGAATCATCGCGGAGCGGGTGAGGGGGAGCAGCGAACAGAGCACGGGCAGGCGGCCGATGAGTTCTGGAATCAGTCCAAACTCGAGCAGATCTTCGGGCTGAATCTGCGACAACATCACGCTGTCATCTTCAAGCTTCGTGATTGTTTGGATGCCATCAGTTGAGAAGCCGATGCGCCGCTTGCCCAGGCGGCGTCGCACGATGTCTTCGATTCCCACAAACGATCCGCCGCAGATGAAGAGGATGTGCGTCGTATCGAGTTGGATGTATTGCTGCTCTGGATGCTTACGCCCTCCCTGCGGGGGAACATTAGCAACGGTTCCCTCGAGCATCTTGAGGAGTGACTGCTGCACACCTTCGCCCGAAACGTCGCGGGTGATTGAGATGTTTCCGTTGGTCTTGCCAATCTTGTCAATCTCATCGATGTAGATAATGCCGCGCTGCGCAGCTTCGACGTCAAAGTCAGCAGCCTGGAGCAACTTCAGGAGAAGGTTCTCGACATCTTCGCCGACGTAGCCGGCCTCAGTGAGCGTGGTGGCGTCGCCGATGGCGAAGGGCACATTGAGAATGCGGGCGAGTGTGCGCGCGAGCAGTGTCTTGCCAGTGCCAGTAGGACCGACAAGCAGCACATTGCTCTTGTCGAGTTCGACGGGGGCGTCTTGGTTGTCGATCTGCGTGAGCCGCTTGTAATGGTTGTGCACGGCGACGGCAAGCGACTTCTTCGCGCTGTTTTGATCAATGACGTATTGGTCGAGATACTCCTTGATTTGTCGCGGGGATGGAATCTGCGTGAGGGCGGGCGCGGCACCAGTCACCCGGCGCTTCTCTTGTTTGAAAATATTCTGGCAGAGGTCTGTGCAGTTGGCGCAGACGTAAACATCGTTTGGTCCTTCAACCATAGGACCGACTTCGCGGCTGGTCTTCCCGCAGAAACTGCAGGTCGTCACCTTTCGGCCACGAAAACCACCATCGCCACCGTCGCCGCCGCCACTCTCTGCGCCTGATCCGCCTCCGCTTTTTGGACCGCTCGGTCCCGTCGCATTGCCTTCGCGCGGTCCACCCCGTCGGCCACCGCCGCCCGAAGAAGCTGCATTGAGAATCGATAGTTCGGTTCGCTGTGTTTTCATGTTCAAGTGTTCTTCTTGCGAGTGTACTTCGTCTCACCCTTCGAACCTGCGCTCATTCTCTCTTTCACGTGAGCAACCATCGCATCTCGTGCCGCGTGAAACTCTCCATCGGTGAGATCACCCGCCGCGTGCATATCACGAAGATCGGAGAGGGAAAAACCGACGCTCGTATCTTCGGATCGTCGCAGCCATCGTCGCACCACCACAAGTCCCCCGATCCCAACAATCACGATGCAAACCAAGACAGCGAGCAGCCGCAGCACAGCCGCGCCCTTGTCACCGACATCCGATGGCGATGGGGGATCGACCGCTTGGCAGAGTGCGAGATGGATGATGGAAGCGCTGAGGCTTGCCACGCAGATCAACTCTTGGCGTTGCCTTTGGCAGGTTTCTTCGCGGTCGTGGCGCCGCCGAGCGTCTTGCCTTCTGCCTTCACTTTCGCTTCGTCGTTCCACTCTTGGGCGGGAATATCGCTGATCACGGCCTTGGAAATCACCCGGTCGGCTGCCTTGTGTTCGCGCACTTGCAGCGCAATCTCGCTGACGCGGTTGTTCTTCTCGAGTTCTGCGCGCATCGCATCGGGACGCATCCCGCGGCTTCGTGCGATTGCTGCGATGCGCCCGTTGACTTCGCCTTCAGTCGCTTCGACGCCGAGTGTTTCAGCGAGTTTGGCGAGAATAAAGAAGAGTTTCAGTTTGCGACGCGTTTCGTCTGTGCTTGCTGCCCGAGTCTCGGCCAATCGTGCTTCGACGCGGTCAGCTTCGACCCCTCGGTAGAGCATTTCGAGCCGCTGCCGTTCGAGTTCGCGTCCGACTTGGGCCTCTGAAAGGCGCGCCGGAAGTTCAAAATCGACCTTCGCTGCCAGTTGTTCAAACACTTGATCACGAAGCGCGCTGCGTTGTTCGTCATCGCGGCGGCGTTCGAGCACACCCTTGATGTTCTCGTTAAGCAAGTCGATCGTCTCCATCCCGATCTTGGATGCGATCTCGTCGCGCGTTGCAGGAACGATGCGCTCTGCTGCCGTGATGGTGTACTGCACGTCGAGTGGCTTGCCGCGAACTTCGACGATCTCGTGACTCTCAGGTCCGATCATCTGAATCATCGCAACGTCGCCGACTTTTTTCCCGAGCAGAATCTTGTCGAGCCCATCGACGAGCAGTCCAAGGAATGGTCCCTTGCCTGCATCGGCCTCTGCAGGGACTACTGCGAGTGCGCTCTCGGTCTCGAAGAATGCTTTCTCTTCGCCAACGAGCCGCACAACTGCTTTGCCGACCATCCGGTCGAGGGGTTCGAATGGTCCTTCAATTTGGGCGGGAACGCCGAGTCGGTAGGAGAGCCGTTCGATCTCTTCTTCGACATGCTTTGGTTCAATCTCAAGCATTGGACGGCGCAAAGCGATTCCTTCCCAGACAGGAATCTCGAACTCTGGCATCACTTCTACTTCAACCGACATGAAAAAATCTTTGCCGATCGCAAACTCTGGTTCAGCCGTTCCTGCCGCAACCTCGGGCTGGCCGATCGGACGAATCTTGTTGCTCTCGAGCGCCTCTTGGTATGCCTGCGCGACCAGCCGCTGGCGCGCTTCTTGCAGAAGTTCAGCCCCGAATCGCTTCTCGAGCAATCCGCGTGGGGCGTGCCCCTTGCGAAATCCTGGCAGCACTGCATCCGCTCGCAGTCCAGCGAAAGCACTCTCAATTTGCTGCGAGACTTTCGCGGCGGGAATCGAAATGTCAATGCGCTTCAGTGCGGGTCCAGCGTCTGAGACTTTGATGGTGTTTTCAACGGTTGTTGCAGTGCTCATGGGCTTCTTTCAATTGGGGTGAGTCGTTGAGTATAAAGAAAGACCCCAGTTTCGCACTAGGGTCTGGGGATTTTCCTAGCGCCTAGTCGCAAACGTGTCAGCGCACCAAAAGCATGGTTGCGTAGTCGGGGAGGGGCCAAAGATCGGATGGCACGACGCGTTCGAGAGCGTCGCAACAGGTCCGCACCTTGTCCATCGCAGGAACGACCAGATTGCGGAAGTGGTGCACTCTGCCCACGGTGTTGGCCACATCTTTGGCGGTCGCAGTTGCCAACTCTTCGGCCGAAGTTCGCAACATCGCGACTTGTTTTACAAGGCTTCGAAGCGCTGCTTCACTCTCAGGGCATGGGACGCCAGCGTGCTGAGTGCTCGCGACGACATCGGCGAGTTCACCCTGCGCACGCAGTGCTGCTGGGAGAATCTGCGTCGCAACCATTTGGGTCAGCGTTCGACCTTCGATCTGAACGATCTTGCAGTACTGCTCCATCTGAATCTCCCAGCGCGCGTGCAGTTCACGCTGCGAGAGAACTCCGTATGCCGCGAAGAGTTTTTCAGCCTTCTTGGTGGCGAGCGCTGGCAGCGCATCGGCGGTCGTTGGGAAATTTGGCAGACCGCGCTTGGCTGCCTCTGCGTGCCACTCTGCGCTGTAGCCGTTGCCGTCGAAACAGACGCGACGATGGGTCGCCACGAGATCTTTCAGCAACGCGCGCACGGTCGCCTCGAGCTTTGCAGGTGTTGGATTCTTTCCTGCTCTCTTCTCGAGTTCGCTCGCAATGACGTCGAGACTCTCGGCAACAATGGTGTTGAGCACGGTGTTCGGCCAGGCGACTGATTGCGAAGAACCAACGGCACGAAACTCAAACTTGTTTCCGGTAAAGGCAAATGGACTCGTGCGATTGCGATCGCTCGAGTGGCGGGGGATCTGTGGCAGGGTGCGCGCACCGAGATCCATCGCCGCTGCGGCCGAGCCACCCTTTGAAGAATTTTTCGACTCTCCGCGTTCAAGTTGGTCCAAGATTCCTGTCAACATTTCACCGAGATAGATCGACATGATCGCTGGCGGCGCTTCGTTGGCTCCGAGTCGATGATCATTGTGGGCGCTCGCAATCGAGGCGCGAAGCAGATCCGCATGCAAGTCGATCGCGCGGATGACGGCCGCCAGAAAGAGCAAGAACTGCATGTTCGAGTGGGTGTCGTCGCGCGGATCGAGCAGGTTGACGCCAGTGTTTGTCGAGAGCGACCAGTTGTTGTGCTTGCCCGATCCATTCACTCCGGCGAAGGGCTTTTCGTGCAGCAAACACTCGAAACCATGTCGATGTGCCACCGACCGCAAGATGTGCATCGTTGTCATCTGATGATCGACGGCGACGTTCGAGATTTCAAATGTTGGAGCGAGTTCGTACTGTCCTGGAGCGACTTCGTTGTGGCGCGTTTTCACTGGAATACCCAGCTCGAATAGGCGCTGCTCGCACTCGGTCATGTAGGCGAGCACCGCTTGCGGAATCGCGCCGAAGTAGTGATCTTCAAGTTGCTGTCCCTTTGGTGGGGCAGTCCCAATCAACGTTCGTCCGCACACGACGAGATCGAGGCGTTCGAGAAAAAGATCGCGGTCGATCAGGAAGTACTCCTGCTCGCATCCGAGTGTCGCAACGACGTAGGCCGTCTTTTGATCGCCAAGGAATCGCACGATTCGAAGGGCGTGCTTCGTGACCGCTTCAATCGAGCGAAGAAGCGGGGTCTTTTTGTCCAGAGCTTCGCCGGTCCATGAAACAAAGGCGGTTGGAATGCAAAGGGTCATCTGGCCATCTTGGCCACGCAAGAGAAAGACTGGGCTTGTGGCATCCCATGCCGTGTAGCCGCGCGCTTCGTATGTGTCGCGAATTCCCCCCGAAGGAAAGCTCGACGCATCAGGCTCGCCCTGAATCAGCGCATCACCAGAGAACTTCTCAAGCGCACCGCCATCGCCAGTGGGAGAGAGAAATGCATCGTGCTTTTCAGCGGTGAGACCAGTGAGTGGCTGAAACCAGTGGCAGTAATGAGTCGCGCCATGTTCAATCGCCCACTCTTTGATTGCCGCAGCGACCGTGTTGGCGATCGAAGGATCTAGCGCCAATCCTCGGTCCATCGTCTGTTGCAAGTTCATAAACACATCCGGCGGAAGCCGTTTGAGCATGACGTCGCCGCTAAAGGTGAGCGATCCAAAGTAATCAGAAGCGCGGGTTGGCATTTCAGAGTCCATGGGAAGGGTGTATGGATGTGGCATTGTTGAGCATGATCGGAGATTCGGCTACGAATCGCAAGGGGGGAAGTTCGCGGGATTTCAGTTGATATTTGTCGGGCGGCGGTGGGCTGCGAAGAGTGACGGCGCGAGCCAGCCTCGGCGCCAGAAGACCACCAGCAAGACCAGTGCCACGAGCAGCATCACCCCCAATGTCATGGCATAGCCGAAACGCCAGTTCAGTTCTGGCATGAATTCGAAGTTCATGCCATAAACACCGGCGATGAACGTGATCGGGATGAAGATGGTCGCGATCATGGTGAGGAACTTGGTGACCTCGCCGAGGCGGGCGTTGGCGATGGCGATGGCGAGTTCCATCAAGTCCGATGCGCGCATGCGGTCTGAGTCGAGCATGTCGATCAGTCGCATGACATGATCGAGGGCGTTGCGCAGGAAAATGCGGTGCTCGAGATCAAACCAACTCTCCATGGTGATGAGGGCGGTGAGCGCATCGCGCATCGGCCAGAGAGCCTGGCGCACCCGAGCGAGTTCGTGCTTGGCATCGCGGATGGCGAACATATCCGCTGCGCCTTGACTGGCAACGACCGCGTCCTCGATTGCATCAACGCGTTCACCGAGTCCATTCACGAGCGGGAAGTAGTAATCGATGACCGAGTCGATGATCGTGAAGGCGAGGAATGCAGATCCTCGCTCTCGCAGTAGACCCTCATTGGCTCTGATTCGGCCTCGAACATGATCGAGGCAATCGGCGCCGTCCGCTTTCTGCTGAATGGTGATGACAAAGTTTGCCCCGATGAAAATCGCGAGTTGTTCGGTGTCAAATGGTCCTAGTGCTGTCAACGGCATCGGGATGACGATGAAGAGAACCGCCGCAAATGGTTCGACTTTCGCGCGCCGCGTGGGATGCAACACATCTTCGAGCGCGAGGGGATGTAATCTATAAATGGCTCCCAGCGCGCGCAGCGTTGCGGCGTCGGGGGTTCCGTCAAAGTTCAGCCAGAGCATCGGAAGGTTTTCTCGAAGCGTGACGCTCTCTTGAACCGACTTAGGAGTGTGCTCGACAACTCGGTCTGAGCCGAAGGCGAACATCGACATTCGGTAGGGTGTTGCTGGGGAGATCTGCTCGATCGCTCCTGGCACCGCACCAACGGGATGAATGCGGCTGCGTGGTCTGCGGCGTGTCATGGGGAGAGTTTACTCGCCGAAAGTGCAAAACTCTACGGACGACTCGCGAGAGATGGATCATGAATGCCCCAGTCGTTCAACCACCATTGCGGCCAGCACTGGTTGGCGAGCGCCGTGCATCATCTGCTGCGCGGCAGTTAGAACTGGCGATTTGAGCCTCCTGCTAGATTTCACGACCCGCTCGCCCGCACTCGGAAGGATTGCCGCACCTATGACCGATTCGATTCCATCACACCAGTCTGTCGTCACTCGATTCGCTCCAAGTCCCTCTGGACATTTGCACGTTGGAGGGGCTCGAACAGCTCTCTTCTGCTGGGCCTTCGCAAAAGGTCGCGGCGGAAAGTTCGTACTGCGAATTGAAGACACCGATCAGAAGCGATCGAGTGATGCGGCGAGCATCGGATTCGTCAAGGACTTGCTTTGGCTTGGGATTGATTTCGACGAGGGTCCCGAATATGAGGGATTGGGTGGGGGCGCCCACGGTCCTTACTTTCAGGCCCAGCGACTCGATATTTATCAGCGATACTTTGAACAACTGCTTGCCAGCGGCGATGCGTACTACGCATTCGAAAGCGCCGACGAATTGGCGACACTGCGCGCCGAGGCCAAGGCAAGGAACCAGCCATTTCGGTACACGGGCGAAAGCAGTCGGGCGATGGCGCCGGCAGAAGTGAAGAGGCGACTTGCGGGTGGAGACGCCGCGGTCATTCGCTTTCACACACCACCCGGATCGATCACGATTCACGATGAGATTCTTGGTGATGCCACACTGCCCGAGGGCGAGGTGGATGACTTTGTGATTCGCAAGGCGGATGGTTTTCCGACCTACCACTTTGCGGTGGTTGTTGATGATGAACTCATGGGAGTCACGCACGTGTTGCGAGCGCAAGAGCATTTCAATAACTCTGCCAAGCACATCGTGCTGCAAGACGCACTCAAGTTTCGTCGGCCGGTTTACGGACACCTTCCGCTCATTTTCAATCCCGATGGGTCGAAGATGTCCAAACGCGACAAAGACAAAGTGCTTCGCAAGGCAGTCTCCGAGAAGGGATTGACAGCACCGCCTGCTGGGACGGTCGATCCCGCCATCTTTTCTGCCTGGCTTAAGGACAAGAACACACAACTCGCTATCGACGCGGCGCAAACGTTGGCGCAAGCGATTGGTGCCGTACTGCCCGAGATCAACGTGGATGACTTTCGCAAATCTGGGTATCTGCCAGAAGTGATCTGCAACTTTCTCTCGCTCAATGGATGGAGCCCAGGGGGAGACGTGGAGAAGTTCGACCGAGAGTTTCTGAAGAAGAGTTTCGACCTCTCCCGAGTTGTGAAAACTGCGGCGAAGTTCGACCGTAACAAACTGTTGGCCTTCAATCTCGATGCGATTCAAGCGATGGGGCGGCAAGATTTCATCGCCCGCGTCGCGGCGCACGGACGTGACATGCATCCAGAGTTCATGGTCAAACTCACAGATGCGCAGTTTCGCTCGCTGTGCGATGCAAGCCAAGAGCGCAGCAAGACTCTCGATGATCTCTTTCGGACCAACACATTCATCACGACCAGTGATGACGATCTCACGTGGGATGCCAAAGCGATTGCAAAGTTCATCGTCGCGGGAGAGCCAGCTGGTGCCGTGCATCTCGCAACTGCGCGCACCATCCTGCAGGAGTGCGACGAGTGGACGGTCAGTTCGCTCGAAGCGGCACTGAAGCCCTTCGCCGAATCGCTAGGAAATGTCGGCAAGATCGCCCAACCGCTGCGCGTGGCTGTCTGTGGTGGCACGGTGAGTCCGCCGATTTTCGACACGCTCGCAATCTTGGGTAAGGCGAGTTCACTTCGCCGCATTGATCGCTGTCTCGAATCGTTGTGAAAGTGTGCGCCACATCTTGCTGATTCTCGCACGCATGACTAGGATGCGATTCCACGGACCGTTGGCGCAGTTGGCTAGCGCGCCTCCATGACACGGAGGAGGTCACTGGTTCGAGCCCAGTACGGTTCATTGAGTTTCGTGGCGCGGCGAGAAGCGCAGGGGGTCGCTTAGAAGCAGTTGCCCCAAGACGAGAAAATCGCCGTGATGTCCTGCCCATCGGTCATTCCGTCGCCAGTGACATCGCCAATGTTGCCGCTGCCCCATCCCGAGAGAACGGCGGTGATGTCGGCAGAGTCGACCACCCAGTCGAAGTTTGTATCGCCCAGGCACGGGAGCAGGCGATCGGCAATGGCAATCGTATGCGCCGCGCCTGCTGCGATCAGTCGAGTGTTGCGCAGGTTCGCTGGTGCGTCGCACTGTCCCCGCGTATTGGCGCCAACTGCAACCAAGTCTCCTGAAAAGTGTCGGAGAATTGTGTGATCTCGTCCAGCAGCGATTTGCGGAATCGCGGTGTGCGAGATGGTGAGATCGCACTGACCGTTGCAGGGGGCACCCCACGCAACTACCGCGCCGTTCGCCCTGAGTGCGATGGTGTGTTGACCACCGGCGGCGATCGCCGTGCATGCCCCCGCACTGCCGAGGGCGGTGGGAACATCGCAGGCCCCGGAACCGCCAACAAGGTCGCGCACGATGCGAATCGCAAGCGAGGTATAGCCGCTGGATTTCAGATGTGAAAGCGAATCGCTATACCAGTTCTTAATCTGCAGCTCCTCGGACGATGTGAGTTTCGAAAGGTTGACGATCGTAAGATTCGGTTGCGCGAGCACCATCGAATCGGCGAACTCTCGTATCTCGCGCATCGCTGCATCAAAGCTGGTGGTTGGATGCGAGACCATCGCCACGAATGTGAGGTTCTCGAGTGGGGCGCCAAGCGCCGTCCATGCTTCTTCAACCGCGCCTTGCAGCGAGAGAATCGCACTGCCCCACGACTGGGGAAGGCCCGCATCGCGATTGATCCCGCCTTGAATGAACACGATCACGCGGCCACTTCCGCCGGCGGCAATCTGACGCGCCCGCAGTTCGCGCAGCCATGTCATGCGCGAATCGAGCGGCATCTGGGCAACATCGCGGGCGATCGTCGTCATCGTTGCGCCTCCGTGAAACTCGAGCGGCTGCACTGCAAACCCGCGCTCGCGGCGGTAGACGCTTTGCAGTCCAAAGCCGATGTTTCCAGTGATGCCACTGCTACCCGAGTAGGCGTTTCCACCGAGGTCCGCGTGGATTGTCGAACTGCCGCGACTGGGATCGGCAGCGAGCACAAGTTCGTCGCTCATCCAACCATACTGCGGGGCAGAGGCGCTTCGAAGTACGGGTGGTACGAGCACCGTTCCATTGACATCACGCCACGACTGAAAATACGAACCTGGTTGATCGGCCGCCGCCACAGAGGATCGCAACACGCGGTAGATCAACTCGTTTGTGACCCCAATCGAGCTCGCTGCCGTGATGTACACCCCCGCGTTGTCCGCAAAAAATGGATTGGGTTGTGCTGCGATCCATCCAAAGTCAAATGGTGTTCCTGTTGTGTAGAGCCCACTCACCGCGGGATCGGGCGATGGTGAGAGCCACTGCGAGAGTTCGCTCGGTGCGTCGAGCGATCCGCTAGTGAGAAATGCCGGCGCCGAATCGCTGGTCGAGCCGCGCCCAAGTGGCATTGCGCTCTGGAATGAGTCAACACCAATCGGGGGGCCGATTGTCGAGACAGGTAGAAGTGGCGTTGCGAACTCTTTAACTCCGATGTCGCGAAGGGCGACAGTGAATCCATCGTTCCAGCCATCCATCGATGAATTGTCACTGCCAGTACTGAATCCAGTGTTGCTATCGCCGCAGAGCAGAATGTCGACACTGTCGATGCCGTTCTTGGCGTCGAGCACGAAACTGCGCGCTTTGGATGAACCAACCACCCCGACTGTTTGTTGGTTCATTCCCCACGCAGCGACTGAGCCATCGACCCGAAGTGCCACAGAGTGAAAACCTCCCGCGGCAATCTGTGAGCAAGTTCCCAGATTTGGAGGAATGGTTGCCTGCCCAAATGAATTGGATCCCCAGCCACGCACCACGCCGTTGACTTGAAGTGCGAGCGAGTGCGCGCTGCCTGCGGCGACTTGCGATGCAGAGGCGAGATCTGAAGGGATCGTCACCTGCAATGAGTCATTGCGTCCCCATCCGACGACCCGCCCATCGCTGCGAATAGCGAGCGAGTGATCCCATCCACATGCGACCGCGCTGCAGGCTCCCAAGTCTTGGGGCGGCGTGATCTGCCCCCATTGATCCGACCCCCAGCAGACGACTTCGCCCGAAATGCGAAGAGCCATCGTGTGGTCGGAGCCGCCTGCGATAGCGCTGCATTCTCCCAAGAGCGCAGGGACCTGGCATTGCCGTGACTCATTGGATCCCCAGCAGACGACTTCTTGTCTGGACTGGCCGTACCCCGTAGTAACAGATACATGTTGTGCGACCACCGCGATGCTTGCAAGCAGCGCAACCCGAGTTTGCACGATTGATTGGCGACGCACGTTCAACAGTATGCGCTATGAATCGCCAAAAGCAACTCACGATTGCTCTCACAGGGTGATACAACACTGACATGATGACCGACAAAACTCTCCGCGGTGCGCGGGTTCTGGCTCAGAAACACGCTGTGGTCGATGGAAGTCGCTTTCGACTCGATGGGTGCGATCCAAAGGAGTGCGGCGGAAGGGATGGCCTGACAAAGAGCGGATCTCAAGATCTTCTCGCGCAAGGCATCGGCATCTTGGCTGAGTTGCAATCGAAGCTCTATGCGCAGGATCACTGGTCGATCCTCTTGATCTTTCAGGCGATGGACGCAGCGGGAAAGGATGGGGTGATCAAGCACGTCATGTCGGGGATCAATCCGCAAGGATGCGAAGTGCACTCCTTCAAGGCCCCCTCGAATGAAGAGCTCGACCACGACTTTATGTGGCGTTCGATGCGCCGGTTGCCACCGCGCGGAACGATTGGAATCTTCAACCGGTCCTACTACGAAGAAGTGCTCGTCGTGCGTGTGCATCCCGAACTCTTGCAGCATCAGAAACTGCCATCCCAGTTGCTCACAGACGATCTCTTCGATCAGCGCTACACGGACATTTGCAAGAACGAGCGCTTTCTCTCGCGCAACGGCACAGTCATTCGAAAGTTCTTTCTGCATGTTTCGAAGCAGGAGCAGCGCAAGCGATTTCTTGAACGAATCGATGATCCAGAAAAGAACTGGAAGTTTTCGTCAGCAGATGTGCGAGAGCGTCAGCACTGGGACGAGTACATGGCCGCGTACGAGACGGTGATCCAGAAGACCTCGTCACCCGAGTCTCCGTGGCATGTGATTCCGGCAGACAACAAGTGGTACACACGACTCGCGGTCGCGGCGGTGATCATCGACACCCTTGCATCGCTCGAACTGCACTACCCGAAGTTGGATGCAAAGCGACTCGCCGAACTGCAAGCGGCGCGAGCCGGGTTGATGGCCGAAAAATCGTAGGCGACGCTCTGCGCGAAGAAACTACTGCGATGCAATCTCGTTCTTGAGGTTTAGCACTGCTTGAGTATTGAGCGCGGCCGGCGACTCGGTTGCTACCACCATTGCTTCGGCTTGCAGGATGAGCGCTGCGGTCGTGCGCAATCGCTAACTCTTGGCGATGCGCGCCTGGGTCGCAATGGTCACCGCCCGACTTGCATCGCCCGCTCTGGGAAAAGTCGCTCGTACATCGCCACGGCGTCCGCGGCGTTCTGCGCGGCGGCTGCTGTGTTTCCGAGCTCGAAGCGAATCCAAGCGAGCGTGTTGAGCGTGGCGCCAATCAACCCAACGATGCCAGCGGTGGCGAGACCACGAATGCCAATTGGTGCTGACTGTTGGAGCTGCGGGAGTTGGTCTTCCATCTGCGAACTCTCCTTCGTTGGGCGACGATGTGCTATCTCAACATACCTTGAAGTCTTCGAACCGTTCGGACAGCCAGCGGCGGGGCCGTCAGCAGAACCTGATCGATGACTGGTTTCTCGCGGCGTAACTCACCGAGCAACTTCAGCACATGCGCATCGAGGTTGAAGATGAAGCGTTTGTAGAGTTGCTCAAGTTCTTGGCGATTGAATCGCGCCATCGGATCGTCCAAGCCGCTCTGAGCAACCGACCACTCAACCAGCCGCGCAGCCGATCCATCGAAACGGTAGAGCTGGGTAGAAAACTCGAACCGCTTGCGATGGCTCGCGAAAGGATCGGTCGCTTCGCCTGGTAAGGCGGTCATGATGTTGTCGGCTGATTGCTTTGAAACTGCGCCGAGCCAACCGCCGCCTTTGGCAAGATCGATGTCGGTCACAGTTGGGCGCGTGTGAATGCCACTGCCAAAGCCCTGTTCGTCGATGGTTTCTAGCCCAGCGACACTTGCCAGCATGGTCTTTTCGCCAACCGAAGGAAAGCGAACCCAGACGCGCAGATCGGTTGTGGAGTCGCGTGTCACGACCTCAATCTTGGTGACACTGCCGATCCCCCATTCAGGACGGGCTGGATGCCGAACGCGATCACCCTTTTTGTATGTGGCTTCAATCATGCGATAGCGAGCGCGGTCACCGAATCAGTCATCCGTGCATCGCCTTGTAGAGTGTAACGATGCAGCGTGGAATTGTGATTGCTTTTTTTGGAGATTGCGTCGGGCAACCGGGACGGCGCGCTTTGCAGCAGGCGATCCCGCAACTTCGTGCCGAGTCGAACCCCGATGCGATCATCATCAACGGCGAGAATCTGCGCAATGGATCGGGGATAACTCCTGACCTCTACCGCGGACTGCGTGATATTGGGGCCGATGCGGTGACACTGGGCGATCACACTTTTCGTGATCCGAGGATTACTCCGATGCTTGAGGACCCCGCCGAACCGATTTCTCGGCCCGCAAATCTCTCGCTGAAAGCCCCTGGAAAGCGCTGGATTCGCATTCCGAAGTCTGCGACGCGACCGCGCGACATTTTTGTCGTGACGGTGCTTGGGCGAGTTTTCATGAACCTGCATGCCGACGACCCGTTTGCGTGCGTCGATGCAGTGCTCGCATCGCTTCCTGAGACTTCACCTCTTGTCATCGTCGAGGCGCACATGGAGGCGACTAGTGAGAAGGCTGCACTTGCCCACTATCTTGATGGTCGCGTGGCCGCGGTGATCGGGTCGCACACCCATGTTCCAACGGCCGATGCGCGAATCATGCGCGGAGGGACTGCGTTCGTGACTGATGTTGGGATGTGCGGTCCATATGCGAGTGTGATTGGACGGGAGCCTGTTGGCGTGTTGCGCGCTATGACGACGGGTGTGCACACAAACTTTGAAATGGGCGAAGGTGGCGAACGGGCCTGCGGATGTTTGATAGAGATCGATCCAATCTCTGCCAAGTCGACCGCGATCAAACGCATCGACTTCGAGGCCGATCTCAAACGTCCGCCGTTTGTGCGGTGATGAGGGGTCGGCCGTAGCCGCCGCCGCCGGGGGTTTCGATTTCGAACGCATCGTCCGCCTGCAGTGAGAGCGCGACAATACCGGCAACGCTTTCGATGGTGCCGTCTGCGCGGATCACGCACTGTGTTGCACACTTTCCGGGAGAACCGCCGGCGAGTCCATATGGAACTTCGATGCGGTGCTGCGACAAGAACGAGAGTTCGACCGGTTTCAGAAAGCGAATGCGACGAATGAGTCCATCGCCGCCGCGCATCGCGCCAGCGCCACCGGATCCATGACGAATCGCGAACCGTTCGAGCCGCACTGGATAGCGCCGCTCGAGTACCTCCGCGTCGGTGATTCGCGTGTTGCTGATGTGGGTGTGCACGCCGCTCTCACCGGCACGATCGATCGAACCGCCCGCGCCACCGGCAATCGTCTCGTAGAACCCAAACTGCGCATTGCCGAAGAGCAGGTTGTTGATTGTTCCCTGACTACATGCCGCAAGATTGAAAGCGCGCCAGAGAAGATCGACCAGACGTTGACTCGTCTCGGTCTGACCGATCGCGCACGCTGGGCAGTCGTTTGGTGATCCAGAAAAGTCAGGGGAAAGAATCGTGCGGGGGGGAAGAATGATCTCAACTGGATCGAGCAATCCTTCGTTCATCGGAAAGGCGGGCCCGTTGCTTCCGAGGGTGAGTCCCACCAGAACGCGCATCGAATACATGATCGCGGCGCGCGTCACGGCGATTGGCGCGTTCAGGTTTCCATGGTGTTGGGGTGAGGTTGATGTGAAATCGATGCTGAGGCGCGGAGGATCGAGCCGCCTTGTCATCGCGACCACGAGACGTGTGCCATCATCGAGTCGTTCTTCTATCTGCGCTATCTCGGCGGGCAACGCTGCAATTGCGCGTTCACTAGCCCGACGCGCCGAGGCGCGAAGTGCTGCGTAGGAGTCGCGCATGCATTCGACCCCACTCTGCGCAAACAGTGTGCGAAGTCGCTGGACCGCAAGCTCATTGGCGGCGACTTGCGCCCGCAGGTCGGCGAGGTTGTCATCCACCATCCGACTCGGCCACTGTCCGCTTCGCAATTGCCCTTCGAGTTGTTCAAAGTGTGCACAACCGCCAACGACGATGTGCAGTGGTTCGACGACCACGCCCTCTTGCGAAAGGGTCGTCGCGTGCGGGGGCATCGAACCTGGACGCATCCCGCCGACCTCGGCGTGATGCGCTCGGTTTGCCGCAAATCCGATGAGCACTCCCTGTTCACTGTGCACTGGAGTGATGACTGTGAAGTCTGGGAGGTGCGATCCACCAAACCTTGGATGATTCACGGCGATGACATCACCCGGAGCGAACCGGCAGTGGGATTGCACGGCGCGCACGCAGGGACCAAGTGCTCCGAGGTGAATTGGAATGTGCGGGGCATTCACCACCAAGAACCCCTGCGCATCGAGGATTCCGCACGAGAAATCAAGCCGGTCTTTGATGTTGGGCGAGAGCGCCGTCCGGCGCAATTGTTCTCCCATATCACTGCCGATCGCACCAAGTTGCGCCGCAACGAGTTCGTAAGTCGGTGGCGCAATAGTGCGCTGCGCCACAGTTGAGTAATCACGCGTGAATACCAATGCGCCAGACGCGTGCGCTGTGATCTGCCATCCCAGTGGACAGTGAAAACTCGAATCGCTTCGCATGATCGCGCAGGGTGGATGTATGGGCGCAGTCGATTCGATCGGAGTCGTGGGTGCTGTTGCGCCTTCACGGCAGAGTTCAATCTGCACACGCATCCGCTCGACTTCGATGGCGCGGTCGGGTTGGGGGTCAAAGCCGTAGATCGCCCTGTAGTTCTGGATGAACCGCTGGCGAAGCACCGTTGCTGCATCGGCGCAACGATCGCCATCGGCCCACGCAACCTCCAGGCTCTCTTCTTGTCCGACTGTGCGCATCATTACGACTCGGCGGGCGATCGTCGCACAGCTGCCGTCAACACCAAGTGCCGAGATCTCATCGCGGGCCTGCGATTCAAGTTGCGAGGCGTGTGCTGCGAACCGCGCCGCACATTGCTCGAGCGGTTCGAGAATGAGCCTAGAACAGTGGCGCGTGATTGGCGCGCGCGATATCCCACTTGCGCACAGGAGCCCCGCATCGGGAGGAAAAATCACCGTGCGCAGCGCCAATCGCTCGGCGACTGCGCAGGCGTGCAGTCCACCAGCGCCGCCATAACAAATGAGAGCATGACCGCTGGGATCAACGCCGCGACGAATCGTCACGGCGCGGATGGCGTTGGCCATGGCTTCATCGGCGATTGCGATGAATGCTTCGAGCATCTCGGGCATCGAGCGAGTGCTGCCGCCCGAGGCGCAGATCGACCCGTGCAGTTCTAGGGCTCGTTCGTGTGCGCAGGCGGGTCGAATAGGAATCGGTAATCGATCTGCGTCGATGCGTCCAAGCAAGATGTTGGCATCAGTCAACGTCAAAGGACCACCTTGCCCATAGCACGCGGGTCCTGGCGAAGCGCCCGCACTGTTGGGACCCACGCGCATCGCGTCGCCATCCCACCAGAGAATTGATCCTCCTCCGGCGGCAACACTCTCGACGGCAATCGAAGGTGATGCGATGGTTGTTGATCCAACGGTTGTCTCGTCGCGAATTTCTGGCTCACGCTCGACGCGCGCGACGTCAGCGCTCGTTCCTCCCATGTCGAGAGTGACGCATGAATCGAATCCGCAGGCGCGGGCGATCGCCGCTGCACCAGCGACGCCGCCTGCCGGTCCAGAGAGCAAACTATCCCTAGGTTGAAACGAGGCTGCTGGAACGAGTCCGCCAACACTCGTCATCATCATGAGTTCTGCACCCGACGCATCGCGCTTGATCGCGGCAATGAAATCGCCAACGGGGCCGGAGAGGGCAGCGTCCACGACCGCCGCCCGCGCGCGTGGTTCGAATCGACTGGTTGATCCGCATTGATGTGAGGGCGAGACCCATGAAAATCCCTCCTCTCGCAGGATCGTTTCAACGCGCGACTCGTGGGCAGGGTTGCGACCGGCGTGCAAGAGCGCGATGGCAGCGGTTCGAGCACCGCCGGCGTGCAGCGCGCGCGCTTCGCTGCGTAGGTGTGATTCGTCAAGCTGCTCATGCTCACTGCCATCGGCGTTGCGGCGGGCACGAACGCCGCATGATTGCATTTCAAGTGGCGCCGCACGGGTAGGAGATCGCGCGAAGATGTCGCTGCGCCTCTGGTCGCCGATGCGCAAGATGTCTTGAAGGCCATCATTTACAAAGAGTGTCACATCGCTCACATCCCCTTCCAGAAGTGCGTTGGTTCCACGGGTTGTGCCGATCGAAATGCGGCAGTCATCGAGCGGTAAGGGGTGGGGGCGATCGATCGCGAGGCGGGCGGCAAGAATCGGTGACTCGAAGGGAGCGATCAAGTCGACGATCGCACCGGTGGCGAGTTCAGTGAGGGCGAGCGCGGACGCGGGAGCGGCGAGTGTGATTGCGAGACATCCGTCTGAGCGCAATCGCGATTGGGCGATGAATCCAATGCGTACCGCACCTGAGGTGGTGTGTGGCAACTGCACGGCGAAGCCTCGAAAGAACGAATCGGCAATTGCGGCGGATGGCGTCGCGGCAAGTGCGAGTGTGAGAGATGTATTTGTGGCTGACACGATCGAACCACGCAGCGCCGATGTGCTGAGCACCTTTGCCCGGCTCGTTTGCCCAGCGCTGTTTCGTGCGACGCAATCTGTGAAGGTGCCACCCGTGTCGACGCCAATCTCCCACGTGAAGTCGCGCTGCGATTGTTTGGGGGTCTCAGGAACCATGATCGTCGAGTGAGATTATCGGTGGCCCGCTGTGGGTGCGCCTGGCATCGGGCGAACGAACTGGGAACTTGGCTGATGGATTCGACTCAGTGATGTCAACTGCCTCATTCAATGCGCTCGTATAGCCTCGCAACTCTATGGGTTTCGTGGTCGATCTTGCCTACATCGTTGCAGCGCTCGTGACCCTTCCGATTTGGCTCATTTCATTGGCCAAAAGCGGCAAATTGCGCACAGATTGGTCCGCCCGTCTCGGCGTTGCGCTGCCATCGTTGCCAGCGAGTCGCACGCTGGCGGGTCCACGCATCCTGATCCATGCCGTCTCAGTTGGAGAGGTAAATGCCATTCGCCATCTCGTGAACCAACTCGCTGATGGCCCCTTGAAGGCGCAGGTGATAATCAGCGTGACGACCAATACTGGGATCGTCCGCGCGACAACACTGTATGGATCTCGTCATACGGTGGTGCGCTTTCCATTTGACCTTTCCTGGAGTATGCGGCGGTTTCTAACTGCGGTGCAACCAGATCTTGTGCTTTTGATGGAACTAGAACTCTGGCCGAACTTCACACGTCTGTGTGAGACGCGCGCGATTCAGGTGGCGGTCATCAACGGGCGACTGAGCGCGCGCAGCTTTGCCCGATCGAAGCGCGTAAGGTGGTTGCTCTCACCAATGTTTCGCCGGCTGGCACATGTCTGCGCGCAAGACGACACCTATGCGCAGCGATTCGCCCAGATGGGTGTGCCACAAAGGAGAATCTCAGTGACTGGCACAATGAAGTGGGACACCGCAGATATTGCGGACGAAGTCGAGGGCAGCGACGCACTGGCTCGTGCCATGGGAATCGATCGAAGCAAATCGCTCGTTGTGGCTGGATCGACTGCACCTTCAGAAGAGGCGTTGATCGATGCCGCCATGCCGGCGGGGGTGCAATTGCTGTGCGCTCCGCGAAAACCCGAGTGGTTTGGGCAGGCCGCCCGCGCCCTTGCAGGGTGCGTTCGGCGCAGTGAGGGAGGGCAGGGCAGTGCCACAGGACGCTTCCTGCTCGACACCATCGGTGAACTGCGCATGGCGTATGCGCTCGCTGATGTGGTGGTCATTGGCCGCACATTTGGCGTGCTGCATGGTTCGGACATGATGGAGCCCGCCGCTCTTGGAAAGGTGGTGGTCGTCGGTCCGCGCGTCGACGACTTTCAATCGACTGCGGATGCTCTGCTCGCCGCCGGTGGTCTTGTGCAGACTTCAGCGGATGGACTCTCCGCCACACTCGCCCAACTATTGGCATCGCCCGATCGCCGTCGAACCATCGCCACGGCGGCACGCGAAGTTGTGAAACGTGAGCAGGGGGCGTCGGCGGCGCATGCGCAGTTGGCGCAGCGACTGCTCACGGCGGGGTGTGACCACTTGCGGCGATAGGATCGCGCCACGATGGCACCACTCGATGAAGAAGAGATTCTCACTGCAGTCGCTGCGCAGAACAATCGTTTGCCGTCCACAGTATTGATCGCTCCTGGCGATGACATGGCGCTGCTCGAATTGCCTTCGCGGCGACTATTGAGCGCGGTCGATCAGGTTGTCGTTGGAGTGCACGTCTTAGCAACAACTCCGCTCGAACTCATCGCGCGCAAGGCGGTAGCGCGCAATATCAGTGATGTTGCGGCGATGGGGGGGCTGCCAGTTGCACTGCTCGCGTGCGCCACGCTGCCACGAGGAATGAGCCAAGAATCTGCAGCAGAATTGCTTGATTCTGTGCGCCGCTGGGGCGAGGACTTTGGATCGCCACTCATCGGAGGTGACACAACAATCCATGCCGACGCCAGCGCCCCGCTCGTACTTTCAATCACAGTTCTTGCGACTACCCGAGCAGATGGAGTAGTGCTTACGCGCAGCGGCGCACAGGTTGGCGACCAGTTAATCATCAGCGGTCCACTAGGAGGATCGTTTGGCGAAGATGGGCTTGGACGACATCTCACATTCACGCCGCGCGTGCCAGAGGCGCAAGAATTGATCGATGCACTCGGGAGCAACGTGCATGCGCTGATTGATCTGAGCGATGGGCTCGGGGTGGACTGCACCCGCATGATGCGCGCCTCATCGCAGAGTTGCGGCACTCTGCTGCAGGCCCACCTCATTGCTGAACAGATTCCATGCAACTGCGGTGTAACTCTGCGCGGCGCGCTCGCGGACGGCGAAGACTATGAGTTGCTCGCTGCGATCGGCTCGAATGCGGCAGCCCCCGCGGGGTTTTCGGTGATTGGCCGCGTTGTTGCCCGCCCAGTCGGCGACACACGCCCGACACTTGTACTCATCGGCGATGAGTGCGAGGATGCTTCGCAGTGTGGATGGACCCATGGCAGCGCGTGAGCTCAGTGATGAAACGGCGACCGAACGCGCTGGCGAAGAACTCGCGCTCGTGCTGCGGGCGGGCGATTGCATAGCACTCAACGGCGAACTCGGGGCGGGAAAGACCACATTCGTTCGTGGGATCGCCCGGGGCCTTGCCATTGATTCGCAACTCGTGGCGAGTCCGACATTCGTGACGATGCAAACGTATGAGGGTGGACGACTACCGCTCATGCACATCGATCTCTGGCGGGTGCGTGCCAGCGACGACCTCGAGACGATTGGTTGGGACGAACTGCTTGCCACGGCCCGTGGCGTGATCGTCGTTGAGTGGGCAAGTCGCATTCCAACTGCGCTGCCAGCGAAACGGATCGACGTGCGAATCGAATTCATCGGCGCGCATCGAACGATCGAAATCGTAGACCGTCGCTACGACTGCTGAGCTTCGGGACTCACTGCATAAATCTGAAAGCGATGCCCGATGGGAGCCCATCCAAGTTGTTTGCAGATTCGGTCGCGCAGCGCTGTCAACTCGGCGCTCTGAAACTCGACGAGCCGTCCTGTCTTCATACACACCATGTGATCGCGCGGCTCCTTGCCGTAAATCAATTGGTAATGCGCTTGCTTCGAATCGAAGAGCGCTTGCACGATGATTCCAGCATCCTGCAAAAGTCTGATTGTTCGATAGGTCGTCGCCTTCGAAACGCGATGACCCCGCCGCCGCAATTCAAGAAGCAACTCTTCAGCTTCGAAGAGTCCATCGCGGGCGATGATCGCATCGAGCACGTCCGCCCGTTCAATGGTGTACTTCAATCCCTTGGATTTGAGGAAGCGGCGAAAGACAGAACAGAGCGGCGCGGTCGGTTGCTTCTTGGGAGGGTCGCTGATTGGATTCTTGAGAGCCATGTGGTTTTGACTGAAAGTCCGATAATATATGTTCTGTTAAATCACGCATACGCCTACGAATGACGGTGAAATCAGAGATTCTACACGCCGCTACTCGGTTGCGCCCCGCGCTTGGGCGAGCATGAGTGCGATCTCACGCGCAGCGGTCTCTTTCTTGATGCTCACCGCAATCTCATGGGCGATCTCGAGTGACTTGACTGCTCCAGCGCGGTCGCCCTGCGCTAACAGCGCTTCGCCCTGAACCTGTTTGACGATCAACTCGAGGTCGACCGGGACTTTGGGATGGTCACTGCCTAGCGCCTCGTTGATCAGCTCAAGCGCGTTGGCTAAAGATCCGAGTCTGCGCTCGGCCTGAGCGCCTTGTATGTCGGAACGAATTGTCATTGGATGGCGCGCTCCGACGGTTTCACGCAGAGCCGCCGACGCTTCGTTTGAGAGTGTTTGCGCTTCGGTAAACCGTTCGCGGTCTAAGTAGTAGCCCACCAGCGTGGTGATCGAGGTCAGCGTTGACAGTGACTTGTCTCCGAGCGACTTGCGCATGCGCACCACGACACTAACGAGCAAAGGTTCTGCTTCCTCGAACTTGCGTTGTCTTTCGAGTGCGAGGGCGAGGTTTGCGAGGGTGACAAGCGTGTAGGTGTGTTGACTTCCGTACTTCGCTTCGAAGCGACTCAAATTTGATCTGTAAATCACTTCGGCCTCGGCGAGTCGATCTGAGTCGCGCAGAATTGCCGCTCGGTTGTTTTGAGCGATGAGCGTGAGGTAGTGATCTGCGCCAAGAATGCGCGTCATGTCTTCAATCAGTTCACGCAGTTGTGGCTCGCTGACCTTCGCTTCACCCAACGCTTTCAACACAACGAGGTAATTGTTCCGCGCAATGAGCGTGTCGGTCGAGTCCTTGCCAACGAGTGCCGTTCGTCGAGCGATGACATCCTCGAATGTCGCCCGCGCCGCTGGGAAGTCGCCAAGCCTTCGTTGAAGTTCGCCAAGAAAGTTGAGTGACTGCAGGGTGCTGTCGTCGTCGGCTCCCAGAACGATGCGCTTGCGTGCCACAACATCGGTGTACAAGGCGAGCGCTTCTTGGGGACGGTCCTGCTCTTCACGCAACCACGCGATGTTGTGGAGTGACTTCAGCGTTCGGAGGTCATTCTCTCCGAGCAGCGCTCGTCTGCGGGCGAACACATGCTCGAGCAACGGCGCTGCTTCATCCGTGCGATTAACCAGCATCAAGGCATTGCCGAGGTCATTGTGGGCACTCAACAACTCGAGATCGTCCGCCTCGTAAAGTTTGCCCAAGAGGTTGGATCGAGCCTCGAAGTGCTTTAGCGCAACTGGGTAATCGCCAAGCGCTCGATAGGCAGCGCCCGCCGTGCGATGCGCATCTGCGGCGAGTTCAGGATCGTCCGCGAAGCGGGTCTCGATTGATCCCATCGACTTGTCGAAAATCATTCGAACGAGTCGGGTGTCCATCCCCTTGGCGATGTCTGGTGTCACTGCACCCAACATGTCGTTGTTGAATTCATGCAGTCGCTCAGCGCGCGCGAGTTGTCGGCGGGCTTCTAAAAGCCCGTAGGTCATCGCAATCACGCCGCCCGCAATGGCGAGGCAAATCATCGCGGCCGCTGCGATTCCGACGCGATGACGGCGCGCGAACTTGCGCAGGCGCAGCGCCGTTGAAGCTGGTTGCGCAATCACAGGTTCGAAAGCGAGCCAACGCGCGAGATCGTCTGAGAGAGCATCGCATGTTCCGTAGCGGTTGCGTGGATCTTTCTCGAGACAGCGCAAGACGACAGCGTCGAGCTCTCCGCGAATCTTCTGCAGCAGCTTTCGCGAATCGAGTTGTCTCACCGCCGAATGTTGCGTTGCTTGGGCACTCTCGACTGCCATCAACTGTTGGAATCGTTCGCTTGGAGCATCTGGTTCCAACTCGCGAATCAGTCGCTGCGCCTCGATAGTTCCCGCAGCCCGCAGCTCGCGTGAGTCAAATGGCTGCAGGCCACAGAGCAGTTGGTAGATGGTGACGCCAAGTGAGTAAATGTCGGCGCGCGTGTCGAGTTGCCGGGTGCCCTTGAGTTGCTCAGGCGCCATGTACTCAAGTGTGCCCACGGGTCCTAGCGCCTCTCCCGCTAGCGTCTGCAAGGCATCAGGATCATCGGCGAGCTGCGCCACTCCAAAGTCAATGACCTTGACCACGGGCAGTCCGTCGACCTCGCGCACGAGAATGTTTGCCGACTTAAGGTCGAGGTGGATGATTCCCTTGGTGTGGGCGTGTTGCACCGCAGCGCATACTTGTCGAGCGAGAGCGAGTCGCGCTTCGATCGAAAGTCGGTTCCCGTCACACCAATCGAGTAACGGCTCGCCAGTGACCAACTCCATAACGAAGTAGAGACTTCCATCGGTCGCTTCACCCGCATCAAAGACATGGGCGATTCCAGGATGATCCATCCGCGCCAGCAGTCGGCGCTCTGCCTCGAAACGGTGGCGCAGGCGCGGTCCTGCAATGACAGTGCGCATCACCTTCACGGCAACCTGTCGTTGCAGCGGTTCGCTTTGCTCGCAGAGCCAGACTGCTCCAAACCCCCCCGCTCCAAGCAGCCGAATCACTCGCAATCCAGGGAGCAGCGGCGGTTTGGGGGCGGTGGGCGCTGGATCGTTGGTTTTCCAGAGGTTGTGGCTGTGATCGATGGTCATACGCGGGATGAATCTATCTGCATCGCGATGGTCGCATTGCTTCCAAGGCCGAGTCCAAATGCCGAATGCACGCTCTCAAGTGCCCGCTGTCCACTCGCGGTGTCGATGATGCAACTGATCTTTATCTCGCTGGTTGTGATGTTGTGAATAGTTATGCCGACTTCGCCCAGGGCGCGAAACATTCGGCTCGCGACCCCGGCGTGCATTCTCATGCCGACTCCGACAACCGACACCTTCGCGAGCCCGACATCAATCGACATCTCGCCTTCATTCAATTCGACGAGGGTTTTCGTAACGATCTGCTTCGCATCGGCAAGGTCGGCGTGTTCAACGGTGAACGCAATCATCGTCGCTGAGCCTTGCTCAGTCTGCATGATGTCATCCACCACGATGTTCGCACTCGCAAGCGCAGTAAAGAGTTTGCCCTGAAGACCAACCGTGTTCTTGATCTGTCGAATACTCACCCGACCAAGTTCTTCTTTGAGCGCACAACCGACGACTGCAAGTTCTTCCATATTTGGATTCTCCCGCGAGATCATTGTTCCTTGATCTGGCTTTTGACTATGACGAACATGAATCGGAACACCGTACTTTTCGCCGAAGAGCACGGCGCGGGCGTGCATCACCCCCGCGCCAAGCGTCGCGAGTTCTAGCATCTCTTCATATGAAATCCGCGGCAGCTTGACTGCGCTGCGTACCAACCGTGGGTCTGCGGTGTAGACGCCATCGACATCGGTGAATATCTCGCAGTATCCCCCCGCTTCTGTAACCCGCAGCGCCGCAGCGATTGCGACCGCTGTGGTGTCGCTTCCACCGCGACCGAGTGTTGTGATTTCACCATCATCGCTAGTGCCTTGAAAGCCTGCCACCACTGGAATCTCGCCACGCGAGAGAAGTCGCTCGAGGCGCCCACATTCGATGCGGGTGATTCGCGCCCGACCATGCACGCCATCGGTGCGAAGTCCAGCTTGCCCACCGGTGAGACTGCTTGCTGGGCATCCAAGTTCGCGCAGTGCCATGGCGAGCAAACCAACGGTGACCTGCTCACCCGTGGCGAGCAACATGTCGAGTTCACGACGGTCGGGCAGTGGTGAAACTTGTTCGGCGAGGGCGATCAATTCATCGGTCGTTTTTCCCATCGCACTCGCGACCACAACGACATCAAACCCGCAGGCGCGGGCATCTGCAACACGCTGAGCAGCCCGACGAATGCGCGGCGCATCAGAAATACTAGAACCACCGAATTTTTGCACGATAACGGGCATGAGCGCCATCCTATGGCGGGTCGCGCTCAGTCGTCAGCGCCAACGGCAGCCGCTTCGCGATCCTTTTGCTGACGGACAATTTTCTTGCGTTCGTTTTCTTTGAGAATCTTTTTGCGGATGCGGATCGCGGTCGGGGTGATCTCGACGTACTCATCCCCTTCGATGTACTCGAGCGCGCTCTCAAGCGTGAGCGGACGGGGAGCCTTGAGAACCACCGTTGCTTCTTTGTTCGATTCGCGCACGTTGGACATCGGTTTCGCCTTCACAACATTGACGTGCAAGTCGCGGTCGCGATTGTGCTCTCCGACGACCATTCCCTCATAGACCACATCACCGTGGCTGACGAACATTACGCCGCGTTCGGCAAGGTTGAGCAGAGAGAACGTAGTAGCGGTACCAGCGTCGACACCGATCATGACGCCGTTGATGCGCTTTCGTGGCGCAACGCGAATCGGACGATAGTCGCAGAAAGAGTGATGCATCACCGCTTCGCCGCCTGTGGCGTTGAGGATGCGTGTGCGCAGTCCGATGAGGCTGCGCGCTGGAATATCTGCCTCAACATGGCAACGTGTGCCGCGCATATCGACCTTGGTGATCTCTGCGCCGCGCTGTCCGAGCAACTCGAGTGCGCCTCCCATCACGTTCTGCGCGACGTCGAGGGCGAGCTTCTCATAGGGCTCATGTTTGACGCCGTCGATTTCGCGCTCAATGACTTCTGGCTTGCCGACCGTCAACTCAAAGCCCTCTCGACGCATCGTTTCGAGCAGCACTCCGAGGTGAAGCAGTCCCCGTCCCGACACATGAAACTCTTCTGCGCTCTCGCCCGGAGACACACGCAGCGCAACGTTGGCACGCAATTCACGCTCGAGTCGCTCCGAAATCTGCCGGCTCGTGACGAACTTTCCTTCACGACCACCAAGTGGGCCATCGTTGATTCTAAAAATCATGTGCAAGGTCGGTTCGTCGACTTTGACGCGTGGCATCGCCACAGGATTATCTGGTGAACAGACTGTGTCTCCCACCTCGATATCGGTGATGCCTTCGATTGCGCAGAGATCGCCCGCACTGATCGAATCGACCGCTTGGCGCGCGAGGCCTTCGAAGCGCTTGACCCCTTGAATGCGGGCACGCTGCATAGTTCCATCAGCCTTGCAGACGACGACGGGGGAATTCGCCTTTAGAACACCTTGAAAAACACGACCGATTCCCAGACGACCAACGTAATCGTTCGATCCGAGGTTGACCACGAGGTATTGCAGTGGAGCGGTAATGTCACTCTTTGGCGCTGGAACCTTCGCTTCAATCGCGGCGAACAAATCATCGATGCCACGGGAACGATCGTTGCGGTCATTGCTTGCCCATCCATCTCTGCCTGAAGCCCAAATCACTGGGAAGTCGAGCGCGATGTCATCGGCGCCGAGATCGATGAGCAAATCGAAGACCTCATTCACAACCTCGTCCGGGCGGGCATCTGGACGGTCGCACTTGTTGACGACGACGATTGGCTTCAGGCCGACTTCGAGCGCCTTCGAGAGCACAAAGCGCGTCTGAGGCATCGGTCCTTCCATTGCATCCACCAGCAAGAGGCAACCATCCGCCATGCGCAACACGCGTTCAACCTCGCCACCGAAGTCGGCGTGGCCTGGTGTGTCGATGATGTTCACGCGCAGCGCACGCCCCTTGGTTGGACCGTTCTGCAGCGTGTAATTCACCGCACAGTTCTTTGCCAAGATTGTGATTCCGCGCTCGCGTTCGAGCGGATTAGAATCGAGTACGCACTCGGCATCTTTCTCAACTTCGAGGGCCGCGCTCGAGGCGCGCAACATCGCGTCGACGAGGGTCGTCTTTCCGTGATCGACGTGGGCGATGATGGCGACATTGCGGAGGATGCTTTGGTCGTATTCCATGGTAATTTGCGCTGAGCATCGCAACACTACTCGAATGCCCGATCTGACGCCAACAGAATCTCGGAAATCTCCCTCGTGGCTGCGATTGGGCATCGCCCTTGCCATCGCGCTGAGTTCTGACACATTCAGTTTCTTTACTTCGGCGTGGGTTGTTACTGAGCCAGCCGTGATCGTCGTTGATGTCGCCACGGCGGTGCTGCTTTGGTGGGTGCTGGGTCGCCCTGCCCTGCTTTTCGTCGTCTTTGTCGCCGAGGCGATCCCAGGCATTGGGATGATCCCGCTCTGGACGATGGTGGTCGGAGCACTCGCAATGACGGGACGGCTACCAGCGGCAATGGCAGCGCGCGCCGCGAGGACGAGCGCACCGCCGCCGACTAGTCCGCCAAACCACGATCAAGCGCCGTAGAGCGGTCGCAGTTTTCCTTCGAGATAACTCAGATAGCACTCGGACGAGAGTGGTGATCCTGTCACACGTTCGCAGAGTTCGCCCGGCAGATATCGCCTGCCATGCGCATGAATCTCGCGGTTGAGCCAGTCGAGCAGTGGCTTGAATTCTCCAGCGGCGAATCCCGCCTCGAGATCTGGAATCGCGCGTTTGGCGGCGTCGTAGAACTGCGCCGAGTAAAGCGTGCCAAGCGTGTACGTGGGAAAGTAACCGAATGCGCCCATACTCCAGTGCACATCTTGCAGGCAACCGCGCCGATCATCGGGAACTGTAACGTTGAGATACTCCTGATAGCGACGGTTCCATTCTGCCGGAAGATCCTTGGGGTCGAGCGATCCATCTATGAGCAATCGCTCGAGTTCGAAGCGCACCATGACATGCATGTTGTATGTCGCCTCATCCGCATCAACACGAATGAATCCAGGCTCGACGATGTTGGCAGCGCCATATAGTTCGTCAAGCGTGAATGCACTCGTCGCGCTGCCGAAGCAACTCGTCAACTGCGGGGCGCACCACGTCCAGAACGAGCGCGAGCGTCCAACTTGGTTTTCCCAGAGGCGGCTCTGGCTCTCGTGAATTCCCAGCGAGACCGCGCTGCCGAGTGGCGTGCCAATCGCGGTCGATGGAAGACCCTGCTCATACATGCCATGGCCCGCTTCATGCATCGTTGATCCGAGCGCATCGTTTAGACAAGTCTCGGTGAAGCGGGTCGTCATGCGCACATCGCCGCAGTGGCTTCCGCCACAGAATGGATGGGTGCTCGTGTCGAGGCGTCCGCGCTGAAAGTCGAATCCGATCGACTGCACAACCATGCGAGCGAACTTCATTTGTGCCTCTACTGGCAACGCCGTTTCATTGAATCGATTGGATGGCTGTTTGGATCCCGCCGCGAGATCGCGCAGAAGTCTCTGCAGTTGTTCGCGCAGTGGTGTGAACACTTTGGTGACGCTCGCCGCTGTGCAGCCCGGCTCGTAGGTGTCGGCAAGGGCATCCCACGGTTCGCCTCCTGCCGGGATTCCGAGGCACGATGCCTTGGCTCTGTTCAGCTTCACGAGTTGCTCGAGCCACGGGCGAAAGCGGGCGAAGTCGCTTGCCTTTCGCGCCGCCGCCCATTCATGTTGAGCCTTGCTCGAAATTTCAGCGAGCTCGCTCACCAGTTTTTCAGGCAGACGCGTGGCGCGGTCGTAGTCGCGGCGAATCTCACGAACTTGGGCCGACTCTGCCGAGCCACCACCCATGAAAGCGTGGTCGCTCTCGCACTGTGCAAGCCACTCTCCGATGCGTGGATTAGTCGACATCTGATGATCAATGCGCGCCAGCAGCGCGAACTGTTTTGCGCGGTAGTCGACGCCGCCGGGTGGCATCATCGTTTCCTGATCCCATCCCAGTACCGCACTGACCGCCCCCAAAGTGCCAGCCTCACGGGTGTGCGTGAGCAGTTGCTCGTATGCCTCAAGAGTCGATGCACAGGCCGCCGTTGATTGGAGTGTGGCAGTTGTCATCCCCCTACCTTATTCGATTCGTCAATTGAGGATTCAAGAGAACTCCCGACAAAAAAAGCCCCCCGCAATTGCGGAGGGCTTGGATTGTTGAAGAGTCTGAAGTCGTTACTTCGCGATCGACGGCGGAGGCGTCGGTGCTGGAAGTGGAATCGCACTCACTGCGCCGTTGGCGGCGAGCAAGTCAGCAATCTCTTCTCCTGAAGCATCTGTGCGGCGCTGCGCAAGATCGAGTGCGGTGCGTCCCGTGGCATCTTTCAAGTTGAGATCAGCCCTTGCTGCAATGAGCAACTTGACTTTGTCTGGACTTCCTGAAAGTGCCGCGAGCTGCATTGGCGAGTAGCCCTGCTTGTTCACGCTGTTGACATCCGCTTTCGCGTCGATCAGCAACTTGACGCTCTCGAGCTTTCCACTGCGCACTGCCCGCATGAGTGCCGAGTCACCGGTGACGCCATCCTTGAGATTCAGATCAAGGTTTGGATTCTTGCTCAACAGAATCGCAACGCTCTCGGGCTTGCCGATGCCAGCAGCCCAGATGAGCGGACTCAACCCATTCACATCGATGATCGACGCATCGGCTCCCTTGTTGAGAAGAATCTCAACCGTCTCGGCAGTTCCAAGACCGCATGCCCAAGTCAGCGGCGTTCCGCCGATTGAGTCGCGATTGGTCAAGCTTGCTCCGGCGTCAGCGAGACGTCGAGTTGCGTCGGCACTTCCAGTCTCAGCAGCGAGAGTAAGTGCACCCTTGCCAGTTCGATCTTGGGCGTTGATGTCGGCTTTGGACTCAATCAGAAGCGCAACGATCTCGCCGCGATTCTCACGCGCCGCCCAGTGCAATGCCGTGCGACCCGTGTCAGGATCAACTTGGTTGACATTCGTTCCAGCGACGGCAAGTAGTGCCTTGACCCTCACGATGTCACCCTGCTGTGCAGCCACAACGAGTTCACTCGTCGGAGTCGCCGCAGTGCGCGGAGTCGCAGTTGGAGGAGGTGGACGATCGCCCGCAAGCATTGGTCGCTTCACCATGACGCTCACAGCGGCTGCCTTTGGATGATCCGTTGAGATCGTCAACTTGATGGCGCGACCCTGTTCTTCCCACTTCGCCCAATCGACATTGAGAATGTGCTCTTTCGCAGCATCGGGACTAATGGCAGCCATGACCATCGGGTTCACTCCCGTGATCTTGAATGCTTGGCCATCGGCGGAAGCAACAACCAATTTGCCGTCGGTCGAGGCGGAGGTATCTCCCACCTTTGCGGCCCCCTCGATCACGTCAGGCGTGACTGTGACGTATGCAGCAACGTCCCCCTCAACAGTGAGAACGACTGGTGCTGCTCCGTCTATTTGAAAGGTGACGCGCTTCGAGAGATGCACGCCTTGCTTTGGACCGGGCTTGAGGGTGATTTCCATTTCGGTCGCGCCGCCCACTGGAATTGGATCCTTCGGCGCGTTCGCGGTGGTGCAACCACATCCTGGAATCGCTCGGGCAATCGTGACTGGCTTGTCAGAAATGTTCTTGATCATCAACTTGCCGGTCTTTGGAACGTCTGCCTGCATCTCACCGAGATTGAGAATCGGTGGATCGAATGCGATCGGCGGTGGGCCCGATAGCGCAGGTGTCGAGTCGATTGGTGGTTTGGCACCTGGAGCGCCTCCAACAGTGATCGCTTCATTGGGAGCCTTTGACGCAGTAAGGTCGCGGTTCGTCGCGGCGTTCTGTCGCGACAGGATGCCGTCGGTCGACCCAGTTGTCGGTTTCTGCTTGGCAGGAGGAGCTTGCGCCGCTGGCGCAAGACTCGGTGAAGCATTCTGAGCGATCGCCGCTCCGGTGATCGAGCTAGCGAGTGCCAGTGTGGCGAAGAGACGGACGTCGACGAATCGTTTCATAGTCATTGTTCCTGGTTAGTCGAAATTGGTGGGTCGAATTGACTGTCTAAGAGAGTTAGAGGCAGATCGGCGAGTATAGGTGCTAGCCTGCGAGGTGAGCGTAGATAAGAACTATCGGCTATTCGTCTGCTGAGTTGAGGCTGCTCGAGTTCAAATCGAAAAATTGATCCCGCGGTGGCAGATAAGCATTGTTATCACCTCTACACTCCCCACCCGATGGAACCACTCCCAGAGCACCGTGACAGGCCACACATCCGCCCTTTTACGCCCATTGGCGTGCGAAACGAGGAGCAGAAGGTCTTTGTCGCGCTTCGCGATCCGGCGAATCTGCGGGGCGATGGCAACAGTCCTGTCGTTCCGCCTGAGTGGCTTCCCCTGCTCGCACTTCTGCAAGGTGAGAAGTCACTGGACGAACTCGCCCAAGACACTGGCGCTCCAAAGGAATTTTTGGTGCAACTTGTTGCGGTGCTCGATGAGGCTGGATTGTTGTGGGGTCCAAATTTGGAACATCTTGAACGGGAGGCGATGGCGCGCGTCACCGCAGCGAATGCATTTCCTCTGGGAGCATCCACTGCCGCCGGAGAAGATCCAGTGGCAGCCAGTGCCGTGATCGCCGAGTTTCTTTCGAAGGCAGAAGATCCTGAACTCGATGGTGAACTGCTCGGCATCGTCGCTCCTCACCTTGACTACGCGCGCGGCGGAGCCACCTACGCCGCTGCCTACAAGTCATTCGGGGCGGGTGCGAAAGCCGACCGCATCGTCATCTTGGGAACAAACCACTTCGGTGCTGGGGATGGGATCGTGATGAGTCGCTTCGGTTTTCAAACACCATTCGGAATCTTCAATGCCGACCTGCCCGTGATCGAAGCGCTTGCGGCGAGCCTCGGAACGCGCCTTTTCAAAGACGAGATTGATCATCTGGGCGAACACTCCATTCAGATTCAACTTCCGTGGATTCACCAGATCTTTGGAAATGTGCCCATTGTCGCTGCGCTGGTGCCAAATCCATGCGTACCGATGCTGGCCGACGATGGAGCGCGTGTCTCGTTCGACGAGTTTGTTCCTGCGCTTCGCGCCGCCCTTGAGGGAGCCCCAGGACGCACGCTCGTGATAGCGAGCGCTGATCTGAGCCATGTTGGACCGCAGTTCGGCGATGAGACCCCAATCGGCAGTGAGATTAGAAAACAGGTTGAGACGTATGACCGTTCCCTGCTTGCAGTCTTTCTCGAAGGTGATGACGAACTCTTCATCAAGAAAGTGGTCCACGATCAGAATCATCAACGCTGGTGCAGTGTGGGCAACATGTCTGCTGCGAAACTCGTGACTGGAGGTTTGCCAGAACTTCTCGAGTACTCACAGTGCCCAACCGATGGCGAAGCGAACGACAACGCACTGGTAACGAGCGCCGCCCTGGCATTCGTTCGGATCTAGCCCAGTGCCGAGTGCTCGGGCGTGATTGCGGTAATCCAACGGGTGCGTCGGGCGAGCGTTCAGGTTGACTCTCAGATCGTGGGGGCAATTGAACAGGGCTTGCTGGTGCTTCTGGGGATTGCTCGCGGCGACGATGAATCAGACGTGCTGTGGATGGTCAAACGCATCACCCACCTGCGCATCTTTGCCGACGCCGCTGGAAAGATGAACTGCGACGTCTGTCAAACTAGGGGCGCCGTCTTGATCGTGAGTCAATTCACGCTTCTCGCTGACCTCTCAAATGGAAATCGACCTGGGTTCAGTGGAGCCGAAGACCCAGTGATTGCAAGGCAACGCTGCGATGCGGTGAGCCTTGGCATTGAGGCGATGGGAATCCCAACGGCTCGCGGCGCATTTGCAGCGCACATGCTCGTCACACTCGAGAACGACGGTCCAGTCACAATCACCCTCGATTCGCGCGCGCGGCGTGCGGAGTAAAAAAGAGCCCGTCGCTTACTCGGATAAACCAAGTCGCGACAGGCTCCTCGTGGGGGTATTTGATTCGACGAACTCCGCAATTCCCATCTACCAAGCGCTTCCCACTCGCTGGTCTTGTTCCAACTGATCTCGTTTTCCCTTCCTCCAGAAATACATACGCACCGCATCAGATCGGGATGCGCAGTGATTGGATTATTTTGGTGTCGTCGATTTCGACTCGGCGATTCGTTGGATGACTGCCTTGAGATCCGACCACACTTCAGTGCGCGTCTGAACTGTGTAATTGCGCAGCAGATACGCCGGATGAAATGTTGGCATCACTGGAATCGGCTCGGCTCCGCTGCCTTGCGGGGGAATCCACGTCGTCCAGATGCCTCGCAACTTTGTGATGCCCGTGTCAACCTTGAGCAGCAACTTGGTTGCAGGTCCGCCGAGCGAAACTAACACCTTGGGGCGGATGATCATGATCTGCTCGACCAGGTAAGGACCGCACAGGGCAACCTCAGCGGGAAGTGGAGTTCGATTATCAAGTGGGCGACTCTTGAGGACATTCGCGATGTAGCAATCTTCGCGGCGCAATCCCATGGCCAGGATCATTTCGTCGAGCTTTTGCCCTGCCCGTCCCACAAATGGGCGCCCCGAGGTGTCTTCAGTTTCACCGGGAGCCTCGCCGACGAAGAACACGTCTGCGCAGGCATTGCCCTCGCCGAAGACAGTTTGGGTGTGGCTCTTTGAGGTTGTGCAGTGTGGACACTCTCGATCGTGACGTTCACGAAGTGCTCTCAGTTGCGCCTCGCGCGAGTTGGTTGAGTCAGACTCGGACCTTGGCGCCGCAGCGATTGCGACGACTCGTGGAAGTGTCTGGGTCGCTCTGGGTTCGACGACTGGCTCGACGATGGCACCGGTCGCCACGGGATGCAGCGAAGCGGCGCGAACTTTACCTCTCGCGATTGGCATTTCGATCATGCCAAATGCGACATCACTCTCGACGGCTTGTCGGGCGGACTTGCGCAACGGCTCACTTGGACTTGCGGCCGTCAGGCTTCGCAGCAGTTGGTAGCTCGAGCTGGAACATCGACTGCGTTCGCAACACCAAACCGCAGTCACTGCGCAAGTGCCAACTCTGCACATGTATCTCGGTGCGAAATCGCTGGAGGTCGACCACCGAAAGGTTCGGCTTGTTCGTCTCAGAGTCGTTCCATGAAGAGATCAGAGACTGGTTGTCTCGCGCGTGCGCAAGCATTTCTTTGTAGGTGCCAAGATAGAGGTGCTCTGCGAGCGTTTCAGTCTGCACAGTGGTCATAAACTTGAGAGTCTCTGAGACATCTTCTTCATGTTCGTGCTCGCCTGCGCATGGCACGTTGGTCGAAAGACCGCGTTCCGGAAGCGCATGAGGATGGTCAGTCACAACTTCACACAGGCAGAGCTTGTCCTGCTGAAAACGAATGGCATGTCCGCCCTTGAAAACCCAAGCTTCTGCTTCCAATCCACCGTTTTCGATACGCGAACGCCCGTCGATCGCGAAGAACTCTGGATGGAGAGCCTTGCGATAGAGGAGCATTGTGTAGGACTGAATACTGTTTGTCTTTGCGATTGGATTCATGGGAGATTCGATCTTAGCGACACCACAAAGCAAATCAACTCTTTTGTTTTAGAATCGCATTTCAGCGCATTTTCATAATGCACTATTGTGCAACAAAAGGGGCGGACCCTTTCGGATCCGCCCAACGCGCGTGGTAATAAGCCGAATTCTGTTCCCTTTCGGGCGACGATCATTTCTCTCTGGACCACCGTTGCCGATGGCCTCGAAGCACGCGACCCGTCCTCAACCTACGGACAGCAGGTGGCGGCGAAACCGCCCGAGGACTGCTTGCGCTTGCACGCGGTGGGGTTTGCCTTGCCTCCTTCGTCACCGAAGGAGCGGTGCGCTCTTACCGCACCTTTTCACCCTTACCGCTGCATCTCTGCGGCGGCGGTTTCTTTTCTGTGGCACTGTCCCGAGTTTGCGTCAAAACTGGTGGTCATTAGCCACCACCGTGTCCTATCGTGTTCGGACTTTCCTCACCCAACAATTGTTGGGGGCGATCGCCTAACCACGCGCTGAGGGTAACCGTAGACTTCGGCCGTGGCGAATGAAATCTCTCGTGGCGCGGTGGCGAAGGGGCATCCATCAACTGGAGAACTGTGTATCTGGTCCGATGGCGCACCCGCATCATGGTTACGGACGGCCGTAAGCCAGAGCCAACTTGACGTGACTTGCGTTGGAAGCACCAACGCAGAGAATCGAAAGTCGTTCGGGCCGGACGCCCAGGGGTTCGATGATTTTCGCATCTTTTCGGCAGCAACGCGCGCAACTCCCCTGCTCTTCGTCGGATTTGGATCGCCGTCATCACGCGCGTTGATTGCGCGAAACCATCCCGTGATCTTCACAACCGAACCGTGGTTTGGCCATCAAACGCCCAGCGGAAGCGGCGCATACGAGATACTGCTTCCCGGATCGCCTGTCGATGGAAGATTCGCTCACGCGAGTGAAATTTTCGACCAAGCTGGTGCGCCAGACATTGCGCAGATCACTTCGCTGGGAGCGTTGGAACATGGATCGATCTTGGCGCGCATCTATGACGCGGCGTTCTTTCTGGTGCGCTGGATGGGCACTCCCGAACGGGTGAGCGCATCGGTGGGAGGTGATCTGAGACACCGCACACGGGATGACCAACCTGATGCTGCGAGTCGATCATTTCGCATGTGGGTCGGATCATTCGCGATCACTTGTCAGTTTGCTGATGGACGCGCTGGACTAATCATGGCATCTAATCAACATCCGACGTCGAGTCGCAGTGCGCTCGCATGCGGAAGTTTCGGGGCAGTGCGCGTCGATGATGCCGCGCTGGAGTGGCGTGACGCAAACAACGCACTTGTCGATCGTGGCGTGCAAACTCCAAACGAATGGGAGTGTGCTAGTCATGCCGCAGTGGCGGCCGCGTCACTTCGAAGTGGCAGTGCGATCGGTCGATCGCTGGCGCGCGATCATGGGGCGCAGTGCCGAGCGTTTGTTGAAGCGGCGTGTTTGAGCGCGTACACACTCGAAGCCGAGTCGCCCTTCAAGATGGCTGAGATTCTCGCCAATGGATAACGCCTCGTGAGTTTTCGCCGCGGGGGCTCTCTCAGAGGCGTTTGGACGATTCGGGTTGTCGAGGGCCGATCAGCTCGCGATTGCTGAAATCTTGACTTGGACGAATGACTGCCGATGACCTTTTTGTCGTCGGTAGCCCTTACGTCGGCTGTACTTGTTCAGCGTGGTCTTTGCACCGCGCTTGACACCAATGACCTCTGCGGTCACCGATGCGTTTGCGAGGTATGGAGCACCAAGCGAGGCAACTGAGCCATCCTCGAGCCCGATGGCGAGAACTTTGCCAAAGGTGAGGGTGGTCGTGCCTTCTGGGAGTTTGCGCAGATCGACATCAATGACGTCATCTTTGCGCACCATGATCTGAGTTCCACTGTCTTCGATTATTGCGTACACGGGGGGAGAAGCATACATCAAATCGCAAACTTCGCAAACGCACTCAAGGGATGGGCTTTCAATCGACTCTCGGCGAGGGCCATCGTCGCCTCCTGCTTGCAGAAGGCGAACCGTAGCCAGCGGCGGTCGCAATCGTTTGGGTCGAAAAATGCGCTCGCTGGGATTGTCGCGACCCCCTTCCCCACGAGCACTTTCGCCGCAGAGACATCGTCGGTCCATCCCGCCGCCTGCGCATTGGCAAGAATGAAGTACGACCCCTCTGGTGGCACGCACTCGAATCCGACGTCGCTCAGGATGCCAAGCATTCGTGCCCGCCTCGTGGCATAGGCGGTGCGGAGTTCGTTGAGGTACGAGCCATCGTCGCAGACCTGTTGCAGGGCATCCGCCGCTGCTTTCTGGAGTGGTGTGGGAGCGCAGAAAGTCAGAAACTGGTGGGCACCGCGAATGGCGCGCGTGATTTCTGGGGGGGCGATCGTCCACCCGATTTTCCATCCCGTGCATGAAAACGTTTTTCCCATGCTTCCCAGAACGACCGTTCGATCGCGCATACCAGGCAGTTGGGCGATCGAGGTGTGAGATCTTGCATAGGTGATCTCGTCGTACACCTCATCTGAAAGCACCAAGCAATCGAACTCTTGGGCGAGACGCGCGGCAACGGCGTACTCATCGCTATCGAACATGCGCCCCGTCGGATTGTGCGGAGAATTCAAGAGGATCGCCCGTGTCTTGGATGAGAATGCCGGGCGCAGCAATTGCTCAGTGATGCGAAAGGCAGGACCCTCAAGTCGCACCCGACGGGCCACTGCCCCCGCCATCGCCACGCACGCCGCGTACGAGTCGTACGAAGGGTCGAGTATCACAACCTCATCACCTGCGTTGAGCGTGCCAAGCAACACCGCAGCAATCGCCTCTGTGCAACCCGCGGTCACGGTGACCTCTCGATCTGGATCGGGCTCAAATGCGATTGATCGCTTCGAGTAGCGCGCGATCGCACTGGTTGTCTCGGGGAGTCCAAATGCGCGGGAATACTGGCTAAAACCGCCCCCAAGCGCGCGCAGCGCGGCGTCTCGCACAAATGCGGGCGGCTCGAAGTCGGGGAACCCCTGCCCAAGATTGACTGCCTTGTGCTCGATGGCAAGTCGGCTCATCGTTGTGAAGATCGACTCGCCAAATGGGGCGAGTCGGGCATTGAGTGGATGGGTCACACTGGTCATTTTTCGATCATCCCTTGCGCGGTGAGATATTGGGTGAAGGTGGTGATGTTTGCCCGCGGACGCAACCACTCAACGAACGCACTCATTCGATCACATAGTGCCTCGCCGCAAGGAGTGCGCATGTACTTGGGAAGTCCACTCGATGAGAGGTCGGTGAACTCCCACGGATGAAAATAGAGATTGACGTAGCCATCTCGCTGCAGACACTGTTGGACGCACCGTCGATAGAGCGCCTGTGGATAGTGCTTGAAGGCAAGCCAAAAGAGTGGAAGTCGCAGCGCAGGCGTTGCCGATGCGGGCACTTCGATGAGCGTCGAGCGACGATGAATTGTTCGCGGGAGCGCCCGATTGTTGTAGCGCCCAGGAAGCCACACCGGATGGATCGAACTGTCGTATTGGTATCCCGTAGCAAGAAGTTCTGCGGCGTCGGTCGGTTGCATGCGGGGGCGGCGGAATCCAAGAACTCTTTGGCCACTGAGTGCTTGGAGCGCTTTGCGACTCGTCGCGAGATCGCCCGGCGCGAGCTGGGCGTGGTTGAACCCATGGGATGCAATCTCGTGATGCGCCGCTGATTTGCGCAGCAATTCTGGCGCAAACTGAGCGATTGCGGCGGTTGTAAAGAGTGTTGTCGAAGCTTGCAACGACTCGAGCATGGCGAGCGTTCGCTTCCACCCGATCACCCCCGCTTCCATTTGCTGCTCAACGGACCAGTGCTGGCCGTGTTCGTTGGGTGAGTCGAACTCTTCGACATCGAATGACAAGAGTGCTGTTGGCAGAGTTGTCACTGGTATGCGATGATATGAAACTGTGCCTCCTCCACCCCGAGCCAATGCACGTGTCCCCTGCTCAGTGCTCTTTCAAGATGATGATGTCATCTGTCTCGACAAGCCCGCAGGCACGGTCACGCAGCCCGGAGCGGGACACCAAGACGACAGTCTGATGAATGGTCTCTTCGCACGAGAGGGCGTGCAGCAGACACGACTTGGATCGGATCGCGACTTTGGGCTCCTTCATCGACTCGACCGCGAGACTTCTGGGGTTGTAATCGTGGCGCGCACTGAGCGTGCTTACGACGCGATTCGCCAGCAGTTCGAGGGGCGCACGATCGAAAAGACCTACCTCGCAGTCTTGCGCGGACGATTGCCGCGCGTCGACGGCGTTTGCGCGCAACCGCTGAGCGAGGTTCGCCGCGGAGACATGAAGGTGAGTGTCGCAGCGCAGCGCGGCGAGGCGGCGATCACACATTGGAAGACGATTGCCTCTTCTGCCGACAATATTTTAGTGGCATGCGCAATTGAGACAGGAAAACTGCATCAGATACGGGCACATATGGCACTTCTGGGTGCACCTGTGGTGGGCGACCGGGTGTATAGATCGCTGCTTCCACCCAACACGAGCGCACCGCCGGACCGTGAGCGGTCGGCGCCACCTGCGCTTCGACTTCATGCGTGGCGCATCGCGTTTGTGCATCCCGTAACTCGCGCGCGCATTGAGATCGATGCGCCGATTCCATTGGCGATGGCGCAAGCGATCGCACCCGCACTCGGACTCCCCGCCACCGCACTCCCCTCGGCCATTGCTCTCGCTCGACTCACCGGAATGATTCAAGGAACACGATGGTGGATGAAGAAGAAACTGTCATGAGCGCGTTCGCGACTAAGCCTGCCAGGACGCGCCTGAAGGCGATCGCACGAGGTCTCATCGTTGCGCTGGTTGTGATGGTGATTGCGTTGGTCGCTGCGGGAATCGCGCTTTGGAATTGGCCGACTGGCTTCTACACGCTCTCGACCTTCATCGGCCGCGTTGTGTGCGCAGTACATTTGGAGTCAATAGTGGTCAATGGCAAAGAGGTTCCCACGCTGACCAATGGCGGCAACGCGCGCGCCGACGACGCAAACCCGCCGCCCCTGCCGATTCTGTTTTTGCATGGATACGGCACAAGCAAAGAAGCGATGATGGCTGAAATGCGCTGGTTTTCTCAGTCGCGCCAGGTGATCACGCCAGACCTTCCCGGATTTGGAGACAACCCACTCGCGCCAGGCGAGGCCGCTCTGACTGGCGGGCAGTATGTGCAGTGGATCGAGTCATTTAGAATCGCCGCAAACCTCTCACAGGTTGATGTTGTGGGCGAATCGATGGGTGGGGCATTGGCCGCGGCATATGCGGCGACCTATCCAAAATCGGTGCGAAGGATTGTCTTGCAATCACCGGCTGGCCTCAAACCACCGCGGATGAACTCGCTGATGAGCGCACTTGAGCAGGGCGAGAATCCACTCGATGTGCGCAGTGAAGATGATTTCGACAACGTTTTGCAACTCTGCTTTGTGCATCCACCAATGGTGCCGAGCCCCATTCGGACCTATCTCACCAACCACTCTGCCGCGCGCGTGGCAAAACATCCCGAAATGCTGCCGGTATTGGGACCGTTTCTGGTGGGCGGGGTCGCACCACTACTGGCGTCGATTGTTGCTCCCACGCTGATAATTTATGGCGATCAAGATCAGATCACCGACTGCTCGATGTTGCCCGTCTACGTCGATGGCATTCGCGGTGCCGAGGGATTACTGATTCGCGGCGCGGGGCATGTGGTGTTTTCTGACGCGCCTAACGAAGTGCGAGCGGCCATCACCGAGTTCTTGGACGACCCTGCGCGGCGTTGACGGATGGCGTTGAACGCTTAGGCAAGTCGGGCGATGATTGCATCGCTGAATTGCTGGGTGGTCATCGTGCCGCCGAGGTCGCGTGTTTTACAGCCATCGTGCAGCGCGCGGTCATACGCGGTGCGAATGCGCGTCGCTGTCGCGGCGAGCGCAAGGTCACCGTGCATCTCTGAGATGTAGTTGAGCATCATCACGGCACTCATCGTGAGCGCGAGTGGATTGGCGATGCCCTGTCCCGCAATGTCTGGAGCACTGCCGTGCACCGCTTCGAAGATCGCGGCGTTCTCGCCCAGGTTTGCCCCAGGGACAACTCCAAGACCGCCCACCAGCCCTGCGCAGAGGTCGCTGATGACATCGCCGTAGAGGTTTTCCATCAACAGCACGTCGAAACGCGTTGGATCTTGGACGAGTCGCATGCAGGCCGCGTCGATGATGAGTTCTTCGTATGCGATGTTTGAGAACTTGGCATCGTGCACTTCACGCGCGCACCGAATGAACATGCCATCAGAGAGTTTCATGATGTTGGCTTTGTGGAACACAGAGACCTTCTTGCGACCACGATGCGCGGCATACCGAAATGCAAACTCGGCGATTCTCAAACAGGCGTCACGCGTGGCGACTTTGACACTTGTGACCACCCCCTTGGTGATCTCATTCTCGATTCCGGCGTAGAGACCCTCGGTGTTTTCACGTACCACGACGATGTCAACGTTTTCGAATCGTGTCTTGACGCCTTCGAGTGAGCGCACGGGGCGCACTGCTCCGTATAGATCAAGCGTTTTACGCATCGCGACGTTGACCGACGAAAACCCACCACCCACAGGTGTTGTGCAGGGGCCTTTGAGCGCGACCTTGTGCTCGCGAATTGCCGCGACAGTTGCGGCCGGAAGCAATTCTTTCTCCCCCGCCTCGAGCGCCGCAACCCCGGCGAGGCAACTCACCCACGCGATTGGCGTCTCTGCGGCCGCAAGAATCTTGCAAGTCGCAGTTGCGACTTCTGGACCAATCCCATCGCCAGGAACAAGCACAACTGTGTATTTCATTGAGGCGGGACGATAGCAGTCCTTGCACAGTCCTTGCCCTGCAATGAAAAACTCCCCCGAGACTTGCGCCTTGGGGGAGTTGGAGAACTAGATCGACAAACTGGTCGGATTACTCTTGAATCAACTCTTGGATGGAATCGTCAACTTCGTACCAACCTTGAGGCGGCTTGGATCACTCCCGATGACCCCCTTGTTTGCTTCATAGATGCGCTTCCAGTTGCTGCGATTTCCGTAGGCCTTGTCGGAGATTGAGGCGAGTGTCTCGCCCGATGCAACGACGTGCTCGTTCGCCGCGGTCAGTACCGCACTGCTCTTCGTGGTCGATGCCACTTTGGTGACCGACTTACCAGATTTCGCTGGCAAGTTGATCTTCTGTCCAACCTTCAGAGTCGATGGCTTGAGACCAGGATTGATGTCGGCAATGAGCTGCCACTTCGATGTATCGCGAAACCAGATCCCCGCGATGCTGCTGAGGGTGTCGCCAGAGCCCACGGTGTATGAGGTGTAGTTGGTCTTGGGAGCGGGTTTCGCGACGACCGTCGTGGTGTGACTGGGCGGCGTGTTCGTTGGCAAGATCGCCGGCAAAACGGGATCCATCGTGACTTTCACTGGAGCGGGTGCGACGATGGTCGTATTGAACACCGATGAATTCATCGGGTCGCCTAGATTGCCAGCTGGAAAGTTGTCAGTCGTTGTCGAGGTGCGGGCGAACGCAGGGTCGTAGGCCGAAGGAACTGCCGGGTCGGTTACCGTGCCAAATGGCGCAGGAACCGCGTCATTGCTGCCCGGGGCAAGCGTGGGGGCAAGCGTGAGCGTCGTGCTCTCGCTCACGGTTGGGGTTGTGTCGGCAAGGGGTTCGGTCTGTTTCGGTGGGGCGATGAAAGTGAAATACATCACCGCAAATACGAACAAACCTACGATAGAAAACACGACAATCTTAGCTCCGCGAGTCATTGTTGGACCTCCATGTCCTTGGTGAAAAAGAAGGGTGAATAAAGAACCGTCCGTGAAAACCTAGACCGGAGTCGGGTTGACGACCTCTCCGGATAGTGTGCGTGTGAGGTCAGCCGATGGGCGCTGCTGCTTGGCGATGTATGTCATCGGTGCAGCAATCACCACCGAACTGATCGTTCCTGCGACCAGACCAACGATGAAAGTAAAGGCGAAGGGTTGGATAGCAGGTCCACCCCAGTAGTAGAGAACCACCGCACTGAGGAAGGTGCTCCCACCTGTCATGAGCGTGCGGCTGAAGGTTTGGTTGATCGCATCGTTGATGTGATTCCAAGAGGCATGGGCAAGTTTGCCCTTGTTCTCACGGATGCGATCGAGGATGACGATTGTGTCGTTCAATGAGTATCCAATGATCGTCAAAAGACCGGCAATAACATTGAGATCTATGCGAAACTCTTGAATACCGCTCAGGCGAGCGATATCGGTGCCGCTGATGCGCACGCTCAGAGCGAGCGCGCCAAGACAGACCAGCACGTTGAACGCGACCGCCGTGATCGTCGCCATCGAGTAGCGCAGGTTCGAGAAGCGCAACCAGATGTAGAGGATCATCCCTATGAGGCTGACGACGATCGCGACAATCGCACTCGCCGCAAGGTTTTCAGCCACCTTTGGCGAGAAACTGTTGACCTGGTCGAGACTCATTTTTGAGGTGAATGCCGCTTGAATCAGCTTCCAACTCGGCTTCGCTACAACCCGCTCCCACGTTGCCGCGTCGACCTTCGAAAGAAGAGCCGTCGGCTCTGTGATCATCACCGCAAGGGAGGACCAACCCTTGGATGGATTGGTCGCATCGGCGAGTTGAATGCCCACGATTTGGAGTGGACGCGAACTGATCGCCGAGAAGTCTGGCTGCTTTCCCATGCGGGCGATACGGGCTTCGGCATCTTCGATCGAGATCGGTGGCTGAAGGTCCTTGAGCACAACCACGACTCCGCCAAGGAAGTCGCGCGCAGAATCCTTGATTTCTGGGCGGCCAATGACCCCGCCCACCGTGTCGGCGGTAATCGCTTGGGTGAAGAGAGCCCCTTCTGGATCGTCCGCTCCCGCGAACCGCACTGGTTGGACAATATTGAGCGACTCAGAGAAGGCCCCTGCCACCGCTGCCACTAGGGCATCGGTCACAGTCTCGTCAGAGGTCAGAGTCGCGGGATTGCCAACCTTGACTTGGAATCCGCTCGACGCTCCGTCTGCACTCGTCTCACCCACCGTCAGAACGTTTGCCGTGCGCAATTCGCGAAGGGCTGGCGTGGTTGCGCTCTCACCGAGTTGGTGCAGGGTTGCTTCGACACTCTCGCGCGGCAGCAACAATCGACCGCTTGCCGAAGTCGGTTCGCCGGCGTTGGCCTTGCGCGTCATAAGCGTCATCGTCACACCACCGCGAAACTCTGTTTCGAGAATCTCGCGCCCGACCGAGAGCACCAAGACGAAACATGCGACCGAAACTGCGATCGCTGCCGTCCACCATCCCCAGCGCTGACCAAGCCAGTTCACATTGGGACGGAGGAACTTCATGACCCCTGGGAAGACGGTTGGCAACATTGGCAATCGCTTGAGTCCAAACCAATTGATCAGGATCGCAAAGATGATCCGCGTGCAGAAGAGTGCTGTGAAAAGCGTGGTGAGCACACCGATGGTCATGGTGAGCGCAAAGCCCTTCACTTCGGTCGCGGCTGTCTTGTAGAGAACGACGCAGGCGATCAGATTGGTGACATTGCCGTCCACGATTGCCGAGAATGCGCGGGAGAATCCGAGGTCGATGGCAGTCTTGAGGGGCTCGCCACGGTCGACCAACTCTTCGCGCGTGCGCTCATAGATGAGCACGTTGGCATCCACTGCCATTCCGACGCTGAGTGCAATGCCTGCGAGACCCGGCAAGGTGAATGCTCCGTCAATACCAGCCATGATTCCAAAGATCATCGCAACGTTGAGCAAGATCGCGAAGTCAGCGATGAGACCTGCGCCGAAGTAATAGAGCAGCATCATGATTGCTGTCGCGCAACTCGCGATGAGAACAGCCCAGAGTCCGCGCGTCAGGTTTTCACTGCCGAGCGCTGGTCCAAGAATGCTGACCGAGATCGGTTCGGGATGCAGTTTGGCTTCGAGTTCTCCACCCTGCAACACGCGGATGAGGTAACTGATTTCGTCCTGGCTGAACGAACCAGTGATCTGCCCGTTGTTTGAGATCTGCGACTCCAGGTTTGGAGCCGAGAAGAGTTGACCGTCGAGCACGATTCCCATGGGGCGACCAACATTGGCGCCGGTGAGCTGTCCCATGAGCATTCCGCCCGCGGGGTCAAGTTGAAAGGCGACCGATGTGCGGCCCATGTCGTCTTGACTGGCAAAGACATTCTTCATCGCCCACTGCCGACCGCCGAGATGATCAAGGCTCATCGCTTGGGTGATGTAGAGCAAGACGTAGGGCACGCCGTTGTACTTGGTCGCGACGAAGTCGCGGTTGCGCAGATAGGTCGTTGGATCGCTCAGCAACGATTCGATTTTGGCAGGGGTATCAGCCCATTGCTTTGGATCGTTGATAGGGAACCAACGGGCGATTGTTGAGTCGGTGCCATCAGGACCGCGCTCAACCAACTGCTTGCGCATCTCGTCAGGATTGACTCCCTCAGCGGCAGACGCGCTGACCGAAATGTGAAACTCGAGCACACCGGCACCACGCAAGAGCCGCTTGAGATCTTCTGGATCGTCGTACCCAGTGACCTTGGCGCTGTAGTCACTCTGCGCTGCTGCCACCGCGTCGATCTGGGCGCTCGCGTCTGGTATCTGCTGCTTGAGTTGGGCGAGTTCAGCATCGCGTGGGCTGATTCCCTGCTCGCGCGATCCATCTGCAGTCGTCTTGATTCGCCCGGCACTGTCGCGCAGGAATGGCGCGACAGCCGAGAGCGAGAAGGCGCGCTTGAGACGGGACTCGTCGATGTTGGAGGAGTGAATCGTGGCGCGAATCTCGCGCTCGGTCAGTTCGCTTTGGGCGATTCGCAGTTCGATCGAGTCTGTAATGTCAGGACCAGCGTTCTGCGCGAGGGCGGTTTGATATTCACTGCGCGCGGCAGTTGCCTCATTGAATGCAAGCTGAAGTTTCACGAGTGCTTCACGGCGTGATCCAATGACTGCTGCCGCACCGGCCGGTGCCGGCGGAGCCAAGTCGACGGCTGTTCCCGCGGCGAGTGCTTGATCTAGTTCGCGTCCAGAAATCGTCAGTGCGCTAGCGACGGAGGCGAGTTCGGTGCGATACGCATCGCCGAGGGCCCGCACTTCTGCCGATGGCAACGGCATCACCACTTCGATTCGGTCGAGACCCTGGGGCTGCAACGAGATGTCGAGCACGCCTTGCGGATTCACGCGACGCTTGAGTGACTCAACGACCTGCGCGAGCACACGCTGCGAGTCGCCCTGCTCGGGCATCGCCACGGAATAGACCATGCTGACGCCGCCGCGCAAGTCTTTTCCGAGTCGAACACTCTTATCAAGTGGAAAGAGTTGCCAGATGCAAAACCCAATGACGAGAATTGCGAGCGTGAGCCGAGGGAGAATTCGAATGTTCATGAACGGATGCCTTGTGATTCGGAACCAGACCCGAGAACCTGCACGATCGAACTCTTGGCGAAGGTCATTCGGACATTGGAGTTCTCATCGATCTTCAAGATGATTGTGTCGTCTTTGATCTCAACGACGGCGCCAATGATGCCGCCCGCGGTTTGCACCGAGTCGTGCTTCTTGATCGATGACATGAGTTGATTGCGCTTCTTCTTTTCGCGGCGCTGTCCCATGAATGAGACCAAGACCATGATCACCACGAATGGGATGAGCATCCAGATCATTCCAAAGGGATCGCCGGCTGGACGCGCTGCACCCGCGGGTGTTGCGTTGCTCGCAGATACAGTCGTGGTTGCAGTAACGGGTGCACCGGCGAGTGTTGGAGCATCTTGCGCAGATGCGAATGAAGTTGCGAGCAGAACTGATGGGCCGACGAAATTAGTCATCCGATACTCCGTAAAGGTTGAGCGAGCCGTCCAGAACCTGCTGTGTGCAGGGCCATGCGCGGCGGAAGTGAAGCCACGTATCTTCGTCGATTGCGCGCCGAATGTCTAGTAGCAGTCGCTGAAAGAGGCGAATGTTGTGCAGAGAGACGAGCGTCGGCCCGAGCATCTCCCCCGCCATGAAGAGATGGCGCAGATATGCGCGTGAAAACCCGCCGGCGCAAGCCTCACAATCGCAATCGCTCTCAATTGGTTGCTGATCGTCGGTGTGCACCGCGTTACGCAGTCGGATCGCTCCCGCGCGAGTGAATGCCATCCCATTGCGACCGTTGCGAGTGGGGAGCACACAGTCGAACATGTCAACACCACTTTCGACCGCCATCACGATGTCGCGCGGATATCCAACACCCATGAGGTAGCGCGGGCGATCGATTGGCAAGAGCGGCGCCGTGTGTCGAACGACTGACTCGATTGCCGCTGTTCCCTCGCCAACCGCAACACCACCGATGGCATACCCAGCGAGGTCGAACGCGCACGTCGCCTCGACTGATGCCGTGCGCAGATCGAGTTCGGTGCCACCTTGCACGATCCCAAAGAGGGCTTGGTCGCTTCTTGTGTGCGCGCCGAGGCAGCGGGTCAGCCACCGCAATGTGCGATCTTTCGCTTCAAGCGTTCGCGCGCGGCGGATGTGTGGCGCCACCGCATCGCCCGCGGGTGGACAATCATCGAATGCCATCGCAATATCTGCCCCGAGCGCTTGCTGAACTGCCATGCTCGACTCAGGACCAAGGTGGATCGTTTTGCCATCTACGAAGGATTGAAAGGTGACCCCATCTTCATTGATGCGGTTGATCTGAGCCATCGAAAACGCTTGAAACCCGCCCGAGTCGGTCAGAATTGGACCCTGCCACCGCATGAACTTGTGCACGCCGCCGAGTTGCGCGACGCGCTCGTGGCCTGGGCGAAGCAGCAAGTGAAATGCATTGTTGAGGATGCACTGACTTCCAGTAGCACGCACTTGCGATGGCGTGAGCCCCTTCATTGCCGCCGCAGTCGCCACTGGCATGAATGCCGGCGTGTCGAAGTTTCCGTGGGGGGTCGTCACCCGTCCGCGCCTGGCATGTTGCCCTGCGCGCTGGGTGAGAACTTCAAAGCCAATCGCGCCCGCCGCCATGGCTATCCATTGCCGTGACGGGTCGCGTCGCGCAGAGTGCGCCGTTCGCTCTCATTGAGCGAGGCAAGCCCCGAGGCGCGAACCTTGTCGAGAATTCGGTCGACTTCAGTCGTGGATGGCGCACTTCGCTCACCACTTTCCGCGCGCTGCACTCGGCGAGCGGAATGAAACGAACTTGTGGGATCAGCGCGTCCTAGAAAGTCGAAGAAACTTCGCAAACGCTCGGGACGGTGGATGAGATACCAACCGGCGAGCGCTCCGCCCAAATGCGCCGCTTCGCCGCCAGCATTTTTCCACTTCAGTAAGACGCTTGCAAATGCGATCAGCACCAGACCATACGCCAATGTCTTCAAGCGCATTGGGATTATGAAGAACAGCAAGACCGTTGTATCGGGCATCAGCCGCGCTGCTGCGATGATGATTCCAAAGACTCCTGCGCTTGCGCCGACCAGTGGCATATCTGGATCATTCGAAAGAAGTCCAGGAATCATCACACGGCCGTTGGTCGATTCCGTGACCATAAAACCGGCGAAGTTGAGCAGTAGATAGACAAGCGCCCCTGCGATTCCGCAGATGAGATAAAAAGCTGTGAATCTCTTCGCTCCAAGATAGCGCTCCACAACAGGGCCAAAGAAAAAGAGACCGATCATGTTGAAGAGGATGTGTTCAAGACTGGCATGGCAGAATTGAAATCCGATAAATCGCCAGATCTGAAGCCCGCTCATGCCAATGCCGGGAATGGTTGAATAGAGCGCGGTCGATGTCGAAAAATAAAGCCAGCGCTGTAGAAATGGGGTCGACTGAAGTTGGTTGACTGCGACCAGTGGCAGCGCTGATTGGTTGTCGCTCTTGGCGAGCAAGACTCCCTGTATGGTCTTCACCGTTTTCGCTGGATCATCCTCGACGCGCTGCACCATCGTTGGAAGTGTGCCCTGCAAGACCTGTTGTTGGACGGCATCGGGAACGCCAACTTCCCACTCCGATCCAACGACCACCCACTGCCTAGGCAGAAAGCTGTCAAGCACAAAGATCGCAACACATGCCGCGATGATCCACGTTGTTGCGCTCCAGCGAATTCCCGCGCCAAATGCGCGCGATTGTGAAGGCTGCGCTCTCCAGTACTCACGGTCATGTGCACTCATGTCGGCGAGACTACCCGCGCTTGCGAGGTCGAGTTCAGGCGCGGGCGAGTTGCCAGCGCAAGAATGTCGCAAGCGTCTTTCCGTCGCAGACTTCACCAGATTTCGCCAGCCGCTTGAACTCATCAACTGTTCGAACAACCACCTCGATGCGCTCGTCGGGTTGCAGGTCTGCGGAACAAGAGCGCAGGTCGCGCGCGACGAATGCGTGCATCAATTCGTCGGTGAATCCAGGCGAGGTATAGAACGTTCCGAGCGACTCGATCAACCCCGCGTGGTATCCACACTCTTCTGCGAGTTCACGAAGGGCCGCAGCGCGGGGGTCTTCGCCTGGCTCGAGTTTTCCAGCGCAGAATTCGTTCATCCATTGACCGGTGGCAATCCGAAAATTGCGAATCATCACGAGGCGTTCATCGGGCAGCAGTGCCAAGACGCAGACGGCCCCGGGATGGCGCACAATGTGCCGGGTGGTTTGGCCGCCACCCCGCAGCGTGACAGTCAGCTGCTCGACTGCGAAAACGCTTCCCTGCAAGACGACTTCTGTGCTGGGCGTTGATTGGTTCGTTGGATCTTTCATAGATAGCGCCGTTCGATCATAGGATGCCGTGATGAGTGGTCAGATCGATATGCGGATCGTCAATCTGCACAAGCGTTTCGTTCGCAACGAAGTCTTGCGCGGGCTGACACTTGAGTTTGCGAAGGGGCAGATCACGGTGGTGATGGGCGCTTCGGGTTGTGGCAAGAGCGTGATGTTGAAGCATCTTGTGGGACTGCTGCGTCCCGACAAAGGAGAAGTCTGGTTCGGATCAACCCGCCTTGACAACTTGCCTGAACGCGAACTCGGCATCGTGCGCCGGCAGATCGGCTTTCTCTTTCAACAGAGCGCGCTCTTCGATTCGCTGACAGTTCGAGAGAACATCGCCTTTCCACTGCGCGAACACGGGATGACCGTGCAACGATTGATCGACGACAAGATCATGCATGTGCTTGACCTCGTGGGATTGACTGAGACTGTCGATCAAATGCCAGCCGAACTCTCTGGTGGACAGCGCAAACGGGTCGCACTCGCCCGCGCGGTGGTTCTTGAACCGCGGGTGGTGCTCTACGACGAACCCACCACCGGACTCGATCCCATTCGCTCGGAGATCATCAATCAACTCATCTTGAAGCTCTCGAATGCACTTGGAATCACGAGCATCGTCGTGACCCATGATCTCGTGAGCGCATTTCGCATCGCCGACCGAATGGTGCTCTTGCATGAAGGCAAGGTCGTGCTTGAAGGAACTCCAGCGGAGTTTCGCGAGACAACCAACCCCACCGCGGGACGTTTTCTGCGGGGCGAGATCACCGCCGATGACCTAGCGCGAATTCGCAGAAGCGGCGATGATGTTCGCACAGGACCTACCCCACTGCCATGAAAGAATCCACTCGAAACTTCGCTACTGGAATCGTCGCGATCATCGCACTCACCGGACTGGCATTCTTGCTCTTGCTCTTTGGAGATATCAACAGTTCTATCAAGACGACTTATCTCATCGAGATTCGCACCAATCAAGCGCTGGGATTGCGCCGCGGCAGCCCCGTCACACTCGTAGGGGTGCCGGTGGGTGAGATCGAGAGCGTCTCAGTGCGACTTGAAAACCCTGTTGCGAATCCCCGTCCTGTGCTCTTGATTGCGCGCATCAATGGTGCAATCGATCTCCCCGAGGGGGCGCAGGCATCGGTGACCAACAGTCTGATCGGTGGGACGGCGCGGCTCGACCTCTCGATTCCACCGGGATATGTCACAGGAAGCGCAACGCTCGCCCGCGATGGCAATGCGGTCATTGATGCGCAGTTCGAAGCGCTCGAGGCGCGTATGACTCGCATCATCACCGAGAAGCTGGAAGGGTTTGACTCGGCCTCGCGGGCCGTTACTACGCTCGCTCGTGATGTTCAGAAACTTGCCGCCGAGGCGCAGAAGTGGCTCGGTGATGAGCAATTGCTCGCCGACGCAAAGAGTGCCGTGTGGAAGGCACAGAACCTCATCGAACAAGCGGCGGCGACCATGATGGCGCTCACCGAGGCCGCCAAAGGAATCCAAAGTGATTCGCACACGCTTACTGTTTCGCTGCAACCTGTGCTCGATCAGATCTCAACCACTATTACCCAAATCGAGACCCTGACAAAAACAGCGACCGACGGCACTGGAACCGTCGGTCAACTGATGAACAATCCTGACTTGTACAACGCTCTGGTCGACTCTGCGGCGCGCCTCAAACGCGCCCTGGGCGAAGTCGAACTCCTGATGCAGAAGATTCGCGCCGAAGGATTGGGCGTGAAGTTCTGATCAGAAACAGCGCTGCTTTACTCACTGACAACAACAATCTCAACGCGGCGGCTCTTGGCCTTCGTGTCGAGCGGGGCATCGGGGCCAAAGCTTGAAAGCGAGATCATCTTGCTGTCCATTCCCTTGCTGATCAGATACTCGCGAACTGAGTAGGCGCGTCCGAATCCGAGGTAGTAGTTGTCCTTGAACGCGGAGTACTTAATCGGATCAACATCGGTGAATCCAGCCACATCGATGCGCTTTCCTGCGTAGTTGTCCTTGAGAATCGCCACAATCTTGTCGAGCGACTTCTTCGCATTTGTGCGCACAGAATCTTTGCCCGAATCGAAAAGCACATCGCCTTCGATTGAGACGTGAATGTCTGCGCCTTGCGCGGTCGCTGTCACACCTTCAATGCCAGCGAACGCGCCAGTATCGGCGTTGGTAGGTTCGGCTGCTGTCTTTTGCGATTCGGCTGCGGTTGCGCGAGCCAGCGCCGCTTGCTTCTCGCGATCGGCCTGCTCAAGAGCACTGTTGCGATCTGCGAGTTGCTGCTTCAGCGTTTCATTTTCGCTTAGCAACGTTCCGTTTTGCTTCTGAGTTGAACTGTCACATCCCGCCACGAGGGCGAGCAAGGCGATACCGCCAAAAACGATCCATGTCTTCTTCATCGGGAGTCCTTTCTCCGAATTTTGCTGATGGCCCACGGACGATCCGTGTGCGTGTGGTTATTTGACCCTTGCAGACGGCCCATGTAAAGCGGAATTCGTAGAAATAATTCCTGGGAAGAGCACACGACCCGCGTCAAGCACGGCTGGGCGAAGGAGCACGACGACGGTGATGGCAAGTGCAAGGTGTGGACCATATGGAATCTCGCGCCGTGAATCTCCCTTGCGAATTGCTCCCCAGATTCCCGCGAACGCCACCCAACTCAACCCAAAGAATGGAGCAATGAAGAATGCCACAACAGGATCGATCCAACCGAGCGTGGCACCGGCTGCGCCCATGAGGTGCACATCACCCATCCCCATCGCCTCGACTCCCTTGGCGAAGGACGCGACGATTCGCACAAACCACATGAGTCCCGCACCAATTATGTACCCAAATCCAGCCCCACCAAGGGCTTGCATAATCTGTGGGGGGTGCGATGTTTGGAAGTGTCCCACGAAGTATCCCAGCGTCATCCCAATGATTACCGGCAGAAGAAAGAGCAACTCTCGTCGTATTTCGCGCCGCGCGTGCGGATAGTCAGCGAGCACCTCACCTGGCTTGACGTACTCGTGGTAATCGCCAAACGAGCGCGTCATCGTGCCGCGCCGCAGCAGAATGAGCGAGCAGATGATGCCGGCCACGCCGCCGAGTGCGATGAAAGCCTGCGAAGAGTTGGCAAGAGGAATCGGCCAAGCGTGAAAGCGACTTCCATCGGTCATGTATCCCTGAACTGTCCACGCGGCAAGACCAACAATCGTTGGAACCAGCGTCACTGAGAGCGGGATCGAGAACGACGTGAGATCAGTGAGTGTTGCAGCGAACAACGCCCCGAGCAGTGCAACCACCGCGATGAACGCGGGAAGCGTCTCGAGAAACCCCTGTCCCTGAAACCATCCTGCCCCAGCGCATCCCCACCACCCATGTGGATCTGCGACGTAGGCAAGAGCGAAGTAGGTCGTGAACAAGAGCGCAACTGAAATCTCAACGGCTACGTATCGCACCGAGATTGTTGTGCCGCAACTCCAGCAACGACCGCACGCGGCGAGCCATCCAATGATTGGAAGATTTTCGTACCAAGTCAGCCGTCTCCCACAGATTCCGCAGCGACTCGGCGGGGCAACGACACTCATTCCCGCAGGACCGCGCAACGAGACCACGTTGACGAAACTGCCCACACATGCGCCAAACACGAAGGTGAATCCCAGACCGAGCAGATGAGGGGTCCAGATCAGAAGGGTGTCACGCATCGGGTGAATTCGAATGGCTTTGGGAACAGACTCGGGCGGAAACCGGGGCGATCACTCTCACGATCTCGATTGGGATGCGTTCACCGCCTCCGCGCGTTCTGCGAGATCGTTGGCGGCGATTCGCTGCACTTCGGCACGGGCTTGGTCGAGTACTTCGCGGCAGCGCTTTACAAGCTCGGCGCCCCGACGATACTGGCGCAAACTCTCATCGAGTGCGACATCGCCCCCCTCAATGCGGGCGATGATGGTCTCGAGTTCGGCAAGGGCAGACTCGTAGCCGAGTGTCGTCGCATCGACCTCTTTGACAGACACTGTCTTCTTTGATTCACTCATTGATGGGGTGGAGTCTAACGCCCCTCGACCGTGCTCCGAATCTTGCCGTCGGCGAGCAGGGTCTCGAGGCGATCCCCCACCGCAACTGCGGCGGCGCTGCGAAGAGGATTGCCGGCAGAATCAAGCGTGATTGAGTAGCCGCGCTGCAAGACTGCGAGAGGTCCGATCGCCTCAAGTGTGCGCGCGGCAGACTCGAAGCGGTCACCTGTTCTTTGCAGACGTATTCCTGCCACCCGACGCAGGATCGAAGCTGCTGCCTCGAGCTGCGCCGTGGCAGTCGTGATCCGATTTGCAGGATGCTGCTGCTGCAATCGAGTGAATGCCCGCGCCAGGCGGCTCTCCCGTTCATGAATGCGCCCAAGCATCTCGTGGGCAAGCACGCGCGCGCGCTTCGCCACGACCGTGGCTTGAATCGTCAATGTTGCCCGCGGATCGGTGAGCTGTCGGGCGCGCGCTGTCATTTCGAGTGCCGCCGTGAGCCGCTGCAAACGGGTTTGCACAGCCCGCGTCAGGCGACGCGTGGAAGCCCCGAGTTGTTGCACCATTGTTTCTCGGCGCGGGAGCACCTCAGTGATTGCGCGCGATGGAGTCGCCGCACGCAGATCTGCAATGAGATCTGCTATCGACGTGTCACTTTCATGACCGATTCCAGTCACGATGGGTGTCTTGCATCGAAAGATCGCATCAGCAACGATGCGCTCATTGAAGGCCCAAAGATCTTCGAGGCTGCCTCCGCCGCGAACGAGCAGAATCACCTCGATTCCAAGTGCTGGCGCGGCGGCATCGACTGCCGCAATCGCGCTTGCGATGCCCGCGGCGGCTTGCGCACCTTGCACGCGAACATCCACGGCGATGATCTTGGTTGCCGGAAAGGTCTTTGCGGCGGCGTCGAAACAATCAGCCTCTGCGGCACTGTGAGCACTCGTCAAGAGTGCGATGCACATCGGGGCGGATGGAACCGCAACCTTGCCGGCATCATCGAAGTACCCCAGCAGGCGCAACTCGCCGCAGAGCGCACGAAACTGGGCATCGAGATCGCCGGCTCCAGCAGGCTCGAGCGCGCTGCACTGAATCTGCGTGCGACCCTGCGGCGGATAATGGGTGATCTCGCCTCGAACGATGACAGCCATCCCATCGCTTGGTTTGAATGATGAGCGATCGGCCGCTGACCGAAACATCATCGCATCAATGCGGGCGGTTGCATCCTTGAGTGTGAAATACCAGTGCCCCTGCACCGCGCGAAAGTTTGAGATCTCGCCTACAACGGCCACCTTGCCGAGTCCTCCCTCAAGCGTCGTACGAATGAGTTGTGAGAGCGCAGAGACTCCGAGCACTGGTGCAATCTTCGACGGCGATCCACTCGATTCGGTGTGATCAAAGAGACCACCGATCGCGCGCTCTGGATCGAAAGGCTTGCGAGTCATGCGACTATCGTACGAGACGTGCCTGATGCTTCTGACAGTCTCACGGCGGGCGAAGGAGTGCCGAATCCATCCCCCACTGTTCCAATCGATCTGCGCGCCGCGATCCTAGCCATCGCTGGGGTTGGCGCGAATACCAATGGGCAGTTCGCCCGGCTCGGACTGCGCGTAGTTGGCGATTTGCTCAAGCACATTCCAATTCGATATGAGGTCGAGGCGGCTGAAGCTTGTGCGAACGAAGTGAAAGAGGCGACAGAAATGTCGCAGGATGCAGTCACGCGATCAGTGCGCGGAGAGATTCAAAAGGTGCGACACATTCCGGGGCGGCGTCCCCGCATCGAGGCGGTGCTCGTCGATGAGAGCGGCACCGTACGCCTCGTCTGGTTCAACGCCACTTGGTTGGCAAAGCGCATTCATCCGGGAGCTCGGGGGATTGCGCAAGGTCGCGCGAAAGTGCGCGCGGGATACTTGGAGATGACCAATCCCAAGTGGACACCCCTGATCGAGGAAGGAGTGACGGCGGCCCAGGAGGGTCGGCTTCGCCCGATCTACTCGGCAACAGAAGAACTTTCGTCGGCGCGAATAGAGCGCGTGATTTCGCTGGTGCTGCCAGGCGCGCTGGCGAGTGTGGTCGATCTTGTACGCACTGATCGACTGACCGCGCGCGGCCTCGTGGCGCTCACCGATGCCTACAGGATGGTGCACGCGCCAATCGACGCGCTCGAAGCTGAGCGGGGGCGAACGCGCCTCGCGTACGACGAACTGCTCATGCTGCAACTCGCGATGGAAATGCGGCGCTGGCAGGTGCGACATTCGATGCGCGCTGCTGAACTTCCCATGACCGCTGCCATCGAAGAGAAGATTCTCGCGCGCATTCCATTTGTGTTAACGCCAGACCAACTTCGTGTCTGCCATGAGATTGCAAGCGATCTCGCGCTTTCACTGCCGATGAATCGACTCTTGCAAGGCGACGTCGGAAGCGGCAAGACTGCGGTCGCCGTCTTTGCGATTCTCACCGCCGTGGCGCATGGCAGGCAGGCGGTGTTGCTGGCGCCAACCGAGATTCTTGCCGAACAACATCTAGGAGTGATTTCGAAAATGCTTGCCAACACGAAGGTGCGCGTCGCGGGACTCACTGGCGGAATGCGGGTGGCAGACCGAGCGGTTGTTCTCAACGGACTCGCCTCTGGAGACTTCGATCTTGCCGTGGGGACGCACGCGCTCTTGGGAGCGGATGTCACGTTCAAGAATCTCGCGGTTGCGATCATCGATGAGCAGCATCGGTTCGGCGTTGAGCAGCGCGCCGCGCTTCGCACGAAGGGTCCCACGACCGATCAAGTGCCGCACGCGCTCGTGATGACGGCAACGCCGATACCACGCACTCTGGCGCTCTCGTTCTTTGGCGATCTCGATATCAGTTCACTTCGCGGACTTTTGCCCGGTCGTTCAGCACCAACAACGCGCGTCGTGCCCTCGTCGCGCTCGGCTGAGGTCTACGCGTGGCTGCGCTCACGTGTGCAGCTGGGAGAGCAAGCATTTGTTGTTGTCCCAGCCATTGATGAGAGCCAACGCGGACTCAAAGATGTCGCATCACACGCGCAGGCACTCAGTGAGAACCAGTTGCAGGGCTGTCGGGTCGGACAACTTCACGGACGGATGAAGCAGAGTGAGAGCGAAGCGGTCATGGACGAATTCAGACTCGGCACCATCGACGTGCTCGTCGCAACGGTTGTGATCGAAGTTGGGGTCGACGTCGCCAATGCGACCGTCATGGTGATCGAACACGCCGAACAGTTCGGACTTGCACAATTGCATCAGCTGCGCGGACGGGTCGGCCGGGGTGGCAAGCCTGGTTACTGCGTGTTGATTGGCGATCCAACCACAGATGTTGCTCAGGCGCGCCTCGACGCGATTGCAAATTCAACCGATGGATTTGAGATTGCTGAACTCGACCTCACGCTGCGTGGCCCGGGAGAGTTCTTTGGCTCACGACAGTCTGGTCTGCCTCCACTGCGCATCGCAGATTTTTCGCGCGACCTTGAACTCTTGATCGCTGCTCGGGCCGATGCCCAGTCGTGGATCGGCACCTCGGGCGATCTCACCGATACAGTCGACATTGCACTGCGGCGTAAGGTGTTGGCACTTTATGGACGAGCGCTTGGTCTGGGCGACATCGGCTAGGCTTGCGAAATGCTCAGCACGCCGCCAGTGGATTCACTCTCGCACGCGTTGCGGCTCTCTGGGGTGACCTTTTCGTATGCGCAAGGATTCTCGATCGCTATTCCAGATCTACATGTTGCTGCTGGCGAGCAGATTCTTCTTGCGGGGACTTCTGGCAGTGGCAAGTCAACGCTATTGCACCTGATCGCAGGGCTCGAGGATGCCCGATCGGGAGAGATCGAGATTCACGGCACGAATTTCACCGCGCTGCGGGGAGCGGCCCGCGACACTTTTCGCGGCCGCCACCTTGGAATGATCTTTCAGACCCTCAACTTGTTGCAGGGATTCTCTGCGCGCGAAAATGTGATGCTCGCGCTGATGCTCGCGGGACACTCGACGCTCGAACAGTCGACGCGCGCCGATCGTGTGCTCGCCCAACTGGGCATCACCGAGTCGCACCGCCTCGTCGAAACTCTTTCGGTTGGACAACAGCAACGCGTTGCCGTTGCCCGGGCTGTGGCGGGCAATCCTTCGCTTGTGTTGGCAGATGAACCGACCGCCAGTCTTGACCCCGAAAACGCCCGCACGGCGATTGCCTTGATTCAGTCTGCGGCCAAGAGTGCGGGAGCCGCGCTAATCGTGACGAGTCACGATCCGCTGCTGCGTAGTGCATTCTCGCGCGTGATTGAAGTATGCGAATTCACATCAAAGCGAGTTGCAACATGAGTGATTTTATTCTCGTCTGGCGAAGTTTGCGCGCCCGCCAACTGTCGAGTTGTGTGACCGTCGCAATGGTCATGGTCGCAGTCGCGTTGTTGCTTGTTCTGCTTTCGCTGCGCGAGGCGGCGGCCCAGGCGTTTCGTCGCGGAACTGGCAACATCCACTTGCTGGTGAGTGCAGATGCAAGCCCGCTGGTGGGAGTGCTGAATGGACTCTTCTACGCCAACGCTCCCGCAAACCCGATTGCGTGGACGAAGTATGAAGAGATCCAAGAGAGTTTTCCTTGGCAGTGGGCGATCCCAACTCAACTTGGAGATTCGTATCTGGGTTCGCCGGTGATGGCGACCGAGTCAGAGTTTCTGACGAACTTCGAGCCCGTTGTTGGAAAGCCCTTTCGCTTGGCAGCAGGAAAGGTCTTCGAAGGCGATTTCGAAGTTGTAGTCGGCGCCCAAGCAGCGAGCGAACACCGACTCGCACTCGGACAGAAAGTCGTTATGAATCACGGAGCGAGCGGGAGCCGTGAGGGTGGACATCAACACGCGGATCATCCATACGAGGTCGTGGGCATTCTTGAACCAACCAGATCTGCCCATGACCGAGCGCTCTTCACAAATCTGCAGAGCACTTGGATCATCCACGCCGAAGATCGACGCGAGCAGAGTGCAAGCGGCGGTAGCAGCGGCGAAGGAGCGCACGCGGACCATGACGCACAAGGCCATGAACATGCCCACGTCGAAGCCAGTGGCCTCACCGACGCAGACAAACTCATTACTGGCATTCTGCTGCGGCTACCTACGCGTCCAGGAAGCGATTCTTCAGCGTCAATCTCGTCGCAACTCGATCGCCTGCGCCGCGACACAGCGATCAATGTTGCCCAACCCGCGCAGCAAATTGGCCGGCTGATGGCAATCGTGGGCGACATCGACTGGCTCTTTCTGGCGATGGCGACGGTCGTTCTGCTTTCGAGCAGTGTCAGCATCATGCTGGCGATGGTCGCATCGATGGATCTTCGCCGCAGACAAGTCGCGATCTTGCGAGTGCTGGGGGCTAGTGCTTGGCGCGTCTTCATGCTCGCGATCACCGAAAGCACCCTGATCGGAGCAATTGGTTCAGTGCTTGGTGCCGGGCTCGCGATAGTGGGTTGCGAAGTCGCGAGTTCGCTGCTGGCTGATCGCATCGGACTGCGCGTCGCGGGATCGATTGACCTGCGATCTGCACTGTTGGTCGTCGTAGGAGCAATCGTGCTCGCCGCGGTCGCTGGCGTGATTCCAGCGATCAAGTCATACCGAACTTCAGTCGCCCGTCATTTGCGTCCCCTTGGCTGACGGAACACAAATGCGCACGTTTTGGATCACCATTCTCTTGGTTGTTTGCGCGGGAGCAGTCGCGCTGTGGTTGGTGCCGCACTCGCCGAGTGAAGAACCAGTGCCACAACCAGCACCGCCGCCGCCTCTTGTGGTGGCTCCTCCGGCGGGCAAACTCACAGAAGTGTTGGTCGGCGTCTCGCTCGGGCTCGACCAGCAGATAAAGGATGCGACGGTGCGTCCCGGCAAATTGCTGCAGGAGGCAGGTTCGATTTCCGCCGATGGAATCTTTCACATCGCTGGCAGCGGAACCCCAGAGAGTCCGTACGAGGTCAGTTGGGAACTTCTTGTCAGTGCGTCTGACACATACATACCGCGACTTGGCGAGAAGGTCATTCCGCAGCGCATCGCGATGTTGAATGGAAAGCACGTGCGCGTCTCTGGCTTCATCGCCTTTCCTCTCGTGACGAGTGAGAGCGATGAGTGCCTGGTGATGCTCAATCAATGGGATGGCTGCTGCATCGGCGTTCCACCATCGCCCTACGACGCCATCGAAGTCAAGCTTGCGATCCCTGCTGACAATTCGAAGCGCCACATGGTGCGCGTTGGAACGATCGAAGGGATTCTGCACGTCGATCCCTATCTTGTCGAGCGTTGGCTCGTCGGTCTGTACACGATGGATGGGGCGACGCTTTCCTCGGAGATGTGAAACATGCCATCGACTCTCTTCCTCATACTCATGCTTGCTCTCAGATCGGTGCCTACCACGGATGAGCGTCCCGTCGCTCTCACTCCCAAAGAGGCGCTCGCATCGGCCCGCGCCCTCGTCGCTAGCCATCCTACGAACGCAGCACTCGTCTCTATTGGCAAGTCATACGGCGGTGCGTCCATTGACGTGCTCGTCATCAGCGAGAATGTGCTCAACAGTGACAAGAAACCAAGCGTGCTACTCGTCGGTGGACTCGATGGAAACAGACCAAGTTCTGTCGCGGTCACTGTTCAAGCCGCCGCGCAGTTGCTGACCCGCGCTGAGCTGCTGAAGTCGACCACATTTTACGTCATTCCATGCGCAAACCCCGATGCCTACGCTGCGATCGGCGCGCGATGCAGTGACATCGCGGGGCGAAACCTGCGCCCGATCGATGAGGATCGCGATGGACGCATCGACGAAGATCGACCGCAAGACATCAACGCAGATGGAGCGATCACGATGATGCGAAGAGTGAATCCTCCCGCGGATGATCCTCCTACACACTTGCCCGACCCTGCCGATACGCGACTCATGCGGGGGGCGGATGCCACCAAAGATCTCCGCGCCTCTCACACGCTTTACATCGAGGGACTCGACGGCGATCAAGATGGACTCATCGCCGAGGATGGCACTGGTGGAGTCGACATCGACCGCAATTTTCCCCACCGCTGGCAAGAGTTCGATCGCACAGCAGGCGCGACGCAACTCAGTGAGCCCGAATCGCAGGCACTCGCGCAGTTCGTGCTCGATCACCCGCGAATCATTGCGGCACTGGTGATCGGCCGCTGGGACAACCTCGCGAAAACTCCAGACTCCAAGGGAAGGGACATCACCGGTCAAACCCCACTGATGCTCGAGGGGGCAGATCAACCGGCGTGGGAAGAGATGGGAAAGCGCTGGCGCGAACTCTCGTCGCAGTCGCGCTGTGAAGAGTGTGATCCATCGGGATCGCTTGCACTCTGGCTCTACGCGCACCGCGGCATCCCGACCTTCGCAACGCAACTCTGGGGACGGCCTGATGCATCGCCCGCGCCGGCACCGCCTACTACAGCGCCGCCGTCACCGGTGTTGACGCCAGCCGATACAGAATCAGCGGGATGGCTGCAGTGGAGCGATCGCGATCAGGCAGGCCACGGCTTCGTCGCGTGGACTCCATTCGATCATCCCACACTCGGCAAGGTTGAAATCGGGGGGTTTCGCGCTGGATTTCGCAGCGATCCCCCGGCCGGCGAAGTCCCACGCCTCTCTACTGCCGTCACAAACTTTCTGAGCGAACTTGCGACCAAGCAACCACGCGTGGCAGTGCGAAACGTGACGACCAGTCCAATTGCACCGGGCGTCTTCGAACTTCAGGCGGAGATTGTCAACGAGGGATGGCTGCCAACTTCTTGTGGGATGGGGAGAATCAACAAGCAACCCGCCCCGATCATCGTTCGTCTCTCGACTCCCAAGAATCGTCTGCTCAGCGGACAACGCGTAACGACGATTGAAGCGCTCGCGGGGGCGGGTGATAGAAGGAGTTTTCGTTGGATCATCCGCGCGCTTCCCGCCGAGATCACGGCGCTTGAGGTCGTCTGGAAACCCATGGGAACTCAACGAATCGAAATCACAAACGAGACCGCAACGACCGCAATCACGGTGACCCCATGAACAACCGATTCTCTCTAACTGCACTCTTCGCAGCGGCACTCCTTTCGTTTGCAATTCGCACTCCGAGCGCAGTCGCGCAGCAGCAATTGCCCGCAAAAGTCGAGATCGCGTGGAATCGGTACTACGACTTCAGCGAAGTCGTCTCGATCATTGCGCGGTTGGTTGGGGCCTATCCAAATCTCTTATCGGTTGAGGAGATTGGAAAGTCGGTTCAGGGCCGGCCGCTACTCGTCGTCACCTTGAACAATCCAAGTACAGGATCGCCCGCAACGAAACCGGCCATGTGGATTGACGGCAACATTCACGGAAACGAGATTCAAGCGACTGAGACAGTTCTCTATTCGATCGATTATCTCTGTCGCGCGTATGGCAGTGTTCCTGCTCTGACTGAACTCGTCGATCAGTCGACATTTTACTTTCTCGCGAGTGTGAATCCTGATGGCAGAGCCAACTGGTTTAGTCAACAAAACAACCCGCACTCGTCGCGCACAGGAATGCAACCGACCGATGACGACCGCGATGGCAGCGCCGACGAGGATGGTCCAGACGATTTGGATGGCGATGGATCGATCGGCCAAATGTGGAGAAAAGACCCACTGGGATCGCATCGGCGCAACCCGCGCGACCCGCGCATTCTCGAACGCGTTTCGAGTGAGCCCCGACCAGATGGGACGATTGAACATGGCGAGTGGTCGCACGGCGGCAGCGAGGGGATAGACAACGATGGGGATGGGCATATCAATGAAGATGGTCCGGGCGGCTATGACATGAATCGCAACTGGCCGAGCGATTGGCAACCCGCTCACGTGGAAAATGGGGCGGGCGATTATCCGCTTTGTTTTCCAGAAACCCGTGCGATCGCGGCATGGGTGCTCAATCATCCCAACATCGCAGCGGCACAGAGTTATCACAACGCGGGTGGAATGATCCTGCGCGGTCCCGGCGCCGACTATCGCGAGGTTGAGTATTCGAGGGAAGATCGCGCGACTTATGACGCAATTTCTTCGGCGGGTGCTGAGATGTTGCCGCACTACCGACCGATGGTGATCTTCAAAGAACTCTACACAGTGCATGGCGGCTTTGTGAATTGGATCGCCGAGTCGCTCGGAGTGATCTCATTCACGAACGAACTCTGGAGCGACAATCGCATTCTGCAGAATGGTCGAGATCCCACCCCCGAAGAAATGGTGCGCTGGCGCGACCGGGTGCTATTTGGTCAGACAACCAGCGACTGGAAAGAACTGAGTCATCCCGAATATGGATCGGTGCTGGTCGGTGGTGGGACGAAATGGTCGAGCAGAATTCCCCCACCTTTCATGCTCGAAGAAGAAGCGCATCGCAACTTTGCATTTACCGTCTTTCACGCGCAGCAGATGCCGCGGCTGAGATTCTCATCGATCGCCGTCGAATGCATTGGTGAGCAACTATGGCAAGTGACGGTTGCCGTCGCGAATGATCACCGCATTCCAACGCGCACCGTGCGAGCGAGCCGAAAAAAGATTGGATTTCCAGATCATCTGACTCTGGCAGGTCTCGGCGTGACTGTGGTGTCGGGTGGACCGATGGCACAACGACTCGCAACGACCTTTGACCCCGTGCGAAGGAATCCGCACGATCTCGCGGTTGAGGTTGGCGTGGGCGGACTCTCGACTGATGCATTTCGCTTCATCGTGCGAGCACCTGATGGAGCGCGCGCGACGGTGCGCTATTCGGGCGAGAAGTTCAAGGCGATCGAACAGACTTTCACGCTCACGGCAGCGAAGTGAGCGAAGCGAGCGCCGATATCGCCATCGTCGGTGCGGGCGCAGCAGGACTCTTCGCTGCGATTTGGGCAGCGCGCTCCAACCCCACGCTGCGCGTGGTCGCAGTCGATAGCGCCAAGATCTTGGGGGCGAAGATCTTGGTCGCGGGCGGCGGCCGGTGCAATGTGACGCATCACGCCGTTGACGCGTCTGATTACTCGGGCAGCACTCCTGCCCTCATTGCGCGCGTGCTTGGTCGATTTGGAGTCGACGAGACAGTCGCGTTCTTTGAACAGTTGGGCGTCACTCTCAAACGCGAAGAGACTGGAAAGCTCTTTCCAACGACTGACCAAGCGCGCACTGTGCTTACTGCGCTTTTACAAGCCGCCCAGGATGCCCGCATCGAGATTCTGCATCCGATGCGGGTCGATTCTGTCGCCAAGACCGCCACCGGTTTTCTTTTGCAGTGCGGGAGCGATTCGATCGCCGCCCGGTCTGTCATCCTCGCGACGGGCGGTCTCGCCTTGCCAAAGTCTGGATCAGACGGCAGCGGACTGCGCTTCGCACAGCTGTTCGAGCACACTCTCACACCGCGTGTTGTTCCGGCACTCGTTCCGCTCACGCTTCACGATGGTCACTGGTTGACTGCGCTGAGCGGACTCGCACTCCCCGCTGAAATCACCGTCGTCACGGGAGCGGGCAAAGTCGCGCGCCTAGCGAACGCGCGGGCGATCCCAGTGATTCGCGGGGCGATTCTCTGCACCCACTTCGGACTCTCTGGACCGGCAATTCTCGACGTCAGCCGTCACTGGCTGCACAGCATCGCAGCCGACAACGCCTCGCATTTGGTCATCAATTGGCTCCCAGGAACGACAGAATCAGCACTCGATCAAGAGCTCGTGGGCTGCAAGGGAAAGAGTGTGATCGCCGCACTGCACGCGCGCCTTCCCGATCGATTCTTGCGGGCAGCTTGCGGGCAATCACAGGTCGACTGCACATGTGGCATTCAACAATTGCCGCGCGCGCGTCGTCAAGCGCTCGCGCGCTTGCTCACCGCAGAGCGCGTTGTGCCTACTGGCACACGCGGGTTCGTGGCCGCCGAAACAACCGCGGGTGGCGTGCCCCTTGCACAGTTGAACCTCGACCGACTCGAGAGCTTGACAACTCCTGGGCTCTTTTTGTGTGGCGAGATGCTCGACGTCGATGGACGACTCGGAGGATTCAGTTTTCAGTGGGCGTGGTCAAGCGGATTTGTCGCGGGTTGCGCTGCGGCGAATCTCGCGTCTGCGCTTAGAGGCGAATCGTCGCCCGCATGACCTCACCGACGCGTGCGACGATTGCCGCAACCTCTGCCGTATCTGCGGGAGGCAATTCACCGCGCTCAACCATCCTGTAAAGGTCTGCAACTTCCCAAGCCTTGGTGTGCGCCTGCGCAGGGTCGCGCGCGATCAAGTGGGCATGTAAGTGTTGAGCCCCCTCTGCGAACATCACGCAGTAGACGCGCGGCACGCCGACGACGCCACGAATCGCCCGCATCGCAGTGGCTAGTACATGGGCAAACTGCCCCTCTTCTACCGCACTCAAATCGGCAGCGCTCGCCGTGTGGCGGCGCGTGTCCAGTAAAAACCATCCCGCCAACGGGGCTGGATGCGCGTGATGTCTAAGAAGCCAATGATCGCTCTGCCACGCGATGTTGTGACTCTCCGCCGAATTGGCGTGCCCCGCGCAGACCCCGCACTCCGAAGTCACTTTGTTCCCTTTGGACCGCCGTCGCGCAGGTACTTCTCCTGCACCGCTGCTTCGAGGTCGACATCGCAGATGTTTGCGAGTGTGCACATCCACGCCAAGCAATCTGCAAACTCTTCGCGCAAATTGGCAGGATCGCCCTCCCCCTTTTCGAACTTGCCAATCGCATGGGCGAGCTCGCCGAACTCTTCGGCAAACCAGATGAACGTTTTCGATGCTCCCCGCGCCCGATCAGTTGCGTCGTAACGATCGCGAATCCAACTCTGAAATGTCGAGATTTCCATGAGGCGATCCTACTACTCGCGGCGCATCACTCAGCGGCGCGCAGTTTGCCAACTAGTTCGAAGGCGAGCAGATGCAGGGACCCCAATTCGAAAGAATGTGTGCAAAGTCCTGACCGTCAACGATCCCATCAGCAACGTAGTCCGCAACCTCGCTACTCGGAGTCACTCCACCCCAGTGGGCGAGGAAAAGCGTGAGGTCTGAACTCATAGTGAAACCATCTCCGTCGAGATCGGTGGGACATCCAATGGTGTCAATCGCATACGAGAACGCAATGCCCTGCCCGAGCGTCTGATTATCTGCGTGCGGCGCACCGATGAGCACCATTTCAGAACCTAAGTCTACGCACTCGCCAAAGTTTGCGCCCGGCAAATCCGCTTCTGGTGGTGGTCGATACTTGGTGCGTTGCGACCACTCTTGACACTGTTCATCGTTGCGTGCGAAGTTGAAGACCGCGCCGCGATCGGGATGGATCGGTGCCGAACCCGCATCGAGTCCCGGCGCTCCGACGTATGCAACATTGGATGAGATTGCGACGTCGGCACCGAAACGATCTCCAATCTGTCCACCAATCGCCCAGAGTTGGGTGTTGGCGGTGTAGGTGGCCGTGCTGGGAGTGAACTCGTAGATCGACGCAGATCCCGGCGCGCTCGCTGCTCCCGGAGCGCCGACGAGCAACAGTCCGCCCTGAGCAGAAATGCTTGCTCCGAACTGTTCGTCGGCAACCGCTGTGCTCGCCGCAAGGCGTTGAACTAAGCACCATTCACCCCACGCGGTGTTCGTTTGCAAGATGACCGGCGCGGGATTATCGGTGGTATTGCGGCGAAAGACGTACACGATACCTTGCCGCAACACGTTGCTTGTTTGGCGCTTCGCCCCAATAAAAAGGTAGTCGCCATCAAAGGCGATTGCACTTCCAAAGAGTCCGTATGCACTCAGTGAAACGCTCTCACCCGCGAATACAGGTGGCGTGATGAAGGCGCGTTGCACCCACATCCCGCGCGGTGAAGGAATCGAGCTCCACTCAAAGAGCGTGACTGATCCGCAGTCTGTTCGACCTGGCTCATCATCGACAGGCGCCCCGACGGCGATCGTCGCCTGAAGCACTCCGTCAACAATGCGTTCATTGAGCGCGACGGACGATCCAAAGAGATCAAGCGACTTTGGTGCGTGGTGCCGCAACTGCACCGCCGGTTCGACCCAATTGCCATCAAGGAACTGCCAGACCCACGCGACGCCCGCTTGCATCTGCGTTGCGGGTGTGTACATCTCGCGCCCTTGGCCGCCGGCAACCACCCATCGTTCGCTCGCGGCGATCGATGTTCCGCACCAATCATTTGCGACTCCTTCGATGGGAGTCAGCGTTTTCGTCCAAGCGAATTCTCCGTCACCAAGGTGCCGGTAGAGGTGAACGCCGCCCTGAGCGAGGTGGGTGACTCCTTGAGATGGTGTCACAGCCATAGAAGGGGCACTCACGGCGGTGAAAGAATTTGCCCACGCCATATCACTTCCAAAGCGATCGGCCGATGAACCGCCAGTGGGAGCGTCAAACTGCCCCAGCGGATCGGGGGATTGCATTCCTTGAGACAACGCGACTCTTGGCAGCCCAACGATACCGACAAGCGCCACGACCGACAGAGCAACTGCGCTAGTCGTGCCAGGGGAGAATCTCAGAAGTTTCTGCCGCGTATCGCTCATGACAAACAATGCCTCGTGCAGTGAACCCAAACAAGAATCCAACTCGTCGTATGACAAACCATACGTAACGAACCCTGGTTGAGCAATAAGACTTTGTCATTATCGCAAAACGTCCTCGGTGCGGGTCGAACGCACAACCTTTGCCTTCGGAGGGCAACGCTCTATCCAGTTGAGCTACGAGGACACTGCGCAAAGGCTACCCCGCCCGACTCTGCGCGGGGCTAGTCTCTCGCCCCCATGGATATCGCAAGTCATACTGCCCCGCGTGCGTCGAATACGTGGGGAATTCTCGGCGTCACAGTGACAAACTCGCTTGCCACTGGCGTGCTCTGGAATGGACTTGGCTTCATTACTTCGCGTGAGTACCACTACTCGGCAAGTGAGACGTACGCACTCTTCATCGCCGCTGGAGCGCTCTACGCGCTTACTGCCTTTTTCTGTGGCAGAGTGCTCGCACGCCTCGCTGGCAAAATGACTCCCCGCCAGGTGCTCATAGCACTGTGTGCGATCCAAGCGCTTGTCGCCCCCCTTGCATATGTCTCTTCGTCGAGTGCTGGTGTGATTGTTGTCGTACTTGTCACGAGCATGACTGGTGCCTGTCTCTGGCCAATTGTCGAGTCGTACGTTGCCGCTGGAAGAACCCCACACGAAACACGGCGCGCGGTTGGAAAGTGGTGCATCGCCTGGATGATCGCGGTGGCACTCTCGCTGGTTCTAATGGGACCGCTGCAACGCAATGAGGGATGGATGAATCCACGATTCGCTCTCGTGGCCCTCGCTCCTCTGAGTTTGATTTCGATTGGATTTACTTTCCTGCTTCCCTCCCATCCAGGGCATCATGCCCAGAGCAGCGAGCAACCTCCGGCGCATTACATCGCGCAGTTGAAGAGTGCGCGCATTCTCTTGCCCGCCTCGTACTTGCTGGTTGGAGCGCTGAATCCCTTGATGCCGTACGTGCTCGACCGACTTGAGATGAATCCAACGTACGAGACTCCTCTCACTGCAGTTTGGCTCACGACTCGCGTTGTTGTGGCGGGTCTCATGCTTGGAATGTCGACGTGGCGCGGTCGGTGGACGACTCTGCTGCTCGGCGCACTTTTCTTAGTTGTCGGGTTTGCCACGGTCGTCACAGCTCCGTCATTGGGTTTCATCGCGGCAGGACTCGTGCTCTTTGGCGCTGGTCACGGGGTGATTTACTACGCCGCCCTCTACTACGCACTGCGGGTGGGTAGTGCCAGTATCGAGGCGGGAGGAACGCACGAGGCACTCATCGGCCTGGGCTATGTCGTTGGACCCGCTGCAGGGCTCGCGGGTTTTTTACTGGGAGGCGGTGGATGGACAGTCGCCGTCGTTTGCGCACTTCTGGCGGTGGCAGCAGTTCCCGCGGCACTTCCGTGGATCAATCATCGCAAAGCGCACCGCGCGCAGTCAGTGTGATCGCGCCTCACCGCACGACCGAGGTCACTGTTCGGCGCATCGCGTCGTCGATGCACTCACACTTGAATCGAAACCCATTGGCAACGAGTACCGATGGAAGCACGAACTGCCCGCCAAGCAGCAGAGCACTTCCCATCTCACCGAGCATGAACCGAACTGCCCACCCGGGAAGCGGCGCGAAACACGGACGGTGCAGGGCACGCGCTAGCGCTCGCGCGAATTCGTGTTGGCTGACTGGGTTTGGAGCGACGGCATTCACCGCCCCCGTCAACTGTTTCTCAGCGATTGCGAAACGAATCGCGGCGACCAGATCGTCGATGTGAATCCAACTCATCCCCTGCGCGCCAGAACCAACGCGCCCGCCAAGACCAAGTTGAAACGGCAATCGCATCTTGCCGACAACTCCAGCGTTTGCACTCACGACGATTCCGATGCGCATCCGAACAGTGCGAATGCCTCGTTTCTCAAGTGGAGCTAAGGCGTTCTCCCACGCGCTGGTGACTTCTGAAAGAAAGCCATCCCCTTGTGGTGCCGACTCATCGAGCGGTGGCCACGCGCAATTGCCGTAATACCCAACGGCTGACGCACTAACAACGACCGCTGGAGGACGATCGAGCGCAGCAAGTTTTTCGCAAAGCGTTCGTGTTCCAACGCTTCGACTTTGCATGATTGAGCGCTTGCGCGCCGCGGACCACCTCCCTGCCGCAATGTTCTCGCCCGCGAGATGCACCACGGCATCAATCCCTTCGAGCGAGGTGCAATCCCACCCACCCTGCGGATCCCACAGCACCTCATCAGGCGCGCACCGCGCAACAGCGCGCACAAGACGAATCACGCGATCACCCGACTGCGTCAGTGCGGCGCAAAGCACCTGCCCGACCGAGCCAGTCGATCCAGTCACTGCGATTGTGCGCGGTCGCGCACTCTGAATGGGATCGCCGCTTGTCATTCTCACTAGACTAGAGCGATGCCAATCTTCGCACGGAATGCCACAGAGTGCATTCTCTCTCGCCTCGCTCAAACACAGCAAGCTCTTGACCACCTGCGCGCAATGCAGGGAGAACTCGTCCGCGTCATCACCACTGTGCGCGAGGCGCTCGAGTCGGGCAAGATGCTCATGACATGCGGCAACGGCGGCAGCGCAGCAGAGGCACTGCACCTTTCTGAGGAACTCATCGGTCGATATCGCTCATCGCGCGCGCCACTCAAATCAGTGTGTTTGTGCGCAGACACGACGGCGCTCACTTGCATCGCCAACGATTTCGGATTCAGCGAGGTGTTTGCTCGCCAGGTCGAAGCGCTCGCCTCCGCGGGCGACCAACTCATCGTGCTTTCGACCTCAGGAAAGAGCCCAAACGTGCTACGGGCGCTCGCGGCGGCAAAGAAGTGCGGCGCCGGCACAATCGGATTGCTCGGCGGCGACGGCGGCGAGGCGCGGGCACTGTGCGATCATGCCATAGTCGTTGCCAGCGGCGACAGCGCAGCAATCCAGGAGATGCATCAGGTGATCGTGCATATTCTCTGCGAGAGTCTCGAACCCGCTTGACCAATCACCATGAGCAGACATCGCCTTTTCTACATCGTGTGCCGACTTGTGATTCCCCTTTGGTTGCTCGCAGGCGCCATCGTCAAACTGGTCGAACGCAATCCAAAACTCTTGCCGCCGCCAGTTCTGGCAGTCGTGCAATTCTTCGACGGATGGTTTGGCGCCAGCGGTGGCGCATGGTTTGACCTGTCGATGCGACTCATCGTGGTTGGAGAGTTTGCACTCGTCGCCGTGATGCTCTGCATGCCACGCCTCGCGCGCGCAGTTGCAGTCGCGACTCTCTCACTCTTCTGTGTGATCTTGCTCAGCGTCATCGTTCCTGCATTTCTTGACAAGGGATGGGAAGGCGCGTGGAAGGGTTCCTGCGGATGCTTTGGATCGGGGGGTCCCAATCCACTGATCATGCTTGCAATCGACCTAACGCTTTTGGTGCTGGCGTTGATTTCGAAGCCGCGCGTGGCTCGACCAGTGCCCCTTCCATCCACATTTGGACTGCCTGCTGCAGTCGCCCTCACTGTCATCTGGTCCAGTCTGGTCGTGTTCGTCGTGCCAGAGCGCAGTAAGATTGAGATTGTTGTGCCGAATCCTGCTCCGCCGCTTGGCGCGCCGGCGCCGGTGAATCCTGAGAATCCAACGGTCATTCCCGTGGTTGTTGCGCCAGTCGCGAACCCCTGGACTGGTCTGCCGGCGACTGCTGCCCCTTACTACGTTCCAGACTTCTCCACGTGGCGCGGCACGCGACTCGACGCGCAAGAACTCGCGCGGCTCATGACTCCCGCTCCGCCGACCACGATCAATAGCGGCACTTGGATGGTGATGCTCTACCGCGAGGATTGCGATCACTGCCACGAGATATTGCAGAAGTATTTCTCGGGACCACTGGCAACTCCAACTTTGACAATCGCGATCCCTGACACAGACCCCGCTGCATCACAGGAAATGCCCTGCTCGGAGTGTCAGATTCGCAAACTCCTCAAGGGCCCAGACTACGTGCTCACGACACCAGTACTCATGCGTCTCGACGATGGTGTTATCACAGACATCGTCACCGACTCTGAGGATCACGCGGCTATCGAACGCTGCA
>SIAR01000023.1 GCA_009691705.1 Phycisphaerales bacterium
GGCAGCGGATGCCCAAGCGGCAGCGGATGCCCAAGCGGCAGCGGATGCCCAAGCGGCAGCAGATGCCCAAGCGGCAGCGGATGCCCAAGCGGCAGCAGATGCCCAAGCGGCAGCGGATGCCCAAGCGGCAGCAGATGCCCAAGCGGCGGCAGATGCCCAAGCGGCAGCAGATGCCCAAGCGGCAGCGGATGCCCAAGCGGCAGCAGATGCCCAAGCGGCAGCAGATGCCCAAGCGGCAGCAGATGCCCAAGCGGCAGCAGATGCCCAAGCGGCAGCAGATGCCCAAGCGCGTCCAGTGTCGTCACTCACACCAAGTGCACAGAAGATGGTCGACAAGTCAACCGCGCAAATTGCCAAGGCGACTGACCGCGCGACGATGACACTGCTCATCAGGGGATACGAGGCTCGCCTCGAGAGCGCATCTCCAGAGATGAAGCCTGCCGTCGAGATCATTCTCAATTCGGCGCGTGAGCGGTTGACCTTGCTCGATGGGTCGACCCGTGCTCCAGCCACGAATCCGGTGAATGCGCAGGATCAGCCCACTGTCTCGACACCCGCGACTCCAGCCAAGTAATCATCACTCGAAGGAAGTTCCCAAGCAATGGATCCCAACGATCATGTTTGCCTCTGCTTTCATGTGAGTCTGCGCAAATTGCAGACGTACCTCGCCGTCGAAAAACCCGCGGTCGCGAGCCAACTTTCAAACTGTTTCGGCGCAGGCACCGGATGCCACTGGTGCGTTCCATATCTGCAGCGCCTCCACGCCCAGTGGCAAGAGGGAGAGCCCCCGACGGTTACTGACTCTCCTGCTGATTACGCCGCGCACCGCGCCGACTACCGCAACACAAAGAAGTAGCGTGCGATCACTGCCGCGCACCCAAGAGGCTGCGTTGACGCTACCTATGGCTCCTCTTGAGTTTGGCTCCCTCCCCATTGCGGTTAGAGGTCGAGTCACCGTGAAAAAGTGACCTGACCCGCGGCAAATGCGGTTGGTTGGTTGATTGTGAGACTGAGTCTCAATACCATCGCACGATGGCACCAACGCCGATTCAGATTCCCTTGAGTCAACTGCCGCGCGGGCGACGGGCGACGGTCGAGTGTTCAGCACTCGATGCACTGACCTCTGAACATCGCTGCCTTCTCGCAGCGATGGGCCTTGGCGAATCCTGCCAAGTGCGCGTCTGTCGACCCGGCACCCCATGCATCGTGCAGATCGATCAGACACGACTGGGACTGCCAAAGGGAATCGCCGATCTCATCATGGTGACACCGATCGAACTGACCAAGTCGTGACACTGCGCATCGCACTTCTTGGAAATCCAAACACAGGAAAGAGCACGCTCTTCAATCGACTCTGTGGATTGCGATCGAAGACTGCGAATCATCCTGGCAGCACCGTCGAGCATCAAGTCGGTCGTTGCACGACTGCCGCGGGCGAAGTATGCGACCTCATCGATCTTCCTGGCATTTACAGTTTGATGCTCGAGATGCCTGAGAGCAAGCTTTGCGTCGACTGTCTCGAAGGACGCATCGGCGATGGTCGTCCCGATGGTGCGCTCATTGTTCTCGACGCGAACAATCTTCTGCGCAACTTGCAGTTTGCGGCGAGTGCGCTGCGACGTGGGCTTCCGAGCGTGATTGCGATAAACATGGTCGATCTTGCCAAACGCCGCGGATTGATCATTGATGAGGCTGCCGCGACGGCGTGGCTTGGAGTTCCGGTCATCGCGGTCTCTGCGCGCACGGGGGCGGGTGTCGAGCGACTTCTCGAGGCCATCGCGAATGCATCGCGCGCGCCTTCGCAGGCGACGCCGATACTTTCTTTGCCGAGTTCCGAGCCAGGCTCTGCCGCGAGCAGTGCCTGGGCTGCCGAAGTCTTCGCGCGCATTGCTGCTCACCCGCCACTTCCTCTCGACCATGAGATGTCGGTGCACGACCGACTTGATGCCGCGTTTACCCATCCTGTTCTGGGAATCGTGGTCTTTGCGCTCGCCATGTCGTTGCTGTTCGCATCGATTTACTGGCTCGCGGCATTCCCGATGGATGCAGTCGATTCAATTTTTGGATGGGTCGGCGCAGTGGTGACTTCGCTGTTTCCAAGCGGAATCCTGCGCGACCTTGCCGTCGATGGTGTCGTCGGTGGCGTCGCCGCGACCGTCGTGTTTCTTCCGCAAATCGTGCTGCTCTTTTTTCTGCTCGCACTTCTCGAAGACTCGGGATATCTCGCACGCGCCGCCTTCGCAGTCGATCGCGTGATGCGCAGATTTGGACTGCCAGGGCAGGCGTTCATGCCACTGCTCTCATCGCATGCTTGCGCACTCCCGGGCATCATGGCAACACGACTGATTCCAGACGCGCGGGAGCGACTCACGACGATTCTCGTTGCGCCATTCATGAGTTGCAGTGCGCGAGTGCCTGTCTACGCCCTTCTCACTGGATTACTGTTTGCGGGACGCCCCATCGCTGCGGGCATCGCATTCACCGCGTGCTACGTGCTTGGGGCAGTCGCCGCACTCGCAACTGCTGCCATACTTCGTAACAGCATCTTGCGCGGCCCGAGCGCTCCGATGATGCTCGAGTTGCCCGACTACCGACTCCCAAGTCTGCGCACTGCGGCATTCGTCGCGATCGACCGTGGGTTTGTTTTTCTCAAGAGTGCTGGCAGCGTCATCCTCGCCATCGCGGTGGTGATGTGGTGGCTGAGCGCCTATCCCAAGGTGGCGCCATCCAGTGAAAGCAGCACACTGCGCGCGCGCGCGGAAATGATCGAAACAACAGCGCCAGCCCAAGCGACTGCCCTGATTGCGAACGCAGATCGGCTCGATGAACGCACCCAACAAGCGGGTTCATTTGCGGGGCAGCTTGGGGCGATCTGCCAGCCCGCATTCGCTCCAATTGGACTCGACCAACAACTCACTGTCGCCGTCTTTACCAGCTTTCTGGCGCGCGAGGTCTTTACGACAACCGTGTTCGTACTCGCCGGCGCTGGACACTCAGCGGATGGCGAAGAGCTCGGAACACTCGACACCGTGCGTCGTGCCACCCGCACCGATGGGCAAGCGCTTTTCAACATTCCCACCGCCGCTTCATTGCTTGTTTTCTTCGTGCTCGCGATGCAGTGTCTGCCGACGCTTGTTGTCGTGCGACGTGAAACGGGATCGTGGCGCTGGCCGCTGGCCCAGTTCGTGTACATGTCTGGTGTGGCCTACGGCGCCGCATGGCTGACCTATCGTTGGATGTCATGAGTTCCCTCCCCCTCGACGATTGGCAGTTCTGGACTGCAACAGCCACGGTTGGTTTTGCCCTCTGGGTTCTACTACGCAAATTTCTGCCACGGCGCGGCGGCGGCGCGAAGTGCCCGAACTGCCCAACCAAGAAATCGGTGGATGGCGACCACGAATCGCGCGCCCATCTCACGATTGGTGGCGCGCGAGTTGGGCGCCTGTGACGGAAGACGCCGCCTAAACCGTCAGAATCGCTTGTGCGCAGGACGCTCTTGCGCCGGACGGTGGCCAAGAATCGCGCGCATGATCGCGAGGTCAGCGACGGTTGTGACCTTCATGTTGCACGCTTCTCCTTCGACAACCAACACTGGCTCGCCGAGTTGTTCGACAAGCATCGCATCGTCGGTTGCCCCCGCGATGTTCGGTTGCGCATATGCGCGACGCAAGAGATCGGCCTTGAAGACCTGCGGAGTCTGAATCGCCATCACACGAGCGCGCGAAATCGTTTCTTCAACGCGACGGCCACGCACAGCTTCTTTTCCAGCATCGCCAAGAATCGCATCGGCCACAGCGTCATCTTCCGTGGCCTGAAAAGTCTCTTCAGTGACCCGCTTGAGAGTGGAACTCACCGGATCCCCTGGGATCACGGCATCTGCAACGCGCGCCGCATCAAAGATGCGCGTCAAGAGTGCGTCGCTCGTTGCCGGCCGCGCCGCATCGTGCACGGCAATGTGCGTGCACTCTTGTGGGACAGCGGCGAGCGCATTACGCACGCTCTCCCAACGCTCAGTGCGACCACCCGCCACGATGCGAACCCCGTGAAATCCCAGTTGTGCGCCGTAACGCAGACGAAAGTCATCGAACGACTCAGGAGGGGCCGCGACGATGATCGCCCCCACCTCGTCGCGCTTTGTGAAGAGTTCAATCGTGCGCAGCAACAGCGGACGACCGCCGAGGTCTTGCCCCAGCTTGTCGCCACCAAATCGTGTGCCTTGACCTGCAGCGGGGATAATCACGGCAACTCGAAACTCACTCATGCGGTCCTTTCATATGTGCCAGCGGAATCTCGCGCAGGCTTCTGGCGATCGACAATTCATGCAAGTGAACGCTGGCTCGGTCGAGCGCATCCTTGGCGGCGAAGAATGCGTTGGCATCGACATCGCGGGCGTTTGCGCGCGCCTGCTCGACGAAGCTGCGCAGTTGGGTGAGCAACCCTTCGAGTGAAGCAACGTACTGCCCCGTGAGTTCACTACGCGTCTTGCGCAACGCCTCGTCAATCCATTTGATGTCGAGCGCAGAGTTCACGGCGAGGTCCACGACGCGGTGTTGATGCATGTCCGCGCGGGCATGAACCAGACTCTCGCGCTCAATGCGCTCAATCTCGTCGGTCGTCAGTCCATAGGCTGGAACCACTTGCACGCTCGCCCGACAGCCACTGCGCCTCTCGACTGCGGTGACGTGCAACACACCATTGGCGTCGACGAGAAACACGACCTCAACTTGTGGAATGCCCGCGGGCATGGCAGGCAGTCCACGCAATTCGAATGTTGCGAGCGAGCGACAGTCGCACGCCATCTCGCGTTCTCCCTGCAATACCTGCAAGCGAACTGATGTTTGATTGTCGACGCTCGTCGAAAACAGTTCGGTTGCGCGCGCTGGAATCATCGCATTGCGCGTTAGCAACTTGGCGACTGCCCCTCCGACGGTTTCAATTCCAAGCGAAAGCGGAATCACGTCGAGCAGAAGTACATCGCGCCGATCGCCACGAAGCACGGACGCCTGCACCGCTGCTCCGAGAGCAACAACAAGATCAGGATCGAGCGCCGTATAGGGTTCGCGGTCGAAGAACTCACCCACGAGTTGTCGTACGAGTGGAATGCGCGTCGAGCCTCCCACCATCACGACGCGGTCGATCGATACCGATCCTGCATCACGAACTACGCGGGCACATGCGTCAATGGTCTTGTGCACCCAAGGACGGATCATCGCTTCGAACTCAAGACGCGTCACGCGCTTCTGCAGCGGCTTGCCAAGCACACCATCAATTTCGACATCCACATGGGCGTGCAACGAGAGTGCGATCTTGGTCGATTCGGCGAGGTCACGAAGAGCACGGGATGGCGCCGCGCCAACGGTGCGCGCGAAATATTGCGCGAGTTCGTCATCGAGGTCATCCCCACCCAAGTGCGTGTCGCCGGCCGTTGCGAGCACCCGAAAGAGATCACCATCGCCGCTCCCATCATCTGGAATGACTTGCAAAATCGAGACATCGAATGTTCCACCACCAAAGTCGTAAACGGCAATTGTCTCAGCGCGACCGCGCGATCCAATGCCATACGCGAGCGCGGCTGCTGTGGGCTCATTGACAATGCGCACCGCGTCGAGTCCTGCAATACGCGCCGCATCGCGCGTGGCTTGTCGCTGTCCATCATCGAAATATGCCGGAACTGTGATGACTGCGCGGTGCACGGTCACGCCGAGTTGCAGTTCTGCAATCCTGCGAAGTTCTCTCAGAATCACCGCGGCGACCTCTTGTGGCAACACCTCTGCCCCGCCAACACGAAGCGCTGCTAGTCCGCGCGCACTCGCACAGAGTTGCGACACATCTCCACCTGCACCCGCGCGCGCCCGCGCCTCTTCAAATGAACGACCCATGAGTCGCTTGGCGCTCATCACTGTGTCGCAGGCATACTCAGCAGCAGCGCGGCGCGCGGCGCTTCCGACCGCGACAGCGACTCCCTGCGAATACCGCACCGCAGAGGGGATCATCCGCTCGCCGACTTCGTTGCAGAGCACGCGGGGACCAGCGCCATCACAGATTGCCACGAGCGAATTCGTGGTGCCGAGGTCTATTCCAACAATGGGATCGCTCAGCGGCTCGGGCAGTGACATCCAAAGCGATTCTAGGAGGCGATCCCCAGTTGAGCGGCGCTCACTGAAACTCCCCCGCCCCCGCGAGCACGCGCGTCCTTTCTGCTAGTGCCAATGCGCGCCACTGCATCGCACTCTTGACGATGCAAACGGATTCGTTCGAGTGCGCGAAATCGCCTCACAAACAGGGCGCTTTCGCCGCATCCCAAGGTGCGCGCAGCATCGCGACTCCGCACATTCTCAATCGCGAACGTTCGCAGCGCTTCTAGTTGCGCAGCGGGCAATCGCGCGAGCTCGTCGACGAGTTGTGCATCGGTGAGCGGCGGTTCCTCTGCGTGGACTGGATCGCTTCCGCGCGGAGTCTCACTCGAGTTCGAAATCACCCCGCGGCGAACCGCGCGGTTCGTTGATTGCTGATGCCGCCTCTCAACGCGAGACTTCTGCGCAATCTCCCGTCGCACACACGTAAAAAGATAGGCCGGTTGCAGCATGACCTCGGCGATCGCTGCAGAGACCGGAATTCGAACGAGCCAGCGCGCGAAGATATCTTGCAAGGCATCTTCGATCGCTGCCATCGAATGATGTCCGACTAGATTGGCAACGATTGCCTCTCTGTGCTGCAGATATGCCCGTTCGACCCGCCACCGCCACACAGTTTTATCACCACCACATTGGATTTCAATCATTGATGCCTCCTTGTGTGAGATCATCGAAAGACTAAGGCTTCCCACGGCAGCGAGTGAAAAAGCATTCCATTTTTCCATATTCTCACTGCGCGACGCACTTATTCACCGAACGTGCACACGACACGGCAACCGGCCTCACGAGTGACGCGTTACGGTTTTTGCAGTCCAGCCTCAGGCAATCGATCCAGCGCGGGCGCAAACCGAACATCTGCAATCATGCGAAGCATCGCGGTGGCATCCTGCACTGACTTCTCAACCCCTTGCACGACAAACTGTTGCTGCCCACCATTCCACGTGACGGCGCAATCTGCGGCGAGGTCGCCCTCTGCCGCGCGGGGCGGCTTGAAGTCACTGTTGAACCATCCACCCTGCCTAGCAATCTCACAGAGCGCCTCGCACTGCTCCCGCGAGAGGTCGGTCTGCCACGAAGTCTTCAGGATGAGCGCATCCCGTCCCGCTCCATATCCAAAGACTCCCCCATCGACCGTGAAATACTCATACCGCGCCGCATGGGGATGGCGCAACCAAATCGCCAGTGCCACACCACACTCTCCAACATCATGCGGTGGATTGGGAAGTGTGTTGCAACTCGCAACCGCGCTCACGAGTGCAGTTGCCAGAGTCCACCGCGCACCCGCAGCGGCCCGATTCACTGGGTTGGTTTCTCGAATGAGAATGGCGGCGCCTTCGCGAATCCCTCATACGGATTGGGACCGAAGTCGTAACGATGTGGCAGACTGCGATCTGGACCACGGTCGGTTGACCAGGCGAGGTCGCAGAGACTGCGCACAAACTGCACTGCCTTTGGATCTGGAATCTCAGAACTCTTGAAGCGGCGCACATACCACCAATCAGTGCCGTCCCCATGAAAAAAGATGATGTACACAATTTCATCCGCCGTCGGGCGCACCGCACCTGGCCAGAGATCGATGTTGGCCGTGGATGGATCGAGCCATCCTAATTCGCCAGCGAGAGTCCAGAGTCCATCGACCTGCCGTTGATAGAGCCACCGCGTTGGCGCCGGTCGTGTTGCGAAGTTGAGAGTGTCACCCGCATCGCTGTGCAAACTTCCGTCGGCAAGCAGGGTGAGTTTTCCTTGCCGCGTGTGGGCCTGGGGAAGGTCTTTCGCGCCGCTTCCAGTGAGGATTGTGACGTCCACCGAAAAGTCGTCGGGACAGACTGCGGGATCGATTCGAGCGGTGCGAATATCTGTGCAACCTGATGCGCCCAAGGCGACCGCACTCAACGCGATCACACCAAACATCTTCACAACGCTGCCGCGAGCAATCGAGCGCACCATGCCCGCAGAGTAACACGCACGGCACGGGTAGTCTTGCCCACGACCATGCGAACGAGTGTGAACTGGATCAATGCGTACCTCTCCTCCCCTGCCAGCGCGCACGAGCAGGCAGAGACTCTGACTGCGGTTGGTTTTCCGTGCGAGTCTTGCGAACAACTTGCCGACGGCGACCATGCCCAAGAGATTGAGACGACGAGCAATCGAGGTGACTGCCTCTGCCACATCGGACTCGCACGTGAAATCGCCGCCGCCAGCGGTCGTTCTCTCAACCTGCCAACCCAATCGCCAGCCTGCGCCAACGAGCCAGCCTCAGCTGCAATCTCGGTCACAAATCACGAGCCGCAGCGCTGCCCCCGTTACACCGCGCGGGTCATTCGCGGCGTCAAGGTTGCGCCAAGCCCCGCATGGTTGCAAGAACGACTCATCGCCATCGGGCAGATTCCGCGCAACAACGTGGTTGACTGCACCAACTTCGTGCTCTTTGAGTATGGCCAACCTTCGCACGTCTTCGACCTCAAGACGCTGGTCGGAAGTGCGATCCATGTACGCGCATCCAAGAAGGGTGAGACTTTTCTTCCGCTAGGCGAGGGGGCGAAGACAATCGTTCTTGATGATGGTGTGCTTGTGATCGCCGACGCACAGCGACCCGTCGCTCTCGCGGGAGTCAAGGGAGGTGCAGCGACCGCCGTGACCGATTCAACCACAGATCTCGTCATCGAAGCAGCCGCATTCGACCCAGTGGCCGTTCGCAAGACGAGCCGCGCGCTTCGCATCGCGAGCGATTCGAGTTATCGCTTTGAACGCGAAGTCCATCCCGCAGAGGTCGACGAAGCTGCGCAGCGACTCGTCGGCCTCATTCTCGAAACCGCTGGTGGATCCCTGCTCGCGGGATCGGTTAGTGCTGGAGTTGCCATCGCACCGCCGCTCGCAGTCACACTGCGACTCGATCGCCTGCACGCAATTGCGGGGTACCAACTCGAGTCGCGCGAGGTCATGCAGATTCTCACGGTGCTCGGATTCGCGCCGCGCTTGAGTGGCGAGACGATCAGCTGCACAATTCCACCTCGGCGTATCGATGTCACCCGCGAGATCGACCTGATCGAAGAGGTCGTGCGCCTCGCCGGACTCGATCGCATTCCGCAGCATGACGTGGTCGCCATTCGGCCAGTTGGACGGCAATTCGCGGTCGAAGCGGTGCGGGCGGCCAAGAATTGCCTCGCTGGACTCGGCTTCGTTGAGACCGTTTCTCCCACGCTGATTTCAGAGCGCGCCGCCGGGACATTTCTGCCCCGCGATGTCGTGGCCCTTCGCGTGGCGGATGAGCGCGCGATGGGCGAGCCGATCCTGCGCCCGTCACTCGTGGCAAGTCTCTTGCAATCACTCAAACTAAATCGCGATCGAGGCAGTCAGAGCGTTCAACTATTCGAACATGCGACGACATTTTGGCTAGAGGGTATGACGCATCACGAGCGGCGCACCATCGCACTGGTTGCAATCGACTCGACCTCTCCTGAAGCGCTCTACCGACACGTTCGCGGTGCGGTCGAGTCGCTCGCGCGCGAATTGCGCGGCGCACATGTCCACTGCGATGTGCAAATCACTCCCGCCTGCCCAGTATGCAAGACAGCCGCTAGTGGGCTGCACCCCGCAGGCACACTCACGATCGACGGGGCAACTGTCGGAGTCATTGGATTGATCAACGCCGCAGCGCGCGGTGCTTTGGGAATTGACGGCGACGTTGCCGCAGCAGAACTCGACTGGGAGTCACTCGCGCAGGGCTATCCACCAGTGCCACGCGCGCAACCACTCGCCAGCAGTCCCCTGCTCGACCGAGATCTTTCGATCGTTGTGGGCGACGACGTCACCTGGAGTCAGATCGAGTCGACCGTGCGCGCTGCCCAACTTCCATTCTTTGAATCGATTCACTTCGTCGGCAATTGGCGGGGAAAACAACTTGGTGCCGGACGCCGCTCGGCAACACTGCGACTTTTCTTTCGCGCCCCTGACCGCACGCTGCGTCGAGAAGAAGTCGAGCCGCAACTAGCCCGGCTCACAACAGTGCTCACCCAAACTCTCAAAGCCGAGTTGCGAACATGAGCGCAACGCACTTGCGCTCGATGACCCTAGAAGCATTCATGGATGCGCTTGCCGCCAAGCAACCTGTTCCAGGTGGTGGCGCTGCGGCGGCCGTGTTGCTCGCGCAAGCCGCCGCCCTCGGATCGATGGTGATTGCATACACACTGGGAAAGCCCAAGTTCGCAGAGCATGAGGGGCGCCTTCGCCAGTACGACAACCTGCTCGCCGCCGCCCGCAGTGAGGCGCTTGATCTGGGCGATCGCGATGCTGATGCCTATCTCGCCCTTAACACGCTCTGGAAGATCCCAGCCAGTGACCGTGCCACGCGCAGTGATTGGCACAGCGCTGTTTCTGAAGCAATCGCGGCGCCGGCAGCGATTGTCGATCTCGCAGCAAGTGTGCTCGCCGTGCTGGCCGCAATGACCGGCATTACAGCAACTCAACTCGCGAGTGACCTCATTATCGCGCGACGGTTTTCGCACACCGCGCTTGAGAGTGCGCTCGCCAACGTGCAAGTGAATCTGCCACAGGTCACCGATTTGAGCCAGCGCACCGCAGGAGAGGCGTTTGTCGCCGCGCGTCGCGCCGAAGGATCGCGCCTCGCTGGTGGCGGCGGCTCGCAAGCGGCGCAATCCTGACACTTCTGCCATGGGACTAGTTCTTCTGCTCTTCGTAGGACTGCTCTGCGCCACCCTGCTCTTCGTCTGGGGAATCGTGCGCGATGCGCACTCTCCTTCACGAGCAACCATTGGATGGGCTCTCGCCCGAAAGTTGCCAGTCGATCCCGCTGCGCTGGGATTGGAGTTCGCCGAAGAATCATGGGGCGCGAATCAGACAGCGTGGCGTATTCGCGGCGGGGCACCATCGAGCGACGTCACGACCATCATCATTCATGGATGGCGCCGCTCCCGCATCGACTCGCTGCGTCGCATTCATCCTTGGTTGGGAGTGAGCAAGTGCCTCTGGCTCGTCGACCTTGCGGGACACGGCGATGCTCCCGAGGGGGCAACAACTCTGGGGGTGCGCGATGTCGATGCGGTGGTCACTCTGGCACACACTCTCTTGGGGCAGAGCGGCGACCCATCAGTTGCGAGATCGGCTGCACCAACCCGGCTTGTTCTTGTGGGACATTCTCTAGGGGCAGCAATCGCAGTGCGCGCTGCGGCCCAACTGCCACCAACAACACTCGCGGGGGTCGTGGCGATTGCCCCGTACGAATCTCTCAAGGAACCACTTGCAAACCGATTGCGCGCGCGTGCCCTGCCCGCTGTGCCCTTTGCACAACTCGCCCAACATTGGCTGCATGCACTTTGCGGACGCGAGAAAAGCGTGATCGAGGCGCTCACTCAACTGCGCGCGAACCGCGTGCGAACGCTCTTGATCGCAAGCACTCAAGACACCGTTGTGCGCTTCGAACACGTACAGCACATCGCCCAGTGTGCGCAGGTGCCACTCATCACAGTCACCGAGTCGGCGCATGATGACCTTGCAACAGGTTGCCATGCAAACGCCACGACGCCCTGCGCGCGCGCGCTGCGAGAATTCCTCGAAACAGCCTTGTGCACTTCCGCGGTCACTTCGCGGCGGGCGGAGCCGGTCTCAACCATGAAAACCGAACCTTGATCGCCTTGGGCTCACTGTGAACCTCCCAGATCAGCGGACCGAAATAACGACTCAACATCGCGTGATCGATTTTTGTAAGGGCGGGTTCGAGCCCTAAATCGAATTGCGCGGGCAACAAAATGTCGAGTGAACCATCGTCTGCGGCTGCCGCATCATCCACTGAAACAACTGCCTCGGGCAACTCAGCATCAATCGCCAAGATTGCCTTGCGCTTCTCATCGAGCGTCGTTGCCATGTCTGTGTATCCCCAACCTACGACTGATCCTGAAGAGAGCGCTGCCACGCAGTGCTGGTAGAGCGCGCTCTCCGAGAGCGACTTCACCGATGCGTCACCCGAGGTTCGCAGCGCTTGTTCGACTGCGGCGGGCGATCCAATCATCATCGCGCCCGCGCCTAGTCCAATCTCCATGCCGACCTCTTCGTCGCCATAAACGATCTGCCCTTGAAAGTCGCGCGGACTCATCCCCGCCGAAGGAAGCATCGTCGCGAGCACGGCATTGACTGCCTTCTCATCAGTGCACTTCACAGCAGTAAATGTTTGGGATGGTCCCTCCCCGCCACTTGCCGCGTGCGAGACTGTGAAGATTCCTGGACCCAGACATGAGAATGCCTTGGTCAGCCCCGCCCCATATTGCTGCATGATTGGTGCCGCCCCATCGGCTAGATAATCAGGAAGCGCCGCCAGCAACTCTTCAACCATCGCGATGATGTCACCAAAGCGCATGTTGAGTCGCTGATAGGTCACTGCGTCGTCACCAAGAAACGCGGGTGGTGGCTCGACTGGCGTTGATTCAGAAAGGAGATTCATCAACCCGACTTTTTCTCCTTGCAGATACGCAGCCGCGGAGACGTTCATAATCGACTCCCCATCGTCGCCGCGCATACCCAGCGCCACCGCGCGCACATCGCCGAAGAGTTCTTTCAGCACGATAGGAAGTTCGGCTATTGACCCTGAGAACACGGGCTCGAGAAGTTCTTGCAGTGGCGCGATCAACAAGACCGCGGCAGCATCTTGGTCACCGATGACTCCGGCCACTCCCTGCCAATCTGCAGACTGGGCGATTGACGCGCCGCCCTTTCCGCTCGCAGCAGTGATCGCTTCTTCAAGCGTCGGCACCGTGCTCGAGGCAAAGAACTGGGTACCAACCCTAATGAAATAGAGCCCCTCAGGAAGAGCAGCAACTTCTCCAAGTGCGTCCATCCCGCGCGGGCGGCGAGTTCTTGGCGGTTGTGGATCGCTCGGATCGAGTTCTTCAGGTTCGGTTGGCAGTGCCACGCGCGTGGCCTTGGCTCCACCTTGAATCTCGACCTGCTCGAAAGAGACTCCTGCATCTTTCTCCATCTCTGCGATTAGTGCGTCGAAGATCTCTCCGGCAAGGTCAGAGCGATCTGCATAGTCCGCCCAGAGCAGAAGCCCGACCTCTGGCGCATCTAGTTCTTCGTTGTGTTCGATGAACAAAGCGAGCCCCACGGGACCAGGCAGCGGAACGGCGTCCGCTTCGACTCCCAGTTTCTGCAGGTCGGCAGCACGTTGCTTTGCCGTCGCCTCGCGGCGCGCCGTTGCAAGCCCATCTATCTCGTGAGCATGAAAGATCTGCCCCAGCGGCGACGCTTCAATGCGCGCAACGGTCGAGGCCACATTTTTGACAGTCACAATGAGTGCGCTTCCCTTTGGCGCGATGGTCGCAAAGTCAACGCCGTCAGCGAGTGCGGTTGGCACCATCGCAATCGACAAAAACATTGTGGTCGTCAGAATAAGTTCAAATCGAAATTCAGTTCGTGCCATCGTGTACTCCCCAATGTAAAAGGTGACTCATCGATTCGGGTGGCGGGACGATCAGCCGCCGCTGGCATCCTTGACCTGCGGTGGATTCTGAAAATCATTCCGCGGCGGCGGCTTCAAGTAGTTGTTACCAGAGTTTGGATTGTTGCGGTCAAAGGCAAACGCCTCACGATTGCGTACAAAGTCTTTTACATAACGCGCCGGGATCGCAAACCCGAGCGACTCGCCCCCACGAATTCCCATGTTGGTGATTCCCACCACTTCGCCGCGGGTGTTGAAGAGCGGTCCACCAGAATTTCCGGGGTTGATCGCCGTATCGGTCTGGATGTAAGTCAGTCCATCAAAGTTGCGTGACGTGGTTGAGACGACTCCCTGCGTCATCGTTCGTTCAAGACCCATTGGATTGCCGATCGCGAACACCGGTTGCCCGATCTCGAGTCCATCTTGCATCACGACTGGCGCACAACTGAAATCCTTGCCCTCTGGATGCTTGATGCGAATCAGCGCAAGATCAATCTGATTGTTGACTGCGATGAGTTCGATATCTTCGATCTCCATGCGCTTGAGCGTGCCGTCCGACTGTGGCAACCAAATCGTTGCTCGCAAGTTTGTCTCGCCTTGCACAACATGCGCATTGGTGATCGCATACCCCTGCGGATTGATAATCACGCCAGACCCGAGTCCACCTGGTGTGGAAACCTTGATGACCGCTGGGCCAATGATCTTTGCGTGCTCGCGCGGCGAGAGTTCGGGCAGATTCGAAGCAGTCGAAAACAACGCGTCTTCGGTGCGCTTAATCTGCGAAACACCTTGGGCGTTCTGTACCTCTGCGACATCGGTCATCTCGAAGACAAGCACATCTGGTCCGACGTCGAGCCAGACCCGGCGATCGCTGCGTTTGACGACTTCTCCTTCAATCTTCCGTCCACTCTTGAGAATGACAACATCCGCCGCGGTCACAACGGGCGTGGTGGTAGTGACGGGATCGACCGCCGCATCATCCGCGCCAGCGATGATGGTGCAGACGAGAAGTGAAGCCAACGAAATCGCGCATCGAGTGATCATGAAAAATCTCCGTAGGGAAGCCGTTACTATAACCATTCCAACACTTCACGAGAAACCATGCAAACACTCACCATCCATCGTGCCCAATGCTTGCTCGCCGCATTTCTGCTCTGCCCATCCGTCGCGGCGGTCGCACAGACTCCCGCGCCTAAGGGCGATCAACTTTCTGAGCACTTTGGGTTTGATGGACTCGATGCGATCAAGGTCGACAAGGGCGCTGGGGCGCTCAACCATGCTGACCTCGATGGCGATGGAAAGATCGATCTCATCGCGATCAACAATCGCAATAGCCGCATCGACCTGCTCTATCAGAAGGTCGGTGCGAAGCCGACCGATGAAGTCCCTCCAACGTCGAGCGTGAACGAAATCCCTCAGCATTGGCGCTTTCGCCGAGTTGAGCTTCCGGTATCCGATGAGGTAGGTGCCGTCTTGCCACTCGACTTTGACGGCGACAAGCGAATGGACTTCATCTATTCAGCCACCAATGGCAAACTTGTTTTCATGCGTCAGTCGGCGCTGGGGGTCTTTGAAGTCGCGCGCAAGCACACTGTAAAAGCCCTAAACCCACAGCACTTCGCGCTTTTGGTCTCCAACGTCATCGGCGACGAAAGACCTGAGCTCGTGGGAATTGCCAATGGCCGCATTCAGATCTGGCCGTTCAACGGCTCAGATCTTGGCACTCCCGTTGAAGTCGCCGCGGGAAATGGAAACATCATCGCAGTTCTCGCGGGAGACCTTGATGGCGACGGAACGAACGATCTCGTTGGGCTGATGCCCGATGATGCCGCTCCCATTCGTATCTGGTTTGGCTCGAAGCAAGGCGGCGCGGTTGCTCTGGGAGCGCAGACGCGGTTCGAGATGCCACCACTGCGCGACGCCGAACTCGTACGCGTTCCTGGACAGACGGCACTCGCCCTCGCGGTCGTCGAGAAACCTTCCAAGCGCGTGGTCTTACTCAACGTTGCCGCAGAACCAATCATGCAGGGTGGTGATCGCGAAGCGAGCTTGCAGACCTGGACGTTCACTGACGCTGGCAATCGCAAGCGTGATACTGCCATCGCAGACATCAACGGAGACGCTCTGCCAGACTTGCTCGCGACCAACACCGAGTCAAATGCAGTTTCTATCTTTCGACAGGTTCCGGGACGGGGTTTCGTCAGCGTTGAGAACTCTCCTGCCTACAGCGATCTTGATTTCGTTGTTGCCGGCGACATCGATGGAGATGCAAAGGCTGAGGTCTTCATGAGCAGCGAGAAAGAAGGAATCGTCGGTCGCGCCGCGTTCTTGAGCGATGCGCTCAACTTTCCACAAACCATGCCACTCACCAGCGGCGCCGTCCCCACTGCTCTTGGTCTCGTGCAAATCGACAGCAAGCATTGGGTCGCCATAATCGCCAAGGATGGACGCAACTATTCGATCGAGTTGCAACCAGCCGATGGATCGAGCGAAGGCAAGATCATAATTCCGCTGGGCGCCCTCAGTCGTGCCCCTGAAACAATTATCGCGCTCGACGCTGACCAAGATGGATCAACCGACCTCTTGCTTTTCACCCCAGAGAAGCCCATGGTGATGTTGCGTCGTGAAGCATCAAAGGATGGCGACGCGAAGGGTGCGCCCTCATTCAAGACGCTCGAGAGTAAAGACATGCCGCAGTTTGGGCTCGCCCAAGCAGCAAATGCGCAGAACACAACCACTGCAGACATCGATAGCGATGGCAAGACAGAGTTGCTTGTTGCCGATCGCAACTTTGTGCGCGCCCTGCGATTTGATTCAAAGCTTGGATGGCAAGTAGTCGAACAGATCAATGCTCCGCGCGGAGACACGAAGTTCAGCTCTCTAGCCCGCCAAGGCGATCGCATTGCGGCCGGCGACCGTGAAAACGGAAAGGTTGTCATTTTCGCACGCGATGCCCAAGCGAAGAAGTGGAAGCAAGTCGACGAGTTCGATGTCAAGGGATTCAAGTTCAACTCGCTCGCTGCTGGTCCGTTCGCTGGGACCAAAGACGAGGGACTTCTCCTGATCGGCGACGATGGTTTCGGGGTGATGCGATTCAGCGGCAAGCGCGAGAAACTCGAAGAGTTGTCATCCTGGCGGGCAGACGACATCGGACAAGTGCCGCACGAACTTGGCGTTGGCGATCTGAACTCTGATGGGATGACCGACATTGTTGTGCTCGATGCAGGCAAGCAAATGCTTGAGGTGCTCGGGGTGAGTCAATCCAACACCCTTCTGCCCGCGTTGAGTTTTCGAGTCTTCGAGAGCCGTCTCTTCTCGGGTGGCGAACCACGCGAGTTCGAACCGAGTCAGGCGATCGTCAAGGATGTCACCGGCGATGGCGCGGATGACTTGCTGTTGATGTGCCACGATCGCATTTTGCTCTACCCGCAAATGACCGCCACATCTGCGGCGGCTCAGTCAGCTGCTCCAACTGCACCGAAACAGTGATCGGACGATGCCACAGGAGCAACCACAACCAACGAGCGCAGGCGAGTCGGCGCGCTCGCGTGCGCTCGAAAAATTGCTCGACATCTCGAAGCGGCTTGGAGAATCGTCTGATCTAAGTGTGGTACTCGGGGTCATCATCGACGCGATGCGCGACCTGCTCGCCGCCGAACGTGCCACGGTGTTTACCTATGAGCCTGCCACGAACGAGTTGGCGATCCACATCGCGCACGGTGTCGCAGCGGCAGTCGACCAAGGAGTGATCCGATTTCCGGCAACAGTGGGCGTGGCGGGTGCATGCGCCACCACGCGATTACTGCTCAATATTCCAGATGCGTACGCCGATGCGCGTTTCAATCCAGAGGTCGACCGACAAACAGGTTTTTGCACCACCTCGATTCTGGCGATCCCATTGATAGATCACGCCGGAGAACTCGTGGGAGTTGCGCAGGTACTCAACGCAGCGCGCGGGCTGTTCAGCGTTGACGATGAACAGCTCGCCACCGGAGTTGCGGCGCATGCCGCCATCGCGCTGCGCCGCGCGCGACTGATCCAAGATCACGTTGACAAACTCAAGCTGCAAGAAGAGATGAATGTGGCGCGCGAGATTCAGGAGAAGTGCTTTCCATCGCGGCTGCCAGTGCATCCCGCCTACGACATCGCGGCGCACAGCACTCCTGCCGATGAGTGCGGCGGCGACGCGTTTGACTGCTTTGGAGTGCGCGGCAAAACGATCGCTCAGAGTGATGAAGCGCCAGAGCACATCTACTTTCTGCTCGCCGATGCGACTGGACATGGCGTTGGACCTGCTCTTTCGTCGATGCAAGCGCGTTCGATGATGCGCATCGCTGCACGACTTGGGCAACCGCTTGGACCCCTTGCCCGCGAGATGAACGAGCAACTGCTGCAAGATGTGCCTTTGGGGCGATTCGTCACGGCCTGGCTCGGAGCACTAGACCTTGCAATGCATTCGATCGAATGCTTCAGCGCGGGTCAGGGTCCGGTGTTCATCTATCGCCGCAGCGATGATCGGTTCGAAGAGATCGGAAGTGATGCCCCTCCCTTTGGCATCATAAGCGGTGGGTTCAATTGGGATAAGACCAGCCACATCCAACTTGAGTGCGGCGACATGCTGGTACTGCTAACCGATGGCTACTACGAGGCGGTATCCCCAAGTGGAGTGCTCTGGAACGAATTGGAAGTCTGCGAGATCATTCGAGCCATGCGCGACGAACCGATGAGCGCGATTCGGCAGGAACTCGATCGCGCGGTGTTGCAGTTCGCCTGTGCGAGCAACACCGACGACGATCGCACTGCAATTTTGGTCAAGCGCATCATCTGAGCAAACCGTCACTTGGCGATGAGCCGCAATACTCCGTCGGCGCTGCCATCTCCCCGCTCGATCGCGTCGCAATAGGCGCGCGAGAGTTGCGATGCGCCAAACTGCGCTTCGAATGCGAGCCAAGACGCGCGCGCTTCAGGCAGCTTGCCCGAGCGAAAGGCTGAATCTCCCTGCCCGTGTGCCGAGTGCCCGCCAAACAAGAGCCCCAAAACGAGTGCTGGGGCGATCGGACCGCGTTGCTTCATCCAACGGAATAGTTGTTGACCCTGCATGGACGACATTCGCATCACCGAACTCAACCCACTACCCACTTCTCGTACGAACTCTATCCTAACGACGATGTCTATTCGCGCTGTCATCATCGGAACTGGGAGTGCTCTATCAGAGCGCTCCTATGGATCAAGCGCCGCGATCGTTACAGAGCATGGACTCATACTCATCGACTGCCCAGACGCGATTCTGCGCGCCATGCGCGACGCATCCAAGACGAGCGGCATCCCACTCGACGCGATGCGCATCACCGACATCCTCGTCACGCACCTGCACGGCGATCATGTCAACGGGCTAGAGACCATTGGATGGAAACACTGGATCGCTCGGCAGACCGCTCCCGCCGCACCTCCCCGCATTCATACGATCGAAGTGGTCGCCCGCAGACTCTGGGAACGTCTCGCGCCATCGATGGACCAGAACGGCAGCGCGAAGCTCGAAGATTATTTCTCGGTCAACGTTCTCGAACCTGGCACCACGACCCTGATCTCTGATCTCGCGGTCGAGGTGCGACCCACTGAGCACCTCATCCCCTGCTGCGGCTTTCGAATCTCACGGGGTGGAGCAACCTTGGGATGGAGCGGCGACACCCGCTTTGACCCATCCCATATTGATTGGCTCTCGACTGCCGATGTGATAGTGCACGAAACGACCGAGTCCCGCGTGCACACCCCCATCGCATGCCTCAACGCCCTCGACCCGGCGGTGCGGGCGAAGATGCGCCTGATTCACATGGATGACGCGTTCGATCAGACCAGCACAGACATCGCCGTCTTGACCGATGGACAAGTACTCGACGTCTCGCCATCTGGACGCTGACCAATCGGCAGATACGAAAGACCATGTGGACCGGTGTACTCAGCGTGCGGACGAACGAGTTTGTTCGCGGCGAGTTGCTCGATGCAGTGACCAGTCCAACCAGCCATTCGGCTCGCTGCAAACATGCAGGTGAAGAGATCAAGATCAAGCCCGAGCGAGTAGTACGTCGTTGCTGAGTAGAAATCGACGTTTGGAAAGATCCCCTTCTCGATGATGTTGGGCTGCGCGAGAACGATCTCCTCGATGCGCCTAGTCATCTCATACAGCGGCAGGTTGCCGGTGTCAGCAGCAACTTGCTTCGCAAACGTCTTGAGATACGTCGCGCGCGGGTCGTAGGCCTTGTAGACGCGGTGACCGAATCCCATGATGCGCTCTTTGCGCGCTAGTTTGCTCGCGATGTACGCATCGACCTTGGAAAGATCGCCGATTTCGAGCAGCATTTCCATCACTTCCTGATTCGCTCCACCATGCAAGGGACCCTTGAGCGTTCCTACCGCGGTGGTTGCCGCCGAATACATATCACTCTGCGTGGCGATCGTCACCCGTGCGGCGAACGTCGAGGCGTTGAGTCCATGGTCGGCGTGCAGTACGAGGCAGACATCGAGTGCGCGCTCCATCGATGGGGTCGCGCGCGCGCCTGTGAGCATCCACAGAAAGTTTCCTGCCAGTGAGAGCGTGGCATCTGGAGCAACGAACGACTTTCCCTTGCGGTACCGATCGAAGAGCGCCACGAGTGTTGCGGTCTTTGCGAGCAACCGCAGTGACTTTCTTTTGTTCGCGGCTGGTGTTTGTTCATCCGCTTCGAGATCAAAGTGCGCTAGCGCCGAAACGAGCGTTCGCAGGGCATCCATCGGTGCCGCAGTTCTTGGAATCGCCCGCACGACATCCAGCATGCGAGCATCGACGGCATACTCGCTCTGCAATTCCTTAGCAAACGCGGCAAGTTCGTGCGTGTTTGGCAAGCGACCGTTCCACAAGAGCCAAGTCGTCTCTTCGAAGGTGGCGTTTCGCGCGAGCGAATCGATGTCGTATCCGACGTACTCGAGAACACCATTCGTGCCATCAATGAAGGACAGATTCGTATCAGCGGCAATTGTGTTTCCAAGACCTTTATCAACAGTCAGCGGCATAGAACTCCTATCCTAGGGGTCAAGATGATACCGCTGGGCACCGACAGACCATCTAAGAAAACTCCAATCACTACGATTTTTCTTGTCGTTCTCAACATCGTGATCTTTTTGATTGTCTCGCTCGGGCTGTCCTCTGGTTCTGCGCTGGCAGTAACGCTCATGGATGTCGGCGCCTTCTACCCAGGAGTGATGACCATCATCACCCATCCATGGACCCTCATCTCGTACGCCTTCTTGCACGATCCAACTGGATTGAGTCACGTTGCTTTCAACATGCTCTTTCTTTGGGTGTTTGGCGGCGCCGTTGAGGATCGTCTCGGATCGCTCTGGTTTGCAGTCTTCTATCTCGCTGGTGCCGTAGCGGCAGCGTTCGGACAGATGTTGATCGATCCGAGCCCGATGATTGGCGCAAGCGGAGCGGTCGCCGCCACGACCGGGGCGTTCGCCGCCCTTTGCCCGCGCGCAAATGTGCGTGTGCTGTTCTTTTTCAGCGTCATCGAGATTCGCGGAATTGTTCTCGTGCTGATCTTCGTGGCGCTCGACTTCCTGGGGCAACTCGGCTCGACTTTTGGCACCAATCAAGGAGTTGCCTACAGCGCCCACATCTTTGGTTACGCGTTTGGAATTGGAACGATGGTCGCACTGTTGGGCTGGCGCGTGCTTCCCCGCACTGAGTTCGACCTCTTCTTTCTAATGAAGCAAGCGCAGCGCCGACGGGCGATGCGGGCGGCACTCGACCAGAGTTCGAGTCCGTGGTTCAAAGACTCTTCCCGACTCTCCGTGACAACGAATCAGACCGCGTCTCTGATGAAGGACCCGAGCCTCTCCACTCCCAGGCCAATTAGCGATCGAGATGCAAAGCACGCGCTCAACGATGCGAGCGCGCGTTGGTCGCGGGGTGAATACGCCGCTGCTGCAAATGCGTGGGAACGATTTGCAGCGCGAGCTCCAACGCATGATGAGGCGAGTGGCGCACTGCTTCTTGCTGCGGTGACGCATGCCCGACGCCTCAACGCCGCACCGCGCGCCCGCGAGATTCTCGTCGCGTTGATCGCTGCGAGTCCCGCGCCAAACGCCCAAGTGCTGCGGCAGGCGCATGGGTTACTCACCGAACTCGACGGGACGGCTTGCCCGTGACTCTCTTCGTGAAGATCTGCGGAATCAGCAACTGCGAGATGGCGCGCGTCTGCGCCGAAGCGGGCGCCGATGCGGTCGGCGTCGTCCTCGCGGCGGGGAGTCCTCGCACCATTTCGTTTGACGAGGCGTGCGCGATACACGCAGTGCTGCCAGCGACGGTCGAATGCATTGCAGTCCTGCGCGATGCCCCGCTCGAAGAACCACACCGCACCCAGTGGCGCGGCGGAATTCAGTTTCACGGCCGTGAGTCAGCGCAAGAGATTGCGCAACTAGTCGCGCCGCTCTCGTCGCCCGCCCATCGATTCACCATCAAGGCAGTCACTGGAACTCCCGAAGAGATTCTCCTGTGGGATTCGAACCCAACCGTGGATGCGATTCTTGTAGATGGCACCTCCCCCGGATCTGGCACTGCCCACGAACAAGCGCAGTTAGAGATTCTCGCCACACTGCGCGCACGCCTTGCAAAGCCGCTCATTTTGGCAGGTGGACTCACCCCCGACAGTGTCGCGCGAGCGATCGAGATCGTTCGCCCTGCGGGAGTCGACGTCTCGAGCGGAGTTGAGAGTGCGCGCGGCATCAAAGACGCCGCGCTCATTCGCGCCTTCATCGCCGCGGCGCGACAAGCCCATCGCGCATCAACGCCCGATTGAGATTGGCGCGCTCATCACCCGACCCGCAGCACGCTCGCGGATCCATCCACTCATGCTCGCGCGCATCGCCTTCCACTCACCGCCGAGTCGGTCGCGCAAGAATGTCTGGTAGAGGGCACCGATCGTGCGATCAAAGAGCAGCGTGCTTTCGAGGCGCTCTTCGATCAGCTCACGCAGCGACTCTGGCGGCTCGATTGGCTTTGGAAGTGCGAGCCCACTCACTGAGAATCGATCTCCTTGCAGCGTGCAGCGCCAAACTTGCCCGTTAGCGGCCACAGTCAGACCGATGCGGCGCGGCATTTTTCCACTCAAAAGCGCGCGCGCTGCCTCTGGGCTCTTCGTCGGCGCGTCGCCCCGCAAACTCACCGCTCCGGTGACTCCCCACGCGCAGTCGAGATCGACGTGCCGCTCAGCAACGAGGGCCACTTCGCAAGTCTCGCTTCCAAGCGCCCCAACTTCGACCAGACCTTCAGCGCAGTCGCACTTCCACCAGAGCCAGAGCAGAAAAACATTCCCAAAGAAATCCAGTGGATCGCCCGCCGCCCACGCTGGTTCTGGGTGCTCACCAATTCGGCGTGGCGATCCCTCAGCATCTGTTGCGATCGCTGCCGGCGGGGTCACAAAGGCATCGAGTTGTGCGTCGCGCAGTTCGCGGGCGCAGTGCAGGATCTGCGCGACTGCAACGGCTCGCCGTCCCGCAGCCTGCCGTTCGATGTGACAATCAAAAGTTTCTGCAAGCACTCCCTTGAGTTGGTTGAACGCGGCTTCGCCCTCGACCGCCGAGAGCACAACTTTGCCTTCAAGATCCCAGAGCACGGGTCGCTCCGCAATCTTGCGCCAACGCCCCTCTCCAATCTCTTGCATCGCGCGCTGCTCGGCGCGCTCCTTGGCTTCCATTCGATCGGCGCGCGAGAGCGCTCGATCACTCTGCGCTCCTCCCCGCAACTCATCCTCAGCCATCGCGCGGTACGCCCGCTTGAGCGCTGGTGGAACCCCAACGGTGTCAGTGCGAAGGGACGCGAGCATTACCCCCACAAAACTATTGGAGTCGTGGGTGAAGTCGAGGTCAAAGACATGTCGACCCGCAATCCAACCACTCGTCATTGGAACGCCATTTCCACAGGCATCTGGTCGAATGCGGTTCTCTTTCAACTTCGCGAGCGCTGCATCGTCGATCGTTTGTGGGGCAGAACCTGAGACGACCGCGCAGTGCGCGTACGAGAGAACTCCTTGACGAAATGGCATGCGCCAAATATCTGGCAATCCACGGCGGCGGGCGCCACACCGACAGGTTGTCCACGCGCCCGTACAAGTCACTATCTTGGTGCTATGCCATTCAACATCGAAGACATTCGTGCCCGTCAAATCCTTGATTCTCGTGGGCAGCCGACGGTCGAGTGTGAGGTGCGCCTCAGCGGCGGTGCAGTGGGACGCGCTGCGGTTCCGAGTGGCGCCTCGACGGGTGAACATGAAGCGGTCGAACTTCGCGATGGCAACAAGAAACAGTGGATGGGAAAGGGCGTCACCAAGGCGGTGCAGAACATCAACACCTTGATCGCACCAGAGCTGATCGGAGCCGATGCGCGCACACAAGAGTCAATCGATCAGTTGTTGCGATTACTAGATGGCACCAAGAACAAGTCAAATCTCGGAGCCAATGCCACGCTCGCGACGAGTCTCGCGGTCGCGCACGCGGCTGCAATTGCAACAGATCAGCCGCTCTACCGATATGTCGGAGGCACGCACGCCCGCACACTTCCCGCGCCGATGCTCAACATACTCAACGGTGGAAAGCACGCCGACAACACCGTCGATTTTCAGGAGTTCATGATTCAGCCGTGGGGGTTTTCTGATTTTTCTGAAGGACTGCGCGCTGGAGTCGAGATCTACCACGCACTCAAGCGCGTCTTGCACGAGCGCGGGCTCTCAACATCGGTCGGCGACGAGGGCGGCTTCGCACCAAATCTCAAGAGCAACGAAGAAGCGCTTGATCTCATCGCGCGCGCCGTTGAGGCGGCTGGTTATGACCTCGGTCGGCAGATCCTGATTTGCCTGGACCCCGCGATGAGCGAACTCGCCAACGAAGCCAAAGCGCGTGGCAAGAAGGGATATTGCTTCTTCAAGAGCGATCCAAAACGCATTGTTTCAAGTGATGAAATGATTCGCTTGTGGGAGACCTGGTGTGCGAAATGGCCTATTCGCTCGATCGAAGATGGACTCGCCGAGGGCGACTGGGCGGGATGGAAGGCGATGACAGCCGCGCTCGGCTCGAAGATTCAAATCGTCGGCGACGACCTCTTCGTAACGAATCCAGAGTTCTTGCGTCGCGGCATCGCCGAGAAGTGCGCCAATGCGATTCTCATCAAGGTCAATCAGATTGGAACCCTCAGCGAAACACTCGACGCAGTCACGACCGCGCACTGCGCTGGCTACCGCGCAGTCATGTCACATCGCTCCGGAGAGACCGAAGATTGCACGATCGCCGACCTCGCCGTGGCGACCAATTGCGGACAGATCAAGGCTGGCGCCCCCTGCCGTTCTGATCGCACTGCGAAGTACAACCAACTCCTGCGGATTGCTGAAGAACTCGGTGAATCGGCGCGGTACGGCGGCGGGACATCCACAGCAGTCAAGACGTCGCGCCCGCGCACGGCGAAACGCCCATCACGCGTATGAGTGCAATCCCGTGATCACAAAGTTGATCACGATCCAATTGAAGAGCATCACCGCGGCGCCGATCACAGCCAAGATTGCCGTCCACAGCCCCTTGTCTTTCACGCGATAGCGCACATGCACGAGCACGGCGAACACCACGAAGGTGTTGAGCGCGAAGACTTCCTTTGGATCCCATCCCCAGGGACGACCCCACGAATGATCAGCCCAGATCGCGCCCATCACGATTCCCGTCCACAAGAGCACGAATGAGAGTTTCATCAGCAACATCGTGACGCCGTCGAGCACTTCGCCGAGTTTTTCGCCGCGAAGTGGTGTCTCCCCAGTAAGAGCGAGCCCACCGCCACCGCCGACGCGCGCAAAGACAGGCGCGCCGCCACAGAGTCGATAGACGACGTAGAGCGCTGCACTCACCGCGGCCATGAAGATCAAGCAATACGAAAAAATGATCACGTTCGTATGGATGTAGAGCCAGACGTCGTGGAGCACCGGCATCATGTTTGAGATCTGGGCATTCAGTTGCACTGGCAAGAAATGCGCAGCCATCAACGCGACTGCGCTGGCGAAACCACTCGCGAGCGCGAACATTCCCGCCGCCGCCCGGCGGCGCAGGGCGAATTCGAGAATTACTGCCGCGCATCCCCCAAACCACGCCGCGGTGGTGACCGCTTCAAACATGTTTGAATTGGGCCAACGCGAAGAGATCCACCAACGTAATGCCAGCGCCGCGCTCTGCATGAGAAATGCGATTGCAAACACGATGAGGCCCGCACGGCGCGCCGACTTCCACTGATAGACCAACCCAAGCAGCAGCAGGATCACGCTCAGCGCGTACACGAGCCAGATCGACGCAAGGTTGCCATTGGCGAAATACCACGACTCCCACTGCAACCTGCTTGCATCTGGATACGCCGCAACATTCATCGCGCGAAGTTCGCTGGCAAGCGCTGCAAGCGAAGCATTGACTTCTGTCACGTTGCCGTTTGTCCATCCCTCGACGAGTGCCTTCCAAGCGCCAGCACACGCCCGCTGCCGCGCTTCATCGAGCCCCGCAATCGGCTGCGCCGAAGCTCCAGCCGCCTTCACCGCCGCTGGATCTGCGGCGAGCAGCATCACATCGCGCATCGATGACCAACGCTGATCCTTGTCAGACGGCGCTGCCGGCACAATGCGCAATCGATCGAGCAGAAACTCTGGACTCATCACCGTGCGCGCTCCGCGCACAGCATCCATCGCCTTCGCTGTGCGCAAGAGATCTGATTGAAGCGACCGAACCACGCTCTCAAGCTCTGGCCGGCTCAGCAACTTTTCCGAAATCAAACCTGTCGCCATGAACGTGTCCATGCGCGCAGCGAGCGTTGCGTCTGCCCCCACCAACGCTTGCGCGATCGGCGCGCGCACCACGGTGCCCTTGACGAAGATCACATCGGCGTCGCTGTACGCATCGGGACACATCAGCATGTCGAGGTAGGTGAACGTGGCAGTCTGCCCGTTGATCTTTCGCGGACCACTCACGAATGCCATCTGCCCTTGCGCAAACGAGCTAAAGCTCTTGAGACGTCCCTCAGTCTGCACGGCCACGCCATCGAGCGGCGAAAGGTCGAGCTCACGCTCAAATGAATCCGCTGCCAGCAGAGGCATCACCAGCGCGATGAGCGCACACAGCATCCAGTACATTTTCACGAGTTCACACTCCCTTTCGCTCGAGCAGTTCTTCGTCGAATCAAGACTGGCTTCACCCAGAAAGCGTAGATCATTCCCATGACCGCGATGATGCAGCCACCCAACTGCGTAGAGACGCCGTTGCGGTTCCCAACACCAAGCACCGTGTAGTTCAGCCCCATCGATCCGCGATCCTGTGCCGAGGTCGGAGGTTCTGGCGGATCCCACTGCGCCTGGAAGTACGAGAGACCGTTGTGCTCAATGGGGCTATTCACGCTGACCGATGTTGGCTCTCCCCACACGCCACCCGCATCTCGAAAGCGCACCAGACTTGTGTAATCGCGAATCGTTCCACCCTCGCCCGTGTATCCACCCGCGTGACTCGTCAGTACAAATTCCTCGAGCGCGATTTCGGTGTCGAGTGGCAACCGACGACGTGAAAAGAGCAATTCCATCTCGCGACCATCTGCAAGCGTGACCGAGATGGGGTGATAGGGATGGCGCCGAAGTGCGAATCGAAAATCATCGACCGCATAGGGGCTGAACTCCATCCACTGCGACGCTCCTCCAGGCACATTCACCAAGATCTGCGCGAAGAGTTCACGCGCGTCGCGCATTCGTTGTGATTCAGGCACGATCATCGGACGGCTCTCGACGACGCTGTTGGCGATGAACGAGGTGACGCGCAGTGAGAGTCCCGCTGGAAGAACGATCGCCTCATTCAGAATGACTGGCTGCACCTTCGCTTGCGCATCGCCGATTGCGGTCATGATTCGCAGTTGTTCGTGGGCAGGACCCACAGCGAGCGTCAGGATCGCCCGACCGCCACCGCGCGCGTACTCCATCTGCACGCTCGGATCTGGCGCGATCGGAACACCGTGACCACCACCGTCAGCGGGAACATCTCGTGTGAGCGACGTGTCATCGAAAACCCACCGTCGAATCGTCGCGGTCGGAGTCTTGATATCGACGACGAGCACGCTCGCGGTGCGCGATCCCACAGGCAGTTCATCCTGTGCTGCGAGAACGCGGTAGCCATATCCAGAGTCAATCGCCCCCAGCGGCACGAAGGGACCATCACTCTGCGCATCCGCGACTCGCACTGGTTCGACAATGTCGATTCCCACCGCGGGAATCACGACGTGCAAGGTCGCGCTTCCCTGCATCTTCGTGAACTGTGCTTCGCTCTCAACGGTGACGATGCGAATCAATCCGTCATCGCCACTCGAACGCGCAGGATCGTTCGCCACCAATCGGTAGGTCGTGTGCGCACCTTCTGCGCCAGAAACTTCGATCGCGGCGGATGGATTGAACGCCGCGCGCGCCCCACCATCCACGAGTCGCGAGCGAGTCTGCGCATATCGCAGGTAGCCGCTCACGGAGAACGTCACGTCAGCGCACGGATCGTTCGCATCAACGGCGCCGACCGCCACATGGATCGGATCGAGCACAAGCGGTGGCGCATCAGGCGTCTCAAAGACATCCGTGCTCACACCGACATAGTCGTTGTAGAGGGGCACGCCTGTCATCGGGCGCTCGACCCAGGTCGACGCACCCTTGGCTCGCACATAGAGCGCCCACGCCTTGGCCAAGTCGTTGCGTTCATAGAAATACCGTTGGCTTTCGTACTCGAGCGCCACCGAAAGGCGCGGCTCGACAAGTGCACTGCCGGTCGCCTTGATCGACCGCTTCATCGGCTGCGCTTTGTCATCAGTGAAGATGATGTCTTCGGTGTACTGCGGGTAGTTGGCGATCAACTGCCGAATGAATCGGCGTGACGAATCGGTGACGGTCACATTCACGCTGTACGCACGCTTGCCGGCATCCGGTCCCGAGAGCAATTCCCAGGCTGGATCGATCTGCGACACTTCGACGCGCATCGCTCCTGCTCCGCTGCCAATGGTCGCCGAGGCCCCGACCGCTGCGAGCAATTCGACCTGACCATCCACCCCTTCGAGCGCGAGCACAATCTTGCGGCGCGCAACGGGGCTATCCCCTTCGACCTTTGTGTCGAAATAGATGACGCTTCCGACGATGAGCACAATCAAGCCCGAGTGAATCGTCCACACCCCGAGGTTCACAACGCGCAGCGGGATTCGGCGAATCGTCGTGGTGATGAGCGTGAGCGCGATCAGGAAAATGATCGTGGTGAATGGCCACCAATGAAACCACTCGAATTCAGTCATCTCGAGTCCGCGCCACTGCCGCATCTGCGCATGCACCCACGCATCGGGATGAAAAATGTTTGGATGCACTGGATAGACAATCCCCGCGCTCCCGACCGACATGTAGATGAAGAGCAACACCATCAACACAATGCCAAATCGAACACTGCTCAACAGGTCATAGATCGCGCGTCCGAACTTCAACATAGCCCTTCATGCTAGAGCGAATGCACTCTGTAGGATGCCTTTCTATGTTCAACATCAATCTTGTGAATTCTCGACGCGCGTTCATCGTCGCTGCCCTCGTGATCCCCCCCCTCGTGGCACTCTGCGCACCTTTCGCGGTCGCTCAAGAGGCGACTAAGCAAGCGGCACCCGTCTACGTCGCGATGACAACATCTCTGGGAACGATTTATCTCGCGCTCGACGCATCCAAGGCGCCTGTGTCGGTCGAGAATTTCACCACCTACGCGAAAGAAGGCTTTTACAACGGCACGATCTTTCACCGCGTCATCAAGGGTTTCATGATTCAAGGCGGCGGATTCACTCCAGACCTCGCCCAGAAAGCACCAAAGGCTGGCATCAAGAACGAGTGGACCAACGGACTCTCCAACGGACTCGGAACAATTTCGATGGCTCGCCAGGGTGGCCGCGCCGACAGCGCCACGAGCCAGTTTTTCATCAACACCGCTGACAACAAGATGCTCGACCAACCACGCGATGGTTCTGGCTATGCAGTCTTCGGAAAGGTCATCAAAGGAATGGACGTCGTTGAAGCGATCGCGAACTCTCCAATTGGCCAGATGAAGGGAATGGGTGATGTTCCCAAGGCGACCATCACAATCGAGAAGGTCGAAGTCTTGAAGGGACCTCCCGCCGAGGACGCTCCAACCCTGCGAACGCCACCTGCCGCGCCGTCCGCACCTCTCGTGCCAACGACACCCGATCCAACGCCGCCAACAGGAACGACCAAGAAATGACCGTCGCGGTGAGCGCATTGCATCCCCTTCTGACAACCCTTGGCATCGCTAATCACCCGCTCGTTGCAACCCCTGACAGCGCTAACAAATCGCTCGTGCCTTCGGTCAACCCGGCAACTGGCCAAGCAATCGCTGCGGTGCGGTTGCAGTCGACTGCCGAACTGAATGAGACGATTGGTCGGTCGGTTGCACTCTTCGATGCATGGCGCACTCTTCCAGCGCCAACCCGCGGCGAACTCGTGCGACGAATCGGAAACGAGTTTCGTCGATTCAAAGAACCGCTCGGTGAACTCGTTTCGCTCGAGATGGGAAAGATTCGCGCCGAGGGACTCGGCGAAGTGCAAGAAGCTGTCGACATCGCCGACTTCGCCGTTGGACTCTCGCGTCAGCTCTATGGAAATGCGATGCACTCTGAGCGCAATCGCCACCGCATGTATGAACAGTGGCATCCACTGGGATGCATTGGCATTATCTCGGCATTCAACTTTCCCTGCGCCGTCTGGGCGTGGAACGCGTTCGTTGCCGCCGCGTGTGGAGACACCTGCCTCTGGAAACCAAGTCTCGTCACGCCACTCGTCGCAATCGCCTCAAACGAGATTGCCCGCCGCGTAATGCGCGAGCAAGATCTCTTTCGCCCTGCGGGACTCGACGCTGCCGACGTCTTCACGCTCATCATTGGTACTGACAGCGACGTGGGCGAACCCATGCTCGCCGATCGTCGCCTGCCACTAATCAGCGCCACTGGTTCATGTCGCATGGGACGGCGCGTCGCGCAGGTCGTTGGGGCACGCCTAGGTCGCACGCTGCTAGAACTCGGCGGAAACAACGCCATAATCGTTCAAGCAGATGCTGATCTCGACCTCGTCACCCGCGCCGTGCTCTTTGGCGCAGTCGGCACAGCCGGTCAGCGTTGCACAACGACGCGGCGGCTGCTTGTGCACGAGTCGATCGTCGAAGAACTCGTCGCGCGACTGGCGCGGTCGTACGCGTCGATTCCCATCGGTGATCCACTCGACACAAAGACATTGATGGGACCCCTCGTCGATGCACGTTCAGTTACTGCGATGCGAAGTGCGCTCGACGTTGCGCTCTCACAGGGTTGCACGGTGGTATGCGGCGGCCCTGCTGGCATCGAACGGCGGGCGAAGGCTCCTGGGTTCTTCGTAGAACCGACCATCCTGCGCGTTCCCCGCGGCGCCATCCCAAACATCACGAAAGAAGAGACTTTCGCGCCGATTCTCTATGTCTTTTCAATTCGCTCGCTCGAAGAAGCGATGGCGATTCAGAATGGTGTCGATCAAGGTCTCTCCAGCGCAATCTTCACTGACAGTGTGCGCGCCGCTGAACAGTTTCTCTCGGCATCGGGCAGCGACTGCGGAATCGCCAATGTCAACATCGGCACTAGCGGTGCCGAGATTGGCGGAGCATTCGGCGGCGAGAAAGACACCGGCGGCGGTCGTGAGTCGGGAAGTGATTCGTGGAAGGCATATATGCGCCGGCAAACCTGCACGATCAATTGGGGTGGCGAACTTCCGCTCGCCCAAGGCATCCGATTTGGGGAGTGACAATGCCACTAGACCGCAACCAACTCGCCCAACGCGCCGCACTTGAGCTAAAAGATGGCTTCTACGTCAATCTTGGCATTGGCATTCCCACGCTTGTCGCCAACTACGTTCCTTCTGAAATGACCGTCTGGTTGCAGTCCGAAAATGGAATGCTCGGGATGGGTGCATTTCCTACTGAAGACGCAGTCGACGCCGATCTGATCAACGCCGGAAAGCAAACTGTGACGGGAGTCTCGGGGCATTCCTTCTTTTCGAGCGCTGATAGTTTCGGCATGATTCGCGGAGGGCACATCGATCTTGCCATCTTGGGCGCGATGGAAGTTTCGCAAGAGGGCGACCTCGCAAATTGGATGATTCCAGGAAAACTGGTCAAGGGGATGGGAGGCGCAATGGACCTCGTTGCTGGCGTCAAGCGCCGGATCGTGGTCATGGAACACGCCAACAAGCGCGGTGAGGCGAAGATCATCCCCCACTGCACTCTTCCCCTTACCGGCAAGCGATCGGTGGACATGCTGATCACCGATCTCTGCGTCATGAAGATGGACAACTCACAGCAGCGCTTTGTCCTGAGCGAAATCGCCCCTGGGGTCAGGCTCGATGAGATTCGCGCTCGCACGACCGCCGAGTTTCTGATCTCGCCAGTTTTGGCTGAAATCGCCAACTGAGAGCAAGTTCCTATAACGCAGACACCCTGACAGAATCAACGAAAACCAGCTGCAGAAGTTGACTTCTGTGCTTGCGGATGCATTCTGCTTGCAAGGAGTTCCCTTGCTGTGATGTGTTCTGGGTCGATCTTCTTGGTGAAGCGGCGCTCCCGCGGTCGACTCTCCTGCTCGATCGCAGTAGCGCTCGCACTATCGTTCACTCTCGAAAGCGCGGCGCGCCAATCAACGACAGACTGCAACCACAACGGCGTTGACGATCCGCAAGACATCGCGAGCGGGTTCTCGCAGGACTGCAACGCCAATGGGGTGCCGGATGAATGCGAAAACGGCAGCATCGCCGCGACCACCGGAAACATGGGGGCGTTCTATTGGCAGCATCCGGCGATTGGCATACTGCCAGCGATGCGCCGTTCGACGACCGCCGTCGACATTCGCATCGCCGCCCGTGGCGACCTCGACGCCCCAACCGAGTTCATAACTCTGAAACTCAATGGCGTCTCGCTCGGCAATTTCTTCGTGCAAGATGGTGTCGATTGCGACGGGACGAATGTGAAGACGATCACCATTGGATCAACACTCTGGAACTCCATCGTCTCCGTCGATCCAAGCGATGTACAGGTTCACATCGTGGCATCGCCCTTGGTTGATCCGGACTGCGTAGTTCCTCCGCGCGATCCGCTTCCTGGAACATCTGAAGTCTCTGTCTCGTATGGCGGTCCCGACTACGACTGCAATGGAAATGGCATCGCAGACATCTGTGACATTGCGGGTGGAAGTGCCGATTGCAACAACAACCGCAAACTTGATCAATGTGAGATCACGAGTGGCAGTGTCAGCGACTGCGACAAGAATGGCGTTCCCGATGAGTGCGATCTTGACTCCGACTCTGATGGCACGATCGATGCATGCGATGGATGCCCAAGCGACCCGCTCAAGATTGTTCCAGGAATCTGCGGTTGCGGCGTGGATGATGCAGATTCTGACGGCGACGGAACTGTTGATTGCCAAGACCTCTGCCCCGCCGATCCGCTCAAGATTGCTCCAGGAATATGCGGTTGCGGCACACCCGACACTGACACCGACGGCGACGGCACCGCTAACTGCCACGACGGTTGCCCAAGCGATCCGCTCAAGATTGCTCCGGGAATCTGTGGATGCGGCGTAGCCGATACCGACTCCGACGGCGACGGCACGGCCGATTGCATTGATGGATGCCCCAACGATCCACTCAAGATTGCTCCGGGCATCTGTGGCTGCGGCGTAGCCGACACCGACTCAGACGGCGACGGCATCGTCGACTGCAACGACAACTGTCCAACGCTCTCCAATCCCGATCAACTTGATTGCAACAACAACGACATCGGCGACCTCTGCGAAGACTTCCTCGATTGCAACGGCAACGCACTCCCTGACTCGTGTGACATCGCAAGTGGACGCAGTGGTGATGCCAACAGTGATGGCATCCCAGACGAATGCGCGCTCGACTGCAACGAGAATTCAGTCGTCGACGTCATCGACATCGCCAATGGCACGTCACAGGATTGCAACCGCAACCAAGTCCCCGACGAGTGCGAGAATGCGACAGTTGCAGAAACCACCGGGAACATGGGTGCGTTCTACTGGCAGCATCCCGCGGTGGGCGTGCTTGCGGGGATGCAGCGCGCAACAACTTCGGTGGTGATCCGCGTGAGCGCGCGCGGCGACCTCGATGCGCCTACTGAATTCATCACACTGAAACTGAATGGCATGACCATCGGGAATTTCTTTGTGCAATCTGGACTCGACTGCGACGAAACCAACGTCGCGTCGTTCACCATCGGATCGACCCTGTGGAACTCGATCATTGCCAGCGGGTCGCCAGCGGTCGCGGTGCAGATCGTGGCATCACCTATGGTCGACGAAGATTGCGTCGTGCCTCCGCGTGATCCCCTGCCGGGCACCTGCGAGGTCTCGGTCGCGTACGGCGGGATCGATTACGACTGCAACGGCAACGGAATTCCAGACATTTGCGACATTGCCAACGGCGCCCCAGATTGCAATCAGAACAACAAGATCGACCAGTGCGAACTCGCCGCGGGCCTCGTCCAGGATTGCGACAAGAATGCAATTCCCGATGAGTGCGAAGTCGACACCGACGAGGATGGACTCATCGACGCCTGCGACGGTTGCCCAAGTGATCCACTCAAGAGTGAGCCGGGACAGTGCGGTTGTGGCACACCCGACACTGACACCGATAGCGACGGCACCGCTAACTGCAACGACGGTTGCCCAAGCGATCCGCTCAAGATTGCTCCGGGAATCTGTGGATGCGGCACACCCGACACTGACACTGACGGCGACGGCACCGCTAACTGCCACGACGGTTGCCCAAGCGATCCGCTCAAGATTGCTCCTGGCATCTGCGGTTGCGGCACACCCGACACTGACACTGACGGCGACGGCACCGCTAACTGCCACGACGGTTGCCCAAGCGATCCACACAAGATTGCTCCGGGAATCTGTGGATGCGGCACACCTGACACTGACACTGACGGCGACGGCACCGCCGATTGCCACGACGGTTGCCCAAGCGATCCACACAAGATTGCTCCGGGAATCTGTGGATGCGGCACGCCTGACACTGACACTGACGGCGACGGCACCGCCGATTGCCACGATGGCTGCCCAAGCGATCCACACAAGATTGCTCCCGGCATCTGTGGATGCGGCACACCCGACACTGACACTGACGGCGACGGCACCGCCAACTGCCACGACGGTTGCCCAAGCGATCCACTCAAGATTGCTCCTGGCATCTGTGGATGCGGCACACCCGACACTGACACCGACAGCGACGGCGTTGCCGATTGCAACGATGGTTGCCCAAGCGATCCGCTCAAGATTGCTCCTGGCATCTGCGGTTGCGGCACACCCGACACTGACACTGACGGCGACGGCACCGCAGATTGCAACGACAACTGCCCTGCGATGGCGAATCCCGATCAACTTGATTGCAACAACAACGAAATCGGCGACCTCTGCGAGAGTTTCACTGACTGCAACGGAAACTCCATCCCGGACAGTTGCGACATTGCCTCCGGTAGCAGTGACGACACGAATGCTGACGGCATTCCCGACGAGTGCACACAGGACTGCAATGCCAACGGTGTCGTCGACGTCATCGACATCGCCGCTGGCATCTCAAACGATTGCAATACCAACTCTGTTCCCGACGAGTGCGAAGATGACTCCATCGTTGCCGCAACGGGCGACATGGGCGCCTTCTATTGGCAGCACCCCGCAACTGGCACACTCGCGGGAATGCGTGATGCGACGACAAGCGTCACGATCACCGTCACCGCGGTTGGCGATCTCGACGCCCCAACCGAGTACGTCACTCTTCGGCTGAATAACCGCATTATTGGCAATTTCTTCGCGCAAGACGCTGTCCCGTGCGGAGGCACCAGTACTGCCTCTATCACACTCGGCTCAACGCTCTGGAACGAAGTCGTTGCAGCTGGTTCAGGTTCAGAAATGGCAGTCAAGATCGTCGCCTCGCCGCTAGTAGAGCCGAATTGTGCGCTGCCGCCGAGCGATCCAATCACCGGATTCTGCGAAGTCTCTGTCTTGTACGGCGGTGTGAACTACGACTGCAACGGCAATGGGGTTGCCGATATCTGCGACATCGGCAACGGTGCCCCCGACTGCAACAATAACGGCAGACTTGATAGCTGTGAGATTGCAGTAGGCGCTGAACAGGACTGCAATTCAAACGCGATCCCAGATTCCTGCGATCTTGCAAGCGGCGCAAGCCATGATGTCGATGCAAACGGCGTCCCCGACGAGTGCAAGAGTGATTGCAATGCAAACGGACTTCCAGATGCGTGGGAGATTTTGACAGGACTGGTACCCGACTGCAATTCAAACGCGATCCCAGACTCCTGCGACATCGCAAGTGCATTCAGCAATGACGTCGATCAAGATGCCGTCCCAGACGAGTGCGCCGTCGACTGCAACGAGAATGGATTGCCAGACCCGTATGAACTTGCCCAACACCTCACCCCCGATTGCAACTCAAACAATGTTCCCGACTCTTGCGATATCGCGGATCGCATCTCAACTGATTGCAATATCAACCTGATCCCCGACGAATGCGACATCGCCAACGGCGACGACGACAAGGATGGCGATGGAATCCCCGACTCTTGCGAATACGCGGTGGGTGATTTCAATCTCGATGGCATCGTCGGTGCGATCGATCTGATAGTGCTCCTATCCGCTTGGGGAACCAGCGATGCTCCCATTATTGACATCAATGGCGATGGTGTGGTGAACGGCCCCGACATGACCTACATCCTGTCGAATTGGTCGCGCTAACAGATCAGCCTGCCGCGTAGACGGTTGAAATGTTTCTTCGTAACTGCATCCACAATAACAATTTGTCGAACTCGATCGCTGATTGCAACTCGTTGTTTGTCATAAATTTTTTGTGATTTCTCTCAAGGTTTCTTTGCCACAGCCAAATCTGGGAGTAGGTTCTCGTAGGGTTACGGGTTCTGAGTGGGTTCTGTCGGGTTGTTACGACACAAAAAGAGAGGCACAAATGGCTTTTTCGCTGCAATTTTGTTCGTCGACTGCGGTCGCATTCTGTTGTATTGGCTTCGTCAGTTTTGGCGCAGTCGCAAGCGGCGACCTCGTAGGAGTGGGCGCTGGAACCATCTCGAACCCCAATACGCCCCCTCACTACGGTCAGTCGAATGTTCCCTCAGGATCGAACTTCATATCAGTCTCAGCCGGCGATGGCCACAGCCTCGGCTTGCGCGGCGATGGAACGATTGTTGGCTGGGGTCGAAACAGTGAAGGTCAGTGCACGGTTGCGAGCGGTTCATTCACCGCCGTGAGCGCCGGTGGCTTCTTCTCGCTCGGCCTTCGCGCCGATGGATCGGTCGTCGGTTGGGGATCGAATGGAGCCAACCAACTCAATGTTCCTGCCGGAACATTCGTTCAGATCTCGGCGGGCGAATCACACGCCGCCGGTGTAAAGAGCAATGGCACGATCGCATGCTGGGGTGCAAACGTGTGGGGACAAGCCAACGGTCAAACTGGAACCTTCACCCAAATCGCGGCAGGCGGTCACCACACAGTCGCACTCCGCACCAACGGCACACTGAAGGGGTGGGGAAACAATGCACGCGGGCAGACAACTGTTCCTGCAGGATCTGATTTCACCCAAATTCGAGCCGGATTCGAACACTCAGGCGCCATTCGCACCGATGGTTCGGCGACCTGTTGGGGGTTGAACGGCAACGGACAGTGCACCGTTCCGGCGGGCAGCTATCGAGACATCGCAGTTGGGCGCTACCACTCAGTTGGATTGCACACCGACGGCACCGCAACTGCGTGGGGAGCTGGGATGGCACCGCTGCCGGTCAATCCCAACTACGGGCAGTCGATGATTCCAACGCCACTGCCAAACCACGCGTACAGCACTGTTTCGGCCGGTGGATACCACTCACTCCTCGTTCGAGTGAAAGATTGCAACGACAACGGAATCGACGATTCGATCGATATCGCAAGCAACTTTGAACAGGATTGCAACGGCAATGGAATTCCGGATTCGTGCGATCTTGACACGGACGGTGATGGGTCGATTGATGACTGCGAAGGGTGCGATAGCGATCCACTCAAGACGGAACCCGGCATCTGTGGTTGCGGCGTTGCCGATACCGATAGCGATTCTGACGGAACGGCCGATTGCAATGACAACTGCCCAACTGATCCTGCAAAGACGGAGCCTGGCATCTGTGGTTGCGGTGTCGCAGACACAGACAGCGACGGCGACGGCACGGCCGATTGCAATGACGGTTGTCCAAGTGATCCTGCAAAGACGGAACCCGGCATCTGTGGTTGCGGCGTTGCCGATACCGATAGCGATTCTGACGGCACGGCCGATTGCAATGACGGTTGCCCAAGTGATCCTGCAAAGACGGAACCTGGCATCTGTGGTTGCGGCGTTGCCGATACCGATAGCGATTCTGACGGCACGGCCGATTGCAATGACAACTGCCCAACTGATCCTGCAAAGACGGAACCTGGCATCTGCGGTTGCGGCACTGCCGACACCGATAGCGATTCTGACGGAACGGCCGATTGCAATGACGGTTGCCCAAGCGACGCCAACAAGACGGAACCCGGCATCTGTGGTTGCGGCGTTGCCGATACCGATAGCGATTCTGACGGAACGGCCGATTGCAATGACAACTGCCCAACTGATCCTGCAAAGACGGAACCTGGCATCTGTGGTTGCGGC
>SIAR01000024.1 GCA_009691705.1 Phycisphaerales bacterium
TGGGCATCTGCTGCCGCTTGGGCATCTGCTGCCGCTTGGGCATCCGCTGCCGCTTGGGCATCTGCTGCCGCTTGGGCATCTGCTGCCGCTTGGGCATCTGCTGCCGCTTGGGCATCTGCTGCCGCTTGGGCCACAATCGCGGCCTGCGCCTTGGCGAGAACTCGTGCACGCTCTTTCAAGGCATCAGGTGGCGCTGGAGTCACCCGCGTTGGCGCAACATCGGTTGCGACGCGTCGATTTCGGGAAACCTCTGCGGCTGGAGTTGTTGGAACAGGCGCACTCGCGCTTTCATCGGTTGACGCTGGCATCGCCAGCGGCGCGGCGGGTTCGTCAGCGGCTGGTTCAGCGATTGGTTCATCCGCAACAGGTGGTTCATTCGCGGCCGCATCTGGCGAAGGGGCGGGCTGCTCGGCTACGGTCGAGTCGACAGTCGCATCGCTGAGCTGCGATCCATTGACTGCCCAATTGGAAACGCAGTATGGACCAATAAAGACTCCGCCGCGATGCCAAGGTCCTTCATCGGCATGTTCCGCCGAGAATGCAAGGCGCGCATCAATCACGCCCGTGAGTTGAAAGACAGAATCGCTGGGCTTGCCGCGAATCATCGCCCGCGCGCTCTCGCCGTCGATCTCAACTCGAAAGTCGTTGCCGATCTCGCCACCGTTGGCACTCACCGCGCGGCAGAGCAAACTAATATTGGCTGGAGAATTCTTGGATGGCTCAACACGCAGCACTTTGACTCTCCACTCAATCGATTGCGCGAGGATGTTGTTCTGAGTAGCTGCCCACCGCCGCAGGTCGGCTGAAAAGGCGTCGAAGTTGTCGATGTCGGTTGGCAGCATCGCCGCCTTCGTTCCGAATCGTTCGACATACCGGCGCTGAATATCAGCGACCAACGTCACGGCGGTTGCATACGGGTCGGCCGAGTCGACATTGTTTTCGTCACTGACGATCACGATGGCAGTCGGTGCAACTTCTGTCGCTTGCGCTCCCTCAAAAAAAACAGTTGCCGCGGTGGCTGGGGTCGCTGGTGGCGGCACGGCGGGAGCGCTTTTAGCGGCCGCCTCTTGATTTGCAAGCTGTGCTAAAAGTTGGTCGACCTTCGCCTCGAGATCGGCAATGCGCTGCTCGGCTGAACGCAGTTTGGCATCCGCCGCCGCATTGCGAACTGCTCCCGCGGGTTGGTTGACATCGTCGTCTGCACTTGGCGACTGGGCAAGCGTCGTGGTCGAGCAAAACAAGGCGCAACTTGTAAGAACAAGTTGCAGGAACAAAGTGGCGGGAGTACGCATTGGGGCTATCCTAGCGAAGAGATGGAAGAATCGAGAGAGATTCAACGATGACAGAACTTGGTCCCATCATCACGCTGATTGCCCGTGCTCGCCGGCGATTGTTTCTCGCAGATCTTGTTCAGAAACTTGCGCGTGGGCTGCTCATTGCGGGAATAGCGCTCGCACTCGTCGCACTCGTTGCCAAGGTGATCGCTCCTTGGTGGACGGCGGCCGCGCAGGAACGTGGGATGTGGTTTGCGATTCTCGTTGGCGTCGTGCTGGGCACGCTCGCGGTGTATGCATTCCTCGCTCGGACGCGCGATCGCACAGATGTTGCAATCGCTTCACTCGTCGACGTTCGGTTGAAGTTGCACGACCGCCTCTCGACAGCGGTGGCGGTCGCAGGTCGAACCGATCCATTCGCCCGTGCAGCAGTCGAGGATGGTCTTATGGTCGCAGCGGACCGCCGATTTGCAGAAGCATTGCCACGCGCAATTCCCATCACGACGCCAAAGAACTGGTGGACGGGTCCGCTCTTGTGCATGATTGCAGCCGCAATTTGGTGGTTTGTTCCAGCGCTTTCGCTGGCTGGCATCGCTACGGCAGCGGCACAGAGCGACGCCGACCTCCAAGCAGCACGCGACGCTGCCAAGATGCAGATGGAGTCGCTTCAGATGAAACTCGATGAGAACCCGGAACTTTCCAAGGCCGTCGCGGGAAGTGAGAGTGACAAGTCACTCGCTCCAGAATTGAGCGACGAAAAACTACACACGCCAGAAGAGGTGCGGCGCGAGACGACCCGCAAGGTGAATGAACTTTCCAAGCGTCTCGATGAACTGCTCGGTGGCGAGCAAGCCCAACAGTTGGAGGCGATGAAGGAGGCGCTGAGTCGTATTGAGCCGGCGCAGAGTGGTCCACTTCAGAAGTTGGCAGAAGCGCTCAAACGAGGCGACGCGGCAGTAGCCAAGAGCGAACTCGAGAATCTGCAGAAGCGACTCAACGAAGGCAAGATGGACGAGAACGCCCGCAAGGAACTCGCGGCGAAGTTGCAAGATCTCGCCGAGCAGTTGAAAGACGCGGCAAAAGCAGGGGATGCGCTGCAGAAGGCTCTTGAAAACGCCGGGCTCGACGGTGCGCTTGCCAAGAATCCTGCGGCGGCAAAGGCGGCGATCGAAGCGGCAAAGAATCTCAATGATGCGCAAAAACAGGCGCTCAAGCAGGCAATCGCCGCCCAGAGCAAGGCGGGTGAGAAACTCGAGAAGCTCGCCAAGGCGTGCGAGTCGATGTGCTCCCAGTGCAAGAATGGCGGGAGCAAGTCAGGAAAGGCCGGCAGCAAGTCGGGTCAGTCGGGTGAGTCTTCGTCGGCGACTCCATCAAGCAGCGATGGCAACACCGAAGTCGCATCAGAGTCTTTGAGCGAAATGGAAATGCTCAACGAAATGATGAAGGATGCCGAGTCGGCCCGATCGCAGTGCCAGAAGAGTTGTTCGAGTGGCAGCGCATCGGACGACGCCAGTTGTCAATCAACGATGGGGGCGAATCGCGGGCGCGGCACTGGCGGCGAGCGCACCAAGCAAGAGACGGCAACTGGCACCAAGGCGCGTAAGGAAAAGGTCGAGAACACTGGTGGGGAAGTGATCGCACGACAACTCGTCGACGCGCCGCCGGTGGTGGGTGAAAGTCGTGCAACGTTGCAACAACTCTCGGGCGAAATCGGACGCGGGTATGAAGAGGGAACCGACGAAGATCCCGTTCCCGCAAACTTGCGTGAAGTGCACAAGCATTACTTTGGCGATCTCAAGAAGAAGATCGATGCAAAGAGTGTGCAGCCTGCGCAGCCGTCGACCGCCCCCACGACGCCACCCGGGGCAGCGGCGCGTGAGACTCCCGCGAGCGATGGCGCAAAGAAGTAATGTCGATGATGGTGCAGTCGACTCGTCGAATCGCCGCGCTGGTTCGCTGCACGGCAGGCGCGCTATGCATGCTCGCAGTCGTGGCGTGTGGCGAAACCCCCGCGGAAACCCCCGCGGAAACCCCCGCAGAAACCCCCGCAGAAACCCCCGCGGAATCCCCAGCCGGGAGTGCATCCGAGCCATTCGACTCGGGACGCGAAGTCGTCGTCTATGTGAGCACCGATGAATCGATCGCCCGTCCAATTCTCGATGCGTTTGAGCGCGCATCAGGAGTGCACGTTCGAGCCCGCTATGACAGCGAGAACTCCAAGGCAACCGCACTCGCGGCGATGATTCGCGCAGAAGCCGATACTCCCCGCGCTGATGTCTTCTGGTCGGGAGAGTGTTTCGTTGCAGCGCAACTCGCGCAGGAACTCTTGGCCGATCCTTGGCGCAGTCGCCGCGTCGATCAGTTTCCGGCGCTGTTGCGCGGGGCATCGGGTCGTTGGTACGGGATGACGCCGCGGGTGCGCGTGTTGGTGTACGACCCAGCGCGCATTGCAGTGAACGAACTTCCGGCATCAATGATCGATCTCACCGATCCCAAGTGGGATGGTCGCATCGCGATCGCTGATCCACGGTTTGGAACGACGCGCGGTCACATCGGGGCGTTTGCGGCGCGACTCGCGGCGGGCGAACCAGGGGGTTCGATGGCTTGGATGGAATGGGTCAATGGGATCGCGTCGAACCATCCAATGATTCTGGTTGGCGGGAATGCGGCAGTTGTCGACGCCGTCGCGCGCGGTGAAGCGCAATTGGGACTCACAGATTCGGACGATTTCTACGCCGCTGTGGCGGGCGGTGCAAAGTTGGCGATGATTGCGTTGCGGCAACTGCCTCTTGGCGAAAGCGCGGGAGGTGCGATGGTGATTCCCGCGAGTGTTGCAATGGTGGCGCACGCTCCACACCCTGCCCAAGCGAATGCGTTGATGACCTTTCTTCTCGATCGAGATGTGTCACAGTGGATGCATCAATCGACGCAAGGAACACTGCTCTTGCCAGAACTGGCGCAGTTGAACGGAAGCGATACCTCGCCCGCGCCGCCGCCGAGCGGAATTCCACTGATGTCTGAGTCTTGCGTGCCGCTGCGCATTGACACGGTCGACGATCCATTTCAGTTTGATGCCGATGAGCTTGCCCCGACCCTCGACAAGGCGATTGCAGAGTTCATGCAGGCGTGTCGAAGGGAGTCTCGTCAGTGACCGCCCAGCGCGCGGCGAGCGGTGGGTCAAACTTTCAATTGAGCTGCGCGATGTTGATCGCGATACCAGGGCTTCTGTGTCTGGGTGCGCTCGTCGGGTTGCCGATGGCAGTCGCAGCGGTCAAACTTGTGTGCGAGCCTGCACCGCCGCAACCGCTCGAGCCGTTCGATTCGTTCGCACTGCTGCTGCGTTCAACGGTGTGGGCGGTTGCAGTCGCAGTCGGAGCAGCAGTGTTGGGATGGTTTCCTGGTCGGGCGCTGCGCACTGCCGGAGTCGGGGTCTCGATGGTGGTGGTCGTTGCGTCACTCATTCCTGCGTACGCAATTTTTTTCTGTTGGTGGAGAGTGCTTCGACCCGGAAATGCAATCGCCGACTACGCCATCGCGTATGAACTCACGCCACTATTGCGCGCGTCGGTCTTGGGTTGCGCACTCGTCGCCTGGAGTTGGCCAATTGCTGCCTGGATCTGTGCACTGCGCCGCTCGCCCAGCGACGAGACGACGCGCGCCTTGCTCGAACTTGATGGCGCTTCGGTGGCGCAGCGACTCGCCGCCTGTTGGCGAAGCGATTGCGGATCCCTCACCATGTCAGTCGTTGTGATCGCGCTTGTGCTACTAGGCGAAACAACGGCGTTTGATGCTGCACAGGTCGCGACACTGGCGTCTGAGATTCGTGCGCTTGACGCGTCAGGGGCGAGCGTGCGTTCGGTCATGATCGCTGCCCTGCCGGCGATCATCCTCGCACTCGCGGTGAGCACCATCGTGGCGCGCCTACTCGTGCGCACCCTGCGCGACTCACGCGATGTGAGCGCCTCTGATGGGAGCGATCTGGGAGTACACGCACCGCATCATTCGAATCGGGTGAACCGTGGTGCAGGCGCGCGCGTTGGTCGCACACTCGCAATCGGTCTCGTCGTCGTGTTGACGCTGGTGCCCGTGGTGTGGCTCGCCGTGGACGAGGCCAACTCGACTGCGGCGCCGTCACTCGATGCACTGCACGCCCGGGGAGCGTTCAACACGCTCATGATGGCTGCCGTCTCAGGTGCGTTGTGCGCTCTCATCGCGATCGCGGGGGCGAGTCTCATGATGTGTGGAGGGCGTCGCACAATTCCAATCGTTCTCACACTCTCCCTTGTCGCACTCACCGCACCCGCAACGGTCGTCGCCCTCGCGACTGCTGAGTGTTGGCGCGCACTGCCAATGGGACGAACGGTCTACGACTCGTTTGTCATCGTCAGCCTGGCGGAAAGCGCTCGTTACAGCGCCGTCGCATTCGTGATCGGGCTCTGGGCAGCCACCGCGCTCACGAAACCGCAACGTGAAATCTGGGTCACTCTTGGGCGAACACCCCGCGACTTCATCCGCATGGGATGGCCCATCCTGCTGCGCGCCTCTATCGGTGGATGGCTCGTGACGACACTCTTGGCCGCGAGCGAAACGGCAGTTGCGGCACGACTCGAACCTCCGGGAATGGACTGGATCTCGACCACGCTCTTGAATGCGATCCACTATCAAGATGCGCGTGGGGTAAGTGGGGCGATCCCATGGATGGCGGCACTCGCCTGCATCGGCGCGCTTGTGGCAGTGCTGGCATTTCGCACCATTGGCAGGGGCGCCCGTCATTCATCAGTCGGCACGCTACTGCTCTGCGTGGTTGGCGTAATCATGGTGAATGGGGTCGGATGCGGATCTGCCGCTGACGAGGGCAGTGCCTTCGATGAGTCGCGGCAATCGACCGTGCCGCTTCCTACCGATCAGGTCATCGGGCGTGCCGGGCGCACCGAGGGACGGTTCGACATTCCGCGCGCGTTCACGATCGACCCCGCGACTGGCGCTCTCTTTGTCGTTGACAAGAGTGGACGCGTGCAACGATTCGCCAGCGATGGCACCTTTGAATTGGCATGGAAGATGCCGAAGTTCGACAATGGCAAGCCCACAGGAATGACGTTTGGTCCCGATGGTCTGCTTTACGTTGCCGACACGCACGAACATCGGATTCTCCTCTTCGATCGCGAAGGCGTGGTGCAGAAATCAATTGGTTCGTACGGGCAAGCACCAGGGCAGTTTGTCTATCCAACTGATGTCGCGTTCGATCCCGACGGCAAGCTCTACGTCAGTGAATACGGTGGCAACGACCGCATTCAAGTGTTCGACAAAGATGGAAGGTTTCTGCATGCTTTCGGCGTGCCAGGTGATGGGTTGGGGCAATTCGCCCGCCCCCAATCGCTGGCATTCTCTAAAGATGGCAGCGAACTCTTCGTCGCCGACTCGTGCAACCACCGCATCCAAGTTTTTTCGGCCGAAGGAACTCTCAAGCGCGTGCTGTGCCGTCCCGGAGCCCGCGCCGGTGAGGTTGCATACCCATACGGGCTGTGCGCGCTCGATGATGGATCGCTCTTGATTGCCGAGTTTGGAAACTGCCGCGTGCAGCGCATCGACGCCGCGACCGGTGAGTCGCTCGCAATGCTTGGGGGTGGTGGACGATCAGTCGGTCGACTCAACGCACCGTGGTCGGTTGCAGTGCACGCCGGCCGCGCATACGTCTTGGATTGCGCCAACGGCAGGGTGCAGTCGATGCCGATCACCGCCTTCGACGCGCCGCGTGAAGGGGCGCAACGCAGGCGGTAGCCTGAGTGAAGTTCATGATTCCCATTGGCTTTGAACGTCCGATCGCGCTTCTCCTGCTCGTTGTGCTTCCCGCGCTCTGGTGGATGAGTTGGCGTCACCGACACGCCACAGGTATCGCTCGGGCGTGGACGAGCGCAGTCGTGCGATCATTGCTCGTGGCACTCTTGGCATTGAGTCTTGCGCAACCATCGATCGTGCGCACCGGCGAGGGAGTCACAGTGCTTGTCGTTGCCGATGTGAGCCGATCAATTCCAAGCAATCTTCTTTCGAGTGCGGAGGCAGCGCTGCAACTGGCGACGAAGACGCCGCCCAATCGTGCCGATCGTGTTGGTGTTGTAACGGTTGCGCGCGATGCAGCAGTTGCAGAGATTCCAGCGGTCGGTGGCGAGGTTTCATTTGGAGGACACGGAGGAGAACTGGATGGATCGAGCCTCGCGCATGGAGTGCGCCGGGCGCTTGCACTGCTGCCATCCGACACGATGAACAGGCTCTTGCTCGTCTCAGACGGCAACGAGACGGCGGGAAGTTTGCGCGAAGCAGCGGCGCTCGCGAAGGCGAACCACATTCCCATTGATGTTGTCGCGATCGAATACAACCAAACGGGCGTGACGATCTTCGAGGGGATTCGCGCGCCGACGCGGGCGCGACTCGGTCAGACCGCCGACCTAAAACTCTTTCTTCGAAGCCAAGGTGGAGCCTCCGGCACGCTCTACGTGAAAGAAAACGGAAAGCCTGTTGATCTCGACAGTGGTGCAGTGGGGGATGGTCTGGCGGTGACTCTCAACGCTGGTCCCAACACCTTCGAAGTGCCGATGAGTTTGGATTCGACCGGAGCGCAGCGTTACGAAGCAGTCTTCGAACCCGACGCCGCCAGCATGGACGGGGTTGTCGAAAACAAACGAGGTGCCGCGACTGTGTTTGTATCTGGCGAGGGACGCGTACTCGTGGTCGACAAAGATGGCAACGAAGGCGCGGCACTCATCGCTGCCCTTCGCGGCGGTGGATTGCTCGTCGATGTTGTCAATCCAGAACGACTGAGTGATGGCATCGCATTTCTCGCTGGCTACGACGCAGTCGTGCTTGTGAACATGGCACGATTTGAGATCGATAACGCGACCGACCGCAGCCTCCATGCCTATGTGCACGAATTGGGCGGTGGACTGCTCATGGTGGGCGGCGATAAATCGTTTGGCGCTGGCGGATGGATCGACAGCGAAACGTCAAAGGTGCTGCCGGTGCAATTGAATCCGCCTGCGACGCGTGAGCTTCCGCGCGGTGCGCTTGCGCTTGTGATGCACTCTTGCGAGATGCCGCAAGCAAATTTTTGGAGCGAACAAGTTGCAGTCAGTGCCATCGAGGCGCTTTCACGGCTCGACTATGCCGGAATTGTGGTCTTCAACTACGGGGTGAAGGATGGCATCAATGGAGCGGGTTGGTACTTCCCGATGCAGATAGTTGGCAACAAGGGTGCGGCGCTCAAGGCGGCTCGCACCATGCCAGTGGGAGATATGCCCGACTTCGGCGCGTCGATGACCGCAGCACTCGCGGGGCTGATCGCTGTTCCAGCTGGGCAGCGCCACGCGATCGTGATCTCGGACGGCGATCCCGCGCCGCCGAGTCAAGAATTGCTGGCCAAATTCAAAACGGCAAAGGTCACGGTGACAACAATCATGATCGCTGGTCACGGCACCGCTGAAGACTTGCAGAACATGAAGGCGATGGCAGAGTGGACGGGTGGCAACTTCTACAACGTGATGAATCCAAAGTTGCTGCCGAAGATCTTCATCAAAGAGGCGACACTCGTCGCGCGCAGTCTGCTCGTGGAGGGAGATTTTCAGCCCTCGGTTGCACCAACAATCGGCGGTCCTATCGAGGGGGTCACAGCTGTTCCGATGGTGAAGGGGTACGTGCTCACCGTACCGCGCGAGGGGTTGGCGCAGATTCCCATACTCAACCGCACATCCGAGGGGAACGATCCAATCTTTGCATCGTGGAACTTCGGTCTTGGAAAATCCGCAGTCTTCACCAGTGACTTGAGTGGGCGTTGGGGAGGGGCATGGCCGGCATGGAGCGGATTTCAAGGGATGTGGGAGCGAGTCGTGCGGTGGTTGATGCGACCGGCGGCGCCGTCGAATGTGCTGTTGAAGACCCGCCTCGAAGGTGAAGAGGCGACGGTCGAACTTGAAGCGATTGGCGGAGAATCTGGATTGATGAATTTCATGCGTACAGACGCGCGCGTGGTTGGTCCCGATGGTGCGACCTCGCCCCTCGCGCTCGAGCAGGTTGCGCCAGGTCGTTACCGTGGCACATTTCAGACCAGCCAAACGGGTTCGTATCTCATTGATGTTGGATTGCTCGATGGCACAGGAGCACGGACCGGTGGATCGATTCAGGGTGCTGTCACGCTGGCGTATCCCCGCGAGTTTCGCACTAGTCGAGACAACGCCGCACTTCTTCGGGCGATTGCTGAAGAAACTGGAGGGCGCATCTTTCGAGTGAGCGATCTCGCAGTGGCAGATCTCTTCGACCGAACTGGACTTGCTCCCCCCCAGAGCGTTAGGCGCATCTGGGACATCCTTGCGATCGTCGCGGCGGCATTCTTGGTGATCGATGTCGCCGTGCGCCGACTCGTGATCGACCGTGAGTCGGCCCGTGAAGCGGCGCAACAAGCCTTCGGTTCAGCGCGTGGCACTGGCGGCGAAGTCGTCGCGGCGTGGAAAAAGGCACGGCGCGGTTCAACGGTGAAAGCGTCGATTGAACAGGTTGCGCCAGATACCCGGCGCGCGCCAGTGATCGCACTCCCGACAGAACCCAAGGTCGAAGCACGCGAAGAACTGCAGTCGCCCGCAGAAGAATCTTCAATGGATCGCTTGCGCCGCGCAAAGCAGCGCGCCAAGGGTGAGCACGACGACGCCGGCGGTAACGTGCCATGAGTGGCGGTGTGCAAGAGCAGGCTGCCCGGCTCGACTCGGTGCAATCTGTGCGCGAAGCATGCAGTTCGTTTCGTGTCGTTGCCGATCGACTTCGGCAAGAGATCGGCCTGGTGCTTGTTGGACAATCAGCGGTGGTCGAGCATGTGCTCATCGCGCTCTTTGCCAATGGACACGTCTTGCTTGAGGGAGTGCCAGGGCTCGGCAAGACGCTGCTTGTGCGCACCCTCGGTCGCGCGCTTGGCGTGAGTTTCTCGCGCATTCAGTTCACTCCCGATCTCATGCCCGCCGACATCCTGGGCACACAAATCGTCGTCGAAAACCAAGCGATGGGACGGCGCGAGTTACAGTTTCGCCCCGGTCCAATCTTCACGCAGATTCTTCTTGCTGACGAGATAAACCGCGCCTCTCCCAAGAGTCAGTCGGCGCTTCTCGAGGCGATGCAAGAGCGCGCCGTGACCACCGGTGGTGAGACACGAAAACTTGACGCGCCGTTCCTCGTGCTCGCCACACAGAATCCAATCGAGCAAGAGGGAACCTATCCACTGCCGGAAGCGCAACTCGATCGATTCTTGTTCAAGGTGACAGTGCCGTATGCGACGCAGAGCGATGTCGCCACGATCGTCGAACGAACAACGGGACTGCACACACCTGAAACAGAGACCAAGGCCGTGCTAGACGCCGCCAAGATTCACTTCGCGCAAGCCCTCGCGCGCAAGGTGCTCGTCGCCCCGCACGTGCAGGACTACGCAGTGCGACTCGTGCTCGCGACACACCCAACGGGTGGCGCGACCGATGCCGAAATCTCGCGCATGGTGCTGGTGGGAGCGAGTCCGCGCGGTGGACAAGCGCTCATCGCTGCTGCCAAGGTGCGGGCGCTCTTGGCGGGGCGCTGCGCCGTGAGCACACAGGACATTGCCGCACTCGTGCTTCCGGCACTGCGCCACCGAATTGTGCGCAGTTTCGAGGCGGAGGCCGCCGGATTGACCTGCGATGCAATTCTCGCGCAGATCGTGCAGTCTGTGCCAGCCGAGGCGCAACCATGAGCGCTCATACCCCGGTGGGTGCCGCAAATTCGCAGGGTCGACCTGAGAAGATCGATGACCTCATCGACTCACGATTGATGGCACGACTCGACCGACTCGATGTGGTGAGTCGCAAGATATTTACTGGCAAGATTCAGGGTGAGCGGCGGAGCCGGCGCCGCGGACAATCGGTCGAGTTTGCAGACTTTCGGAACTACTCACACGGTGACGATTTGCGATTCGTCGATTGGAACATTTACGCGCGACTCGATCGCCTCTTCTTGAAACTATTTCTCGAAGAGGAAGATCTTTCGATGGTGATCGCACTCGACCTGAGTCAGTCGATGAATGGCGGCAGTCCCAACAAGTTCGACTATGCCCGCCGTCTCGCGATGGCACTGGGATACATCGGGCTCGTCAACAACAATCGCGTAAGTTTCTTTGGATTCGGGGGCGGAAAGATCGAGCGACTCACTGGCCTGCGCGGCCGGCGTCGAACGCGAGAGATGGGCAGTTGGCTGCTAGATCGCACAACCGTCGGAGATGCAGGATTCTCCGACGGAATGCGGGCAATCGCACTTGGTGGACAGGGGCGGGGAGTGCTCTTGGTGCTGAGCGACTTCCTCTTTCCAGACGGATATGAGAAGGGACTCGCTTACGTCGCCGGTCGGGGCTTCGATGTTTACGCCCTGCAGTTGCTCGCCCCGCAGGAGATCGATCCTGCTCGGCATGGAATCTCGGGCGATCTTCGCCTAATCGATAGCGAGACCGAAGCAGAGACCGAAGTCACTGCGTCGACAGCGGTGCTCGCGCAGTACAAAGCTGCGCTCGAGAAGTACGTTGGCGGATTGCGCGAGTTTTCAGTGCGCCGCAGCATCTCACACCAAGTCGTTGAGACTTCAACCGACCTCGACACGCTGCTGCTTGACTATCTGCGTAGACGAGGCTTGCTCGCATGAGTGCGCTGCCACTCATGGCAGTCGCGTGGCTCGCTCCGCTCGCAGCAACAGTCGTTGCGCTTGCGACGATTCCGCCGCTTGTTGCGCTCTACTTTTTACGACTGCGCCGCACCAAGCGCGTGATCTCAAGCACGCTTTTGTGGACGCGTGCCACCCAAGACTTGCGCGCCAACGCTCCCTTTCAGCGACTGCGGTTTTCGCTGTTGCTCTTGCTGCAGTTGCTGGCGCTGCTACTGGTGATTATCGCGATTGCGCAGCCGCAACTCGATCTGGGTGAGACGCACGCTGCGCGCGTTGTCTTGCTGGTTGATGCTTCAGGATCGATGGGCGCCACCGATTGCGCAGATGGATCAACGCGCCTCAGCGTCGCAAAACGCCTGGCTACCGAACGGGTGCAATCGCTGCACAGCGGTGGACTGTTTTCTGGTGTCGCCCCCGCGGTCATGGTGATTGCATTCGCCAAAGATGCCCAAGTCGCCTGTCCGTTTACCGACAATGCGGCCCAAGCGATCGATGCGATCGCCGCCATTCAGGCGACCGATGAGACGACCGCGCTCGTGGACGCATTCGAACTCGCGCGCGCATTTACGACCGTAACAGATCCAGATAATGCCCAGCCCATCGCCGCCGAACCGCCCGCGTACGAACTGTTTTCGGATGGTCGGGTCGGCGACCTTGCCCGGGTCGTGCTGCGCACTGGTGAACGGGTCATCTTTCACACCATCGGCAGTGCGACAACTCAGAACGTTGGCATCGCCGGACTCGCGGCGGCGCGCAATCCCGATCGACCAGACGAAGTGCAAATATTCGCGCGGGTCGTGAACTGGAACACGACGCAATATGCGGGTGATCTCGAAGTGCGCGTCGATGGGCAGTTGCGGGCGGTCACCCCCAAGCCCGTTGAAGTTCCAGCAGCCCAAGAGGATGCCAAGAGCGGCGTGCGGCTGGCTGGGGAGACTCAAGTTGTTTTTCCATCCATCCAGCTTCCGCAGGGGGGAGTCGTCGAGGTTGGCGTGACGACCAAAGATGCGCTGATTACGGACGACCGCGCCTCAGTTGTTGCAGCGCCACCACACGCACTGCACATCGCGGTCGTTGGGCGCGGCACATTCGTTCTGAAGTCGCTGCTCGAGGGGATGTCGCTTGCCGCACTCGACCTCTTTACCGTGGATGAGTGGGACCGCCGCGTCGCGAGTGACGCGCAGGCGCCGGACTCGTACGACGTCATCGTGCTCGACGATGTCATGCCAGCATCGCTCGAACGTGGCAGGTATCTCATCTTTCGCGCGCCGCCTGTTGCGGCTGGCGTCGCTGCCTACGGAGAGAAAAGCAATGCATCGGTGCGCAGCCTGCGCGATGAACATCCACTCTTGCAGTACGTCAATCTCGACGATCTCTTCGTCTCGTCGATGACTGCCGTAGCGCCCGGCGGCGATGCAGATGTGATTGTCGAAGCGAGCGATGGTCCACTCGTGTTGACTGTCAACCGAGGCGCATTGACGCTCGTGTATGTCACGTTCGATCCAATGGATAGCAACTGGCCATTTCAGCGGGGATTCGTCAACTTCTGCTCGAATGCGATCGCGTGGCTTGCGGCGGGTGGCAACGCTGTAACCGATGAACCGCTCGCTCCGGGCGACGTCATCACGACACGACTGCCCAAAGATGCGCGCAGCCCAATGATTCGCACTCCCGATGGCGAAGAGATCGCCATCTTCGGGCCTCCCCAGTCGAGTCTCTCATATGGACCCGTGCGCCGCAGTGGGGTCTATCGATTGCAATGGAAGCAGAGCGCAGAGGATCGCCCAGCGCGGTTGCTCGCCTACGCAGTCAACATGAAGACGCGCATCGAAGGTCGGTGCGATGCGGCAAGCGATATCTCGTTCGCGACCGAGCGGGTCGCCGGGGTGCAAGGGGGGGGAGTGGCAAAGAGCGCAGCATGGCCGTGGCTCTTGCTCGCGGCGTTCGCGCTGTTGATTGTGGAGTGGTGGGTCTGGTTACGACTGGTGTGACTGGATTACGACGGTTGCGATGAGGGTTCTGTGGGCGAAGTGAGTGACGCAACGATGGTCTCATCGAGTCCGAGATACTCGCGCATCTGCTGGTCGTAAATCTCTTGATCACGCTCGCGTGAAAAGTCGAGGCGCATCTCATTGATGACCTTGGTGCCCTGACCGATCCACTCTTTCCATGTCTCGGCGGAGATGTTCTCGAAGATCCAGTTGCCAATCGCGCCGCGCATAGGCGGAGCGTCCAGTTTGTTGCCAGGTCGTCCAGTGCGCCCACAGACAAAGGTTCCCGCTGCGCGCAGCGATTCTGCCGCGGTGTTCGCGGCGCGCTCGATGACTGGTGTGGTTCGACCAATCGAATTGAGCAGTTGGGCGATCGCTTGTTCGACCATTCGGTCGCCGCGCTCCGCAGCTATTTGGTATCCGCGGTTTAGTACGTCGACGCCTTTGTCAGTCCATCCCGCCCCGATCATTGCCTGCCCACAGAGTTGATAGGCCTTGCTCATTCCCGCACTCAACGCGATCACGCGCTCGAGGCTTGTGGCAGCTTCGGCGTGGCGACCGCACTGCAAGTATGCGTTGCCGAGGCTGAAGTGTGCCATCTCATTTGTGGGATCGGCCGACGCCATCTTCTCGAACTGGGCGATTCGTTCTGGAGTGCTCATGTCGAACGATCATAGATGTGTTACAAGTACGCCGTGGGCATTCCAGAGATGCTTCAGACTTCACTCGCCGGACTCGACCTGTGCAATCCCGTCATTGCGGCTGCCGGAACGTGCGGATACGTTGATGCGCTCGCTGATGCGATGCCGCTTTCGAGCATTGGGGCGATCACCACAAAGAGCATCACGCGTGAACCGCGCCCAGGAAGTGCGCCGTGGCGAATCATTCCCGCCCGTGCCGGGATGCTCAACGCGATCGGCCTGGCCAATATGGGAGTCGCGCGTTTTCTCGCCGAAGAGGCTCCTAAAGTGCGCGGATGTGGCACGCACGTCATCGCCTCAGTTGCGGGCCACACGATCGACGATTACGTCGCCGTGGCGAGCGCAGTCGATTCATGCGGTGCTTTTCGCGCGATTGAGTTGAATGTCTCTTGTCCAAACACCTCGACCGGGCGCCACTTCGGCGCCGATCCAGCCACTCTGCGCGAGGTTCTCGCCGCGGTGCGACCGGCAGTGACTCACTGCGCGCTCTTTGTGAAGTTGGCTCCGGACATGGTTGATCCAGTGGCGATGGCGGATGCTGCCATCGCATCGGGCGCGAACGCGCTCACCCTGTGCAACACGATGCCCGCGATGGCGATCGATGTGGCAACGCGTCAACCGCGACTCTCGCGTCGTCAAGGAGGACTATCAGGCCCGGCGATCCATCCAATTGTTGTGCGCATTGTGCATGACGTGTATGCGCGCGTCGCCCGAACTGCGGGCGTTCCAATCATTGCGATTGGTGGTGTCTTTTCTTGGGAGGATGCGGCCGAGTTCATTCTTGCTGGAGCCACAGGGGTGGGAATGGGAACGGCGCTCTTTGTCGATCCTGCCTCGCCAATGCGCGTTGTGCGCGGGCTCGCGCGGTGGGCTCGTGCCCAGCAGGTCACAAGCATCTCGCAGCTTGTCGGGCAAGTCACACAGTGAATGATGCAGCGCGTGACGGCTGGTCGCATGCCACGCGCGCGAGGTTCGATGCGATCGTCGAGTCGGTGCTCGCCTCGTTGCCACCAGCGCTGCACACGCTGCTCGAAGAATCGCCACTCATCGTTGAAGATGCGCCATCACGAGAACTAATGTGCAGTTTGGGAATCGATACTTCAGAAGATGATCTCTGCGGACTGCACACCGGCATTTCGATCACCGAACGCAGCGTCACGCAGTCTGGCGAGCTGCCCGATGTCATCCAGATCTTTCGCCGTGGAATTCTTGACGCAGCAGGGGGATGGGAGGAGTGGATCGACGAGGATGGCGAGTCACTCGGGGGAACCGCTCGCGTCGAGCAGGAGATTCGAATCACAATTCTGCATGAGATCGGCCACCACTTTGGCCTCAGTGAAGAAGACCTTGATCGACTCGGCTACGGGTGAGTGTCGCGTGGTCAGGACGCGGCAGATGCGACGTCCGAAATGTACAAAATGCGGTGGCACGAGGTGCACGTCACCGCGGCGTTTTGATTCGATGCAAGCGCCGCATACTTCTCCTTGGGAAGTTCCATGTTGCACACCCCGCAGACATACTCGCGCGCGCGGGCATCGACTGCCACAAGTTCTGCCATGGCTTCACCGTCGTAGAGATCGGCGACTCGATTGAAAGCATCGCGATCGCGCTGCGGAATGCGCGCCGCGGCCGATCCGCGTTCGAGGTCAAGTTCGGCGAGGCGCGATCCCACTTCATTTCGACAGATTTCGAGTTCGGCGTTTCCAGCCGCCAACACCTGAACGCGCTCGGTAAGAAGCTTCTCGATTTCGACTAGTTTCGCCTGCAACTCTTCGACCTTTTGCAGTTGAGCAAGCGTGCCATCGTCGATCTCATCTCGTTTGGCTTGCAGCACCTTGAGTTCATTGAGAACCGCGGCATACTGCTTTGGATTGGTGCTGGTATTCAACTGCGTGCGCAGGGTCTCAATGCGCGCCTTTACAGATCCGCTCTCGGCTTCTTGATTCGCAGCCGTTGCTTGGTGTTGCCGCGTCTGGCTCTTGACCTCTTCGAGGCGACCATGCAGAAGCCCTCGCTGTCGCTCTTGCATCGCAACATAGTTCTGAGCGGACGCGAGTCGCCCGCGCAGCGCACGCACTTGGCTATCGACTTGATGAAGGCTGACGAGATCGGCGATGAGGGTCATTCTGCGGCGAGGTTAGCAGAGAGTCGCGGCGCGCCAAACTCGACTCGTCATACGGAAGCGCTCCCCAGAGTCAGAAACCACCAGGCGACTGGGCCAGCGGGTAGCAGCGAGTCAAAGAGATCGTAAAGCCCACCCATTCCCGGGAGAATGTTTCCAGAGTCTTTCACGCCCGCAGCGCGCTTGAGGCAACTCTCAAAGAGATCGCCACATACTCCAACCAAACCTAGCGCTACCGCAACAAAGATGCCGTAAGCCACCGAAATGGGTTCAACGTAGGCATCCGCGGCTAGCGCAGACTGCGACGCAAGCGCGAGCGCGCCTCCGGTGAGCGCTGACAAGACGACACCACCGGCGAATCCTTCCCAACTTTTCCCAGGACTCAACCACGGGATCATCTTGTGCCTTCCGAATGCCATCCCAGTGAAGTAGCCGCCAATATCACCGCTCTTAACGCACAGAATCGCACCCGCGAGTGTCCACGCATCACGGTCGTGGCGCAAGAGAATCCAGAATCCAAGTGGGATTCCAATGGCGCCGTATGCGAGCAGTGCCGAGCCGATCGCGTGTGCCATCCCAGAAACTTGCGTGGTGCGCGCGTGGTTCAGGGCGCAGAGCGCGACGAGCGCGAATGGCAGGGTGAGCAGAGTTGGTGCAACGAAGTGCCTTGGCAGTAGGGTTGGTACGAGCGCGACGCTGGCGACTCCGCCCGCGATGGCGATGTAGGCGATCCAAACAGCGAGCGGTCGCCCGCCCGCCGCGGTGAGTCGTGAAAATTCTCTCGCCAATATCACAGAGATCAGCAGAAGACTCACAAGTATCAGAATCGCCCCCGGCCCGATGCGTTGCGCGCCGATCGACAGATATGGAATTGCAGAATCGATTGCCGCAAGCGCAGCAAGCGCAGCGATCAGTAGCGCTCCGACGACAAGCCGTGTTCGCATCATTGCGCAGGAGTGTAGGAAGACTCCCGCGGCTCGAGTCGGGGTGGATGAATTTCATGAACCACACTCCCATTGTGGGCATCTTCGCTACGATTGCGAAATGCCATCTGCTTTGACAACTCGCCGTGCCGCGTCAAAGACGCGCGCTGTTTCCTCATCGAAATCAACACTGCGCCCTGCGCAACTTTCACTCGCGTCGAGCGCCGTGTGGCATGGATTGCGCTCAGTATTGCGCATGCAATTGCTTGAGGCGATTCGCGCCCAAGGACCACTGACCGTTCCTCAAATGAGTGCAATCTTTGATCATGAGTGCACGGGTCTCTACTACCACGTGAAATTGCTGCAGAATGCCGGTCTTATTCAGGTGACGCGCACAAGTGGAGCAGAGGCGTTTGCTGCAACGGGTGGCAGCGTGAAGTTGAAGTGCAACGTGAAGAACCCCAAAGAGGCGAAGCGGTTGGGTTCAATCGTCGCTGGGTACGTTGAGGCGAGCCAGAAGGCAGTCGCTGCAGACTCGAATGCGACCAACCGCGGACTCGCGTTAGCGGGACTGCGCTGGGAGAACCTCGAGAATTCAGAGGTCTCCAAAATCAAGGGATTGCAAAAGAAGATTCACGCAATTCTTGACGGTGCGAAGGCGCGGCGAATCGCTGGGCGCAAACCAACGCAGTTGCACGCGAATTGGCATGTTGCGGTGATCGCGGCGCCAGTCCATGGCACGCAGTATCCGATCACGGGCATCGACTGCGCGGGATAAGTCGTCGCGGTCTGCTCGGAAGATTCAGGCGGGTTCGTGAAACACAATCGAGCGCGTTCAGGGGCAGGCGCCCCACGCGCTGAGCATGGTTGTGAGATCGGATCCACCCACGATGTTGTCCCCGTCGAGATCCCCTGATCCACTGCCGCCCCAGTTACTGAGGATGACTGCCAGATCAGATCCTGCAACAAATCCGTCGCCGTCAAAGTCGGGAGCGCACGCAGGCGCGCTCGGTTCGAATTCGATAAGGGCAATATGGACGAGTCCGGCGGGTGAGTCGGGGAGATCATTCCAGCGCCCATTGCTGCCCAGGAACTCAGCGAAGTCTTCTCCTGCGCCAGCGTTGTTTGGTTCACCTGTATTCCAATTCGTAAATCCCACTGCCGCTCCGCTGGTCCAAACAAACTGTCCTTCTACCACCATGTCCGCATCGGTGAATCCGATCCATATGCGGCGTACAACCCCGAACAACACCCCGAAGTTCGCCTGCACCCAGTCATTCTCTGCCTGATCATCAATCGTCACGAGGTGTGATCCTGCAGCGACAGCAAATGCTTCGCTTGAGGTCCACGTTGTTGCAGAGAAGGCGAGGTAGCGATGCCCGTTGGCAGGATTTGTGAACTCAGCGAGCGCACCTGAAGCAATGGTGATGTTGCCAGTGCCCGTGGCGCTCGTGGCGTATGCGCCGACGCGAATTGTGTACGAGTGGCCAGCTTCCGCGATGAATGTCACTTTCGACTGCAGTGCGCATGAGTCGTCATTGCACGCGATGATCGTTGCAGGATTTGGGCAGGGTGTGCAGTCGCCATAGACCGCGAGCTTTGTGTCGTAAGACGATCCGCAGAGGTCAACCGATGCGATGCCTGTCTGGGATGCAGTCCAGCAATACCAAACGTCGTTGTAGATCTGCGGGACGCCGAAGAAGAGGCAGGCAGGTGCTGCGAGTCCGTCGGTTGTTGCGCCGACCGTTGTAAATGGAGTGACACCGTATCCAGCGATTGGTGTCGCAGCGGCGCAAGCATCGTTGGCGGCTTGGCCAAGGCTCAGCGGGGTGAGCAATGAGCACGCGGCGGCGGCAACCACGACTTGAAATGTTCGGATGACTTGGGGTCGGTTGTTCATGTACCTACAACCTACTTCCATCGCGCCGCGGGTCAAAACATTTTTACCAAACACTGGCAGCGATTGCCTCGACTGCACAACCAAGCAGCAGCGCGCTGCCGGCGGCCTTGCGAGAAGAAGCGGCGGCGGCAACGACCGGGCTCATTTGTGCGCTGGTTCAAAGCCACATTCGCGCAGAAAGCGCCGAATGTGGCCAATCTCATCATTATTGTCGAGCGTGTGATGACCGTGTCTTGGAATCAGAAAGGTCATCTCTTTTCCTTTTAGTTTGACCTTGAGATGATCCTTCTTGGTCTCCTCAGCGACGCCACCGAGCCCCTCGAAAAGCTTGACAATATCTCTCCAGGCGATGTTGTGTGATGTTGGGTGGGCGAAGAGTTGCTTCAATGTTTCTTGTGTATGCGGCATGTTGTGTAGGGTACCGATCAGGGTCGCTACTCGCGCAGTTCTGTGCTGTTCTGGTCCGACATTCAGGAAGATTCAACAGCTGCTCGAACGATTTCACGAGTGGGCCGCACTCAATCATCGACGGTAGAGTTTCAAGATGCCACCACCCGAGACACCAGCCGCAGAGATCGAGCGGTTGCTCGCATCGGGGGCGTTTTCTCAAGCGCTGCGCTCGTGCGACGCGTTGATCAAGGTCGCACCCCGCATTCGACTTGGCTGGATCGGTCGTGCGCGCGCAAATCTCGGCCTCGGTCGAGTGTGCGATGCCGATGCAGATCTTGAGAGCGCACTGCGAGTCGATGAATCAGATCCGCAAGCAAACCTCTTGCGTGGGATGGTCGATCAGCGACTCGGTCGCATCGATGCGGCAGTGCAGAGGTTGACGAAACTGGCGGCATCGTCGAGCCAATACAACATCGAGGCAGCGGTGACGCTCGCAGAAACTCTCTATTACGCCCATCGGCGCGCGGAGTTCAAGAGTTTCGTGCAGTCGGGTGGGGGGTGGTTGCGCGATGCACGCGGTCCACTCTTCATGGCTCGCGTGCGCGCTCGCGATGACGCGCCGGGCGCCATTGAAGACTTGCTTCATATCGCCCGCCACGAGAAGAGTGTCGTGTTGCGACGCGTCGCAGGATTCGACGCCGTGCAATTGCTTGACAAGATCGGACGTTATCGAGAGGCGTTTGACCTCGCCGCGCAGTTACATGCCCAGACAACACCACCGTTTGATCTCGAGGGATTGCTCGGCGCAATCGGCGAGCAGCGCGCCCTGCTTCGAAGGGGAGCCACATCAATCCCACCGCGCGCCGATCGCGTGAAAGGAATCGCGATGGTCGTTGGGCTCCCCCGGTGCGGTTCGACGCTGTTAGAGCAAATGCTCGACAGCCATCCTGCCATCAGTGGCATTGGAGAGTTCGACGGAGTAGAGGTTCTTGCCGAGGCGTTTGCTTCGACTGGTCGAACTGGGCGCGATCTCGGGCAGATTCCGCACGAGGTCGCTTGCCAACTTCAGCGCGGATATGTGCACAACGCGGCGCGATTGCGTAGGTCGGGAGCAGAGTGGACCTTCGACAAGACTCTCAAAGCGTGGCAGTTTCTTCCGCTGCTCGCGACTGTGATGCCAGGAACGGTGTGCTTTCACGTGGCGCGCGATCCACGCGACATGGCGATCAGCATGCTGCTCTCGTTCTTTCATCCACTTTCGAATGGTTGGACCGCATCGATCGAGTCACTGCGGCGCGTGATCGAGGCAGAACGATCGATTCTCCCAGAGGCGCTCGAGACGCTCGGGTTCTCCCACGAACCAATCGTCTATGAAGATCTCGTCGCAGATCCGCAAGCGCACGCCAAGCGCTGCCTCGACCGACTCTCTCTGCCGATGGACCAACGCGTGATGCAGCCAGAACGCAATTCTCGCGCCGTCTTTACGTTGAGTCATGAGCAGGTGCGCAGTCCAATCAACGCACTTTCGATAGGTCGTTGGCGCAACTACTCGTGGGCATTCGATCAGGCGTGGGATGCCCTTGCCACTGCGCACGCTGCGCGGCGAACACTCTCATGAACCAGCGGCGCGGCAAGTTGGTCGCCCCACTCGCTTCGCGCGCTGGAGTTGGACCAAGTCGCACATGTCTGCCCGCGGGGTCGTGGACCACGATCGCCGAGTGTTTGATCGAGCGGTTTCCTGAGGCAGACCAAGCGGAGTGGATGAGACGCATCGCAGAGAGAGAGGTTGTTGATCGCGATGGCATCGTTGTCAGCGCGTCACGCAGACACGAACCAGGGTTAGTCGTTTTCTATTACAGAACCCTCGGTAACGAAGTGCGTATTCCCTTCGACGAAGTCGTGCTCTTTCAAGATGAGCACATCGTCGTCGCTGATAAGCCCCACTTTCTTCCGGTGATTCCAGCGGGTCGCTACTTGCAAGAGACGCTCCTGGTGCGTCTCAAGCGCAAACTTGGCATCGACACACTCGTGCCGATTCACCGCATCGATCGGGCAACAGCGGGGTTGGTGGTCTTTAGCGCGCAAGAGAGCACGCGCGACCGCTACCAAGCCCTCTTTCGCGAGCGATTGGTTGAGAAGCAGTACGAGGCGATCGCTTCGCGCAACATTGCTCTGCAATTGCCGATGGTGTACGAGAGCAGAGTGGTTCAAGATGACCACTTCATGCGCATGCGCGAGGTTGCCGGACATCCCAATGCAAGCACACACATAGCGCTCATCGAAACGCTCGTATCCGCCACGGGCGCGGGCGAGTGTGCGCGCTATCGCCTTGCGCCAACCAGTGGACGCAAACATCAGTTGCGCGTGCAGTGCGCGGCGCTTGGTATCCCAATACTCAATGACCCGATCTACCCAGTGCTCTTGCCGTCGCCACCGCAGGGCGAGCAAGACGACTATTCAAAGCCGCTGCAACTTCTCGCGCGGGTAGTCGCCTTTGCCGATCCTGTCACGGGTCAAGCGCGCCGGTTTGAGAGTCGGCGCAGGCTCGATTGGCCAACGACTGCTCTATAGTGGGTCGATGTTCACCAATATTGCCGCCTACAAGTTTGCGCCACTCGAGAACCTCGAAGTACTTCGTGAGAAGTTGCGCGCACTTTGTACGGAGCAGTCGTTGAAGGGCACGATCATGCTCAGCCCCGAAGGTGTCAACCTCTCTATTGCGGGCGAAACGAGTGCGGTGGAGGCACTTATGGTCGCGTTGCGTTCGGTGGCAGGCCTTGAAAATCTCACAGTAAAAGAGAGTGTCAGTGCCAAGCAGCCATTTCGCCGGATGTTGGTGAAACTGAAGAAGGAGATTATCGCGTTTGGAATCGACGGCATCGCTCCGGCCCGCGCGTCTTCTCCCAAGATTTCGGCGCAGGTCTTGAAGCAATGGATCGACGAAGGTAAACCGCTCACGCTGCTCGACACGCGCAATGACTATGAGATTCGCATGGGAACATTTCACGGCGCGCTACCCATTGGAGTCAACCACTTTCGCGACTTTCCTGAGGCGGCTCGCAAACTTCCGAGCGAGCTAAAAGATCAGACCATCGTGATGTTCTGCACCGGGGGCATTCGCTGTGAGAAGGCCGGTCCATTCATGGAAGCGGCTGGCTTTGCGCAGGTCTTTCAACTCGACGGCGGAATCTTGAAGTATTTTGAAGAGTGTGGGCAATCGCACTACGACGGGGATTGCTTCGTCTTTGATCGCCGTGTCTGCGTCGATTCGCAGTTGCGCCAGACAAGTGCCGCGCTCTGCTATTGCTGCCAGATGCCTGTCACCCCGCAAGAACAGGTCGACCCGCGATATGTAGTGGGAGTCTCATGCCCATTCTGTCATGCGGACACGGCGGCAGTCGCACCCCAAGCGCGCGAATCGGGCGAGCGCTGAAGCACCTAATACTGAAGCACACTGTGCACTGGCAGGGGATCGAGTGCCCTGCGACCACCGAGCGACGGAAGTTCGATGAAGACACTCGCTGCGACCGGGCAAGCGCCGGTCATCTTGACGAGTTCGATGCATGCCTTCATCGTGCCACCAGTCGCGAGTAGATCATCGACCACCAGTACGCGCGCACCGGGAGCAAGCGCATCTTGATGCACGTGCATCGCGTCATTGCCATACTCCAATTCGTACTTGATGCTGAATGTTGGCGCAGGCAACTTGCCCGGCTTGCGCATCGGAACAAAGCCCGTGTTGAGGGCCTGTGCGACCGCAGTTCCGAAGATGAATCCGCGACTCTCGGCGCCGACCACGGCATCAATCCGCGCGCTGCGCCAAGGATTCGCCATGAGCTCGACCGCCATTGCGAGCGCGCCAGGATCAGCGAGCAGCGGCGTCACATCTTTGAAAACGATTCCCTTGCGCGGAAAGTCTGGAACGTCACGCACAAATCGTTCCAGCATGGAGGCGAGGGCTTTCATGATATCGAGAGTATCAGGCTGGGCTTTGGCAACTGATGCGCGATTCAACGCCGCCTTATGATCGACTCGTGGTGAGTCAAACTGCTGATCCAACGATACGACTCTCTATCGACGGAATGCACTGCGCTGGCTGTGCGGCTTCAGCGCGCGCCAAACTGACTGCGGTCGCAGGTGTCGATCGGGCTGACGTCGACTTCGCAACAGGCATCGCGTTGGTCACGCCCGTTGCTGGCGGTACCCCAAACGAAGAGGCCCTCCGCGCGGCGATCCGCGCTGCCGGTTTCGAGCCTGGCGCAAGACGCGAGACCTCGCCGCAGCAGGACGCCTTTGCTGCGCTCATCAACTTGCAACGAACGGCACAAGCGCGTCAGAAAAAACAACTGCACCAGTGGTCGCGAAGCGCCCTTGTCGCGGGAAGTATCTGGATCGTGCTCGAGACTCTCCACTGGACCGCCGGACATTCTGCGCACGAAGGTGGATGGGTTGGCTGGAGCATGTTCGCTGGGGCATCCATCGCACTGATCGTTGCTGGCGGTGGTTTCTACGCGAGCGCCTGGCGCGCCCTGCGATTGAAAACGACCAATATGGACACCTTGGTTGCGCTGGGTGTTTCGGCGGCGTTCGCGCTCAGTGCCTTCACCTTTCTCGCCCAGCGATTTGGCGATGGGATGCACGATGGCCCGCTCTATTTCGCTGAGTCGAGTGCGCTATTGGCGATCATCAGTCTCGGTCACTACATCGAGTCGCGCGCTGCGAGTCGCGCCAACTCTGCAATTCAAGAGTTGCTTCATTTGCAACCCGGGACGATCGAGCGCTTCGCGCCCGATGCGACTCTCGCGGTCGTCGCGCTCAGTGAGATTCGCGTCGGCGATCAGATCAACGTGCGTCCTGGAGGACGCGTTCCTGTGGATGGCATCATCGTCACTGGTGGCGCGAGTATCGATGAGAGTTCTCTCACCGGCGAACCGCTGGCAATCACCAGAAAGGTCGGAGATCGCGTGAGTGCGGGCACGATCGCGCTCGACGGAGCACTCGTCGTGCGCGTGACTGCCGCTGGCAATGACTCGGCGATCGGTCGCATCGCCCAGATCGTCTACCGCGCACAGATTTCGCAGGCCCCCATCCAACGGACGGCCGATCAGGTCTGTCAGATCTTTGTGCCAGCGGTGCTGCTCATCGCGCTCGCGACGTTTGTCGGCTGGTGGATGACCGCTTCGTTATCCGTGGCAATTCTCACCGCAGTCACCGTGCTTGTGATTTCTTGCCCGTGCGCGCTGGGGATCGCCACGCCGCTCGCACTCGTTGTGGGGACTGGTGAGGCGAGTCGCCGCGGAATACTCGTGCGCAACGGGGCGATCTTGCAATCGGCATCGGCAATTCGAACGGTCGCCTTTGACAAGACAGGCACCATTACCCGAGGGCGACCAACCCTTGAGCGCATCGAACTCATCGCGCAAAGCATGAACGAATCGCAGGCGCTTGCGCTCGCCGCGGCGGCTGAGTCTCAAAGCGAACATCCGCTCGGTCGGGCGGTGATCGCTGCGGCCGCATTGGCGAAAGTGCGCGTTCCACCAGTCACAGACTTTCGGGCCCACGCGGGCAGCGGAGTGCAAGTCGACTGTGAAGGCAAAGTCATTTGTGTGCGGCGCGACGAAGTGGCATCGGCGCGCCTCGAGGTCGATGGAGTGCTCATCGCACGATTGCACATCGCTGATGAGGTGCGCGCAGAGTCACGCGCTGCGGTCACGCAGTTGCGCGCCCAAGGGTGCTCAGTCGCACTCATCACCGGTGACCGAACTGCTGCAGCTCTAAAGATCGGGCAAGAGGTTGGTTTCACGCGGGCAGAGGTATTCAGCGAACAGACGCCGGAGTCGAAAGTGACTGTGATTCAGGGGCTGCAGTGCGACTCATTGATGATGGTCGGGGATGGAATCAACGATGCCGCCGCGCTTGCGACGGCAGCGGTTGGGGTTGCGATGGGAAGCGCCACGGCACTCGCCGCTGAAAGCGCCGATGTGATCTTGCTGCGCGATGATCCAAGGGATGTCTCGGTGCTCATCGACATCGCCCGAAAGACCTTCACTGTGGTGCGACAGAATCTCGTGTTGGCATTCGCCTACAACGCGCTTGCGATCCCGGCCGCGGCATTTGGACTGCTTGGAGCGAAGGGACCACTCATCGCCGCGGTCGCCATGGGACTCTCCGATCTCTCGGTTGTAGGCAACACGTTGTGGCTTCGTCGACGCCTGCGCAGCGGGCGCAAGTGCGACTCTTCGGGTACACCCACGCCGTCACCGCGGTAACACTTTGCGAAAGGTCATCATGCATTCAACATCCACCTATTTCTCAACGCGCTTCGGTTGCAGCGTCGCCATTGCCGCTGGTAGCGCGCTTGTCGCGCTCGTCTCGTGCGTCGCTCCACCGCGCACAATGAGTTCGCTGCCCTGCGCTGCCGAGATTCATGCGGATGCCGCGGCCGCTGTCGCAAAGCTGACCGCGGCTGCGAGTACTGGCGCCTCGCCAAAAGTGACGCAACTCTGCCTCGCCTATGCGTTCATTGCGCAGAAGAAGTATCCAGCCGCAGTCGAAGCTGCCTCGCGCGCAATAGCCATCGATAAGAGCGACGCGCTCGCATTTCGCATGCGCGCCTTTGCGCGCTACCGCATGGGTGCATACCCACAGGCGATCGAGGACGCCAACGCGTCGCTGAAGTCTGAAACGACCGGCGAGGCGTACGAGATTCTTGGCAAATGCCGCCTTCGCACCGGCGACGCGGCGGGAGCGGCCCAAGACTTTCGCATCTGGGCGAATCTCGACAAGTCAGTCGAAGCACGCTGCTGGATGGGTAGTGCACTCTGGACAACCGGCGACACGGCTGGCGCGCTCGATACTTGGCTCGCCGCAGAGCTGTCCGCTCCTAGCGATCCTGAGCCATTCGTTTGGAAGTGCGGGTTTCTATATCGCGCTGGAGACAAAGATGGCGCGCTGCTCGCGGCGAAACGGGCGGTGCAGTTGGCTCCTGATTCCCCACAAACACTTGGGACGCTCGCGCGTGTGCAGACGTGGAGTGGCGACTCGGTTGCGGCGGCCGCGACTCTCGCGCAACTCGCCAAGACGAATCCAACGGCAGCTGCGAAGCTCACCGAGCAATTGAAGACGAGTGTTCCTACTGCAAAGGGGACATGAGTCGGCTGATGCGGGCCCGCGCCCGAAACCACCACGATCTACTGGTGAAATCAGCGAGCGTTGCCCGCGTTGACCGCGCGAGATCGCGTGCGAACATCTGCTCGACGTGATCCGCCAGCGGACCGCCCGCCACGAGTGCCCCGTGCAATCGCCATCCGAGTTCATCGGCCCGCACGAGGTAAAACTGAATGCAAACATCGCGCGTCGCCAGTTCAAGTTGGGCAAGAATCGCGGCAAGAATCGCCGCGAGCGATGCCACGATGAGCCAGTGGTCGGTCATGCGGCAGGTCGAGCGGGCATCACTTGGCTCATTTCAGCCGTTTGAAAAAGAACGAAGTCGTTGACCCTTGATCGACTTGGTTTTGCGTGACTGCAGCCAACTCCCAGTTCGCGAGACCCATCCACTGAACGAGCATCATGTCGTCCATCGGAAGTCCAGGCGCCAGTTCAGAGAAACCACTATCAGCCGTGGTGGCGCGAATCGCAGTTTGGATCGGTTCGAGCGTTCCATCGACCCCTTTGCCAACATTCGCAGTGGCAGCGCCGAGCGGCGTGTTGATCCACACCATCGTCGACTGCGGAGCGACCGTGACAACAAGGCGCGCATACTCGAAGTCGGGTGTGCCCGCGAGAATCAGCGGGGTCGACAGGGTTGGGTTGGCATTGCTTGTGAGTGCGGTTGCACCGATAAAACCAAATGCCACGGCACCGGCAATGGCTAGCGAGACGAGGCACAGCGCAACGGGGATATGTGAGGTCGTTGTCTTCATGCGGTCAGAGTACCTTTCGAAGTGATGACGATTCCTGCCGCAACTGCCACGCCCCGCGCGCAAGCGCTCGTCATCATCGTGGCCGCGCTTGGTTACTTCGTCGACATATTTGACTTGCTGCTCTTCGCGATCGTGCGGGTAGAGAGTCTTAAGTCGCTCGGCGTCGCCGCCGACCAACTCAAGCCGGTGGGACTCTGGCTCGACAACTATCTGCAGGTCACCGGACTCGTTGTGGGAGGAATTGTGTGGGGCATCTTGGGCGATCGTCGGGGTCGTCTCACCGTGCTCTTTGGATCGATCATCGTCTACTCGATCGCAAACATTCTCAACGCCTTTATCGCCGATGTGCCCAATGCAGGTTGGGGGGCAGTGCTGCACGCGGTGGGGCTCGGGGGAGCAATAGAACAGTATGGAGTGCTGCGGTTTGTTGCGGGGTTTGGACTCGCGGGCGAACTGGGGGCCGGCATCACGCTCGTCAGCGAACTCGTCAGTAAGGAGCGGCGTGGGCTTGCCACTACAGTCGTGGCAACGGTCGGCATTTGCGGCGCAATCGTTGCATATTTCGTCACACGGGTCGTCGAGTGGCGCACGGCGTTTCTCATCGGCGGCATCATGGGATTGGCGCTGCTCTTTCTGCGCATCGGAGTCGTCGAAAGCGGGATGTTTCGCGACGCGCAAGCGAAAGATGTCGTCGGCCGTGGGGCATTCTGGTTGCTGTTCACTCCCTGGAAGCGGCTGCGCAGATATCTCGCGGTGGTCGTCTGTGCGATTCCTATCTGGTTCTCGGTTGGCATCTTGATCAAGTACTGCGATTCGATTTCAGCAAGCCTTGGGATGCCCGAGGGTGCACGGCCGACTCCTGGACTCGCCATCATGTGGTGCTACGTTGGGCTGGCATTGGGCGATCTCTCGAGCGGTGTGCTCAGTCAGTTGCTCAAGTCGCGCCGACAAGCGCTGCTGAGTTTTCATGCGCTCACCGTGGTGAGTATCGCTCTCTACTTCACGGTGGGGGCAACGTCTCTGAGTGCCTTTTACTACTGCGCGGTCGCACTTGGTTTCGCGTGCGGATATTGGGCAGTCTTTGTGACCGTTGCGGCAGAGCAGTTTGGCACGAACCTGCGCGCGACCGCTACAACATCCGCTCCCAATTTCGTGCGCTGGTCGGCTGCGGGCAGCGCATTTCTGTGGACCGCGACCGAGAGAGTTCTGGGAGACTCGCCGAATTCTCTGTGGCAAGCCGCAGTAATCGTGGCCGCAATCGTCATTCCGCTCGCCGTGGTTGCGGTCTTTTTTCTGCAAGAGACATACGGACGCGATCTCAACTTCGTCGAAGACTAATCGGCGCGAAAGCCGTATCGTGCGACGATGCAAAGCGTTCACGCACTCGTCGCATCCATTGTTGATTACGCAGGTCTCTATCCACCGGCCCAACTCGACCCTGCGACGGCGGTGCGTAGTTATTCGCACGTGCACGCATCCAATCGCCAATGGATGCTCGGTCGTTTGATCTGGCCCGTCGCGCTGCTCGACCAACTCTCCTCGCTCGCAGTGGGACATGCGCCCGAAGCGGTGCTCCCTGAGACTCACGGAGCGTGGGCGATCTCATGCATTCTCTCTCCGGCGGGAACGCCCGAGTTCGTTGAAGAACTCGACCGCGTGCAAGCCTTCAATGAGCAGCACGATGAGGTTGGCAGCCCAGCGATGCGCATCGACTCGCTCGAGATGCGTGCCCCCGATCCATCTGCAGTCGAACGCGCCCTCAGTCACCTGCCCGATGACATGTTCCCCTATTTCGAGATCGCACTAGATAGTGATCCGCGTGGTGTCATCGCCTCTCTCGTTGGTGAAGAGGCGGGGGCAAAGTTTCGCACGGGCGGCACCACCCCGCAGGCCCATCCAACAGCGGGGGATCTTGCGCGTGGCATGCATGCGTGCGCATCGGCGGGAGTGCCGTTCAAAGCGACGGCGGGATTGCACCGCGCGCTCTGTCACTTCAACACTGCGGCAGGATCGAAGCAGTTTGGATTCCTCAACGTGCTGCTCGGGGCAGCATTCATCTTCAACCGAAAGTGCGACGTCGAGGGGCTCGCCCGATTCCTGACAGTGGGTTCGGTCGATGAGATCGAGTTCAATGAGAAGGCGATGAGTTGGCATGGGGTGCGCGTCTCACTCGACGAGATTGAAGAGACCCGAAGTCGGTTCGCGCATTCATTTGGTTCATGCTCGTTTGACGAGGCATGGGATGACCTCGTTGCAATGGAAGTTGTGCGGGCGGTTTCGGCCGGCGGTGCAGCGTGACGTCCATCGCAGGGCAGTCGTGGGTTGAAGGGGCGAACGATGCTGATGGCGACTTTTCGCTCGCGAATCTTCCCATGGGAGTGGTCGCTGGAGAAGGACGCGGGCTACGCATCGGGGTACGCATCGGCGCATTCATCGTCGATTGTCGCGTCCTCGTTGAGGCAGGATTTCTTGCCCAACTAGACGAACCAATTCGCAGCGCGCTGACTGGCGACTCGCTCAACGCTTTCATGTCGCTAGGTCGAGGAGCGTGGCGCAAGGCACGCGCCGAGATGACGCGACTTCTTGGCGCAGAGTGCGCAGAGTTGCGCGATCATCCGCAACGAAAGTCGATCATGCTTCCAGAGTGGGGTATGAGCGTGCGCCTGCCATGCACGATCGGCGACTACAGCGACTTTTACGCTTCGCTCAATCACGCCACCAACGTCGGCAGTATGTTTCGCCCCGACAATCCGCTGCTTCCGAACTGGAAGCACATGCCCATCGGGTACCACGGTCGGGCGAGTTCGATTGTTGCCACTGGCACGCCGATTCGCCGTCCTAGTGGTCAGACCGTTTCGAATGACGCGGGACCGCCCACATTTGGTCCAACAAAGTTGCTCGATTACGAACTAGAAGTCGGCGCGCTCATCGGAACGGGTAACGCGCTGGGAGAGCCAATCACAGTCGACTGTGCGCTCGAGAACGTCTTTGGACTTGTACTCCTAAACGATTGGAGTGCGCGGGATTTGCAGAAGTGGGAGTACCAACCACTGGGACCATTTCTCGCCAAGAACTTTGCGTCAACCCTCTCGGGCTGGGTTGTCTCAGTCGATGCCCTCGAACCATACCGTGTGCCGCTGCCAGCGCGGCCGACGGGTGATCCCGAACCGCTCGCCTATTTGCGGGCAGCCAACGATGTGCTTTTCGATGTCCACCTCGAAGTCTCGATCGCTAGCTCTGCGATGAGAAGCGCTGGAACTCCCGCAACTCGCATCAGTCGTGGCAATTTCAAAGATATGTATTGGACTATCGCCCAGATGATTGCCCATCACACAAGTAGCGGTTGCAATCTTCGGCCAGGAGACTTGCTTGCGAGTGGAACCGTCTCAGGCGCGTCACCTGATTCACGCGGTTGCTTGCTCGAACGCACCTGGCGCGGCAGCGAGCCCATCACACTTGGCGATGGCACAGAGCGAAAGTTTCTGCAGGACGGCGACGAGGTCATCATGCGCGCCTGGTGTGAGCGCGATGGATTGCCACGCATTGGATTTGGTGCGTGCCGCGGAATCATCACTCCCGCGCGCTGACCCACGGCCAGACCACGCGGGACAATTCAACGGGTGAGATGACTGAGCAACTTCTTGCGATTGATGGCAATCTTCACGCCAGTCTTGATCTTGAGCGCCTCATTGGTTCCGGCTGGAGTCTCAATGGCGAACTGCGCGCCAGGACCGCTCAGGTAGCGCTTCAGCCGTGCTTCGTAGTCGGCGACTGGTTCGCGCTCCCCGCGCGGCGCTTCTTTCTTCATCGAGTAGACGCTCAGCACCGTGCCATCGGCCGCGAGATAGGCGATATCCATGTCGACCAAGCAGTCGACCATCCAAAAAGACCGCTCATTACCGGCCGGAAAGATAAAGATCATGCCAGTGTTGGCCGCAATCTCAGCTCGATTCGAGAGTCCGCGCGCAATGTCAGCCACATTGGCGGCCACCTCAAACTGAAAGACCTTTCCTTGCAGTGTGACCTGCTCGATGGCAAGACCACTCTTGGCCTTCGCTGGTGGAGTATTGGATGATTGAGTCACTGTGCCATCACCGCCTCGATTCGCAGCGTAGGCGAGCCCGCCCATCGCAATGATCACTAGCGCAAGTAGTCCGATTCGAATCATGGTGCTCTTTTTCATTCGTATGCGCTCCCTTTGCGGTTTACCAAGTGTTCACTTGGTCGGGGTGATTTGGGCCTGGACCTGCAGGGCCATCCTGTCCCCAACTCATTGGATAGTGCGAATCGTCAAGTTCTATCGCCGCCTTCGTTGGAAAGAGCGGGCGAAAAGTATCGCACATCACGGCAAGTTCGTCGGTTTTGGTTGCCCCGATCGACGACTCCACAGTGCCTGGGTGGGGACCGTGTGGAATCCCCTGCGGATGCAGGGTGAGTGATGCGCTCTCGATTCCCCGTCGCGCCTTGTAGTTGCCTTCGACGTAGTAGAGCACTTCATCGGAATCGAGGTTGGAGTGGTTGTATGGCACAACAATCGCTTGGGGATGGAAGTCGAGCAACCGCGGACAGAACGAGCAGATCACGAAGTTGTGCGCTTCGAACGTCTGGTGGGTCGGCGGCGGCAAGTGATGTTTGCCAACGATCGGGCTGAAGTCATCGATGTTGAAGATGTACGGGTAGTAGCAACCATCCCAGCCAACCACATCAAGCGGGTGATAGCGATACTGATATGCGTGCACAGCACCGCGCGTTTTGATTCGCACTTCATAGGTACCAAGTTCGTCGAACGTCAGCGGCAGTTGCGGCAATCGCAGGTCGCGCTCGCAGTAGGGGGCATGCTCGAGAAACTGCGAAGTCTGCTTCGAGAGATAGCGCCGTGGTGGAAGTATGTGCGATCCATTCACTGACTCAATCATCAAGAATCGCGCGGGCGGCGCGCCTGCGGCCGTGGGATCGAAGATCATCTGATAGGTCACACCCTTGGGGATGATGATGTAATCCTTGGGGCCGAATCGCAGTGTGCCGAAGATTGAATGCACAACACCAGAACCGTGATGAACGAAGATGCACTCATCACCCGTGCCGCTCTTGAACCAATAGTTCATGGCCTCGGCGGGCACACATACTGACATTTCAACATCTTCATTTCCAAAGAGCACGACCCGACCAGTAACTGGATCGCCTTTGGGTGGCATTGGCGCGCTGCGCACATGGCGCATGCGCATGACATCGCGTTCGACGTACTCGGGTTTGCACGTGTAGATCGGCCGCCATCCCGTCACTTGAGTCGGTGGATGAATGTGGTACAGCGTCGATGTCGGACCGACGAAACCTTCCGTGCCGAAGACCTCTTCGCTGTACAACCTGCCGTCTGGGCGACGGAATTGAATGTGGCGCTTGTTCGGAAGTTGACCGAGTGTCGTGTAGAAAGCCATTGCTCGCGTAGTGTACGGCGGTTGCTGCGGTGCACCTTTCAAACCACCGCGCCAAGTCGAGTGCAACTGTGAACGACCAAGCATCTCTTTCATTTGACGCCAGCGCCGTTTCTCCAACGGTGGTGCATGACTGCCCAGAGTGGTTCGTCGTGAACAAGCCCATTGGATGGCACTCCGTCGCGGCACGAGTCACCGACGGCAGTGCGACGATTCAGGCGTGGATCGCCGCGAACTACCCTGCGCAGTGCGCACTGCCCGAGTCGGGGCTGGTGCATCGGCTCGATGTCTCGACTAGCGGGTGTCTACTTGTCGCCAAATCCGAGCGTTCGTACGAAGATTTGCGCGAGAACTTCTCGGCAGGTGTCGGGGGATGGTCGATCGCAAAGAAGTACCTCGCACTTGCGACGCCAGGTCTCGCGCAGAGTGGTGAGTTCACACTCTTCTTCTCAAGTCGTCACAAGGGATCTGCCAAGGTCACCGTTCACGAGGTCGGCAGTCGTAATGAGCGCGGCGTCTGTCGCTGGAAGGTATTGCGGGCCAGTGATCCGCAGGCTGCCGCTGGCGATCCAACGACCTTTGATCTGATCGAAGTTGAACTCATCGGTGCGGGGCGACGCCATCAGATTCGTGCCGGGCTTAGTTCGCTTGGGCATCCGTTGGCGGGGGACTTGATGTACAGAGGAGCGCCGCTGAACGAGTCATGCAATCACAGTTTCGCGGCGCTTCATGCCTGGAAAATTGTTGTCACCGGCATTGAAGTCGAGAGTGCACCACCGCAGTGGGCGTGAGAGTCACTGCGCAGCGGTGGGTTCGACCGCAGGTTCCTCGACCGGCACTTCGAGCGGTTCCTCGGCCGCTGGCACTTCGAGCGGCACGCCTTCAACTTTAACGAGGACGCGCGGATCGATCCAATTGATCAGCGACATTGCAAGGCGAACCTCTTCATCTGGAATCGAAATCAACAACAGTTTGTGAGGAGTGAGCGTCTGATCGCCGTCGTTCCAAAATGGCAGCGCGAAACGACCGCCACAGCGCAGTTCATCCATAGTGAGTCCACCGGATCCTGCGAAGACTCCATCATCGTCGGCACAATCGAAGTATCCACTCACTCCGAACTCGACCCGCTCATCACGGTGCGCCTGCAGCGCAACTTCGCTGCCAAGGAGTGTCGTTTCGTCGGCGGTGACGCCAGGAAGATCGAATCCAAACGGAATCTCGTTGATCGCAACCGTCAGACTCGTTCGAGGGGTCGACCACTCACATTGCGCATCGCTCCACTCGACTCCCTCAATCTGCACAGTCAAGCCAGGAAGCTCAAGTGCCTCGAGACTCTTCGCCACCTGCGCCTGCATCGGCGGCGTGGCGCCCAGCATTCGAATTGGATCGAGATACCAACGCGCGGCTAGTGCATACTCCTCGAACGACCCATTCGACAGTCGCTGAAGATCTTCGTAAAGCATCTTGTCCTCTTCGATTGAGGCGAGCGCCCAGAGCGCAATTGTTTCGTTCGCCAAATCTGCGGCAAGCACCGGCGCCCAGGCGCTGGCGAGCCACCCACGCAGGCTGTTTGCGAGAGCGCGCCAACTGCCCGTGCTGCGCGCGTCCTGGGCCATCGCATTGAATCTGGCAACCGCCACGCGAGCAAACCCATCCTTCAACAGGCGCCATGCTTCGATCTGCTCTGGACCCTCAGGAGCGGCAGTCGCTAGTGCGTCCGCTGCTTGCGCGATGGCACCCGACTCGACGGCAGCATTCACACTGAGCAACGCCGCAGTGAATGCCTCCGCGCGGGCCCGCGACTCGTCCATCAGTCGCCGTTCGTCTGCTAGCACAATCGTGCGGGCAGACAATCGCGCCAAAAAATCTTCGGCAGTTCTGGCCACGATCGGCAGATCGCTAGGAGGCGGTTCGGCGCTGAGCAACTCCTGCGTAAACGTCGCGAGGTCTTCGACCGTTGTGATCGCTTCGAGGGTGTGGCGCCGTGATTCAAACCACGCCAGTGCAACGTCACGCGCTTGCAATGTCTCGCGCACTCCAATTGCGGCCGTCGCTCCGCGGGAAGCAAGATCGCGCACTCTGTCGAAACGCGCGTCGTCGGGAGTCGCGAGCGAACCCAAGCGCGTCGCCACAAGTTGCAGCGTTTCAGCGGAGCCTGTGTCAAGGTCAAGTGCGGCAACTTCGGCCAGAGTCGCGGTCAATTCAGACTCCATCGCATCTCGTGCAGAAAGAAAGTCGCCCACGATCACTGCCTGCGCCCGGATCGCAGCGATTGCCTCAGCAATTTCTGGTGGATTTCGATCGAGTGGTGTTGGCTGATCAACCGCCGCGAGGGCGGCTGCAAGTTCGTCTAGCGTTGCTGAGGCGCGAATCACCGCCAGTTGGCTCTGGCGCAGTTCGAGTTGGGCGTTCTGGCCAGCCATGAGCTGATCGAGGTCGCTTGAACAGCGTTCAGTGAGAGAAGCGAGATCGTCGGCACTGAATCCTCCCTCGCCAGAATGTGGTGGCTGCGCGCTTTCGAGATCATCGCTGGCGTTCTGTATGCCGGGAATAGTGCGGTCGTCGGCGGCGATCGCTGCGTCAACAGCTGCCGTGCGCTGCCCCCACCATGCGCGATTCAGTTCACGATGGTCGGCCGTCAGGAGGAGCTCGTCTGTTTGCGACTGGGCACTCGCGAGTCGCTCTTGATCAATGATGCGTACAGCGACGCGATCCCACCAAGGTGCATTCAGAATTTCATTGACGCGCGCCACGAGCGCGCGTGCCGCCGCGCGCTCACCTGAATCGACCGTGCGCCCCTTGGATTGTTCGGCGCCATCGCGGGCAGCAATCAAGTCTGCGTCGAGTAATCCCAGACTCTCGCGGTCACACCAGTACGACCATCCCAGCCAACCAACAACACCCACCAGCACCACTGCCAATGCGGCCGCCAGCCTTGGAAGCAATCGCGAGGGCTTGCGTGAAGGTGGCGCAGTTCTCTGGTAGCCAACGCTGCCATCGCCCGACGCGTCCGCAGATATGGACTCTTCTGGTGCAGTCGTCTCCTCGATGATCCCATCGAACGAAGGGTCGTTAGGCAACTCGGAAAATGGGTCCGAGTCGCCTTGGGAATCTGAGTTCTTTGGTTCATCCATAATTATGTCTGTCGGGTGGAGTGCTGATCACAGTTCAAAGATTGCCGCGGCGCGCTTGCTCTTCTTCAAGGGACTGAAACAGCGCCTTAAAATTGCCCTTTCCAAAGGACTGACTGCCGCGGCGGCAAATGATCTCGAAGAAAAGGGTGGGGCGATCCTGAAGTGGCATCGTAAAGAGTTGCAGCAGGTACCCCTCGTCGTCGGCATCCACCAGGATGCCGAGTTCGCGCACGCGCTGGTGATCTTCTTTGACTGCCGTGTGCCCATGCGTCGTGAGTTCTTTGTTGACGCGGCTCCAGACCGACTCGTAATAGGTGTCAGGAATCGCGAGGAATTCAACGCCGCGACCGCGCAACTCTGCGACGCTCGAAAGTTCATCGTCAGTGCGAAGCGCCAAGTGTTGGATTCCAGGAGTCATGCCATGCCAATCGAGATACTCCTGCACTTGGCTCTTGCGTTTTCCCTCTGCGGGTTCGTTGATGGGCATTTTGATGAGGTGGTTTCCAGATGCCATCACCTTGCTCATGAGGGCGGAGTACTCCGTTGAGATGTCCTGTTCGTCGAAGTGCTTGAACATCGCAAACCCCATGACATCTTCGTACCACTTGACCCAGTGGTTCATCTTTCCAAGTTCGACATTACCCACGCAGTGATCGACGAACTTGAGCCCACAGGGATGGATGCGATTGAACTCGTTTAGCTTGAGGTTCTCGACCTTGCGAAAGGCTGGGGCGAAGAGTCCGCCCTGCTTGAGCGCGGGAAGGTCGTATCCGCCAGTGCGACTAACAAACGAATGCACAACGCGTCCGTATGTTTGAATGCCCGCCATCGTGATTGATCCAGTTGAGTCGTGCGTTGTGCGCGGTTCGTAGGCCGAGACGCCACCGTTGCGTTTCGCCTGTTCCCAAGCCTTCTCGGCATCGAAGACGGTGAATGCGACATCTTTGATGCCATCGCCGTACTTGCCAAGTTCTGCAACCGCCGCGTGGTCGCTGGTGAGCGGGGTTTCGAGCAACAATCGGATGTTTCCCTGGGTCAAAAGGTACTGCGCGCATTGGCGATTGCCAGTGGTGAGGTCGTTGACTTGCTCAACTTGGAATCCAAATGCGTAGGCGTAAAAGAACGCTGCCTGCTTCGCATTGCCGACAAAGAATCGCACATGATCGACGTCAATGAGCGTCAGCGGATCAGTAGCAGACTTCGGCGCATCCTTGCTTGCTGGAGTGAGAGTTGCCATCAAATGATGGTATCGTCTCGCCCCTTATGAGCGCGAAACTCCCAACCAAGTCGGCAGGATCTAAAATTGGAATCTGGATCGGACTCATCTTGGCGATGGCGGCGGTCTTCTTTGTCGTCATGTGCACCGCAGGCGATCCCAAGTTTCTTCAGCCAGACGCCGACCATTCTGCCCCCAACAACTGAACAACCCACCAATGGCGCAGCGAACCAATTCTGATACGAAACGACTCGAAACAGTTGAACCTGTTGGCGCGCGGGTG
>SIAR01000025.1 GCA_009691705.1 Phycisphaerales bacterium
TGGTTTCTGATCTGCTTGGTAGTGACGTATTGGATCGGACTGCGAACATCCTTTGCGCTGCTTGTTGCTGTCGATGAATCGATCTCTGCGCGTGGTCCACTTGCTTGCATTGAAATGTCGTGGAAGATGACGCGCGGTCGCGCACTTTCGCTTCTAGGACTTTTCATCACGGTGGGAGTCCTGATGATCGCCACCACTTTATGTTGCTGTCTGCCAGTGATCGGGCTGGGCTATCCACTCGCATTGACGATCTTTGGTTTGGCGTACAACATGTTGCTGAACAGAGATGGCTTTACAGATCAATACAACAATCAATTTGCCAACACACCCACCGACGCTCCTTCGTGAGATTCAAGATCGAATTGGTGGCGTGCTTGTTCGGCCGAGCGCCCCATTGATTTGGGCGGGAGCGATCGTCGCGGTGATGATGGCCATTCCCTTGGTCGGTGCGATTGATGCACTTGTTGCTCAATCGCGAGCGCCAACCGATCTCTCGCTAGAAGCGTCGATCGCCGAACTCACTGGCCAACTCGCCGACACCATCAACCATCTCGTAATCGGGATGGTGCTACTCGTGTTTGTCGTTGTCCCACTCTCGTATGGTGCGGCGTTGATGGGAGTGCGCGCAATTCGCGGCGAGGCGTCAAGTGCACGCGATCTCTTCGCGGGGTACTTGCGACCACTTTCGTTTTCGATCTTCTCACTTGTGCTCATCGTTTCGGCCGCGATCCCACTCATCGTCTGGTTGATTGTGGCGATCATTGTGGCGGTCATCGTTGGCGTGCTGGCTGCGCTCGGCGGCGATGATTCAACGGCGCAAGTCACCATGATCACCACAACCATCATCATTGTGGGGTTGCCGTTCATCTTCTTGGCGCTCTATCTGCAGGTTCGACTGTTTTATGGGGGTATCGCCATCATCGACCCGCGCGCGGCGGGTGCCGGCGCGATGACGGCTCTCTCTCATTCATGGCGGATGACGCGGCGGCAGAACTCTGCGCTTTCATCGGTGGCCTCATATGCAACATGGGTGCTCATTCGCTCAACTGTCGGTGGATACGGCATCGGACTCTTCACGCGCGGATTACCAGAATTCGTCGCGCTTTTCAGCGGTTCTTATGAAGTGCTCAGCGAACGCGCGCGCCCACAGGAACAGTGCTGAGAACTGCACGGTTCGCAGTGCACGGTCGCATCGCCGGCACCACCTAGGGCGGCAATCGCCCGCCCTTCAATCACACTCGCGATGTCGTGACTCTCTGCAACGCTCATGGCGCGTGGCAATCGAATGTGCATGTCGATCCAGTGCATCGGTCCATCGTGACGACAGCGCACCTTGTGAAACGAACAAATCGTCGGACTCTGCGCGCCGCCATCAAGGTGGCTTGTCAAGAGCGCGTTGAGTTTCGTGATGTCGCCATCATCTTGGCGGTCGATGAGTCGATTCACCGATCCCTTTGCGACGCGCCATCCCATGAACAGAAGTAAGCAACCTAGAGCGAGAGCAATGATGGGATCGACCCACGTCCATCCAGTGAACCAGATGACAACGAGCCCAACGATGACTGCCGCGGTCGTGATCGAATCGCTCAACACATGCACTCCATCTGCGATAAGCGCCGCAGAGTCGGTGCGTCGTCCCACCGAGATCATGAGTCTCGCGAGTGCCAGATTTAGAAGTCCAGCCGCAACAACAAGCGCGAGACCCCATCCTGTCTGAGTGATCGGCGCAGCGTCATTCAAGAGTGCGCCCACCGATTGAATGATGATGAACGCCCCAGCCGCGACGAGCATTCCACCTTCGACTGCCGCGCTCACAAACTCGACGCGACCATGTCCATAAGGATGTTCAGCATCCGGGGGCTTGGCTGCGAGTCGCACGGCACCCAACGTCATCGCGCTCGCAACAACATTCACGATCGACTCAAGCGCGTCCGACAAGACCGCATCAGACTGTGTCGCCCACCACGCTGCCAACTTCATCGCAAGAACAACCAGTGAGACAACAACGGCAACGAGCGCGATAGTCGCTTGTGAAAATCTCACTAGAAGTGTCTTACCACAGTTGCGCCTCTGCCTCTACGATTCGACCCATGCCAGTTCCGCCAAATCGTCCGTTCTATCCGCAAGGAAATCCAAATGAGGGCGATGGATCGCGCGGCGGTTTCGATCGATCGAGTGGACCCTCGCGGGGAGGATCGAGTGGCGGACGCGGCGCTCCCCGTGGGCGCACGTCGCGTGAGGGATCATGGAACCGAACCCAAGGCGAGCCGCGCGCCCGCCCCACTGCCCTTCGTCTCGCGGGCTTTCGCGCCGATCTCGAACGCGCCCTGCGCGAACTAGAAGATGCATCCAAAATCGCCGCAACTGCAAAGCATCCACCAACAAGTGTTCTCGAGCACACTCAAGGACCCGCGCTTGATGCGGTTTTCGCCCCATGGCGCCGCGTTCGAGCTGCACTTGCCGAAGTTGAACGCGCCTGTGTGGCGATCGAAAGATTGAAGAACCCCCCAAAAGCTTTTGCACCGCGAGATTTCCCTCCTAGACTGTGAAAATGCTCGCCACAACCGCCCTCCAGATTGTGTTGGCGGGACTTTGTGGTGCGACATCGTCTGGCACGCTGCCATCCCCAGCAAACCCAGCAAACCCAACGAAACAGGTTGGATGGCCCAACCTGCAAGCGCAGTGGCCCCGGCAGATCGAATTCACAACGTCGCACCTGATCGAGCGCGCGCAGGGACGCAGGTCATGTGTTCTCACGGGCAATGACGGCTCAGGACCGATTCAGGCCGTCATCGTCGAAAGGGGTGGATTTCTTGCTGGAACTCTGGTGGATGGTTCGGGCGTTCGGTGGGGAGCGCGCGGAGTTTCTGGCACGCCCTTGCACTTCGATCCACTGCCACCCGAGGCGATGAAAGAGTGCGCTGGCGCTGTTGAAGCGCCACCAGAACTTCTCGCGCAAGGAGCATTCAACCCCGCATCGCAAGGAGGAATCGCCGGTGGATGCGTGGATGCAGCGACCGTCGATGTTGTGATCCTGACCACTCCAGCCGCCCGCATCGAAGCTGGTGGCGTGGGTCAACTCGCAGCGCTCGTTGATCTCGCCGAGGCAAGCGCGAACGCGGCATATTCCAACAGCGCGATCGCGCCGCGCATTCGAATCGTCTTTGAAATGGAAGTCGACTACGAAGAGGTGAGTTTCGGCAGTGATCTTTCCTCGCTCGCCGATGGCACCGATGGAGTGCTCGACGAAGTACACGCACTGCGTGACGCGGCGGGAGCAGATCTCGTGGCGATGATTCGCTCGCTGGGTGAGTACGGCGGCATCGCCTATCTCTTGCCGAACAACGATCCTTCGTCCTCTGGAATGGGGTTCAGTGTGACCGCCTGGGGAAGTCTTTCGAGCCAAACGTTGGCGCATGAACTTGGCCACAACATGGGATGCTGCCACGCCCCAAACGATGGCGGCGGTTGCTTGAGTGGTGGGATCTTTCCGAAGTCGCTCGGGCACCGATTCAACGGATCAAGCGGCACGCAGTATCGAACAGTGATGGCATACGCACCAGGATCGCGCATCGACCACTTTTCAAATCCACTCGTGAATTTCAACAACACGCCCACGGGTCTGGCGCCAGTTGGAGCAGATCCAGGACGCGATAACGCGGCCACCATCGCCACAACCAACGCCGCGATTCGTGGGTTTCGCTGCGCGGCACCACCAGGATCGTTCGGCGACTGCGACCAAGATGGGCGCATCGACATCACACAGATTGCCGCAGGATCGGCCAGCGATTGCGACGGCAATGGCCAACTTGACTCTTGCGATCTCGCGTCCACACCGCTCTGTAGTGATCCTGCGCGCTTTCTCTGTGCGGGCGGAGTGATAAGCGGACTGCCATCACCATCGTTGGCCCAAGACAACTACTACGGATACGCCGTCGATACCGACGGTCGCACCGCAGTCGTTGGTGCGTACGGCGACGATGTCGGGGCGAACTTTGCAGGAAGTGCAGCGGTCTACGCGTTGGTGGGCAACACTCCGCAACTGGTCGCAACCCTTCGCCATGTGAATCCAGGCGAGATTGATTTGTTTGGTCGAGCAGTCGCAGTTGACGCAGGGTTCATCGCCATTGGAAGCGTCGCGCGCGACGTGCTCGGCTTCAACGCGGCGGGCGATGTTTCGGTTTTCGCGGCGTCATCCACTGGTGCGCCGTGGCAACTCGTCGCGACGCTTACCGCTCCCACCCCGCAAACATCAGGCGGATTCGGTTTTTCGGTGGCGCTGCGCTCAAATGTGCTCGTCGTTGGCAGTCCCGAGGCACCAGTCACCCAAGGCGCGCCACAGCGCGGTCACGCTTATGTGTACGAGCGCATCGGATCAACATGGACACTTGTGAAGACACTCGCCCCGCTCGACGCAACCAATCAAGGAAACTTTGGATCGGCCGTCGCGGTCGCCAACGGGGTGATAGTGATTGGCGCGCAGTACGTTGCGAATGCCAGTGGCGTCGAATCCGGCGCGGTGTACACATCGTCGCGTGTAGCGAACACTTGGCAAAACGCAGTGCGCGTTGCTGGACTTCCAGCGACTGCGGTCTGGGCTGGATCTTCTGTATCGACCGACGGCGAGCGAATTGCCGTTGGATCGCCAGGCGCCGGTGTCGCCGTTGGAATCGAAAGCGGTGCCGTCTACGTACTCGAGCGCAGCCAATCGCAAGGATCGCCTTGGCAAGTAGTGCAGAGTGTTCTTCCTGCGCAAAGCACACCACTTCAAAAGTTCGGCACGCGCGTCTCAATCGACGGTTATTCGTTGGTGATCGGCTCGATTCGCACTGTCGATGTCAGCGGAACACACGAGTTGTTTACTCACGACGGCAGCGCATTCAACCGGACTCTTCCGGTTCGCTCTGGATTGGCCGTTGCCATCCGCGGCGAGTACTGCGCGGTCGGATCGCCGCGCGACATTCAAGCCGGCATCGCTGTGGGAGGTGCGCGCATCGTGTTGCGTCTTACAGACGGTGACGGCGACGCGTCGGCGGATCGCTGCGAACGCGCGCGTGGTGACATCGATCTCAATGGCACCGTTGAAGGGGCAGACCTCGCAGCACTTCTCGCAGCGTGGGGAGAATCACAGTCGATCGCTGACATCGATCGAAACGGTGTTGTCGACGGATCAGACCTCGCAGTGGTGTTGGCATCCTGGGGATCCCTGTAGTCAGGCGCACTCTGTGCGGTATATCACTCGCTTGGGTCGTACGACGCGGCGTATCGAACGCCTCCGACAACACCACTCGTGCTGGGCAGCTCAAGTCGAATGAGTTGGCGAACGACATCATTGGCGAGCGTCGAAGCACCGAATCTAAACAGTGAGGGAGTGAGCCATTCTTCGCCGAGTGTCTCTTTCACCATCACGAGGTAAGCAATCGCGCTCTTGGCAGCGCGAATACCGCCTGCGGGTTTCATGCCGATGCGAACACCAGTTGCGAGAAAGTGATCCCGTATCGCCTCGAGCATCACCAGTGTCACCGGCATAGTCGCGGCCGGTTGCACCTTGCCCGTCGAAGTCTTTATGAAAACATCACCGTCGGTGAGAGCAGAAAGTCCTGCAACACTCGCGGCCGCATCGATGGCAATGTCACTAGCACGACGAATCGAGTCGAGCGTTCCGAGTTCGCCAGTCTCGAGAATGATCTTCAGATGCACAGCATGATGCCCTGCCACCGATTGCGCACACACCGCCCGTGTCTCGCGAATCTCTGTGCGAATGTCGTCGTACTTGCCGGCGAGAAAAAGCCCGCGTGAAATCACCATGTCGATCTCATCCGCCCCAGCCTGCACTGCGCGGCGACAATCTTCGAGGCGAACTTCAAGTGGATACTGACCGCTTGGAAACCCTGTTGCGACCGAGGCGACTTTCACACCACTGCCACAGAGTGCCTCACGCGCGATTGGCACAAGCGCTGGGTAGACACAGACTGCTCCGACACTCGGCAGCGGCGGGTCAAATGAAAACTCGCTCGGAACAATTGCCTTCGCGCAGAGCGCGCGCACTTTCTCGGGCGAGTCTTTCCCCTCGAGTGTGGTTAGGTCGATCATCGAGAGCACGAGACGAAGGGCCTGGCGCTTTGATGCTCCCTTGATAGATCGTTTTGTGAAGCGTGCCGCGCGTGCCGTGACCGTGACGCTCTCGACGGGATGATCGCGCATGGTGTCAGCGCGGCCGAGCCGAACGAAAGAGCACCGGAAGATTCTCGACGGTGCGCAGCAACATATTGCGTCCACCCGCTGCCGACTCGACTGAGTAAATCATCAGACTCTCAGTGCGATTGTCGAGCAAGTAGATGCACTCATTGGGACGGTTGTCAGGTCCCTCGCCACTCGTGATCGTGATGACACCAATTCCGTTGGCAGTGGGAGTCACCGAGTCACCCGCGCGGGCGGCTTGCTCGACTGGGCGCAGCATCAGCATCACCAAGATCGTTGTGAGCACAAGTGCACCTGTGGCCATCGACCATTCCATCTTTGCACCGCTCACGGTCGCACCCGCGCAGACGCCGCACTATCAGCAGCAAGATTTCGGTATCCGAACGAACTGATCGACTTCGTCTTCTCATTCCACACGAGCCCGATCATCTCTTCGTGGGTCTCATCGACGATGTAGATGGCACCCATCGAAGTCGCTGGAATATTGCCGCCCGCCATCGAATAGGTCGCGCGGCCGCGTGAGAAAACCCCCGCTTGGCCATCGGCACTACTAGCAAGTGGCAACACCAAGATTGCCACGATGAGCAATGCGTTGAGAGCGAAGAGTGCGACGATTCGTGATCGGCGGTTCATCTTCATGGGCGACTCACTCTTGGTGTCCACGCTTCGATGGCATCAGACTAATCGTGATCACCAAGCCAACAATTAGAGCCATCGCGGCATATCCAACCCACGCTGCGCTCAAATTGCGAACGGCTGGATGCCGTGGCGCATTTGATTCTGCATCTTGGGCGTGGGCGAGGGGCGATGAGAGCAATAGGGCCGTGGCGAGAGCGATGACCTGCACACCGCGGCGAATCGCCCCTGAAAGAGTCGATGATGAAAATACAGCGCCAGTCATTGGATGGGTGCCTCTTACGACTTCACTATCTCGCACTTGATCAAGTTTGTTGGAACGGTTGCCATCGCGTTTCTGGTATCCACAACGAGTCTCGCATGTTGGCCGATCGCCGAGTAGTCGACCGCATCGTGGTCGGTCAAGATCAACACACAATCACTCGCAGCGATCGTGGCTGGCGTCAGGGCAACGGACGAGAGATTCGTGCGATACTTGCGCATGGCAGGAAAGTGCGCCAAGTGTGGATCGTGGTACGAAACTTCTGCGCCGCGGTCGCGCAGTAACTCAATGATCTCTGCGGATGGACTCTCGCGTGGATCGTCGATGTTCTTCTTGTACGCGATTCCGAGCACGAGAATCTTGGATGCCTTGATCGACTTTGTGTGACCATTGAGCGCGTGTTGCGTGCGATCGATCACGTAATGCGGCATCGAAGTGTTCACTTCACCCGCCAACTCGATGAATCGAGTGTTGCGTCCAACCTCGCGCGCCTTCCATGTGAGATAGAAAGGATCGATCGGGATGCAGTGACCGCCGAGTCCTGGACCCGGATAAAACGCTTGGAATCCAAATGGCTTTGTGCTTGCTGCAGCGATAACTTCCCACACGTCAATGTTCATGTCGGTCAGTACAACCTTCATCTCATTCACGAGAGCGATGTTGACCGCCCTGTAAATATTCTCGAGCAACTTCGCGCTCTCCGCGATCTCGGCAGTCGAGACGCGATGCGCCGACTTGACGACGCGGGTATAGAAAGCCATCGCCAGATCAGTCGAGATGTCATCCACTCCACCCACGAGCTTTGGAATGTGCTGCGCGCTGCGCCCGAAGCTGCCCGGGTCTTCACGCTCGGGGCTGTAGGCCAAAAAGTATTCCTCGCCGCACTTCAATCCGCGGGCATCGAGAATTGGCTTCATCTCATCGCGGGTCGTGCCAGGATAGGTCGTCGATTCGAGAACAACTAGTTGCCCCTTGCGCAATGAGGCCGCAGCGGTCTTGGTGCTCTCGATGACATAAGAGAGATCTGGTTCGTGATGCAATCCGAGTGGGGTTGGAACGCAGAGCACAACGAGATCAGCCTTCGCAAGTTCTTTCGGATCGGACGTAGGGCTGAACTTTGTGTCTGCCTTCAGCGTGCTGAAGAAGTCATCGCCGAGATGCAAGATGTAACGCACGCCGTTGGTGAGCGCGTCAATCTTGCGCTGATCGACGTCAAAGCCGATGACTGGATAGCCGCTGTCACGAATCGCGTGCACCAGCGGAAGCCCCACATACCCCAATCCGACAATGGCGATCGTGGCAGTCTTGCTCTCGATCTTCTGCATGAGCGCTGCGGCAGTCGCGCTCATGGTCGCTGCGTTGTGATTGGATGTGGAAGCAACTGGATGGGGATGATTGGTAGTTGTCATGGACGAATCCTTAGGTTTCGCAGAATAGCACACGAAGCGCGGCACAATTCCCTTCATTACTATGCCTCGCGCATGACTCCGCACATCAGCATCGTCTGTCCCGTGCATAATGAAGCGGCATGTGTCGAGGAATTCGTTCGACAAGCCAACGCCGCCCTTCGCGCCACGGGACTCTCACATGAGATCATCATCGTCAGTGATGGTTAAACCGACCAGACCGAGGCAATTCTCGCGCGTCTGACCCGCGAAGTTCACAGCCTGCGTTTGCCTCGCTAGAAATGTCGGACAGTGCGGCGCACTACTGGCGGGTCTGCACGAGAGTTCTGGCGAAGTCGTCGTCATAATGGACGGCGACTTGCAGCACTCCCCCCAAGAGATTCACCCCTTGTTTCTGCGATGCAGGGCGGATTTGATCTGGTATCCGGGAGCAGAAGGAACAGACATGAGAGCCCCTTTGTTCGACGATTCCCTTCTTGGATCGCCAACGCACTCTTGCGTTGGGTGTCCCGCTGCGCGGTGCAAGACATGGGCAGATTCAAGGCAATTCGCAGCCGATCGATCTATCTCTTTGGCCGCATCGCCGTGGCCGATCGCAAGCCATTCGTGATTCGATCGCGAATGGGATTCGACAGAAGTTAAGGCGTAACAGCGGGTTGCGGCAGTGTGGTTGGCGCAGCAATCACCTTCATTTTGCCATTCATCGTGCGCCAGTGGCTTGGATATGTGCAGACAAACGGGTAGGTGCCAGGCTTCTTCGGCGCGATAAACCAGAAGTCTTGCGAGCGGCCTGGAGCAACTAAACCCATAACTGCCAACACCTTCGGTGAGTCTGGAACGAACTCTTTGACCTTGCCATCCGCCGATTGCCCCGCACGGTCTCCTGCGATACCCATCTCGGCGAGTGATCCAGGCGCAACAATGATGAGGTTGTGCTCAAGTGAATCGGGGTTATGAAAGATTATGTGAACCGCCTGCCCAGCAGCAACCGAAAAGTCCTTTCGGTCATATGCCATCTTGGATGGCACCGCAGTCAGTTCAAAAGTCAGTAGCGGCGGCGGCAAAAACCCCTTTGGAAGCGACTCGGGCGATGTAGCCGAGATCGCCAATAGCGCGCGGGTGGCGACGATCTGTGCGCCGGCCGAAGCCCCACCCAGTCCCGACGCCATCGCAATCAATTGTGAGACAACCGGCTCGCTCGCGAGCTCACGTGGATTCCACGCAGCGGCAACATCTCCAAGGTTTGCTGAGCGGCGATCGCAGATTGTCAAACGAGATGCCTCACTCAACATGAAGTCGATTGGCTTCTGTGCCGCCGCCGCCGCACACTCATTGAGAGCGCCGCGCCGCTGCTCAGTTGATGCGTTGAGCGCGTCGACACCTGCACAACGTGAAGCGGTCGCATCTTGCGCGCACAACGCAAACGAAAAGCATATCAGGGCAATCATTGGGCAACGATGGTACACACGCTCACATGAGCGATGGCGTTGCGACGGTCAGTGTGCGTGTGCATGGAGCTGCAGGTGAAGTCACTGGATCGTGCTACGAGGTCACGACTCCATGCGCGCGCCTACTGGTTGACTTTGGAATGTTTCAAGGATCGCCCGAACAAGAGGTGCGAAATACAAGCGCACCCAATCTTGATTTCGAGAAACTCGACGCTGTACTAGTAACCCACGCACACATCGATCACTGCGGGCGGCTGGGAATGCTGCCTGCGCTTGGATATCAAGGTCCTGTGCTAACGACCGAGCCAACCGCGGAGTTGCTTGGGCGCGTGTTGACGTCGTCGGCAACACTGCAGCAGTTACGCATTCAAGAGAAACGCGCCGGCACCGCCCCATCGTCGCGCGTGCTCGTGCCTGCGCATCTCGCAACATCAATTCCGATTCGAGGCGAGCCGCCACCGATCCTCTTTACACATCGGCATGCCGAGCGTGTGGCGCGATCGATTCGCGCCGTGCCATTTATGGAGTGGGAACCAATCGCAGATGGTGTCGACGTGCGATTCTTGCACGCGTCGCACGTGATTGGGGCGGCGAGTATCGAGTTGCGCGTGCAGCGAACACAGGGCGGCGAACCAGCACACGTCTTGTTCTCGGGTGACATTGGTCCCATAGACAATCCCCTGCTTGCTCCGCACCAATGGCCAGATCGCGCGCCAGATCTCGTGATCATGGAATCAACAAATGGTGCGCGACGTTTCAAGCAAGTCGACCAATACGAGGCGTTGTGCAACATCTTGCGCGAGGCAATCACCAAGAATCAACGCATCCTCGCCCCTGTTTTCGCACTCGGGCGCGCCCAGACGATGTTGCAACTCTTCGCCCGCGCATCGCGCGAAGGAGTGCTAGGCGGACTACCGATCTATCTCGACTCGGCTATGGCGTGTCGCGCGAGCGAGTTGTACGCCCGCCATCCGCACTTGCTCGAAGCGAGTGTGCGTCGATCGTGTTTGCGCGGTTCGAATCCGCTGCACTTTGCCGAACTGCACACCCTGATGTCGCGTCGAGAGTCTGAGTCGATCGATCGCGTGCGTACTGCATGCGTGATCATGGCGGGATCAGGCTTCTGTGACGCCGGACCAATCCTGCGACACGTGCAGGTCGCCATCGAGCAACCGACCACGCGCATTCTTTTTACGGGTCACCAACTCGACGGACTGCTCGGACACGGATTACTCAATGGCGCCACGCGGGTCGAGATCAACGGAGCAGAACTCGAAGTGCGCGCGACAATTGATCGCCTTGCGGGAATCTCTGGTCATGGCGATGCCGACGATTTGTTGACGTGGGTGAAGCGAATGCCCGGAGATGTGAAGCAGGTCGCACTCGTGCACGGCGCCGAAGAGTCTCGTCAAGAATTCGCATTGGTGTTGCGCGCCAACGGCATCACCGACATCCAGATGCCAATGACTGGCGACACGCTGCGAATTGACTAATCGAAGTGCGCACAGCCCGAGGCCGGCGGCGAGCCACTCCCCTACTTCTCAACGATGAAGAGACGCAAGAATCCCATGCGGTCGAGTAGCTGTTGAAAAGTTGGCGTCAGTTTTGAAAGCGTCAACGACCATCCGCGGTCGCGGCATGACCTGTGCAACTGAAGCAACGATTCGAATCCGCGACTGCTCATTGCGAGCACCCGCGAGACATCGAGGCGAACGGTCCGCACATCCCCAGGAACCGTCTGCAATGCGTGCGCGATTTCTGCTTTTAGTTGGATAGCACGCTCAGCATCAATCGCTGGCATGACCACTGTGAGAACCAACAACTCACCTTCTAGGCTTGCCGCCAGAATGCTCTGTGCATTTTCCACGGAGAGAGGGTAGTAGGGTATGAAAGTCCGATAATGAGTACAGTTCTAATGATGTCTGGTTATTATGTCGATATACTCGAGGCAATGTTCCACGTGGAACAAAACGAAAGGACTTGAAATGACCAAAAAAGACAACGAAACAATCCAACCGGTCGCGTTGACCGTTCCCGCAGTTCAATCATCATCGGTCGTCGCGAAACCGCCGATAATTTCGCGGCTTGGCAGAGGGTTGGGGTCCCTGATTCCTGCGGCGCCATTCAAGACCCCTGTTGCGACTGCACACTCGCCTAAGGCACCGCAACCGATCGCGGTGGCTACTCAAGCGGGAGCGCTCACCGACCAACCAAAGGATGGTTCCACGTGGAACACTGTTTCAACCCAGCCGCCGCCAACCACAGGCTCGGCAGTTATCGAATTGGAACTCTCGTTCATTGCGCGCAATTCAAGGCAGCCTCGAGAGAAGTTTGACGACCGTGCGATTGCGACGCTTGCAGAGTCGATCACACAGCACGGTCTCATTCAGCCAATTGTTGTGAGGAAGCTTCGCATGCCAATTGGTGGAAAGACGCACGAACTAATCGCTGGAGAGCGGCGCTTGCGAGCGTTTGAGAAGCTCGGAAAGGCCAGGATTTCAGCCATCATGATGGATGCCGATGATGCTGCGTCGGCCGTGTTGGCACTCATTGAGAACGTTCAAAGAGAAGATTTGAACCCACTTGAGCGCGCGGTCGCCTTAAAGAGGCTGATAACAGACTTTTCGTGGACTCAGCAGCAGGCCGCAGAGAAGGTTGGGATTGATCGAGCCTCTGTTGCGAATCTCCTTCGCCTCATTGATTTGGATCCATTCACGTCTGGATGCGTACGCGAAGGTCGCCTCACGCAAGGGCATGCGAAGGCACTCTTGTCGATAGAAAACATCCAGGCACGACGGGCAATCGCCGAGAAGGCACTGCACGATGAGTGGTCTGTGCGCCAAGTTGAACGCGAAGTGCAACGGATCAAATCAGCTAGTGGCCTCGCTACACCGTCGCTGCCAACAGTGGCGCGCAAGGCTTCTGCCCAGGTCGTGGATCTCGAAAAACGCCTCGGTCAGTTCATTGGGTCGAAGGTGCAAATCAAGCAGGGGAGAAAAGCCGGCAGTGGGACTCTCTCGATCGCCTTCTACTCACTCGACCAATTCGATGGGATCCTTCAACGCCTTGGATTCGATCCAAACAGTCTGAAGGACTAGCCAAGCACAATATCTCAGTTATCAGACCCACCGCATGACCGTTAGCACCGTGCGGCGCACACATAGATAGATCGCAGATCACGCCCCACACGAAATCTCATGGTTGCTTGAAGTCGCTCCTTGATCGGTGCGATTGGATGTGAGCGCAAACGCGCCCACACCCATGCGAACCCCATCGATCAACCCAACCTGTCTGCGACCCAGTCAGAGAAAGTCAGCGCCGAAGTTCACGCTCTCTAGAGTCGCCCAATCAACCGCGCCCAATGCGCGCCCCGCGACCGCGCCCCCAGCCAATGGGTGTCTCGGTGAGATGGTGCGCCGCGCACAACTCTCGCTCGGCGCTTGGGGATGCGAGCTACTCGAACTGCGCAGAGCGAATCGGTTGACTCCAGCATGGTGCACAGACCAAGCATCGCTATCGGTCTGGCCCGACGACGAGTGCGATTGAAGCTGGCATCAACTTCAGCGCCATCGCGATTTCTGGAGTTCTCTTCTAGCCTTTGGGTCGACTGCGAACGTCGCGTTCACAGCACACACTCCTAGTTCAGAGGTCTAACCATGACACACACAAACCTGTTTGCTCCATTCACGGTTCTCGCGGCCTACGTTGCAGCGGCCCTCACATTCACAACACCGCAGGATACCAAGCCTGCGACAGATCCCGCTGCGCCAACATCGACTGCCGCAACATTTACCGTCGACGACACCCACTCGATGTCGCTCTTTCGCGTCGAACACATGGGTGCCGGCAAATTCTGGGGACGCTTCAACGAGGTTTCTGGAACCGCGCAATATGTGCCTAACACATCGCTCGCAATGAACGTCACCATCCAGACAGCCAGTGTTGATAGCGGAAACAAGAAACTCGACGGACATTTGAAAAGTCCAGATTTTTTCAATGCGGTCGAGTTTCCAACGATGACGTTCCTCAGCACCAGCGCGAAGGCGCTCGGCACAGGACGCTTTGATGTCACGGGTGACCTCACCATGCACGGCATCACCAAATCGGTCACAGTTCCCGTGCAGTGCTCGGCGATATCGGTGATGGGTGGTACATCGCGCTCCGGCTTCGAAGCAACATTCGAAATTAAACGCAGCGACTTTGGGGTGAGCTACGGCGTCGAAAAGGGAGCGATCGGCGACGAGACGCGCGTCATTGTCTCGCTCGAGTGCATCGATCGCAGCACCGTCCCAACCCACAAGGAGTGAGTCGATCTATCACTGCGCGTCGCCAACAGCGCTGAGTGAACATGGCAGAACTTCCAGATGATCCAAACGATTCTTGAGTCGGTCATCTTGCCACTGATGTGCGGCACGGCAGTGTTGCTCGCGCCACACCATCCTTGGTGCGCAGATATAGGTCGCAGGGTTGACGCATGGACTGGCTCTCTTGCCGTCGCCGTCGTTGTGCTGCTCTCGCTGCTCATGGTTGAAGGCACAAGCGTGCTATTGCTCGCGCAGCAATGGCAGTGGATCGCCGTCAGTGCAGCAATCGTTGGCATCGGCCTCTGGCTCTCGATGCGCACCGCGAGCAGAGTGTCGTCTGGCGCGGTGGTCGCGCTGGCGATCTTTATCTTGCGCCTTCCAGGTTACGACTCAGTGACAACACGGCTCATGCTCGCGGTCGCCGCAACTGTTGCGACGATCGCAGTCGCGCCTGCCGCAGCGCGCGAATCAGTTCGCATGCCAACAGCACTCGCACTTTCGTGCGCCTCACTCGCAGCGTTGCTATTGGGGGCGGGATCGCTCAAGTTGGCATTTGTTGCTGCATCACTCGCGTCGATCTGCGCAGCGGCGGCGACGCTGGCCGTGCTCGGCCGCAGTTTCTCGGCTGGCCCGACGCTGAGCATTGCGGCGCTCGCACTGGCGCTCGCACTGGCGGTCTATGGATGCGCCTACCACGCGGGTAGCGGCGTCGAACCGTTTACCTTTGCGGTGGTCTGGGCGGCACCACTCTTGCTTGCACTTCCCGCTGTGCAGCGCTCTGCACGAATTGCAAACGCGACCATTGCGCTCATCGCGTTCATCTGCGCAGTGATTGTGGCATACGCGATGCAGTCATCCCAAGCATCGCAAGAGATCGAAGAGACCTCGCCCTCATACACTTCGATCTACGAAAGAGGAGCGAATGACACTGGAACACTTTCCTGGCATTGCACGGTTACAGTTTGATCCGACTCCGGCAGTGCGATCAATCGCGCAGTGCCGTCCAAGGTTTCATCACTACAACCCCAGCGAGATCGTCGCAGGGCGATCGATGCAAGATCAACTTCGCTTCGCAGCCTGCTACTGGCACACGATGCGTAATGGACTGGGCGATCCATTCGGCGCTGCAACGGCCCAAACTCCGTGGGACGACGGCAGCGCGTCGATAGAAAACGCAAAGCGCCGCGCAGATGCGTTCTTTGAGTTTCTCACAAAGTGCCAGATTGGGCGCTGGTGTTTTCACGATCGCGATCTCGCTCCCGAAGGACAGACCATAGCGCAATCAGAGCGCAACCTCGATCAACTTGTTGCGCACGTCGCGCAACTGCAAAGCGCAACAGGTCACCGCCTGCTCTGGGGCACAGCGAATCTGTTTTCGCATCCACGCTATTTGCACGGAGCGGCCACGAGTCCATCGGTCGATGTCTTTCTGCAAGCGACCGCGCAGGTGCGCAAGGCGCTCGAGGTAACGCAGGCGCTCGGCGGCGAGGGATATGTTTTCTGGGGAGGTCGCGAGGGATACGACACGCTCCTCAACACCGACCTGGCTCGCGAGCGGGCGCAAATGGCGCGATTTCTACACATAGCATCGGATCACGCCCAGTCGATCGGATTCACAGGCGTGTTGCTCATCGAGCCCAAGCCGCACGAACCCACAACACATCAGTACGACAGCGACAGTGAGGCGACGCTGAATTTCTTGCGCGAGTTCGGTTTGTTCGGAAGGTTCAAACTCAACATCGAAACGAATCACGCAACGCTTGCGGGTCACTCGATGCAACACGAGTTAGCCGTTGCTAGCGCGGCAGGGTCATTGGGATCAATCGACGCAAACATGGGAACGTCTGGCCTGGGCTGGGACACCGATCGTTTTCCAACCGACGTCATGCTCACTACCGAGATCATGCTGGCGGTGCTCAACATGGGTGGTCTCAAGCAGGGGGGTCTGAACTTCGACGCCAAGCGACGCAGAGCGAGTTTCGAACCGGTTGATCTGTTTCACGCGCACGCAGCAGGAATGGATGCATTTGCGCTCGGGCTCAAGGCCGCCGCGCGCATTCGTGCTGATGGACGGTTGCACGAGTTCGTTCGCGCGCGCTACGAGTCGTGGGATGCCCCGCTGGGGCAGAGCATCCGCGCGGGTCAACTGACACTGGCGCAGTGCGCGCACGAAGCGACCAAGGTTGCGGTGGTAGCGCCCGCATCAGCGCGGCAAGAACTGCTTGAGTCAATTGTGAACGACATTGTCTTTACGAGCGATCGCTGAGCGCAATCGTTACGGACTTCGCGGTGGTGCAACGTATCGGTACTCGCCATGGTTCTCGCGCGCGATTTGGCGCAGCACAACTTCGCCCGCGAGGTCATGAAATCCAACGGTGTTGATCTCAACCGCGTGGTCACCATTGAACTTAGCGATCGCCGCGAAGGTCGCAAGCGGGTTGAAGCCACCGTCGGTCAGCAGGTAGATCGAATCTGGTTTCAGCCTCGAAAGCGCTAGTGCGAGTGCACCGCTTGGATCGGTGCCGCCATGCGCAGAAGCTCCAACACTCTCAGTATCCGCCCACTGAAAATATTTCGACTTGTTTGAACTGGTCGCAGCAACCAGCGCTGCAGCAGGCATCGCCAACTCTTGATCATCAAAGAAAATCACGAAAAAAGAATGATCAGCCGGCAATCGATTCACGCTCTTTTTCAGTTCGAGAAGCACATGGTCGATCTTTGGATTGTCAACCGCTCCGAACATGCTTCCAGAAAAGTCGAGGATGTAGACAATGCGTTTCGCCGAAGTTTCGACCCCCATGAACGATGTTCCAGAACCACCCATCGCTCCGGGCAGACCGCCGTTGCCGCGGCCACCAGGCGAGACGAGCACGGGCGAGACGGCCGGCGCGGTGACCGGCGGCTCATCGGGAGGGGTGAATCCAATGCGGGGCAGCACCCGCGTCGTCTCGGGCGCGTTGTTCCCACTAGCAATGGGTGCCGTCTGATTCATATCCGTGTTGGCATTCCCCAGCGGGTTGCCGTCGGGATCGGGAGTTTCGAGTCCGGGACCAGATCCCGCCGCGCCACCTCCGGGACCAGTTCCAGCGCCGTCCGTTCCGCCTGGTTGTCCACCACCGCCATTGATCTTCGACCGCCCCTGCTTCTCGTCAGGTGAGTCAGACGAATCAGCATCGCTGCCCCACCACGAAAAGAAGAGCAATATCCCCAAGATCAATGCGATCGATGGGAGGGCCTTGGTCCGATACGACTTTGGACAGGGTCGCATTGGCTCAATCGGCTGCTCAATCGGCTGCCCTTGGGCGAGTGGTGAGGAAGTCATTGGTTAGTATTTCAGCGGTTCCACTCGTATTTATACGACGGTGGGTCGATTCGTGATTCTCACGACCGGTCAAAAACCAAATTGGAGGATCGTTGCGTCGCAAATTACTCCCGAAGTTGCAATGTCCGCACTGCTGGAACAAGTTTCCAGTCGCAGATGTGCTCTGGATCGCAACCCATCCCGACCTGCTAGGCGATCCAGTGCTCTCGGCTGATGATCCGCTGCGGTTTCTTCCTTCGCGATTCACTACCGCAGGCACCGCCATTGATGAACGCGGCTCGACCTGCCAGAGCCTCGCCTGCCCGCGCTGCCACTTAGGGATCGCCAACGTACTGCTCGAACACCCAACGCGCATCCTTTCAATCGTGGGAACGCCCAGCAGCGGCAAGAGTTACTTCCTCACCTCTTGCGCATGGCAGTTACGGCAGAAACTTGGGGCGTCGTTTGCATTGGCATTCTCAGATGCAGACCCTGTGTCTAATCGCGTCTTGACGAGCAATGAGCAACAACTCTTTTTGCAGGATGACCCCGAGAAATTAGTCTTTCTTGAGAAGACACAACTCGAAGGCTCGGCATACGACAGCGTGCAACTAGAACCAGGTCAGGCCACAATTCTTCCACAGCCTTATCTCTTCACCATTCGTCCGACCTCGCAGCATGTCAATGCGCGCGGGGCGGCGAAGTTGACTGAGGTGCTCTGCCTCTACGACAACGCCGGCGAACATTTCTTGCCGGGATCGGAGAGTCCGCTTTCGCCAACGACACAGCATCTCGCGCGATCGAAGAATCTCATGTTCGTCTTTGACCCAACGCAGGACGCCCGTTTTCGAGCGCGGTTGCGAGGACTCAGCAGCGATCCACAACTCGGACAGTTGGCGCGTGCATTTCGTCAAGACGTTGTCTTGCTCGAGATGGCATCGCGCGTGCGTTTGCACTCCGGCATGCCAGCCGACGAGAAGTTGCGACAACCACTGACGATCGTCGTCACCAAGAGCGACATCTGGGAGAGTTTGCTGTCGGGAGAGGACATTCGCAGTGATCCATATCTCATCGACCAACGCGATGATGGTGGGATGTTGGGAGTCGTTGACAAGGGGCGCGTCGAGCGGGTGAGCGATCTTCTTGAGTCGCTGCTGACCGAAATCGTTCCGGAGTTCATCTCGGCGGTGCGCGATACCGCGCTGCGGGTGCTCTATGTACCAGTGAGCGCAACGGGTGTCTCGCCCCAGATTGAAAGTTCTAGCGGAATGTTGAAAGTTAAGGCATCCAAGATCGATCCCTGGTGGGTGACCGTTCCATTCATTTATGAGTTCTCGCGATGGAAGAATGTTGTGGGATCGACCCGCGAGTCGAGCGCGCGCACCTCTGAGATACGCAACACCGATGGCGTTTGAACTGTTCTATACATCGGCCCCAAGGGGACTGAAGCCGCAGACGAGCGGATTCTGCACTGTGGCGATGACCCGCGGTTTTCCTGCCCCATTTGTGCCGCGACTCGAGGCACTTTCGGGATATCGGCCTCCGCACGATGGCGCTTCAATCGAAGCCGCTCCCATCGCATGGTCGCACTGGATAGTCGATGCCGGAGGAGTTGAGCGGCATGTGCTCTCGGCGGTTGGTCCAACAGCACCAGATCACACGCTGCGAAACAACAAGTTTGCCCATCATCTTTTGCTGCGCGCCGACGAGTTGATCGAGGCGGGACCGGCGTGGGTGATCGCGCAACCTGGGATGATGGCCAATGAGTGGATTGGTGAACCACGGTTGATCGATGCTGAGCGCGCGTTGCCCGCGGCGACCGCCCCCACAAGTGATCGCTGTGAAACGTGGGATGCAGTGTGCGGCGATGCTGGTTGGGCTGGAGTCATCGCAAATGTTGTGATGATCGATCCATCGAAGTCGTGCTCGATTGTCTATCCGGTTGGGACTCCAGTGATCAAGCTGGTCGGCGAAGCATTGGCGTTGCTGCCCATCCACTGGCGTTGGCGCGTAACTTTTACGACATACTTCATGCAGCCGATGGCGGGCACGCGCTGTGCTTGGCGTTTCTGTCTCGATGGAACCGAAGCTGCTTCTGCGGCTCGGTCAGGCGGTGGAACACTCGTCGATCTCTGCGCGCGTAATCCGTGCACGCACACGGGAACATTTATAGATCGCGCGCGACGAGGACAGGCAACAGCGCCGAGTGGCGCCGCGACTTCGAGTGGTGGCGCACAACCGCAGAATGCGCGCCGTGCTGCCGCAGCAGTAACCACAGCGGCAACGTCTGCGCAGCCTCGCAGGCGATCGCCCCAGCCACCAGTCGAAGAACCGCCGGTCGTTTTTGGAGTGGAGTATGTGCCCGACCATCAAGCAGAAGTGCGCAAGATCATTCTGTGGATTGCGGGAGTGGCGGCGGGGCTCTTGTTGTTGATTACTTGTGCGGGGGTGCTCTATTGGTATTCACTGCGAGCCACTGCAACAGATGAACCAGCACAACAGAACTCAACTGATCCCGCGATCACCACGCCAGCCGCACCGCCAAATCCAAATCCAAATCCAAATCCAAGTTCAAGTTCAAGTTCAAGTTCAGTGCAACTGCCTGACTCTGGTGCAGAGGCTGAAGGCTTGCCGCTGCCTCAAGAAGAGCCACCCGCGCAACCAACGCCAGAGTCAGCGCGCGTGAAGATCACGGCGACCACGGCGACCACGGCGACCACATCGACCACATCTATCGCAGCGGACGGAGCGACCGAAGCGAGTGGCCAGACTGCCCCATCAACGATGCCATCCGATTCCGCTGCATGGAAGGTCATCAAGTTTCCCGGTCCTGGAAAGGTGATAGATGGGTCTTGGTCTGGATCAGCGACCGTCGATATCGGCATCGCGAATGGCGCGGCGCAGATAGAGTCATTCGCTTGGGCAATCACGCCGCGCAACCGCGTTGGCGAGTTCGAGTTTCCAGATGACCACTCGTTCGTGCGCCAAGATAAATCTAGTGTCGTGCGGACGATTGCCACGATCAGCAGCGATGCATCCCGAGCGAGATTCAGTTGGTGCGCCGATAGCGAAATGGTGCGAACACATCCGAACCTTCTCACCCAAGCCAACGCCGCACTCGGGCAGGTTCCCTTGGTTGCGACGTTTGCAGACGGCTCAAGCGTGTGGTGCACCTCTGAGAAACTAACCACGACAACCATAGGTTCTGCGCCGCAAGTGGTGCCCATCGCGGTCCCCACCGCCCCGTGGCAGTATGCGCTGAATGGGCGCGAGTGGATCGCTTGGGATGACTCGACGCAGGTCGATCGCGAGGTCACGGTCGAAGTCACGGCGCGTGGCGAACGCGTTGAGCTTGGCACGCTCACCCTCTCGAGAATTGGAACGAAGTGCACGCTCAAGTTTCTGCTCAACGCGGCGCTTGATCCACGCGCGCGGCGAGAGGCGATTGAGAGTGCGCAGAAGACGTGGCGGGATGCCCAGACTGAACTCACCGCAGCCAGCGGTGACGTCACCGCCAATGCAAAGGCACGTGCTGTGGCGGCAGGCACCGCAGAACTCACCGCGAAAGAATCGCTTGCGGCTGCTCGAACGGATTACGAATCTGCGAGGGTGAAGGCGCGCGCTCTCGATTCGTGGGAAGTGCTCGTTGGTAGCGAGCAGGGGATTCCAACTCGCATCACGATTCGCCCCCCCGAGTTTCCAGAGCTGAAGGGGACGACGCCATGACAACTGCTCGCGTGTGGATCGTGCTCGGCGCAATGTTGTTGGCAGAGCCATCTGCCGCTGTTCGGGCCGTTGCCTATGCCGCCTTCGATGACCCGGTGCTGCCGACGGTGCACGTGATTCCGACGCGCGTCTTCGACGTTGTCATCGATGGGTTCAAGCAGGTCTCATCCGCAAATGTTTCGTGCGGATCGTTGCCAGGAGAGATCACAAAAATCGTTGTTTACCCAGAGATCAGCCCAAATGAGTCTTTCGCTTTCGATGCGGGCGATCACGCACTGACGCTGCGAATGAAACGAAACACGGGCAAGAAGCCCGTCGATGCTGGATCATTTTCATGGGATGGCGCCGCGCTCACCTGGTCGTGGAACACATTTCCGAGCAAAGACGTGGGCGATGGGGTGAAGAAACTGCGTCACTTTCTCTCATCGAGTGCATTCATCGCGACACTAGCCGATGGACGCTTAGTCGTGCTCTGCCCGCCGCCAAGCGAACTCGCGTGTGCCGTGACGATGCAGGCAGATGGCATCCTGATGGGATCGGTTGACGCAGCGACGATTCCAGACACAGCGATCGTCTCGATTGAGCGAATCTCTGGCGGCGCATGGGTGAGCAGTTCGGCGCAGCCCGGTCTTGCCATGGGCACGATCGATGGAAACCTGTTTCGGATGACAGTGGTCGCCGGCAAGTGCACAGTGCAACAATATTCACCGCGACTGATCGAGTTGCGAGAACTAACAAAACAGCTGCAAGAGAACAAGAAACTAGCGAATTCGCTGCCCGAGCGGCAGCGCAAGATTCTCGAGACAGAAGATGCCGCGACGGAAGTGAAGATCGCCGCACTCAAGAGTCAAGTCGAAGCAGACCGACTTCCACACTTAAAAGCTGTGCTGCGCATTCGCGCGACCGATGCGGCGAGCGGCCGTGTCTACGCAATGGTGACCGCCACGATAGGAGACTGATCTATGCCACGCCCCCGAGAAGTCCTTGCCCTTGCTGAGCGCGTCCTCGAACGCGGTATCAGTGAACGCGCTGCGGTCGAGCAGATCGCGATGCAATACACCGAAGCTACGGGCGAGATTCGCGCGCGACTCGGCCAGGCCACCGATTGTGCACGGCGCGGATTGCGCCTGGAAGTTCGGTCGATCGCCGAGGCACGGCCACCACTCATTGAGACCGCGACACTCTTTGCGACTCCGGCTGCAGATAAGTGGCGAGAGTTCTGCAAGGCGAATCAACTCACTGTTCCGCCGCGCATTTCTGAGGAGACCATCGCCGAGGTGCAAGAGGCGCTCAACGCACTGCTAGCCGATCGATTCGATGAGTTGCACGCGATCTTTCGCCAGCAGAATCTTGCACTCGCCCCCGCCTACCAGCGTCTTCGCACGTTGCGCTTGATCGCCAAGCGCGACGCAGCGAATCCGATGTGGAGTGAGGATGTTGAGCGTTTCGAGATCGACTCGATACAGGAGTTACGTTCAACGTTTGCCGCGGCGATCAAGCACGAACGGCTCGAGGAGGCTCAAGAGATCGTTGAGACTCTGCGCCGCGAGGATTGGGTACGTCGCGATGCGCAGAAGTCTGCCGATCGATGCGAGAGAGAACTCTGGAGTGCGCAGGCAGCTCAGGCGGCAGTGCGCGCAGTGGCTGTCTCGCAGGAGATGTATGCGAACTACATGGCAGAGTCATTCGAGGGTGTGCGGGCCGGTCTTCAAGAGTGGGATCGACTCGGCGCGATCGCGGCGCGCGGCGGTGCGACGCTGCCCGAGGGGCCATCCACTATGGTTGGGCCCATCGTTGATTGGATGGTTTCGCGCGAGGCCGAGATGCAGATCGCGAATGAAACGCGGTCACAAATGGATGGACTCGAGCGGGTCGCGGTCGATGGATCGGCTTGCGCAGACGACATTCAGGCGCGATTGGTGCAGGCAGAGCGCATGCCTGGCGGTGTTCCCAGCGAGTTGCGTGAACTTGCCCAGCGCCGCGTCGATGAGCACACAACGCGCGTGCGTGTGAGGCGCACGATGAAGTTCGTTGGGGGCGGTGCAGTGGCCGTTGCCGTGCTTGCGACAGCGGTCTGGCTGACGCGCGATTACCTCGATCGACAGAAGCAAAGCCAATTCGCGCAAGCATTCTCGGCGGCAGTCGAACGGGGCGATGCCGGCGAGTGCGGGCGCCTTCTCGAACAATCGCGAATTGCTGTGGATGGATTCGACCAAGACGAGCGCGTGCTCGCAGCGCAGGCGCGTCTTGCGCAGGCGCAAGAGAAAGACATCGAGCAAGATGCTCGGTTCGAGTCGGCATTCGCCGCCGCTGGTGATCCAACGGTTGCTAGCGGGCGCTCCGATGCGATCGATTCTGCAGCGCAACTCGCCCGCCTCGATGCGCAGCGCGAGCGGGTGCAGGTATGGCGTGATGCCCGAGCCGCTGCTGATGTTCGCACGCAACAGGCCCGCGACGGCGCATTTTTGGCGCAGGTCAAGAGCATGGCGGCGCAAATAGACGCACTCTCGGCGCTCGCGCCGCAGAGCAAAGAGGCGGGCGCGCAACTCGAGCGAATAGAGATACTCGCAGCGAACATTGGATCATCAACAGCAATCGGCAAAGAGGCGCGCGCCGCCTTTGATATGCAGCGAAGTCGGCTCGAGGGATCGCGCGAACTTGCCAATCACGAATCGCAGCGCGCGATCAATGAAGCAGAAGCAGCCGCCGCTCTTGCGAAACTGGTCAATGCGTCGGGTGATCCCAATCGGCTTGAAGGGCTGCTCGGCGAGTATGCAGAAACCCATCCCGACTCACCCTATGCCAGTGACTTTCGTGAGGCGGCGAGTCAAGGAAAGTCATGGCGACCAGTACTCGCGTGGCTTGCGCTCGCACCGACGTTGACGCGCGTGCCATTTCCGCAACTCGCCCAAGACCGCGCCGCGATTCGGCAGGGGCTTGAGGGCTTTCGGTCCAGTTATCGCGCGAGCCTCTTGGATGGATCGATTCGCGCGTACGGCGAACTCCTCTCAGACAGCAAGGGATGGACCGATTGGCTCAACAACATTCTTCGCACATGGACTCCAATGGACATGAACATGGTCGAGCTAGACACCGGCGAGCGCTATTACTTCTTGCCAGGCGATCTTCCCAAGCCGAGTGCGACCGCAGGCGTAGATGTCTATCAAGTGGTGTTGAGTTGGGCCGATGAGAAGCGTGGACCAGTGCGCATCGAGCGCAAGCGAATCAAGTCGCAGGGCGAGAGCCCGCAGGCAAAACTGCGCGCCCGATTACTGCCACTGATTCGCGGAGTGAATGCGACGACCACCGCCGAGGGTGCCATCGAGGTCATCCGCATGATTCGCGATGACGCGGCGGTCGATCCTGTCGCTCGTGCGTACCTCATCGGTGGACTGCTCGGCGAGATGCGGGCCAGTTTGCCGCAGCACGCCCCAGCGATCGACCGCGCGCTGGCCTTTCTTGTCGAGGAAGATCTCGTCGGCATCGATTGGCTGGCGCCGGGCAATCCAACCCGCCGAGTCGAATACAAGCGCATTCAAGAATTGCTCGTGAAATCACTGCCGTTGGCAGATTGGGTGAAGAACCAGTCGTCGCTGACATCACAGCTCACCCAGTGGCTGGCGAGCAAACTGCGATCGGTCGGCATTCTCGATCGAACGGTCGACCCAGTCCGCGTGATTTTCGCCGCGGGTGCGAAGACAAAGGTGGGCGAGAAGTTGTACGCAGTTGCCGCACCGAGCGCATCGCCTCCGCGCGTGGTCGAAGTTGGTTCGGTACAAGCCGACGGTTCGCCGCGCTTCAACGGTTCAGAGCGCACACTGCCCAGTGGCGCCGTCATCTTCGCTGGATCATGGACCGATGGTCCCACACCACTCACCACGGAAACTAAGTGAGCGAACCGACGTACTGGGTTCGACTTGGCACGCGCACAGAGGGTCCACTCTCGCTGAGTGAAGTGCGCTTGCGTGCCGCGCGCGGAGCACTCTCGCGCGTACACATGGTCTCACGCGATCGAACGCGCTGGGTCGTTGCGGCGAAGGTGTCTGAGATTTTTCGCAGTAATGGCAGTGTGTGCACAGACGTTCTCGCATTGGCTCCCGTCGAAGATGCGCTCTCAATCGACTTTCCGGATGACGGTGCAGAGAACGGCATGTTTCAGGTTTCGCTGCCAGGCATGGCAATGGTGCGAGCCCAATGGATTCTCGTACCAGCGTGGACTGTGATCGCAGTCGCTGCTCTGCTCCCAACGGCGCGACAATCAGCAGAGGCACTTCGCGCCTGGGATCTCGTGCAACTCAGTGAGTTCTTTGGATGGCGCGGAGTGTTGCTTGGATCACTCTGGCTTCTGATGCTGCTCATCGCAGCGATCGCGATCGGCATTGGCACGCTGGCGCGAGGCAACGCGCGCGCAGTCGGTGGACTTGTGGTCGGAGTGCTCGCAGTCGCCACCTGCACAGTGACAGTCTGGGCCGGCACCGCCAGTGGATTCATCGCTGGCACGACACTACTGCTCGCAGTGTTTGCAGTGCGGGTTGTTGATGCGATTCTGTATGGTCCATGTTCACAACCAGCGGGGGCACGAGAACCAGCGCTCACCCTGACCGAAACAGCAGTTGGGTTCTCGCTCGCCGTGACCACCATGCTTGTCGCGATCGTCGCTGTGGTGATCAAGGGTGTTCCGTTTTCGGTGGCGGCGTTCTTCGCCCTGGTCGCAAGCGCGTTGTGTGCTGTCGCCGCGGTGCTCGCAGGTGGAGAGTCGCCCAAGCGAACGCTCATTCTCTGGTTGTCGCTTGGCACAATTATTGCGGTCGTTCTGGCTCTGCTCGCAGAATCAATCACCGCGCACTTGCTGGGAGCACCGCGTATGGCGCTCTTCGAGGCTGTGCGGGCCATCTGCGTGACAGCGCTCACATCGCTCTGCGCATACGTTTCCTACTGTGAACTTCGCTACGTTCAACATCCAACCCCACCCGCGCCCGATATGAACGCGCTCAATTCAGAGGACATTGCACTATGACCACCACCAGCGACTCCACCCACTCAACTCCCATCGACGCGCGCAGTGGAGACCTCGAATGCATGATCGGATTTACAACCGGTCGCTACACCCGCACACACGGCCCATTCTGGTTTGGTATCGCGCTCGTGCTCACCGTGCTGACGTGGCTCGCGCTGAGTCCATTCAAGGGCACTTACTTCGAGAACGTCATCGCGAGCGGATGGCAAACGAATTGGTTCTGCATACTGTTTACTTGGTGGTGTCTGTGCATCTTGGTCGCCAAACTATTCAAGATTCGCGTGCAGCGGCGCGCGCTCGAGATTCATGACATCTTTCCCCGTCGCGGCGACTTCGTGCTCTCGCCAGGAACATCGGGCGACATCTTGGCGCGCATCAAACAACGGGTGAGCCGTCCCAAAGAGTTCCTGCTCTTCAACCGCGTCTCAATGGCACTCTCGAATCTTGGCAACATTGGTGAGGTGCGCGATGTCGGCGCAGTGCTCGATGCCCAAGCGGATAGCGACTCGAGCACGGTTGACTCGTCATACACGGCGATTCGTGCGCTCATCTGGACGATTCCCGTGCTCGGATTTATCGGCACAGTGCTCGGACTCGGCATCGCCATCGGCAATTTCACCGATGTGATTTCGGGTGGCGAGGTTGCCGCAGGGTCCGCGGCTACAAACGCGGGATCTATTCGTGAGAAACTCGCTCCGGTCGTGGGTGGACTAGCCACGGCGTTCAACACAACGCTCGTTGCGCTCGTCGCAGCAGTCGGCGTGCAACTCTTCACAACCTTCGTCTACAAACTAGAAGAAGACCTCTTGGATGACTGCACGCAGTACTGCAACGATCACATCGTGAGCCGTTTGAAACTGACCAACTGGTAATCGCACCGAGCTGCCCACCATGTCGAAGCACGATGGAGTCTCGCCAATGTCCTTCTTTTCGTTTCAGGACATCATGGCGTGTGTCACTGGCATCATGATTCTGGTCGCGCTGATATTGGCGCTCGATCCTCTTGGCGATATTCCCACTAGCGCGCGCAATCCTGGGCAATCACAGCAACTGCGACAGGGTCTTGACGGAGCACGGGCGCGGGTGGCCGAGGCTCAGAAAGGGCTTGAAGCAGCGAGTGCGGCGCTCGCAGAGGCGAAGGCGCGTCCCCAAGTGAGTGCCGATCAGTTGGAGCGTCTCGAGAAACTCGTCGCGAAAGCGCGCGAGGGAGTCATTGCGATCGAACGGCTGCGTGATTCGGCAAATGGCGATGCGCAGCGCCAAGAAGATCAAACGGTCTTGATAAATCGGGACTGCGAGCGCGCCAGTGAAAAAGTGCTCGCGATCAAACAAGACCTCGGCGACAAGTCGCTTCGGGCCCGCGTGCAATACCAAGCGGGTGATCGCGAGCAACTGCGTCCGCTCTTGTTCGAAGTGACGCCAACAGAGATTCGCGTTGGCGAACTTGATGAAATGGGAACCCCCAAGCAAGTCGCGACAGTGCGCGATGCCAGCGTCACAACTGCACTACGCGTCTGGGCTGCGAGCACCCCCGTTGCGGGGGCGGCGCCCGAAGCGATCGCACTTGAACCACTGCTCAGGTCGCACCCGAGTTCGAACTGGTATGTCATGCTGATCGTGCGCGACGATTCAGTGACGCTGTCGAATGGGTTGCGCGATCTTGTTCGAGCGCAGGGCTACGAGATTGGATGGCAAATCTGGGATGCCCACGATGGCGGGTTCTTTGATCTGCCACCGGAGTCACTGCCATGATCATGCGGCGCAGAAGCAGGCGGCGTCGCCGACGGAAGGGAGCGGCGACGACTGACGCATTCGAACTCTTTCTTGATGCGCTCTGCAACGCGCTCGGCGTGATTCTGTTCATCTTGCTCTGCGTGGTTGTGTTCGCGAAGAGCCCCGATGGGGATCAGAAGCGAATGGATCCCGAGCAAATAGCGGCTGAGACGAAGGCACTTGACGCACAGGCCGCTCGCACGGAGGCGCAACTGACAGCAGTGCTCGCCGCGCTCTCAGCGCTGCCACCGTCGGGCGATCCTGAGAGCGTTCGTCGGAGGAAAGAGTTGCTTGGTGCGCTTGACACGATGCGCACCAAGAAACTCGCGGAGGTCGAAGCTGAGAAGCAGGCGCGTGCACGGCTGGCTGCAAGCGGCGTTGCACTCGTCGCTTCGGTAGAGAAGCGCAACAACCTCGCGGCGCAACTTGCGCGGCTCGATGATGAGCGCAAGAAACAGCTGACAATGACGCAGTTTGTGCGCGTTGCTCGGTTGCGCGCAGATGGGCGCAAGGCAGTCCTCATCCTCTGCGCCGACGGCCGAGTGAGCATCGCAACACTCGTTGGCAAGGGACAAGAGATTGCTGAGCCAGTGGGGGTTGGCATCCCAGTCACCGACGAAGCTTCGGCGCGGTTGGCGATAGCACAGCTGTTTGGCGCAAAAACTCCCGACACCTTCCGGGCCGAGGTTGCCGTGTGGCCGAGTGGATTCGCCGCCTACAAACGCCTCGAACGAGTGATGATCGAGAAGAGATTCGGAATCAATCCGCTGCCGGTGGCTGCGGGCGAACCGATTCGCGAAGGGGCCGGCGGAATCCAGTAACGGTTGCAACAAGCGCTCCGCCGAGCATGAGCAACGCGCCGAACCACTTGCGCGGATCGAACGACTCATTCATCCAGAGCGATCCTGAAATCTCTGCGAAGAGCGCCTCAAGCGACAAGATCACCGCAGCGTGCGATGGTGGCGCCGATGTCTGCGCGAGTGCTTGCAGGGTGAACGCAATGGCGATGGCAAAGAGTGCCGAGAAGAGAATCGAGCCCCATCCTGCGCAGAGCAAGTCGACTGAGACCGGTTCGATGCTTAGAGCAATCACAGCCGATAGAACTCCGGTGACCGCGAACTGAACGACGGCAATGCCAAGAGGATCGCCGCGACGAACAGCCCATCCAATCACGTGCACATGGCAGGCCCACGCGAGAGCGCATCCCATGAGATAGAGATCGTCCGATTGAACCTCGACCGTGTCGCGAATGACGAGAAACCAAAGTCCAACGATGGTGAGCGCAACGCCGACCCAGACGCGCGCGAGCACGCGTTGACCGAGAAGTAATCCCAAGAGTGGCACCCACAACACATACGTGCCGGTGATGAATCCTGCGGTGCCCGCGGTGACTGTCGCCATCGCCTTCTGTTGCAACGATGCAGCCGTGAGCAGTGCGATCGATGCAGCTACTCCCCCGACCAGCGTGGTCAGCGTGCGTGCCTCGCCTCTGCGAATGACAAATGGCAGCAAGATCACTGCGCCAATGAGAAACCGCGCGGCGTTGAAAGTGAATGGCGTGTCGCCCATCTGCTGCGTGGCAATGCGCTGCGCAACAAATCCGATTCCCCACAGTACGGCGCAGAGCAGCAGCAGGCCATCGGCTGATGCGACAGATAGCCGCAGTGGCAGCGGGGCAACAGGTTGAGTCATTAGCGGATGAATCTCAGGCGACCGAAGTCGGGAATGAACGCCCGACCTCCTAGGTTCATCGGCATCGGTGCCGGGAAGTACACCGACCACGCCTTGCCGATCACCATCTCGCGCGGAACAACAAACGGATGATCGTTGCCGAGCTCTTGCGTGACGAGCGGATGGGGGCGTCCCCAAAGTCGCGAGTCTTTGCTCGCGCCACTGTTGTCGCCGAACATCACATACTCACCCCCGTCAATGCGCGCGAGTCGGGTTGGGTCAGTGGCGAAGGCGAGTCCTGTGATTGCTGGTCCGTTCGAAGCAAACTGATTGTTCGCGCTGAGAAAGTCAGGTCGGTAGTAAAGATCACGCTTCACTGCAACTTTTCGCAGGACGAAAGGCGATCCATTGAAGGTCCAGTGCAGCGCAGTGGGAGTTGGGCGTTGGCCGACGGGGTTAGCGAGCACCTGTTCGAGCGTGCGTCCAAAGTGCGATGCGAGCAATCGTTTGATTGGACCGCCGAGGTCGTAGTCGAGTCTTGCGACGCGCGATCCATCAATAAACACCGACATCTCTTGGTCGACATGCCAGAGCTCGAGCAAGAAGGGTTCGTCGGCAGGAATCTCGCACGCAACAGATGTGCTGGCAACAGCGGCGTGCGACTCAGCCTCTTCGATCGCGAGTCGCACTTGACCACTTCCGATTTCGAAGTGATATAGAAGACCGCGCGCAGCCAGCGTGAGCTTAGTGTGAAATGTTGCGGGGTCAGCCACATCGATCGCCGCTGCGATGCTGAGATCTGCAGTTGGAAAGAGCGGAATGTCGCGTCGATACACGTTGTAAGCATTCCAATCGTCGAGTGACAGAACATCGTTCGACCAGGTCAATGATGCCGGCGTTGCCTTGGTCCAACTCCATGCGCGATCACCGCGCACATCCCATCCATCGCTCGGTTTCCAAGGCGAACCAACCCAACGCTGCCGCAGCGCCGTTTCGAGACGCGCGATGTCAACTGGTTGGTAGTCGCTGTCATACACAGGTTGCCACACGGCCCGCTGGATGTACTCGGGCTTGCGTTCGATGAGAAGTTCGTCGGCAGTGGCGGTGGGCGATCCTGTAAAGATGTCTCCGTCCGAAACTAGCAATGTCTCATTGGGCATTCCGACCAATCGTTTGATGTAGTAGACGGCATCACCAACGGGATCGATCGGATTCTTGAACACGACAACATCCCAGCGTTTGGGGGCAGTGAATGGCTCGAGATACTTCAAGACCAGCACGCGATCACCCATGCGAATCTCACTCGCGAGCGCATCATTCGGTACTGACAGCACCGGATACTGACGACTGAGCATCGGATCAAAGATCGGACGCTCTCCGCGCAGTTGCCGTCGTTGCACTTCGAGCACCTCTGCACTATCGGCCGCATACTCATACCCAGTCGCGGGAGTATGCAACCGCACGTGCGCGCCCATCAAGGTCGGCGCCATCGAGCCGGTAGGAATCACAAACCCTTCCAGGATGAATCCGCGAAATGCCATCGCGAAGACGAACGCGACGATGAGTGATTGCAAGGTGTCGATCACACCACTCGTTGTCTGTGGCGCACTCTGATGCGCGCGGGTGGTGTTCATTGGCGGCGAATCCTACAACGAAGGATTGTTGCTGGGCGGTTGGTCGACGCGCGGAATCACCGTGACATCTTCGACAGGAAAGGCGTACTCACCTTTGTTGCCGTCGAGGCGCACGAGCACGAGTTGAACCAGGATGCGTGCTTCGATCACGACACCCGCCCCGTCTGGAGTCTGCACGCGCGCTTTTACCTTGGGCACACGCTTCGCGAGCGACTCATAGGTCTCATCTTCGTATCGCAGACAACACATCAGCCGTCCACACCGCCCAGAGATTTTCATTGGATCGAGCGTCGCCTTCTGCAACTTTGCGCTCTTCATCGAGATCGGCTTGAGCACCTTGAGGAAGTTCTTGCAGCAGCAGTGCTGTCCGCACTTTTCGTAGTCGGCAACTAGTCGCGCCTCGTCGCGCGCCCCAACCTGGCGAAGTTCGATGCGGGTCGAAAGTTGCGACGCAAGTGTCTTGAGCAGTTCGCGAAAATCGACCCGCTCTTCGCTGAGGTAGTAGATCGTGAGCATTTCACCACCGAAAAGTGGCTCGACCGCGACGAATTTCATGGCAAGTCCGCTTGCTTGCAGCAACACCTTTACCGATGGTCCCAGCGCCGCCGCTTCAGATTGCACGCCATTCCAATGGGCGAGGTCTTGGGCGGTCGCGATGCGCTCGATGCGTCCCTCATTGTGAAACGGGTAGTCCTTGCCCCCTGAATTCTCGATGTATTCAAGCATTTCTTGCCGCGAGACGCTCTTGGAGCATCCCGAGTTCGCGCAGGCCGTGGTGAGCATCTCAACGATTTCAGTGCCGCGGTGCGTGTGCGCCACCAACTTCGTGCCGCATCCAGGCTTTGCATTGCCTTGGTATGGCAATTCAGCGACCCACTTCATGCGACCCCCCCGAACCACGATCGATGTTGGAGCCTTCAGTTTCGCGTAGATCTCAGCGTCGGTTTCGAGTGTGCGAAAACTCGAGTCTGCATCGCGTTCAAAGATTGGTAGTGGATGGATCGACACGGTTTTTACTTGCGCGCGGCGCGCCTTTGGTGCATGTCATCTGGATCGCGCTTGCGCTCGCTGAAGATGAGTTTGATCGGTACTTCGCTGTACGGCACTTCTTCGCGCAACCGATTGAGCAGATAGCGTTCGTATGACCCCTCAAACAGCGCGGGCCTGTTCACGACCATCGCGATCGTGGGAGGATTCGTTTCGATCTGCGAAATGTAATAGACCTTAGCGAGTGTGCCGAGCCGCGAGGAGGGTCCGCGGTCGGTGAGAACCCTTTGAACAAGCGCGTTGAGCTTGCCCGTGGTCTCGCGATGGCTCGCTTGGGTGTGCAAGTTGAATGCCATCGAGATTGCATCGTTGATGTTGTCGCCCTTCTTGGCACTCACGAAGACAATCGGCGCGAAGTTGAGCATCGGCAGTTCCTGCGTAAGGTAGGCGAGGTAGTCCGACGTCGTGCGTCCTGCGGCAACGAGATCCCACTTGTTGACGACGATCACGGTTGGCTTGAAGGCCTCGATGAGGTTGCCGGCCAGTTGTTTTTCGACCTGCGAAACAGGCTCTGTTGCGTCGAGCAGCAAGAGCGCGACATCGGCGCGACGGATCGCTACTTCGGTGCGGTTGTGCGAATAGAACTCGACGTCGTCCGCCCACGATTTGCGCTTGCGAATGCCGGCGGTGTCGATGGCGATATACGTGCGTCCCTCTGACTCGAACCGCACATCGACTGAGTCGCGCGTCGTTCCAGCGATCTCACTCACGATGACGCGCGGCGCACCCGCGAGCGCATTCACAAGGCTGCTCTTGCCGGCGTTGCGCCGTCCAACGATTGCAACTTTCATCTCTGGCGAGACAACCGTCTCTTGCGGACGCGATCCAAGTCGTTGCCAGATTTCTTCGATGAGCGTGCGCATTCCCATGCCAGACTTCGTCGACACGCCATAGGTGTCGCCGAATCCGAGCGCTGACGCCTCGGCGGCGTGCATCTCCCAAGATGGGCCATCGACTTTGTTCGCGACCTGCATGACGCGGTCAGTGTTTCCGCCGCGGCGCAGCAGCTGGGCGATGCGCTCGTCGAGGGCGGTGATGCCGGACTGCGCGTCTACTGTGAAGAGCACAATCGTCGCCCCTTCGACGGCAGCGAGAATCTGCTGTTCGATGTCTGGAGCGAGTAATGAGAGGTCTTTGCCCGCATCGTCGTATCGCTTTCCTTCGGCGGTGTAGATGCCGAATCCGCCGGTGTCGCAGAGTTCGGCGGCGCGCGGAAGGGCGTCATCCTCAGCATCGCCCGGAGGAGCGATGGTGATCACTGTCGAAATGCGATCGCGCGTGACGCCGGGTGTGGGGTCAACGATCGAAATGCGTTCGCCCGCAATGCGGTTGAACAGACTTGATTTGCCCACATTTGGGCGTCCGACGATAGCGATCACGGGAAGCATGGAGTCGTTCAAGCATAGTCGCTCGACGAGCGATCACGCCTCTGCGTCACCCTCGCACACGCGCGACGAATCCAAACTTGCGGCAGAGCGGTTTTTGCTCGCGGCGCATGAGTCGTAGGGCCGCCTTGACTCCGACGCTATTGCGCTTCTCGTAGTGCAGCATCGTGAGCCAATACGCTTCAAAGATTGTCGCTTCGAGCCAAGGCACTTCGCCGATGAATCCGCTGATGCAAAGCGCCCCGGTGCGTTTGAGAAACTGGGTGAGCCGCGCTGGGGGAACTTTGAGAAAGCGGCAGCCAGAAAAATGCACAATGCGTCCGCGGCAGCGACCGGCGAGCAATGTTTCGAGATCGTCCAGCGAGATGCGTTCGAATGGAACGCGCATATCTCCTGGCAGCAACTCGGCTGGACGCGAGTGAATCGCAAACCAGAGCAGATCAAACTGCTTGTAGCGCGTCTGAAACCACCGGCGCAGATAAAACTCAATTTCTGCGCGGGTCGCAACATCGCGCAAGACATACGGAATGCGCGCATCGCTGCTCTTCATAAGGTCGAGCACCGGACGCATCGACATCGGATTTACCAAGCCGAACCAATCCGCCTCGAGACAGAAGACGCCAGGTGTTTTGGCCATATGGTGGGAGTGTAGGAACGCGCGTCAGGGCAACAACGAACGACCGGTCATCGCTGCGGGTTGCGCGAGACCGATCATCTCAAGCATTGTGGGAGCGATGTCGCCAAGCCGTCCACCGGCGCGAAGAGTGCGCCCAACAAACGCGCTGCCGACGACCAACAGCGGCACATCGAAACTAGTGTGCGCGGTGTGCGGCTTGCCAGTGATGGGATCGCACATCTGCTCGACATTTCCGTGATCGGCGGTGACGATGAGCGATCCGCCGCGGGCGAGCACCGCGGCAACGATCGCACCAACACACCCGTCGACGCACTCGACCGCCTGAATCGCAGCGGGCAGGCTGCCCGTGTGACCGACCATGTCGGCGTTGGCGAAGTTGACGATGATGACCTCTTCACAATCGGCGGCGGCGATGCGCGCCAGCACACTGTCACGCACTCCCGCGGCGCTCATCTCGGGCTTGAGGTCGTACGTCGCAACATCGCGCGGGCTAGGAATGATCGAGCGTGTTTCGCCGGCAAACGGCGGCTCGCGGTAGTCGTTGAAGAAAAATGTGACGTGCGGAAACTTCTCAGTCTCGGCGCAGCGAAACTGGGCGATCGAATGGTCTGCGAGCCAACTGCCAAGGATGTCAGCCATTTTCGCGGGACGGCCGAAGATGACGTGCACGGGCAACCCCTCTTCGTACTGCGCCATCGTGCAGAAGTACAAGTCGCGCGGTACGCGTCCGCGATCGAATGCGCCGCGGGGCAGCGCTCGAAACGCTGTCTCGTCGTACACGAATGCTTTGGTGATCTCGCGGGGACGGTCGCCGCGGTAGTTGAAGAAGATCACGCTGTCACCATCGGCAATTGCTCCATCAACACCTGCGATGCGCGTGGGAGGCACAAACTCTTCGCTCGATTGCGATGCCGATGGAGGAGCACTGTCGTGTGCGGCGAGGGCAGCCTGGGCGCTGGCCGCAGTGCGCGTCGATCGCGCGAGCAAACACTCCCACGCCTGGCTGACGCGATCCCACCGATCGTCTCTGTCCATCACGAAGAAGCGGCCGATGAGAGTCGCGATCTGACCGCCGTACCTCTTGAGCGCCTCTTCGAGTGTTGCGATAAATCCAGCGGCCGAGTGTGGCGAACAATCGCGTCCATCGGTGAAGGCATGCACGAAGAGCCGATCGCCAGGAAAGCCCAGCGCATGCGCCAGTTCGAGAATCGCGATGAGGTGCAAGAGGTCGCTGTGCACCTGGCCAGAGCTGACGAGCCCCATTATGTGCACTTTGCGTCCACTCGCCTGGGCGCGCGTGAAAGCCTCGCGCAAGGTCGCGTTCGCGGCAAAGTCGCCAGAGCGAATTGCACGGGTGATGCGCATGAGCTCTTGATCGACGATGCGCCCCGCGCCAATATTCTGATGGCCGACCTCAGAATTGCCCATCACGGGACCATTCGCGCCGACGGGCAATCCCACATCTTCGCCGCTCGTACGAATCAGCACCGATGGATAGTCGCGCGTGAGCCGTTCGTCGACGGGGGTATGCGCCAGCTTGATCGCATTGAATGGGTCGTGGGATGGATGCGGGTTGCGCCCCCATCCATCGCGCACAATCAGAACACATGGCGTGTTGGTGAGAGTTGGTTTCACACTTTGCAGAATAGGCGATCAAGCTTTTCGCTACGCTAGGCAAGTGGAGAATACGACGATGCAGGATGCGGTCGCCAGATCTGAAGTCAGCAATCAAACCATGAATGACACCACGGATGGAACACTTCGAGAGCGCTACGACGCAGTGAAACAGCGCATAGCGACGGCGGCGATTGCCGCGGGGCGCAAGCCCGAGCACATCATGCTGGTGGTGGTCACCAAGACGGCAACTCCCGAGCAGATTCGCGAACTCATTTCGTTTGGACAGCAAGACTTTGCCGAGAGCCGTGTGCAACTGTTGATGCAGCGTGCGGCGCAGATCGACGAGCATCTCGTGCGCCTGCGCGAAATGCGCGGCAGTGCACCCGAAGTGCGCTGGCACATGATTGGCTCGATCCAGCGCAATAAGGTGCGCAAAGCAGTTGAGTTGGCGCGGTTGATTCACTCGGTCGACAGTCTGCGGCTGGCGGAAGAGATTCATGTGCAAGCCGCGCGACGCGAGCAACCGATCGACGTATTGCTCGAGGTGAATGTCTCGGGGGAGATGTCGAAACATGGCATCACTGGCGCAGCGGTGCGCCACGTTGTGCAACAACTCGACACGATGGTCAATCTGCGCGTGCGCGGGCTCATGTGCATGGCGCCACTCGAAGGCGGGGTCGGTGAAGCGCGAAAGACCTTCGATCGCGGCTACGAACTCTTCGGCGATGTGCGCCAGACCGGAATCGCAGGCAAGACTTTCGATTTGCTTTCGATGGGAATGAGTGGAGACTTTGAGGATGCCATCGCCGCCGGTGCGAACATCGTGCGGGTCGGCAGCGCGATAATCGGCGTTGGGCAACCTGAGGCGGCGCCAGATTCGGCGAATCAATGAGGCAACCAGCGATGGCAACCAACTGGGCATCCTTGCTTCCCGGAAAGTTCGTCGTGTTTGACGGGCCCGATGGCAGCGGCAAGAGCACGCAATTGCGTTCGCTAGCAAAGTTAGCGCGCGCTGCATCGGTCGAGACAGTCGAAGTGCGCGAGCCTGGTGGCACTTCGATCGGCGAGAAGATTCGGGAAGTCTTGCTCGATCCAGCGAATTGCGAGATGGTGACGCGCTGCGAGATGCTTCTTTACATGGCGAGTCGCGCGCAACTCGTCGAAGAGCGCATTCTTCCTGCTCTCGCGCGGGGAGCCTTCGTGCTTGCGGATCGATTCATCTCTTCGACGCTCGCCTATCAAGGCAGCGCTGGCGGAGTCGCGGTGAAAGACATCATGGCAGTTGGCGACATCGCCATTGGCGGACGGTGGCCAGATCTCGTGGTGATTTTCGATGTGGACTGGGCGACGGCACAGAGGCGCATGACGCGGACACTCGACCGTATTGAACAGAAAGACGCCGCCTATCACCGACGGGTGCGCGAGGGATATCTCGAGCAGGCGCGCGCCAAGCCGAGCATGTATCTCGTGATTGACTCGACGGCAGAACCGCAGGCGGTGTTTGAGGCGTTGAGTTGCGGGATGCAGGAGCGATTGACAGGTAAGTAGCAGCGTCAGTGAGGCGCCTCATCACCCCATGCGCGCTGCGACCAGCGCACAGATTGCATCAGTCGCACGGTTAATATCATCGTTGACAACGAATGCGTCGAAGACTATTCCGCCGCGCGCACGGGCGATCTCGCAGGTGCTTGCCGCGAACCGTCTCTGAATCGTCGCCT